>JAYZFK010000099.1:0-48811 GCA_036336835.1 Myxococcota bacterium | reverse complement strand
ACGGCGCCAGCTTCCCGTCGCCGCGCGACATCCGCGGCCGCGAGATCGTGGGCAGGGACCGCGTCCTCTGGGGCAACGACTACCCGCACTACGAGGGCTGCTACCCGCACTCGCGCGAGAACATGCGTTGGGCCTTCGCCGGCGTTTCCGAGGACGATGTGCGTATGATGCTCGGCGAGAATGCCGCTGGCCTCTATGGCTTCGATCTCGAGGCGCTGCGCGCGGAGGGTGAAGCGCTTGGCATCACCGCGGAGCTCGTCTCGCAGCCCCTCGAAGAGATTCCAGCCGATTCGACCTGCATTACCTTCGTGCGCGAACGCATGGAGCGACAGGCGGCAGGGACCATGACCAAGCAAGGAGCGTAGATCGATGAAGAACCTGTTCAGCTATGAAGGCAAGCGTTGTCTGATCACTGGTTGCTTCTCCGGGATGGGAGAAGCGACGGCCCAGGTCGTCGGGTCGCTCGGTGGCAGCGTCGTCGCCGTGGACATCAAGCGGCCCACCACGTTCGAGGCCGAGGCCTTCTACGAGGTCGACTTGCGTGATGCAGCTGCGATCGAGCAGATGGTCGCCACCGTCGCGGCCGATGGCCCGATCGATCGGCTGTTCTACTGTGCGGGGCTTCCCGGCTCGATGGGCCAGCTCGACGTCATGCTCGTCAACTGGGTCGGCCTGCGGCACACGATCGAGTGCTGCGTGCCACACATGCCACGCGACGGGGCGGCGGTCTCGATCTCCTCCTCCGCCGGCATGGGCTACCTCGGACAGATGGAGAACATCTTTCCGCTGCTCGACACCGCGGGCCCGGCCGAGGCAAAGAAGTGGATCGAGGAGCACGCCGAAGAGCCGTGGCTGATGGCCTACCCGTTCTCGAAGATGTGCACGATCGTATACACGCTTCGACGGGCGGCGACGCTGACGAGCGAGACGGGCATCCGGCTCAACTGCACTTCGCCCGGGCCGACCGATACGCCGATGATGCCGGCCTTCGTCGAGGAGGCGGGCAAGCAGTTCATGGACGCCTATCCGAAGCCGGTGGGGCGCAACTCGACCGCCGAGGAGCAGGCTTGGCCGCTCGCCTTCCTGAACAGCGACGCGGCCAGCTACGTCTCCGGTGAGAACCTGTACACCGACGGCGGCGGCGGCGGTGGCATGCTGACCGGCGCCCTCACGATGGACGCCTCCCTGCTGGGGAAGTAGCCCTCGCCTGGATCGAGGCCAGCAGGCTGCCGGGACCGGGTTTCTGGAGACCGGGGGAAAGAACCGTCATTGATCTCGCGGCGCGCAGGTGGGCCCTGACTTCCCACCTCTGACGCGCGGCGGGAGAGTAGAATCACAGGGACCGCTACGGAATACGGAGGAGATCCCCGATGAGCGACGCACCCAGCATCAAGCCCGGCGACATCGCCGGCTGGCCGATCCTGAAGATCGACTACCCGACCGATCCCTCGAAGCTGGCCGCCGTGCTGCCGCCGGGGATCGACGCGAGCGACCAGTCGAACGTGCACCTCTCGATCTACTGCGTGCCGGTTCCGGACGAGCCGGAGTTCGGCATCTGGATCACGGTCGATGCGGACTACAAGGGAACCAAGGGTCTCTACTGTCTGGGCTACGGGATCGACCAGGAGTCGGCGATCTTCATCAGCCGTGACATGAACGGCCAGCCGAAGTATCCGTGCGCGGTCACCTACTATCGGATCGGCGATACAGTGCGCGCCCGCTGCACTCACCAGGGTTACACGTTCGTCGAGTTCGAGGGCGAGGTGAAGGGGGCGCAGCCACTGCCCGGTGAGTACGAAGAGAACGAGTGGTGGACCAAGGTGTCGCGCGCCGTCGGCGGTGCCGAGAAGAGCTACGACTTCCCGCCGCACCTGGTGCGTGTTCGCAGCACCTATCAGCCGACGTATCGGGAAGCGGTCGAGGGCGAGCTGTCGCTGCTTCCGAGCCCGTGGGATCCGATTGCAGACCGCTTGCCCGTCGAAGGCCCTGTTCGAGCGCGGCTGGTCACCGACAGCTGGCTCGGGCGCGAGATCGCGATCGCCGGGCCGCTCGACCCGGAGGCGTTCTGGCCCTTCTCGGACACGATCGGCGGCTCTCGCTGGCTGGGTCAAATGGGGGGGCCGCCCCGGGCCCGCTGACGAGGTTTCCACAGGACCGAGTACGTCCTCTCTGATCGAGGAAGATCGGAGAGGGCTCGGTACATCGGACGATGACGGCTCGGAGAGGAGCCGCTCGGAGGAAAGGTCATGACGACGCGCACGCTTCATGCCGGCAGACGGACTGTCGCGCTCACCGCTGCGATCTTGCTGGCTACAGCCTGCACGACTGCTTCGGGAGTCACGGGTCAGAACGCCATCGCACAGGCTCGCTATGCGCTGTTCGATGCGGAGGCCGGCGGGGCCGAGCAGATGGCACCGGCGGAGATGGCACTGGCCCGCGAGCGCCTCGTCCTGGCAGAAGAGGCAGTCGGCCAGAGCAAGCCCCTGCGCGCGGCACGGCTCGCGCGCGAGTCGACGGCCACGGCTCGCCTGGCGATCGCGCAGGCGCAGCTGGCGCAGGCGATGATGCAGGCTGCCGAGGCCGTGCGCGTCGAGAGGGACGCGGGCGCACTGCTCGAGACGACCGAAGAGGCGACGGGGGGTCTGCAATGAGCGAGCGACACGACGATTCACGAGGTTGGCTCTCGCGCTCGGCTGCAGCCTGCTGCGCCGCGATTTGCCTCGGGCTGATATTCGCCTGTGCCTCCCTGGATGCGACACAGGTCGAAAGGGCGCGCGCCGCGGTGGCGTCGGCGTCGGCCGACGGCAACGTCGACGCAAGCCGCTCGCTTCACTTCCGGGAGGCGAATCGCCACCTCGCACTTGCCGAGAAGGCGCTCGACGCTGCGCGTTGGCAAGAGGAGGTCGACCACGAGGCCTACATGGCCGCCACCCTGGCCCTCGTGGCGCAAGCCCGGGCCGAAACCGTAGCGCTCAACGCAGCGGCCTCCGGAGCGCTCGACCAGGCTCGCCGTGAGACGCGCAGTACACAGCGCCAGGTGTCGCGTGCGGCACGGCGCGCCCGAGCGCTGCAGGCGAACGTGACGGAGCGTGGGATGGTACTGACTCTCGGCGGAGTGCTCTTCGAGTTCGATAGCGCCGAGCTGAAGCAGGACGCTCTCCTGTCCGCAGCGCGCATTGCCGGCTTCCTGATTGCGTCCGAGAACCGCGAGGTGGTCGTCGAGGGCTTCACCGACAATGTCGGTACCGGCGAGTACAACCTCCGGCTATCGGCGGAACGAGCCGAAGCGGTTCTCAGCGCCCTCGTCGATGCGGGTGTGGAGCCGCCCCGGATCGCTGCCGCTGGCTTCGGGTCGCGGTACCCGGTCGCCAACAACGAGACCGAGGAAGGCCGCGCCATCAACCGCCGAGTCGAGGTCGTGATCCTCGAGCCTGGCGTGGCTGCGTCCATGGCGCTGCGAGGACGCTAGCGAGTCAGCGTGCTCCCAGATCGAGCTGGAGGACCGGGTCGGGTTTGCCGGTCTCGACCACGTAGAGCAGCGCGCGTTCGCCGGACGGTGTGCGCACGATGTCGAGCGCCATGAAGCCCGGGTGGCCGTGCGCGAACAGCGTGCCCTCGATGTCGGTGACCGAGCCGCCCCGCACGCGGTCCGTGGCACCGGCACCACTGACGATCTGGAAGCGTGCGTGGCCATTGCCCTCGAGGATCTGCAGGTTGTGGTCGTGTCCTGCGGCGTAGACGAGAGGCGGCGCGGAAGCGAGTGCCTCCTCGATCGGAAGCATGATCGCGCGGTAGCCCTCTTCGTAGGCGTCCTGTAGTGAGCCGTAGATCAGGAAGATGGTCCCGGTGACGAAGTCGGCGAGCCAGCCCCGGGTGAAGCCGCCGTGCGGGCCGCCGGTGCGCAGCGGGTGATGCGCGCCGACGATCAGCCACTGCTCACGATGCCGCTCGAGCAGTGTCGCGAGCTGCTCGGCCAGCTCCTGCGGTGTCTCGGCGCCCGGGCAGCTCGGGCGTTCGGCCTCTTCGGCGAACCACGGATCGATGTCGATCAGGATCAGAGCCACCCCTCGACGGCCATCGTCGTCCGTCGGGACGAGCTCGCGGTAGGCGGGGCCCGGGCAGCCGTCTCGTGGCAGGAACTCCGCGCCATTGGCTTCGACGTAGGCCTGTTGGCGCAGGACCCGGTCGCTGCCCTGGTACGGAAAGCCCCAGTCGTGGTTGCCCGGTACGAAGATCTTGTGCGCGTCGCTCGCTTCGAGCTGGGCCCGCAGGACCCGTTCGCCATGAGGCCGGTCATCCTTCTCGAGCCCGGACGGGTACACGTTGTCGCCGAGGTAGAGAACCGTCGTGTCGTTCGGGTGCGCGTCTCCCCAGACGCGGAGCGTTTCGAGCACAGGCTCGCTCTCGCGCGGGACTCCAGCGTCCCCGATCAGCAGCACCCGATGGACGAGTCCCTGGCGCTGTGGCAGCGCGGCTTCCGGTGTCAGCGCTTCGACCGAAGCCGCGACGAACGGCGCGGACTCGGCCGTGTAGTTAGTGCCCTCGAGGCGCTCGGGCAGCGCAGCGCAGCTGGTCAATACGAGCGCCGCGCAGGCTGTGATCCGATGCGCCCAAGATTCGATTCGAGTCATCTCTCCCTCCAGCATCAGTCGCCGCCGCTCTCGTGGGCTTCCCACTCGCGCAGCACGACGAGCGGCAGCTCGCGTGGCGCGCACATCTTCTGATAGCGCGCCGTGGTCGGTGTCTTGCGACACAAGACCTGGTAGAGCTGCTCGCGTTCTTCGCCACGCGCGACGTGTGCGTGCACGGGTCGGCTCTTTCGGTCGATTCGCACCCAGGCGTGGGGATGCGCACGCACGTTGTGTACCCAGTGCGGATCGGTCGGCCCTCCACCGTTGCTGCCGCGCAGTACCAGATCCTCCCCCACGCGAAAGAACGGCAGGCAGGCAGTCCGAAGCTCGCGCGTCCGCGCGCCGATCGTCGTGAGCATGAGGGTTGGCGAATACGGCTCGCCGAGCGCGACGCAGTACTGCTTCGTCATCAGCGAGTAGCCGGTCGCCCACACGATCGCCTTGTCGATCTTGAGGCCGGTCGGCCCTCGCAAGAGCAGCATGCTGCGGCGACCGCCGGACGAGAAGCGCTCCTTGTCGGCAGAGGTCTCGGGTCGCTGATCGATCTCGTTCACTGTCGGCCCCGTTTCCCGGGTTTCCGGATGGACGCTGAATGGAAGCGAAGCCAGCGATCCGGCACCAGTGGATTTCGGCAGTGGAGCCTCTCGCGCGTGAGATACTGCCCCGCATGGCCGGTGCCACGGTACCCCAGCGCCCCCAGGCGCCTCGCGCGGATCGTCTGCCGCTGCCCCGCATCGTCGCCTACGGAACCGCTGGGATCGGCGTTACGGCGATGGCCTTCGTCAACGCGCTCTACCTGCTCAAATACTGCACGGACGTCCTGCTGATCGCGCCGGGCGTGATGGGGATCGTCCTGTTCGCCGGACGGGTCTGGGACGCGGTCACCGACCCGATCGTCGGGCGGCTCTCCGATCGGAGCGGCTCGAGCTGGGGGCGGCGCCGTGTCTGGATCTTCGCGTCGATCCCCTTCACAGCGGTCTCGTTCGTGATGCTGTGGGCGCCACCCGGGTTGCTTGGCAACTGGGCGCTCGCGCTCTGGATCGGTGTCGCGCTGCTCGCGTTCTCGACAGCGCAGACCATGTTCTACGTGCCCTACTACGCCCTCGGTGTCGAGCTCTCGACCGATCACCACGAACGCACGCGGGTGTTTGGCATTACCAAGCTGATGGCCGGCCCCGGACTGCTGCTCGGGCTCGCGGTGTTCTACGCGCTCGTCAGCTCGGAGTCGCCGCGCTCCCTCGCGGTCTTCCTGGCCCTCGGGCTGGCGGCCCTCGGCGTGCTCCTCACGACCGGCGGTATCGCGCCGCAGCGCGAGCGGGCGGAGCATCAGGGCCGAGGCGGCGAGGGCATTACCAATGCGTTCGGGGACGTCTTCAAGAATCCGCACGCGCGCATCCTGCTCGCAATGTACGCGATCGAGTCGTTTGGCGGTGCGACGGGAGGGCTCCTCGCTCTCTACGTGATGCAGTACATCGTGAAGCTGCCCGAGAGCTACACGATCGGCATCCTGCTGCTGCACGTGGTGCCTTCGTTCGTACTGCCTCCGGTGTGGATCTATCTGTCCAGGCGCATTGGCAAGCGACGCCTCTGGCTCATCTCGACGGCGGTCGCGACGGTCTCGTGGTTCTTCCACTCCTTTCTCGGCGAGGGAATGATCCTCCTGTGGTGCGTCTTGTCCTTCATCAGTGGCACAACATCGGGCCTGGGCCAGGTGATCGGCTTGTCTGTGAAGGCTGACGTGATCGACTATGACGAGCTCGTCACCGGCGAGCGCAAGGAAGGCGCCTACCTCTCCGTCTGGACCTTCATTCAGAAGAGCATGAGCGGAGTATTGGCGATGGTGCTCGGCTTCACCCTGCAGCTGGTGGGCTTCGAGCCGAACGTCGAGCAGTCGGAGACCACGCAGCGGGCGATTCTCGCGCTCTACGGCTTCCTGCCCGCTGGCTGCTATGCGATCGGGCTGATACTTCTGATGCGCTTTCGACTGAACGAGTCCGAGCACGCCGAGATCCGCCGCGAGCTCGATGCCCGGGCTTCTCGCCGCGACCCCGGATGAGGCTCTCGCTCTCAGAGCGGAGACCTCAGCACTGATCGCTCGACGCCGGCCGCCCGCGTCGAGCTAGAGCCGCCTGGCGGTGAGCCAGACGGCGTAGAGTAGCGAGAAGCCGCCGACCGGCACGAGCAGCGCACCGAGTCCCGGGTCACCTGCGTAGATTTTGATGCCGCCGAGTGCGAAGCCGCCCGGGAGCAGCAGGGTGGCGAGCATCAGTGCGAGCGAAGCACGGCGTAGCCAACCATCGTCGCCTTCGACGAGGCCGAAGGTTCGCAGCGACAGCGCGAACGCGATGTTGATCAGCCCGAGCAACGTCCCGTGTGCATGCGACAGCGTCCACATGTGGCGGCGCGTCGCGTTCGCCAGGTCGAGGTAGAAGCCGAGCTTCAGTCCGTGCATGCCCTCGAGCGCGATGCCCATCGCCAAGAACACGAGCACCGTCCACCACCCTACGCGGAGGTGGAAGCGGCCGGGGTCTCGCTCGCCGTCGCTCATCGAGTCTCCTATTCGGCCCGGAACACTCGCCGGGTATCGCGCTGATCGAGTAGCTGCGCCACTCGCGCCTGCATCCTGCGGCCCTCGTCGTCGATCAGTACGCGCGCGAGACGCGCGGGGCTGCTGCGTTCGGCGCCGGAGCGGGCCCAACTGTCGAGCAGCTCTGCCCGCGCCTGGCGTCGCTCTTCGCGGGGTGCGAGGTAGTCGAACTCGATGTCCTCGTAGCCCGGCAGTGTCGCGAGCGAGCGGTGCGCGATCACGCGCACGGCCTCGTAGGGGTCGTTGACGAGCTCGCCCAGCACGGGAACGGCCCAGTCATCGACACCAGACGCCTGCTGCGCGGGCTCCCACCCGAGGTGGAAGGCGAGCAGGGCTCGCTGCCCAGCATCACCGCGGAGTGCTTGCAGGGGGCCTTCGGCTGTGCGCTGGTGTTCTGGATCCGGGAACTCTGGCTGCGGCGTGCCGTACCACTCCTCGAGCTTGTGCGCGGTCCAGGAAAGTGTCTGGTCGAGGTGGCACAGGTTGCACGCGTTCGGGCGTCCGGTCGCGAGCTGGGTCGCCGTGTCGGGGTTCTCGATGAAGTGGCTGCGGGTGGCGTTGAGCAGGCCATAGGCCGTGTTCGCCATGTGGCAGTTGTAGCAGCTGCTGCCCGGCGAATCCGACGCGTGGTGGCTGTGCGCCTCGATTGCGGCCGGCTCGGCGAACTCCGGGTGACAGCCGAGGCAGGCATCGTTGCCTCGCCGGTCCGCCGCGAGCTGGTCGTTCGCCCACTCGAGGGGCGGGCGCGGATCGTCGCTCGGCCGATGCATGACATGGCAGCTCAGACAGGTGAACTCACCCGACGCGTAGCAGGGAGAAGTCTTGACACCCTGGTACTCGCGACCCGACACGTTCGGCACTCCGTCCGGCCAGAAGCGGTCCTCGAGGAAGTGGGGATCACGGCGCAAGGTTCGGTCTCGGAAGCGGTTGTTGGGGACGCCGGGTCGCGCATCGACGATGTGGCGTGTCTTGGCGATATCGTCGCCGGGTCGGTACGGCATGCCGTTGCGTGACCACTGTCGGATCCGGGCACTCGATCCAAGAGACTGCACGGCATGGCATTGGCCGCATACATCGAGCGACCGATCGGCGGACAGTCGCGCCGGGTTGACGATCGTGTCGTCGGGGCCGCCGAGCAGATAGCGGAGATAGCGTCGCAGGGTGTTGCGGTTGGCCTCGGTGTGCTCGAGCCCAGGGCCGTGGCAGCTCTCGCACGCGATGCCCAACTCGGCGACTCGCGTGTCGGCGTCCCGGATGTTTTCGGGCTCGAAGCGCGGCTTCCCGTGAGTCGAGTGGCAGCGGATGCAGACGGTCGTCCAGAACTCACCGGGGTCGTCGAACATGTCCTGCTTGCTCAGCACAGCCGACTTGAACGGCACCCAGCGTTGTTCGGGGATTCGGTAGAAGTAGTGGAAGCGCCCCACTGCCCGGGTGCCGGGCCGCTCGAACCAGTAGAGCTGCTGGTGATGCGAGCCGGTCACCAGGGCGACGCGGCGCGACACCGGGAGCGCCTCGCCCGGCTCCGCCCAGGTCGGGTCGTCGGTCGAGATCCAGAACTCGTCGCCACGTCGGTGGGGAAAATAGCTGTAGCGGTAGCTCAGGACGGTGTCCTCGAACGGCGCGAGGACCGTCTCCTCGCTGGGCAGCGCGGTCATCTTGCTGTGGTAGGACTGCTCCCAGGACGCGTGCTGACTGGGGTGGCATGACTGGCAGGCCTGGGAGGTCACGTAGCCATCAGTCCGCTCGAGCAACGGTCGGCTCGCGGAAGGCTCGACGCTGGCGATTCGGCTCGCCTCGAGATCGGAGACGTCGAGTCCTACGACGACAGCGAGCCAGAGTGCGACGAACATCGCGCGCGACAGTCGCGACAGGTCGTACAGCCACGCAGTGGTGGCGAGCACGGCTCCGAGCGCGAGCGACGTGAGCAGCGAGTCGGGCATCGAGAGCATCGGGTCAGCATACCCCCCATTTGAGTCGCTTTCGCCCGCCGCTCAGGCGGAGTTGACAGTGGCGAGTCGATCTGGTCGCTTCCCGGGTCATGAAACGAACGAGCACGCTATCGCCCACGATCGTGGCCCTGTGCGCCGCGCTCGCGAGCTGCCTCTCGGGTGCCTCGGTGCAAGCTGGTCAGCCGAACGTACTGATCCTGGTGGCCGACGATCTCGGCTGGTCGGACGTCGGCTTTCACGGAGAGGAGAGCATCGAGACGCCGTCGATCGATCGCCTCGCGCGCGAGGGCGTGGAGCTGCACCGCTTCTATACGACGCCGATCTGTTCACCCACGCGTGCGGCGCTGATGACGGGGCGCGACCCGATGCGCCTTGGCGTCGCGTACGGCGTGATCATGCCGTGGCACACCATCGGGATCCATCCCGACGAGACGTTCATGCCCCAGAACTTCGAGGCGGCGGGGTATCAGACGGCGATGGTCGGCAAGTGGCACCTCGGCCACGCACAGATGACCTATCACCCGAACCAGCGCGGCTTCGATCACTTCTATGGCCATCTCCACACCGAGGTGGGCTACTTCCCGCCGTTCTCCAATCAGGGCGGCCGCGACTTTCAGCGCAACGGGGTGTCGATCGACGATCAGGGCTACGAAACCTTCCTGCTCGCCGACGAGGCCTCGCGCTGGATTCGCGAGCGGGATCCGGACCGCCCGTTCTTCCTGTACATGCCGTTCATTGCGCCCCACACGCCGCTCGACGCGCCGGAGGATCTGAAGGCGAAGTACGCGGACCTCGAGGACGATCGCAGGCCCGCCCGCAGTCGTCAGACGGACCAGACGCGCATGCTGCGCAAGCTGATGCTGCAGCCGAGTGCTCGACCGATGTACGCGGCCGTGGTCGATGCGATGGATCAGGCGATCGGCCGGGTGCTCGACGTGCTCGACGAGCAGGGCATCGCCGATGACACGATCGTGCTGTTCTTCAGCGACAATGGTGGCGCCGCCTACGCACTGGGTGGGGCCGACAACGTCCCACTACGCGGCGGCAAGGGGGAGACTTTCGAGGGTGGTATCCGTGTGGTGTCGGTGATTCGTTGGCCGGCCCAGCTCGAGGCTGGAGGCCGCTTCGGCAGCATCATGTCGGTGATGGACGTGTTCCCGACGATTGCGGCGGCGGCCGGCCTCGAGGTTCGGTCGAACTTCGAACTCGACGGCCGGAACCTCTGGCCAGCGATTCGCCAGGGCGAGCGGGTGGTGCTCGACGACCCCCTGTTCTTCGCGTCCGAGACGCCGATCAAGGGTGTCTTCAATCTGACCGCTTTCGACGACGAGTGGAAGCTCGTGCAGGAGGTCCGGCAGGGGCTGCTGTCAGCGGACGTCACCAACTACCTGTTCCGGACAGGAGAAGACCCCTACGAGCTGAACAACCTCGCCGCCGCGCACCCGGGAGTCGTGGCGAAGCTGTCGCAGGCGATTCACCTGTGGCGCCAGCGTTATCCGGTCGCGGGCACCCGCGGCGAGCTGGTTCCGCCACCGGGCTGGCGCGCGCCGCGCGACTGGACTGGCTACCCGACCGCGCTCGAGGCCCTGCAGGACGCGCCGGCCCCGGGAATGCCCCCGCCCGAGGCGGTGCGGCCGCTCGACTGGCAGCACGGCGAGGCCGGCCGCCTGATCTACGACTGCGATCCGGTCGCGCTGCTGGGCGGCGGCCTCTGCAAATAGCAGGGCGGGCGAGGACCCGACGCGGGCCCTTCCGGCCCCCCGCAGCTGCGCTGGCCATCGATGGGTGGCCGCGCCTGGTCCTCGGCCGCGCGGCGGCTAGACACCGTCACATCCCACCGAAGCGAGCGTGTTGCTCCACCAGACTGCGTTGCGCGGGCCGACCTCGAGGCTTTGGCCTGCGGCGGTCCAGGTCAGCGTGACCGGCAGGCCGTGGGCGCGCAGGCTCCGCCAGGTGCTCGCATCGCGGTCGAACCAGCTCTGCACCTCGAGCCCGTGGTCCTCGATGAATCGGTCGACCTGGCTCGGCTCCTCTCCCACGTTGACCTCTACGATGCGAACGTTGCGGTGGCGGCAGCGCTTGCGCGCGGCCGCCAGCACCGGCAGCTCCACGATGCACCCGCTGCACCAGGTCGCCCAGAAGTGGACGATCAGGGCCCGTTCGCCTTGGCGCAGTACGAGTTCTGCTGGCTCGCCGCCCGGCGTCTCGACGGCGAGCGTCGGGCCGGCCGAGGCCGAGGCGGCCGCGAGAGCCGGGACCAGGAGCGCGAGCGAGAGTCGTCGCATCAGAACCATGGTACGTGGATGCCCACCGACCACACTTCCTTTTCCTTCTGCCTCCCGTTCAGCCACTTCGATGTCACCGGCAGCTGGACGGCCGTGCGCAGCCATGCGGACCGAACCCCCACACCCCACGGCAGCTCGATTCGCGCGACGGGGGTGAGGTAGAGGATCGAGCCGCCGCTGTCGCGGAACGGTGCTCCTTCCAGGTCGTCCTTGCCCGCCCAGCGATAGTTCATCTCTCCGCCGAGCGTGAGCCAGTGCAGGGAGGGCACGCCGAAGGCGTGGCCGATCGGAACCTCGACGGCGGCGTTCGCGAGCAGGACGTCGCCATACTCGTAGTCCGTGCCGCCGAAGTCGCCGGTGCCGTTCTCGCGCACGAAGACGCTGCCGTAGGCCGAGGCGCTCTCGAAGCGGTGGGTGGCCGCGAGGCCGAGGCCGAAGTCCCAGGAGCCCGTACCGGTCTGCAGGTGCGGATCGATGACGCCGCCCCGCTGCCGGTCGGTAGGGCCGGTCGGCGTCTTCAGGAACAACCGACCCTCGACCCAGGTCGTGGGGAGCGCGCTCCGGTTGCGCCAGAGCACGTAGCCGGCTGAGATGGCGACATCTCCGAGGCCATTCAACGACTGGATCTCGCTCGTGCCGTCCTCGGTGTCCTCGATGCGGTTGTGGACGAACGGGATGTCGGCCGTGAGGGTGAGCCGATCGATCGGTGTCCAGGAGAGATACAGATCGAGTCGCTGGCCGCGGTTCTTCTCGGTGCCCTCCTCTTCCTCGTGAGCGCCTTCGTCTCCCTCATGATGTTCATCCCCGCCTTCGTCTCCGTGTGGCAGCAGGCCGCTGTCCTTGCGCCAGCCCTGCACCTGCAGGTAGGCGGAGAAGCTGCCTTCCTGCTGGGCGGAGCTTCCGTGTTGAGCGTACTGGGGGTCGCCGGCGAGGCAGACCGAGCAGGCTTCGGCGGTTCCGTGTGCCGCGGTCAGTGCGAGTTGCGCCGCGCATAGCGCGGCAGCGAAGTGTTTGATCGACATGACTAGTCTTTCCACGCCCGAGCGTCGGCTCGATGCGATATCAGAGTGGGCAGGGGACGCGCGCGTTGCGCCGGCCGCCGAGCGGAAGGTGCGGAGCGAGCGAACTGCTGGAACCTGGAGTGTCTAGCGCCGAGGCACGTGATCGATTGGCTGTAGTGGCGTTGCGGGCGAAGCTGCTCGAGCGATCGAGATCACGCCGTCCATGGGCCGGTATTCCAGCGAGAGCGGGGCAGCGAGGAGCGCGGCACCCAGCCGGGCCGTGGACCCCGGCGCGTTGTCGCGCTCGCCACAGCCACAGGGACACGGTGCGTCGAAGACCGACCCTTCTCCGACCTCGCGGGCCCGGTGCAGGTCGGAATCCTGGTCGGGAGCACCAGCCAGGGCCGCATCATGCGCGTGCGCCGGCGAACTCGGCGTGGCGGCGATTGATCCAGTACAGGGAAAGACCGTCGCGACGAGCACTGCCGCGGTCAGTGCTACTGCAATGTGGCCACGGGTCATCCACATGACAGAATTGTAGTGAAAACAATACACTTTCTCAAGTTGGCGAAGTCGGCCTTGGCTGTAGCGCATCTCGCTAGTCGAGTCGGATCCAGGTGATATCGTCGGCCGCCTGCTCTGAGGGTGCAAGTCATGCGGGGGGAGCAATTGCGGCGCGGCTGGCGTCTGGTGAGCGCCGGGCTGATCGCGGTGGCGTTTTCGGGCTGTCTGACGCGGGGCATGGAGCTACCGCTCTCGCGCCGGATCCCGGCCGAGATCTATCTGCGCTACGCGCAGCTCACGGCCGGGGGGTTCTCCTCCGAGCCGGACCTGCCCGAGGGCATGACCGCCTCGGTCTACGCCGAGCTCGACACTACCGCGGTGGGTCTCACCCGCGATGCGCGCGGAGATGTCTATGTCGCGGCGACCGACCGCCGGGGCAATGGCATCAGCGACAACCGGAACAAGCCCTACTGGCTGCTCGACGATCTGGCCGCCGAGCAGGTCGACGATCGACGCGCGTACATCGAGAGCTGGGCGCAGCGCGGGAAGGATCCGCTGTCGTGGTACACGACGGAGTCGGACAAGGTGCTCCGCCTGCGCGATACGGACGGTGATGGCGTCGCGGACGAGATCATGGAGTTTGCGGCCTTCAGCGAGGTGCTGAGCGGCATCGGCTCGAGCGTGCTCGTGCACGACGGTGATGTCTTCTTCAGCTGTATCCCGGACCTGTGGCGGCTGCGCGACGGCGATGGCGACGGCTACGCAGAGGAGCGCGAGCGGCTTGCTCACGGCTTTGGCGTGACCACCTCGCTCGTTGGACACGACCTGCACGGTCTGACCTGGGGCCCCGACGGTCGCATCTATTTCTCGATCGGTGATCGGGGCTACAACGTGACGACCCGGGAGGGTCGCGTGCTGCGTCCGCCCATGGTGGTGAGCCGCGGGGCGGTCTTCCGCATGCAGCCCGACGGCTCCGAACTCGAGGTCTTTGCCACCGGCCTGCGCAACCCGCAGGATCTGGTATTCGACGACTACGGAAACCTGTTCACCGGCGACAACAACGGCGACGGCGTCGACGAGGCCCGGCTCGTCTACGTGATGGAGGGCAGTGACACCGGCTGGGCGATGTCGGTGCAGACGATGGTCGGCGAGTACTTCCACGGGCCCTGGGAAGCCGAGCGGCTGTGGGAGACGCAGCACGCAGGCCAACCCGCCTGGGTGCTGCCGCCGGTGGGCTACATCGGCCGCGGCCCGGCGGGCGCAGCGATCGACCCCGGGCTCGGGGGTCTGCCGCCCGAGTTCCGGGGCAAGCTTCTGATCAGCGATTATCAGTACGTCGGCGCTCGCAGCGGTGTTCGGGCCTACGGTGTGGAGCCGCGCGGCGCCGGCTTCGAGCTCACGAGCCAGGGCACGCTGTTCGGCTCGATCCTGCCCACGGATCTCGTATTCGGCGCCGACGGGCGCGTCTACGTCTCGGAGTTCAATCGGTTCCAGGGCGGGAGCCGGATCCAGCGCTTCGAGAGCGCCGAGCATCTGGCCGACCCGCGGGTCGCCGAGCTGACGCTGCTGCTGCGCGAGGGCTTCGGTCACCGCGAGAGCCAGCAGCTGGCCGCCCTGCTCGGGCACGTCGACCGGCGAGCACGCCGCGGGGCGCAACACGCCCTCGCAACGCGCGGCGACGCCGAGACACTGGGCGCCGTCGCGCGCGACCCTGCCGCGACGCTGCTCGCGCGGATCCACGCGCTGTGGGGATTGGGACAGCTCGGCGAGGACGGCCTGCGCGCGGCCGGGATCAGAAGACTCGAATGGACGGTCGACGCAGACCCCGAGCTGCGCGCGCAGGCGTTGCGTGTCGCGGGCGAGGCGCGTGCGAGCTGGCTGATCCCCGAGCTGATCGCGGTGCTCGGACCGGGCGAGACCCCGCGCGTGCAGTCGCTGGCATTGACGGCGCTCGGCAAGCTACAGGCGAAGGGGGGCATCGGCTCGGTCATCGAGCTGCTGCGACGCAACGACGATCGCGACGTCTTCCTGCGCCACGCGGCGGTGCAGGCGCTCGAGGGGATGGAGGATCCGGAGGCGATACTCCAGTATGCGAACGATGCTTCGCCTGCGGTACGGCGCGCCGTGCTGCTCGTCCTGCGGCGCCACCAGGATGCGCGGGTTGCGCGCTTCCTGTTCGATCCGGAGCCATCGCTCGTCGTCGAGGCGGCGCGCGCAATCCACGATCTCGACCTGCGCGAAGCGCTGCCCGCGTTGGCAGCGCTCGGTGACGCGCGCGACGGTCTGCTGCCGGTAGGTGGAGACGACCCGCAGACGAGCCTGGCGCTCCACCGCCGGGTGATCAGCGCAAACCTCACGCTGGGTGGGGCGAGCAATGCCGACCGGCTCGCACTTCACGCTGCCGACGAGCGCAACCCGGAGTCGATGCGCTTGGCCGCGCTCGATGCGCTGGCCGAGTTCACGCGACCGGGGCCGCGCGATCCCGTTTTCGGCTTCTATCGCGAGCTGCCCGAGCGCCCGGAGTCCACGGTCGACCGCGCGATCGCGGCGCTGGTGCCGGCACTGGTCGGCGGGCCATACGAGGCGCGCGTGCTCGAGATCGCGCGTTCCTACGATCGCGTGTACTGGCCCGACGAAGAGCTGCTCGGGCGTGTCGAGGGCTGGTTCGTGCCCGAGCCGGTCAAGCTGGAGAGCTTGCGCGTGCTCGGCGAGCGTCGCTCGCAGTTGCTCGGACGCGCTCTCGATTCGGCCCTCGACTCCCGCAGCCCGAGCCTGCGCGCCGAGGCGCGCGACATCCTCGCAGGGGTCATGCCCGAGTCGGCCGTTGCCGAGGTCCGCGCCCTGTCGCCGCGAGCCAGCCTGCTCGAGCGGCAGCGCGCCCAGGCGACGCTCGCGTCGGTCGAGAGCCGGTCCGCCGACGACGAGCTGCGACGGTCGTTGCTGGCGCTGCAGACGGGCGTGCTCGATCCCGCAATCCAGCTCGAGGTCGTCGAGGCGGCGCGACGGCGCAGTGCGAGTCTGCGCGACGAGCTCGCCGCCTACGACGCGTCGTTTGCGAGCGATGACCTGGTCGGGCCGCGTCGCAGCGCGCTTCGGGGCGGCGTCGCCGAGAGGGGTCGGCGCGTGTTCGAGGGAGCTGCTGACTGCCGGCGTTGCCACGATGTCGACGGCGACGCCGGGCCGCTCGCGGGGCCGAGTCTGGTTGGTGTGGGCAAGCGCCGCGATCGCGAGTTCCTGCTCGAATCGCTGCTGGTGCCGCAGGCCGAGATCGCGCCGGGCTTCGGAGTGGTCACGCTGGTGCTCGAGGGCGGCGAGACACTCTCGGCCGAGCGGATTGCGCAGGACGAGCGTCAACTGACGATCGAGGTCGCTGGCGAGCGTCGCATCGTCGCGCGCGAAGAGATCGTGAGTCAGAGCGAGCGAGCCAGTGCCATGCCTCCGACGGGGCTGGCGCTGTCGCCGCGCGATTTGCGCGATCTGATCGAGTACCTGAGCGGCCTGTGACTCAGACGATCACGCCGTCGCGGCGCAGCGCGGCGAGGCCCTCGGCGTCGATGCCGAGCTCGGCCAGGATCTCGCCGTCGTGCTCGCCGAGCCGGGGTGCCCGGCGCGAGATGCGCCACGGCGACTTCTCGAACCGATACGGCGCCCCAGGATAGGTGACGGTCCGCCCGAGCTCGGGATGTTCGATCTCGCAGGCGAAGCCGCGCTGCCGGAAATGCGGGTCGTCGATCATCTCCTCCGGTGCGTAGATGATCCCGATCGCGAGGCCGATCTCCTGCGCACCGATGAAGAACTCATAGGCGGACACGTGGTCGGCAATCAGTGCCAGTGCCTCGCGTCCCGCGGCGACGATCGCCGTCGTCTCGTCGTCCTCCCCGATCAGCGAGAAGTCGATCGCGGCTTTCTCGGCACCGCGCTGCAGGAAGATGGCCTCGGGCAGCTGGTCTTCGAGACCGAGATCGACCAGCCAGCGGTGGAGGCCCGTGTTCTCCTTCGGTGTACGCGGGGGCATGCCCGTGGTCACATAGCGTCCGTCCGCGCAGCGTCGCTGGACCGGCATGGTCGCGGTGTCCATCGCATGTCGGCCAGTCTGCCGCTGCACGGTCGACTCTTTAACCAGCCAGCAATAGCTCGCCATCTCGGTGGTGACGTTTGCGGCCGCGTGCATGCTGACGTCGATGTGCTGGCCTTCGCCCGAGAGGTCGCGATACAGCAGTGCAGTCAGCAGCGACATCACTGCATAGTGACAGGCCGTCTGGTAGCCCTGGTTGCCGCCGCCGCGCACCGGGGGGAGCGAGTGGTCATCGTAGCCGCAGCTCCAGACCGGGCCGCCGCCCGCCA
The DNA here is from genome assembly GCA_036336835.1 of Myxococcota bacterium. Classification (GTDB taxonomy): domain Bacteria; phylum Myxococcota_A; class UBA9160; order UBA9160; family UBA4427; genus JAYZFK01. The sequence continues at coordinate 31,510 of JAYZFK010000099.1, read as the reverse complement.
GCACCGTGAGGTCGGTCGACTGCGCGTCCGGCTTCTCGGTGTCGCGTCCGAAGGGCGTGATCGATGCGACGATCAGGTCGGGTTTCTGGCGCGCGAGATCCGGGTAGTCGAGCCCGAGCGCCTCCATCCGCCCCGGGTCCTCGGCCTCGATCAGGAAGTCTGCGCTGGCCGCCAGCTCGAGGAACAGCTCTCGGCCGCGCTCGCTTTCGAGATCGAGCGTCATTCCGCGCTTGCTGGTGTTGTAGTGCCACCAGTAGAGGCTGCGGTCCGAATCCGGGACGTCGCCGACGAACGGCTCGTAGTGACGCGTGGGGCTCCCGGCCGGGGGCTCGACCGTGATCACGTCGGCGCCCATGTCCGCCAGCAGCTTGGCGGCGAAGCAGCTTCGCTCGTGCGATAGCTCGATCACGCGGATGCCGGCGAGCGCGCTCGGGCCGGCGTCGTTGGAGATGCTCAAATCACGCCCTCCGCGCGCAGCTCGTCGAGCTCGGGCTGGGACAGGTCGAGCAGCTCGGCCAGCACGCTGTCCGTGTGCTCACCGAGACAGGGCCCCCCGGTGTCGATCGCCCAGCTCGTCTTCGAGAGGTGGACCGGCATCCCGTCGACGCGAACGTCGCCCATCTTCGAGTGGTGGACCGTCGGCCACAGCCCGCGCCGCGCAGTCTCCGGATCGCGATCGATCCGCTCCTGCGGCTTCTGGACCGCTGCCGCAGGGACGCCGGCTGCCTGCAGATCGCGCTCCACCTCGAACTTGCCCCGCTCGCAGCTCCAGGCGCCGAGCAGCGCGTCGATCTCATCCTGGGCGGTGAGCCGCGCGGCGCGCTCCGCGAAACGTTGGGCGTTCGTCCAGTCCTCCTTCACCACGCCGCCGAAGCGCCGCCAGTCGGCGTCGTCGCGCACGCTGATCGCGACCCACTCGTCGTCGCCGCGCGCCGGGTAGATGCCGTGCGGTGCCATTGCCGGCCACTCGTTGCGGTTGCTGTTGGGCGACCCTTCGCGTCGCAGCGTGCGCCCGTTCACCGAATAGTCGAGCTGCGCGGGACCGTTCAGCGTCGCCCCCGACTCGGTGCAGGCCATGTCGACCCACTGGCCCTCGCCGGTGCGGTTGCGATGCACCAGAGCGAGCAGGATCGCGATCGCCATGTAGTAGCCACCCGTGTGGTCCATGTACGAGTAGCCCCAGCCAGCAGGCTCGTGTTCTGGGAGTCCGGAGGTGAAGGTGATGCCCGACAGCGCCTGCACGATCGGCCCCCACGTCTTGTACATCTTGTAGGGGCCCGTGTGGCCGAATCCGCAGTTGCTGACATAGATGATGTCGGGGCGTAGCTGCTTCAGTCTCTCGTAGCCGAAGCCCCAGCGGTCGAGCACGCCGTAGGCGAAGTTCTCGCTGACGACATCGCTTCGCTTCACGATCTCGGCCAGCAATTCCTTGCCGCGCTCGGTGCGCAGGTTGAGCGTGATACCGCGCTTGTCGGTGTTGTGGTTGTTGAAACCGCCGCCGAAGTCGACGCCTCGCCGCTCGTCGACGAAGGGAGGCATCGGGCGCAGCACGTCCCACATCCCCTGCCGCACCGGATCCTCGATGCGGATCACCTCGGCGCCGAAGGCCGAGAGCCACTTGGTTGCGCCCGCCCCGGCGAGCTGGCCGGTGAAGTCGCAGATGCGGAAGTGGCCGAGCGCCCGGGCCATGCACCGCCTCCTACTCGCGGTCGGTGCAGTGTACGCGCCGGGAGATCCCCGTTGGGACTGGATGCCGCAGAGGACGAGCAAGCCCGGGCGGCGATCCTATTCGACGTAGCCGAGCTCGCGCAGCTGGTCGCGCAGCACCGGATCCTGGGTGTCGTCGCCGGCTGCGTCGGTCGCACTCCACGCTTCGAGCAGCGCCGTGTACTCGGCCAGGCGTCGGGGGGCGTGCGCGGCGAGGTCGTGCTTCTCGCCTGGGTCCGCCTTCAGGTCGTAGAGCTCGAGGTAGTCGTCCTGGGCTCCGGGGTAACGGATCAGCTTCCAGTTCTGGGAGCGGACCGACTGGATGCGCCGGCTGCGGTCGAGCACGTAGCCGCGATCGCCGTGGCGCGCCGCGACGGCGCGTGCCGCCGAGAAGGCGGGCGCGGGGGCACCGCGGGCCTCGTCGCCCAGGAGCAGCGGAGCGAGGCTGTGACCCTGGATCGAGTGAGCGGCCGGCGGTGCGATGCCCAGCAGGTCGAGCGCGGTCGGCAGCAGGTCGACGGTCTGGACCAGCTCATCGACGCGGCGAGGCGCCAGACGGGGCGCGTAGACGAGCAGGGGAATGCGAATCTGCTCGTCGAAGACCTGTCCGCCGTGATCGAGTCCGTGGTAGCGCTCGCCGAGGGTCTCGCCGTGATCGGCCAGCACGATCACGGCGGTGTCTTCGAGATCGATCGCGCGGCGCAGTTGCTCGAACAGGTCGTCGAGGTGGCGGAGCGTGGCGTCGTACTGGTCCACGTACTGGCCGAGTCGCGAGAACGGCCGGTCGTGCTCGTCGACCAACCTCATGTGTCGGGGGACCCGCGGCAGCCGTTCCTGCACCGATGGCGACCGGAAGCGCTGGGCGTGGACCGCCGGCGGTCGATAGGGACCGTGGGCGTCGTACAGGTGGACGAACAGCAGATGCCGCCCCTCGTCGGGCTGGGCGGCCAGCCAGCGGCGTGCGCGTTCCACGGTATGGGCGCCGGTGCGCCGGCGCCCGGGGAACGCGTCGTCGTAGACCTCGAAGCCGCGGTCGAGCCCCGAGCCCGCGGACTCCAGCACCGCGCTGCTGATGAAGCCCGCGGTGGTGAAGCCCTCATCGCGCAGGATGCTCGCGAGTGTCGCGACGCCGGGCCGCAGGATCTGTCCATTTGCCCGATTGCCGTGAACGTGGGGGTACTGGCCGGTGAACATCGACGCGTGTGAGGGATTGGTGTTGGTGTCCTGTGCGATCGCGTTCCAGAACACGACCGATTCGTCTGCGAACGCCTCGAGCCGAGGCGTGGTCGGCTGCGTGTACCCGTAGACCGACAAGTGGTCGCGACGCACGGTGTCGAGGGTCAGGACGACCAGGTTGCGTGCCGTCGGAAGCTCGGGTGTGCCGCAGCCGAGCGCGGCCAGCAGCAACGACGACGACATGAGTCGGCGCCCCGTCGGACGCCCTCTCCCCCACGCGGCCGCGATCAGCAGCGACGCGACGGCGAGGGCCGATGTGATCGCGCCGATGCGTCGGATCGGTGTCTCGTCGAATGCGATGCGGACTTCGTGTCGACCCGCCGGCGCCTGGATCTGGATGCTGCCCCAGCGTCCCGCCGCCTCGATTGCGATGGGCTTCCCGTCGATCTCCGCCACCCAGCCTGGGAATGCAAAGGTGCGGATCCGCAGGGCGCCGTCCGCGGTGGACTGGTAGACGAGACGGCGCTCGTGGGGACGCCACTCGCCGATCTCGATCGTTCCCTCCGCCTGGAGCTGGGCGTGCGGCGCCAGTCGGGGCGCCTCGTCGGCGATTGCGAGTCGATCCGCGATGCCCCGAGGAATCACCCAGTAGGAGGGGTTGCCGCGGGCATTCGCTGCATCCGCCTGTTCGTGGTCGAAGAGGAACTGCGCGTTCGCGGCCATCCCCACTGCGATCCACAGTGCGAACAGCGCACCGAGTGCACACGGCAGTCCCGGGAGCTCCGGCCATGCCGACCCGGTGCGCTCGGCTGGCGTGAGGGCGCGCGCCACCAGGACGGCGCCGGCGAGGGCCTGGAAGCCGCCGAATCGCCAGGGGAACTGCACGGTTTCGAGCTCGGGCACGATGGCCCAGACCGGCCAGGTCGCCGCGGTCTGGAGGGCGAAGGTCCAGGCCGCGGTGGCGATCCAGGCGAGCGTCGTGCTGCGGTCGCGGATTGCGTCCGAGCCGGCGCCGGCGCGGCGGCGTCTTCGCCAGGCGAGCGTGCCCACCGCACCGAGTGCCAGCACCGCCTGGCCCACTGCGGCGCGCTCGACCACCGGCTTCACGGTTGCCCGGCTGTAGCCCGCCGCGACCTCGTCGCGAAACAGCAGGTTGCGCTTCCAGTTGAAGCGCCCCATCTCGGTCGCGTGCTCGAACTGGATCAAGCCACGCTCGAAGACCACCGGCAGCAGCAATACGGTGCAGCAGGCGAGCCCCAGCGCGGCGGCCGTCGCAAGCGGGACGACGCGGAGCCAGCAGCGCTCCTGCACCACGCGGAACCCGAGGTAGGGGACCAGCACGAACGGCAGCATGAACCCGCTCACCAGGTGGGTGAGGACGAGTGCGGCATAGCTCGATGCGAATCCGAGCCAGGCGCGTCGGGACGGACCGTCGAGCAGCCGATCCGCACAGGCAAACACCAGTGGATACCAGACGAAGGCGGCGAACTCGGCGAATGCGAAGCGTTCGTACAGGTCTAGGACGTGATAGGGCAGCGCGACGTAGAGTGCGGCAGCGAGGGCCGCAGCCCGGTTCGAGGCCCAGCGACGCGCCGCCAGCAGGAACGTCACACCCGAGAGCAGGCCCAGCAGCACGCTGGTGGCGCGCAGAGCGGTCAGCAGGTCCGGTGTCAACAGGTTCACCGCGCCCACGGCATAGTAGGCGGCTGGCGAGTAGTACAGGAAGGTCGGCGCCCCGTGTCCGTGATTGACCTCGGCGAGCCACCGCGGATAGAACCGGCCCTCGCTGAGGCCGTCGATGAATCCGCGCGCGTTCTGGGTGGCGAAGTTCACGTCCGAGTGGCGTGCAATCGGAAGCGCGTCGTTCCAGGCGATCGGCGCGTAGACGCTGAGCCCGACCAGCAGAAGGCCCGCCGCGATGAGTGCTTCGCTTCGACTCACGGCTCGAGGGCCTCGAGCCGGACGGCGATCGCCTTCCATGCGGGCGCGGCTTCGATCGTCCGGCGGTACCAGCTGCGGGCGGCGCGGTCGTCGCCGGCGTCCTCGGCCAGACGGCCGGCGAGCGCCGGCGCGGCGGGCTGACGCGGGTTCGCGCGCCAGGCGATCTCGAGCTCGCGAAGCGCTTCGTCGTCGGCGCCGCGCGCGTGAAGCAGCGATGCGAGTGCGAACCGCGGAAACGAGGCTCGCGGTGTGCGAGCCGTCGCTTCTCGCAGGACCGCCTCGCGCTCCGGGCTCGGTCGCGCGAGGGTGCGGGGTGTCAGTGTGCGCGGGTCGATTCCCTCGAGGAAGGCGGGCAGCTCGACCGGGCGGTCGACCTCGCGGCGCGCGTACAACGCCGAGCGGTCGTCGAAGTAGAGCAGACCCCAGGCGGGATCGCCGGAGACCGCGCCCAGGATCCCCGCGTTCAGGCGAAGCCGATCCTGGTAGGGGTAGCCGCGGCACTCGACCAGCACGAGATCGACCGCGTACTGCTCGAGCGCCCGCCGCGCCAGGTCCGGGTTGCTGCGCATGTCGTGGATCAGGTCGAGCAGCTCGTCGCCGTACACCTCGCTGCGCGAGTCGAGGAACACCGTCACGCTGGGCCACAGCTGGTAGATCGCGTAGCCGGCCCACGAGTACTCGGTGAGCAGCTGTCCGGTGATCCGGCGGTCGCGCAGGAACTCGATCGGGGCGGCCGACGGGACGAGGCTGCCACCGACGCGATCGAGCTCGCTCCACTGGAAGCCGCGCTGGTAGTCGATCCCCCGCCGGCTCGGAATGCCGCGCACCACCCCGAGCAGCGCGAGGAGCGCGCAGAGTACCGAGACCGCGGCGAGCGCGGCGCGCGGCTCGATGGAGCGGACCCATGCAAACGCGACCGCAGTCGTCCCGGCGAGCACGCTGAGTAGCAGGACGCCGCTGAAGAGCGGATCGGGCGGACCGAGCCAGTTTCGCGACGCGACGCCGAGCAACGCGGCGAGCGCAGCCGCTCCGAACACCCCGGCGGTCGCGATACGAGCGGGCGAACGGGGTTCGGCCGCGGGCGGAGTGTTCCGGGCGCGCGACAGCATGGCGGCGATCGCGGGCGCGGAGAGCAGCGCGAACAACGCCATCCAGCGGATGTGGCGCAGGGGCAGCACACCGAACAACAGCAACACACCGAGGTCGCGTCGATCGAGCACGCCGCGCGCGGCGGCTATGGCGAGGGCTGCAGACCCGAGGGCGAGGTAGACGAGGTAGGCCGACAGCTCGAAGGAGTCGTGCAGGAACGAAGCCTCGAGCAATGGCCGCCACTCTCCGACGCGCTCGGTCACGGTGTTGACTCCAGCCGTGAACTCGAACGGGAACAAGTAGATCGCGGGGCCTTGCGGATTCAGCGAGATCATCGCGAGCATCGACGCCGCCACGCCGAGCAGCTGGAGCGCGTAGCGCGGGCCGGGGCTTGCTGCGCTCGCGGCGAACAGTGGCGCGAACGCGCCGGCCGCAAGCAGCGCACCCGCGGCGGCGACCGCCGCGGCGAGCGGCAGGCCGAACGAAGCGGGCGGCAGCGCGGTGAGTCCAGCGGCGACCACCAGGCTCGTTGCGAGACCCAGCGATGCGGCGATGTGCGCGCGCCGGTCTCGCGCCGCGAGCAGCACGTCGATGCGGTCGGCGAGGGCGAATGCCGCAACCAGGGCGATCCCGAGCGGGAAGGACGCGTGTATGTTGGCCCACAGCGCAGTCAGCGGCGCGGCCCAGAACACGACTCGATCCGGGGCGCCGGCGAGCGCTCTTTCGCGATCGCGCAGCAGCAGCCACAGCAACGCCAGGAGCAGCGCGATCGCGATCAGCTCGGGCCGGTCCTGCGTCATCCGGTTGCGCGCGACCGCGAGCGCGGCGGTCGCGACGCCGACCCCGATCGCGGGCTCGACTCCGGTCCTGCGGAAAGCCGCGAGCAGCGCGGCCAGGACTGCGAGGCCCGGGAGAACCTTCGACGCCACGATCGCACCGATTGGGCCGGCGGTGCGCTCGCCGAGCGCGTACCAGGTCGCGGCGAGCCACTCGTGAGTGACGTAGCGCGCTCCCGGCGCGGTGAAGGAATAGCGGTCGACGCTCGGGACCCGGCCCTCGTCGAGGATCAGACCCCCGGTCACGAGGTGGATGAACAGATCGTTGGTGCGCAGGCGCGTAAGGCCGGCGGAGAGGACGAGAAAGGCCAGCGCCAGCACGGAGAGAATGCGCAGCGTCCGGGAGGAGGGCATGGAATGGATCGTCGATCCTCCTCAGATCGGCCGACTCGAAAGCGCGACGCGCGGCCACCGGTGCTCGCGCGCCATGGTACAGCGTAGGAGCCGCGTCGACCGGCTGCCGCCCGACGCGGGGATCGCGCAGCGGCTAGAATCGCGTGCCGTGCAGCTCGAAGCGAGAATCTGGCTCGTCGTCCCCTGCTACGACGAAGCGTCGCGGCTCGACCTCGAGCCCTACGGTGTTGCCCTCGAGCGCCACCCAGGTCTGCGACTGTTGTTCGTCGACGATGGAAGCCGCGACGAGACACGCGCGTTGCTGGAAGCCTTCGCGGGCGATCGGCCCGATCGCGCGTCCGTGCTCGCGTTGCCGAGCAACGTCGGCAAGGCGGGAGCTGTGCGCGCCGGGGTGCTGGAAGCCTTCGAGGCGGAGCCGGAATACGTTGCCTACTGGGACGCCGATCTGTCGACACCGCTCGAGGAGCTGCCGCGGCTCGTCGCGCGGCTGTCGAGCGACTCGGCGCTCGAGATCGCGCTCGGCTCGCGCGTTCGGTTGCTCGGCCGCACGATCGAGCGGCTCGAAACGCGTCACTACCTCGGCCGCGTGGTGGCCTTTTTCGCGGCGTGGGCGCTCGGCGTCGCTGTCTACGACACGCAGTGCGGGGCCAAGGTGCTGCGCGTCACCGCTCGCACGCGAGCGTTGTTCGCGCAGCCTTTTCACACGGGCTGGACCTTCGACGTGGAGCTGATCGCCCGTTGGCTGCGCGACCGGCGGGCCGAGGGCGATGCGACGCCGAAGAGCGGGCTGATCGAGGTGCCGCTGCACACCTGGCATCACGTTTCGGGCTCGAAGGTCCGCGCAAGCGACCTGCCTCGCGCGCTGCTGGACCTCTGGTGGATCTACCGACGGTATCGTTGATGCGGGTGCGCTGGTGGCTGGCGGCGCCAGGGCTGGCTGCGGCCCGGATGGCTCCTACTGCTCGAGCGCGCGGCAGGATCGCTCCGCACGCTGATCGGGCGCGAAGATGTGCACGGTTGCCAGCTCGAAGACGCCGTGTCGCGCCGCGGTCCTGCAGAATACCGCCCCCGCTTCGGCGACATCGTGCTTCCAGCGCTCGAGCGCGGCCGCGCGGGTCGGATAACCGAGCTCGAGCACCGGTGTTCCGGACGCCGCGATCACGACCAGCGCGCAGCCCACGTCGGGGCGCAGGTCGAGACTGGCGCACGTGTCCTTCGCATCGGACCAGGTGGGTCCCGGCTCGACGAGCTCGTCGGCGCGATCGGCCGTCGGGGTCGTCATCGGAGCAGGCTGCGCGAGAGCCGGGTGCTCGTCCGGCGTCTTCGGCGTCGGGGTCTTCGGTTCGGCGGTTGGTGCGAGCGAAGGCGGGTCGGCTGCGTACCGCGCCTGGGTACTCGACGGCAAGAGGAACTCGAATCGTCGCTCGGCGCGGTTCGCTCCGAAGCTCTTCATCAGCTCACGCGCGAACGCGCCCGCGTGGACCGACGACTCGAGGCCACCGCCATCGCTGCACAGCTCGGCCAGCCAGAGCACAGCAGCAGGTACGCCTTCCTCGCTGCCGGTCGCAATGATCGTCAGGCGCTGGGAGAAACGCTCGGGACACTCGAGCGCCTGGTGCTCGGACCACGAGGCTTCGAACGCGGTCGGCGCGTGTCGCACGCCGTCGCCCGACTGCTGATAGCCGATCAGGACGTCGGCTCGCTCCGGTGCGACCATTCGATGGCCGGCGTGCTCGAGTGACCGCACGATCTGACCGGCGATCGCCTGGTCGACCGCACGCGGCACCAGGGAGGGGAGCAGCGAGCAGGACGCACCGGCCGGAATGGGCGCGTAGCCCCGGGATCGGAGATCTCCCCGTACGTAGCGGGGAATGCTCGCGCACCCGAGCAACAGGGCCATTGCGAGCGATCCGGCGATCGCATCGCGGCGCTTCATGCCGCCTGCCGTCATTCGCACGCTGCGATTATATCGTGGCCCCCGACGTGGAGTCGGATCGCCTCGGTCCTCTCGGGTCCTCGGTGTCGACCCCGCGCCGCCGCGATCCCGTCGGGTCGATTGGCCCGGTCGCAACAGGCCAGTGAAAAAAGGCGCCGGATGTCGCTTCCCGCGTGAGATCCTCGTGCTCGGTCGAGAGGTGCCCGCCGGTCTGCGCCGCGTGACGGCATTCGAGGGAGGACGTGGGGAGAAGCGGTGGAGCGCAGAGCTCGTCGACGAAAGCCGTGCTAGGCGTCGTCCTGCTGTCGATGCTGATCGTGCTCGGTGCGCTCGGGGCCGCCTGCGGTCTCCAACGCCGCGTGCTGTATCCGCGACCGGCGGCGGGGGCGGCACCGCCGCTTCCGCCGGGCGCCACCCGCGTTGCGCTCGGACCCTCCTCGGATTGGGAAGCGTTCTTCCTGCGTCCGGCAGAGGCCACCGCGCCGTTCCCAGCTGTCATCTTTGCGCACGGCAATGGCGAGCTGATCGATCACTGGCTGCGGCCGTTCGGGGTGCTGCCGCGAGCGGGCATCGGAGTGTTGCTCATCGAGTATCCGGGCTACGGCCGCTCCGGTGGCTCGCCGACGCAGCAGAGCATCACGAGCGCGATCGTCGCCGGCTACGATTTTCTGACCGAGCAGCGCGACGTCGACCAGCGGCGCGTGGTGGCGTACGGACGTTCGCTCGGCGGCGGAGCCGCTTGTGCGCTCGCGCTCGAGCGGCCGGTTGCCGGGCTGATCCTCGAGTCGAGCTTCACCAGCGTGCGCGCTCTGGCTCCGCGCTTTGGCCTGCCCGGGATGCTGGTGCTCGACCCGTTCGACAACTTGTCCGCCGTCCGGGAGCTCGATCTTCCGATTCTGGTGGTCCACGGTGAGCGCGACCAGCTGATTCCGGTCGCGCACGGCGAGGCGCTGGCGCGCGCGGCCGGTAGCGAGCTCGTGCGTCTGCCGTGCGGTCACAACGACTGCGCGCGTCCCTGGGCCCAGGTGCTCGCGTTCCTGCGGGAGAGCGGCGTCGCGCGGCCGCGGACCGGCGGGTGATAGAATGGGATCCCGAGTGGGATCCGGGTTCTACGGTACCACTGCTGGTGACGGGAGTGCGGGCATGACGGCACACGATCTTGTTGGCACAGCGATCACCTCGGTGGGCAGCACGCGGGGCACACCGACCCGGATCCCCGCCTCGCGCTATACGTCGCCCGAGTTCGCGGAGCTCGAGCACGAGCGCGTGTGGCCGCGCGTCTGGCAGATCGCCTGCAGCGTCGACCACGTGTCGCAGCCGGGCGACTTCTTCGAGTATCGGGTCGGTCGCTACTCGGTGATCATCGTGCGCGGTCGCGACGGCGCACTGCGTGCGTTCCAGAACGTTTGCAAGCACCGCGGCAACGTGTTGTGCACGGGCTCCGGGCAAGGACTGCGCAACCTGCGCTGTGCCTACCACGGCTGGACGTACGATCTGCGCGGAGCGCTCCAGGGGGTGCCTTCGCGCAAGGGCTTCGGCGAGATGGACCGCGAGACGCTCGCGCTCACGCCCGTGCAGGTCGACAGCTGGGGCCCGATGGTGTTCGTGAACCTCGATCCGGATGCAATGCCGCTCGAGGACTATCTCGAGGGCGTGCCCGAAGACAGCGCCTGGCTCGAGCTCGACGGCTTTCGCTGCACGGTGTCCCTGCTCACCAGGGCGCCGGCCAACTGGAAGCTCGTGGCCGACGGCTTCTCGGAGACCTATCACGTCCAGACACTGCACGCCGAGATGCTCGCCTCGATCGACGATATCGACGCCCCGCAGCACATCTGGGGGCACTGCGGGGTTTCGCGGCAGCGTTACGGTGTACCGAGTCCGCGGCTTCGCGACGCGGACGATCAGGCGGTGTGGGATTCGTTCATCGTCACCCAGGGCGGTCGGATGGGGGTCGAGGAGTCGTGTCCCGCGCCGGAGCTGGTGGCGGGCGAGACGCTCCACGACGTGATCGCTGAGCGCGTTCGAGCCTACCAGCTGACCGAGAAGGGCATCGATCTGTCGCGTTTCGACGCCCGGCAGATCCTCGAGCTCCACCAGTACAACCTGTTCCCGAATGTCACCGTGCTGATCAGCGCCGACATCCTGCAGGTCTTGTGCGCGCGTCCGGGGCCCACGCCCGACCAGGCTGAGCTGATCGGCATGTCCTTCGAGCGCGAGGTGCCCGGGACGCCGCGCGGCCGGCCGGTCGACGTCGAGATGGAGATGGAGACCGCGGACTTCGGCTTCGTGCTGAACCAGGACGTCACCGTGCTCCGCAACGCCCAGCGTGGCGTCCACCAGCCCGGCTTCACCCACCTGAGCGTGTCGAGCGAAGAGGCGCGCATCATCAACCTCCACCGCAACCTCGAGCGCTACATTGGCATCGAGCCGAGCGAGCTGCAGGGCGGCCCGGCCTAGCCGGCTGCGGCGCGGAAGGAAAGCTCGAGCATGGCCCTGCAGGACGTCGGCCGCGATCCCACCTTCGGCACCTATCGCGTCGCCGGCTTGCCGGAAGTCGACTTCGATGCCTTCCATCGTGACGAGCTGCCCGCGCGACTCGACGGTGGTGTCAACCAGGAAGTGGCCTGGGATGTCGAGGGCAGGGCGCCGATCGCGCTCGGTCTGCCCGACGGGCGCGCGTACAGCTACCGCTGCCGCAACGGCCGTGTCGCGATCGAGCCCGGCATCGCAGGAGACGCCGACACGGTGCTCGAGATCGTCGATCACGAGTCGTGGCTCGACTATCTGTACGAGTTTCGCACTCGCTACGGGCTGCTGTACTCCAACGCCGTGCGCTTCGTGCGCGGCGACTTCGACAGCTGGGACGACTGGGAGCCCGCGATCCGCTGCATGTACTCAGGCCGCCCAATCTACGATCCGGCCTCGCTCGACTTGCGCGACCGCGATGGTCGTCCGCTCGATCTCGAACGCAGCTTCGAGCTCGACGACGACCCCGAGGTCATGTCGCATTTTCTGCGCACCACCGGCTATCTGGTGGTGCGCCGCGCCTTCGATCCGTCGTTCATCGCCGAGCTGGCGAGTGAGGTCGACCGCATCCGCGGTGCGGCGAGAGATGGAGAGCTTCGCTCCTGGTGGGCATCGGATGCCGACGGCCGTCGCTTCCCGTACCGGCTGACCTACCTGTCCGATCTGTCGGAGACGATCGCGGGGCTGTACGAGCATCCGCGCGTGAAGCAACTCATCGCATTGTCGAAGGAGCAGCTGGTGCCGGTGCCGGATCGAATCGAGGGCATCCTCGCAGTCATCAAGGACGCGGACCTCGACGCTGCCGCGACCGCGTACGCCAATCTGCCGTATCACACCGACTGCGGCTTCGGCGCCTGCCACACGACCTGTCCGTGCGTGCTCGCAGGCATCCAGCTCGACGGCATGAACACGGGCAGCTCCCAGCTCCACATCATGGCCGGGAGCTGGGGCAAGGCCTGTCACAACGTTCCCGCGGACATCACACCGGAACGCTACCCCCTGATCGCGATCGAGACCGAGCCGGGCGATGCCACCGTGCACTACGGCTGCGGCCTGCACGCGGGGCCGCCGCCCACCGGGCCAGGACGCCGCCGCACGCTCTACCTCCAGCACTACAGCCCCCGGGCGCTCGATCTGATCGGCCCCTACCAGGGGTACAACCAGATCATGCCCGGCTACGGCAAGGGCGACATTCCGAACATCGACGAGGTGCAGCAGCGACGACGCGACGGCAACTAGCTGCGGCTCGGTCTCCCATGCATCCGATCTTTCGAGCTCGCGCGAGAAGCGCAGGGCATGAGTCTCGTCCAGCACTCGAGCACTGCCCGGTGAGCTCGGATGCCGGTTGCAATTTGGCCGTCTCCAATTCATTGTCGCGCCAGAGCAAGGCAGACGATGACTGCCGAGCGGGCGAATCGAACGAGCTGCTCGTCGGACTCGCGCTGCGGATTCATTGACCAAGAGAGGTGGCAGATGTCGGGCAGGCTCGAGGGAAAGGTGGCCCTGATCAGCGGTGGCGCGCGCGGGATGGGCGCTTGCGAGGCGCAGCGTTTCGTCGCCGAGGGCGCGCGCGTCGCCATTGGAGACGTGCGCGACGCCGAAGGCAAGGCGCTCGCCGAAGAGCTGGGCGACGCGGCGCGCTACCTGCACCTCGACGTCACCAGTGAGCAAGACTGGCAGACCGCGGTCGAGCACACCACGCAGGCCTTTGGCCGGCTCGACATCCTGATCAACAACGCCGGGATCATTCGCACCGGCGCGATCGAGCACACGACACTCGAGGACTTCGAGGCGATCATCCGCGTCAATCAGATCGGGACCTTCCTCGGCATCAAGAGCGTGATCCGCGCGATGCGAGCCAGCGGGGGCGGCTCGATCGTCAACATCTCCTCGGTGGCAGGGTTGATGGGCGTCGCCCGACTCCCGGGCTACGTCGCGTCGAAGCACGCGGTCCGTGGGCTCAGCAAGGTGGCGGCTCTCGAGCTCGGTCACGACGGCATCCGCGTCAACTCGGTCCACCCCGGTGGTGTGGATACCCCGATGCTGGCCGGCGACGTGACGATCGATCCAGCCCAACGCGACGCCGTCTATGGGGCGAACCCGATTCCGCGGATCGGCCAGCCCGAGGACGTGGCCAACCTGGTGCTCTTCCTGGCCTCGGACGAGAGTGCCTACTGCACGGGTGGCGAGTACCTGGTGGACGGCGGTGCGACCGCCGGTCGCGCCGATCAGGGCCGGGACTCCGACGAGCGATGATAGGATGAGCCGCTAGGGAGGGAATGCGATGGCGTTCGAGCTTCGTCCGGAATGGCTGGGACTGGTGCAGGAGGAGATCCTCGAGCCCGAGCGGCGGATCGTCGATCCGCACCACCACTTCTTCACCGAGACGGAGGCGTTTCCGCACTACCGGCTCGAGGATCTGTGGGCGGACACGGGCACGCACAACGTCGAGCAGACGGTCTTCGCGCAGTGTGGAGAGCACCACTACCAGCACGGCCCCGAGGAGCTCCGACCCGTCGGTGAGACGGTGTGGGTCCAGTCGATCGCGGCCGAGGCCGCGCGGGGGCCGGCTGATGCCGCGCGGGTGGGTGCGATCGTCGGCACCGCAACGGTTTGTCTTGGCTCGAAGGTTCGGGGGGTGCTCGAGGCGCACTGCGAGGCGAGCGAGCTGTTCCGCGGAATTCGTGACTCTGCGGCCTGGGACGATTATGAGGGGATCCATCAGGCCGCGTACACCGGCAACGCCGAGATGTATGCGGACGCGTCGTTTCGCGATGGCTTCTCCGAGCTCGGAGAGCTCGGCTTGAGCTTCGATGCCTACCACTATCACACGCAGAACAAGCACCTGACCGACCTCGCGCGCGCCTTCCCGGATGTGGTGATCGTGCTGGATCACCTCGGAACGCCACTCGGAGTGGGCCCCTACGCTGGCAAGCGCGACGAGATCTTCTCGCTCTGGGCAAAGGATCTGGCTGAGCTTGCCACCTGTCCCAACGTCAACGTCAAGCTCGGCGGCATGCTGATGCCGTGGAACGGCTTTGGCTTCGAGAGCGCCGAGCGGCCACCGAGTTCGGACGATCTGGTCGCGCTCCAGGCGCGCTACTACCACCACGCGATCGAGTGCTTCGGCCCGGATCGCTGCATGTTCGAGAGCAACTTCCCAGTCGACAAGCTGTCGATCTCGTACGCGGTGTTGTGGAACGGCTTCAAGAAGCTGGCGGCCAGCTACTCCGAGGACGAGAAGGACAGCCTGTTCCGCGGCACGGCTTCGCGGGTCTATCGGCTCGAGTAGTCGCGTCCCGAGCGACGCTTCACAGCGGCGGCGTGTACCAGATCGGTGAGGTGTAGGCGCGCTGCTGCACGGTGGCGGGTGCCTGCTCGGGTCGTGGCGTGCCAAAGTGCGCCGCGTCGTAGGTCGTCCAGCGCGGGGTGGGAATCTCTAGCGCGCGCACGTAGTAGAGCGCGGGCCGGTCGGCGTCGAAGTCAGGATCTCGCCAGACCGTCGTGAGCGCGCCCGCGCCGATCGCGTTCGTGTACGTCGCGGCTTCGACGTCCACCGTGCTCCCGACTGGCTGGCGACAGCGGCCCGCCTCATCGATCGCGCGCGCGCCCGAGACCGCAATGTCGTAGATCCGCTCGCGCACCTCGCTCCCGTCCTCGCCGCCGAGCCAGAGCTTCACGATCTGGATGCGATCGAGGTTCGCTCCGTCGGGATCGCGCAGCACCGACACCAGGAAGCTGGGAGCGCTACCCGCCGCCGCCGGGAGAGTGCTCCCCATCGGCACGCCCTTCGCGTAGCCGACGGCGGGCAGGTTGGGGGCGTCGTCGTCGCTGGCTCCGAAGCTCCAGCCGCCGAAGAAGCGCACGGTCATGCGCGGTCCGGTGGTGCCGTAGGTCTCCCGGCGGCGCATCGCATCGAACAGCGACGCGCGCGTGTTCTCGTGGGCCCACACGGCCGCATAGCCCGAAGCCACGAGCGACCAGGTGTGCATGTCAACCGGCAGCTGGGCCGCGAGCAGCCGCTCGGTCGCCCCGACACCCTCGGGAAGCTCGAGCGCGGCCCACAGGTCCTCCGCTCGGCCCGCATACGGCTCGTTGCGCGAGAACTTGCCCCAGAAATCGTCGTCGTCCGCGGTGGCGAGGCTCGTGTGCGCGTCGGTGCTCCCGATCAGTCCGAACTCGAACGGGTTGGCTCCGAGCTGCTGACCGAGAGCGAGACCGTTGCCCAGAGCGGGCCGGATGTACTCGTTTGCATACATCCAGTCTTTGTGCGGTCCGGCGCCCATGCCGCCCATGGCGTCCCAGGTGCCGAAGTCGGCGAACTCGTCGTCGGGCGACAGGAAGGGGGCCGCCTCGCTGTCCCCCTTGATCTGCGTCGCCTCGACCAGCGGTTCCCAGCGTCGACGCGCCTCGACATATGCACGGGTGAGCTGCTTGCCTTCGAAAGTGGCTTGCTCGAACATGCGACCGGCGCTCAGGTTGCTGTTGTGAGGGATGGCGAGGGCTCCGCCGCCGGTCTTCCGCTCGTAGTCGGCGAGATAGGCCCACAGCGCTTCCGGGTCGGCGCTCTCGATCGAGCTGAACGGCGCAACCTGGCTGGTGCGGTCGGCCCCGTCGCGGAACAGCACGTTGCGGTGGAGGTTTGCGCCGGCCGGCATCGAGGTCCACTCGTAGCCGATGAACGCGGTGAAGCGCCCCGGCTGGTTGGCGCGCTCGGCGCTCGCGATCACGCGCTGCCACATCGACCTGACGAAGGAACGATCGCCGACGACGTTCGCGTTGACGCTGAGCGACGCCGCGAACTCACCGCCGATCTTCGAGCGCTCGCCCGCAGCCAGCATCCGTTCCCAGCGAGCGCCCGTCTCGGTCGCCAGCAGCGCCGGGTAGCCCTCTTCGAGCATCGGAAACAGGCCCAGGTACTCGCTGTGATCGGAGACCAGCAGGAAGTCGAGCGGGCGCCGCAGACGGATGCGCTGTCCGTTGTGCGCCGTGATCGTCTCTCCCCGCGCGAAGCGGAACGCATCGTCCGGTGTCAGGCGCTCGTTGCCCGAGCCGCCGGCGTCGGGTGACCAGCTCGAGTGCACGTGCGTATCACCCCAGTAGACGTTCAGCGGGTAGTCGACGCCGGCATACGGCGAATAGGGCCTGGAGCCGGAGACGGACTCGGAGGCCGTCGAATGCGCGGCGAGGAGCGAGAGGGCAATCGCCAGGCAGAGGGATCGAGACATGTGGGGGGGTCTCCGGCAAGGGGTTGGGCGGTCCGTGCGCATTCTACGCACTGGCTTGCCCGCCGTCCCGTGGCGGTCCACCCGGGGCGGAGCCGCCGTCGTCGTTTACAGCTCGTCCGGAATTCCGAAGTGATCCTGGATGTGCCGAAAGCGCTCGCGTTCGCCGGCGATCAGCGCTTCACCGCCAGTGTCGTAGTCGTGCTCGCCGAACTTGCCCTTGGGTTTCTGCGCGAGATAGGCCTGCATTGCGCGGTGGCCCTCGGAAGTGAGCGGGATCTCGAGGCCCGCGTACAGCGTCTCGAGCTGTCTAGCCGGGTCCTCGAAGAACTCGACATAGCGCACCGGCTGAATGCGCTCGCGGGGGAGCGTTCCGTCCTCGAGCCAGCCGATCAGCCGCTCCAGGTTCTTCACGACGGGCTCGACGCTGAGGAAGTGCCCGTAGGAGTCGCCCGAGAACGGATCGTCGCTGCGCATCCAGAACAACGTGCCGCATACGTCGACCACCGAGGCGAGCGCCTTCACCGGATCGCGCAGCATGAGCACGATTTTCGCGTCCGGATAGGTCTCGAACAGCGTCGGCAGAACGGGCAGGTGCGTGGGACCCTTGAGCAGCCAGCGACCGGGTCTCCCCGTCGATTGCAGGAGCTTCAGCACGCGTCGGTGCCACCAGAAGGCGTAGCTCTGGCCCGTCTTCGCGACGTACTCCGAGTACGAGGGCACCTGGAACGAAGCCGAGAAGGCATCGGATACGAAGGACGCGTAGGTGAATTCGATGCACTCGACCGGGAGGTCGCCGCCCACCTTGTGCATCGAAGCCCACTCCGGCGTGATGCGATCCTGCATCGTTACCAGGGCGTCGGCTCGCGCGATACGCGGATCGGGCGTCGGGTCGCTGGGGGCCGGAGGAGGGCAGGGGAACCTGGCCTCCCACATCTCGACCACGCGCGAGCTGGGGTCGGCGCCGAGGATCTCCTGCATGATCGTCGTGCCCGAGCGCGGCAGGCCGGTCACGAACACCGGCTCGCGGATCACCTCGTCCTCGATCTCGGGATGGCGCTCGTACCAGTCGGTGATCCGGAGTCGGCACTCCAGGTGGAGCAGCAGGTCCGAGCGCGTGTAGACGCGGCCCCAGAAGTTGAGGTCGGCCTCCTCTTCCAGTGAGCGGAGCAGGATTCGGAACGGCTCGCGCCACTGCTCGTCCCCGAAATCGTCGAGCCCCGTATTGTCGATCGCCGTCTGGATCAGCGAGCGCTCGTCGAGCGGGACGACACCGCGCGCATCGAGCACGCGGCCCTCTTCGTTCACCCGGCGCAGCCACTCGGGCCGCGGTCGCGGTTGCCAGGTCTCGCGGCGGTCGGTCGGCGCTCGCGTCATGTCGTGTACACCCGGTGCATGCCCTGGAGTCTATCCGGTGGAGGTTGCTTCTCGGGGAGGATCTGTTCAGGATCGGGTCGTTGGAGGGCTGCCCCGGTCCTGCGGGGCGAGGAGCTTCTGCGATGGACACCGATCTCGGCGGGAAAGCACGCGGGCCACTCACGGACATCCGCGTACTGGACCTGTCGACCGTGGTTTCCGGGCCGTTGTGCGGACAGATCCTCGGGGATCTCGGCGCGGACGTCGTCAAGCTCGAGGCGCCCGGCGGCGACAGCGCACGCGTGATGGGGCTGCCGATCAGGGAGGGCATCAGTCCGCTGTTCCACCACTGCAATCGCAACAAGCGCAGCATCGGCATCGATCTCAAGAGTGAGTCGGGCCGGGTGGTTGCGCGTCGCCTGGCGGTGGCGTCCGACGTGATGATCGAGAACTTCCGGCCCGGCGTTGCCGAGCGACTCGGTCTCGGTTACGAGAGCCTCGTCGCCGACAATCCGGCTCTGGTGTACGTGGCGATCAACGGCTTTGGTCCCGACGGACCCCGCCGTGACGAGCCCGCGTACGATACGGTGATCCAGGGGCTCACCGGCTTCATGCCGATGCAGGGCGGTGACGGTACTCCGCGTCTGATCCAGAGCATTGCCGCCGACAAGGTCACCGCGCTCACGGCGGCCTATGCCACGATCGCAGCGCTGTTCGCGCGCGAGCGCGGCAGTGCGGGTCAGCGGGTCGACGTGCCGATGCTCGACGCCTTCGCTGCGTTCCTGATGCCGGATATCATGGCGGGCAAGACCTGTCCCGACGGGCCGGCGATCCCGCCGCTGGACATCCACCGCACCTGGGCGACCGCAGACGGGTACGTCGTGATGATGCTCGTCGAGGATCGGCAGTTCTTCGGCCTGTGTCGCGCGCTCGAGTACGAGGGGCTGATCGACGATCCTCGCTGTGCCAGCCTGAAGGAGCGAATCGTCCACGCGCGAGAGCTGTTCGCGATACTGGACGAGGAGCTCGTCAAGTGGCCGACCGACGAGATCCTGAAGCGCGCCCACGAGTTCGGTGTACCGATCGCTCCGGTGAACGACGTGGACGCGTTCCTGGCCGATCCGCAGGTCGAGCACAACCGGACGGTCTTCGAGGTCGATCGCGATCCCGCGCTCGGTCGAATGCGTCACCTGCGGTCTCCGGCGCGCTTCGAGCACACGCCTGCGACGCTTCGCCGCACCGCGCCTCGCAAGGGGGAGCACACGCGCGAGATCCTGCTCGCCGCGGATTTCAGCGACGCCGAGATCGACGCGCTCCTGCAGCAGGGTGCGATCGTCGCGAGCTGATCGAGCACCGTTGGGCGGGCCCTGTCAGGATTGTGTGCGCGAGTAGCGGGTTACGGCCCCGACGAGCACGAGCATCGTCGAGCCCAGTGCGACCAGCGCACCCTGGGGCCCGAACTCGCTTGCGAGTACCGCGGAAAGTGGTGCGCCGAGCAGGCCCGCCGCGCCCATCAATCCCATCGTGTAGGTCGCCAGGACGCGACCGCGGTTGGCGGCCGAGGCGCGCAGCTGGAACAGGGTGCGGCCAGCAATCATGAAAACCGAGCCGCAGAGCCCCCAGAGGTAGACGCCGACGAGCACCCCCCAGAAGGGCAGGTCGAGTGAGGTTGCGATCAGCGTCAGCGCAGCGGCGCAGAGCGCGCGCCGCTGGCCCGTCATCAGATCGGTGAGGCCGCCGCGGCGCATCACCACCAGCGAGCCGCTGATCGTGCCGATCGGGAACGCGGCGCTGACGAAGGCGATCTCGGCGGCGCCGCGCAGGTACACGTCGCGGACCATCAGCGGGAAGACCACCATGAAGGGGCCGATGAACAGGACGCCCACGCCGCAGACGAGGATCCAGGTCGCCAGCAGTTCGGGCGTTCGCAGGACCTCTCGGAGTCCGTCGGTGAGCTGACCCGGCGGCCGGGAAGGTCGCGGTGGCGCCGCGGGCCTCGTCATTCCCTGGTAGCTGATGGCGCCCGCAGCGAGCACGGCGGCCTGCAAGAAGAAGAAGGGTCCGGCGCTCAGCCAGCGGGCGGCGCTCGCAGTCAGGGCGCCAGTGGCCTGGCTACTCCACTGGGTGAGGGTCATCTGCGCGACCGGCTTTGCGAGATCCGGTCCGGCGACCTCGGACAGCAGCGCGTCGCGCGTCGGGTTCACGAAGGCCTGCAGCACGCCCATGCCGATGGCGTAGGCGAGCAGCAGGGGATAGGAGAGCCAACCGGCCAGCAGCGCTGCGCCCAGCAACGTTGCGAGCACGCTGGCCGCGATGTGGAGGCGGACCAACAGGCTCCTGCGGTCGGTGCGGTCGGCGACGGTACCGCCCAGCAACATCAACGCGACTGCCGGAACCAAGATCGCACTCTGCGCGGCCCCGACGCGGAGCGCGCTCTCTTGGAGCTCGACGACCAGCAAGGTGGAGAACAGAACGCCGTGCAGGCCAAAGCAACCGAACCAGCTTCCGACGCCGAGCATGAAGCGCGACAGATCGCGGAGATCTCTACGGGAGGCATCATCGGTCTCTACTCGAGGCCGCTGGCCGCCGCTCACTCCACGTAGCCCAGGGCTTCGAGCGTTCGACGCTCGGCTTCGGAGAGTTCGCGATCGCCGCGCCGCGTTCGAATGGCGAGGTTGCGCGTGAGCTGGTCGATCCGACTGCGGTGGGCCTCGGCGATCTCGGGACGGTCGGCCGCGACGTCCCGCTGCTCGGCCGGATCGGCCGCGAGATCGAAGAGGAACAATTTGTCGTCGCGGCGGCGGAGGGCGCTCTTCCAGTTTCCACTGATGTATGTCCGGAAGAAGCGTTCACTGATGTAGTGCTCGCCGGATTCGAGCACGTCCTCGCGCTCTGGTCGCAGGCCGGCGATGCCTTCGAGCAGGTGGTGTAGCTCGGGGGTGCGCAGCGGCGCGGCGGGATCGGCGTCGGTCGCTGGTGCCACGATCAGGGGAATCTCGAGCACCTCCTCGAAGGACGGGTTTCCGTAGTGGCTCGGCCGCCCGCGCGGCTGGTGGGTCTCTGCGAGCCGCTCGCCGTGGTCCGAGGTGAGAACGACCGTTGCTCCCTCGAGCAGGTCCTCGGCCTCCAGCCCATCGAGCAGCGTGCCCACCGCGGCATCGAGCACGCCGACCGCCTCGCGATAGTCGATCCCCAGGTAGTGATAGTCGTGCACGTCCATGAAGTGGACGAACAGGAAGAAGCGGTCGCGTGGGCGTCGCGCGAGCGCTGCGATCGCGGCCTTCGTCACGGGAGTCCAGGAGCGCTGCTCGCTCAGCCAGCGTCTCTTCTGGCGAGGCTGACTGATCGGACTGTCCTGCGAGCCCACCTCGACCCAGTCGTCGAAGCCGCGGGAGAAACCCGCTCCGCCGAACATGAACTGATTGGAGGCGATGCCGATCGTCCAGTAGCCGGCCTGTCGCATCCGGTCGCCCAGCGTGGGCAGCGTGTCCGGCAGACAGACGCCCTCCGAGCCGACGGCCGCGAAGCGCGCCATGCCACACCACGTTTCGCCGTTCCAGCTCAGCGTGCGGGCCGGGTCTTGTGTCTCCAGGCTGGGAGTGCGGCCGGTGAACAGCGAGCCCATCGACATCGTGGTCTGGTGGAAGGCCGCGCGCACGTTGCGGAAGGTCTGGCCGCGTGCCGCCAGGGCGTCGATCCGCGGCGTCAGCGGCGTGCCGCCGTAGGCGGAGACGTGATCGCGGCGCAGCGTGTCGACGACGATCAGCACGATCCGCTCGGGGGAGCGCCCGGGCTCGCTACACGAGGCACAGCACAGGAGGACCAGGCCCGGAGCAGCGGCGCGCAGGAGTCGAAGCACGGTCAACGGGCGTCTCTCATGCCAGCGTGGCGGTGGGCGAGCGGGCAAGTGGGCGAGCGGGCAAGTGGGCCGCCCGAGTGTAACCGTCGGGCCCCGACGATCCCATTGCCCCCGTGAACAGAGTATCCTCGGTGCTTCGCCCGGAGGGTCACCTTGGGACGTTTGGTTTGGATCGCGTGGCTCGTGACCGTCGCGCTGTCGTATTGGATACTCGGCAGCACGCTGGGCATTGCCGTCGAAGGCATCCAGCCCGCGGGCTTCCCGCGAACCGGTCTGCAGGGTCTCGGGTTCAGCGTGATCGCCAGTCTCGTGCTCACGGCGTGGTGGGCCGCGCGCCTGCCCGCCCGAGCGCCAGCCGCGCCGGGCGCGCGTGCGAGTCGCCGCCGCCGCTTCCTGCTGGGAGTGCTGGGCATCGGGGGCGGGCTCGCTACGACACTCGGCGCCGCGGTGGCGCGCAATCTCCCGTGGCTCACCGTCACTGGGCAGAACATCTTCATGGTGCGGCCGCCCTACAAGGCCGACTCGCCGCGCAGCGAGTGGTCCGGCTCGCGAGTCGTCGAATACCGGCGTCTGGGCCGGACCGAGGCGCGAGTCTCCGACATCTCGCTCGGATCGGGCTCGTCGACGGGGGGGCGGCAGCGTCCCGCGGTGGTGCGCGAGGCCATCGATCGAGGCATCAACTACTTCGACACTGCGCCCGACTACAGCGGAGCTGGATCCGAGAATCGCTTCGGCGAGGCGATGGTGGGCGTCCGGGACCAGATGTTCCTGGCGACCAAGTTCTGCACACCGCAGGGTCACGTGCCGCCGGGAAGTCCCGTCCAGGCGTACATCGAGGCGGTCGAAGGCAGTCTGCAGCGGCTCCGCACCGACCGGGTAGATCTGATCCACGTCCACTCGTGCAACTCGGTCGAGCGCCTGATGGACCCGAACGTCCACGAGGCGTTCGACCGACTGAAGCAGCAGGGGAAGGCGCGCTTCCTCGGTGTCTCGACACACACGCCGAACCTCGAAGCCGTGGCGAACGCCGCGATCGACAGCGGCCGGTTCGACGTGATGATGCTCGCCTATCACTTCGGCGCCTGGCCGAACCTGGCCGCGATCATCGACCGGGCCGCGGCGGCCGACATCGGTATCGTGGCGATGAAGACGCTCCGCGGTGCGAAGCACCAGGGGCTGCTGGGGTCTCGCGAGGAGCGCGATTCCTTCACGCAAGCCTCCTTCAAGTGGGTGCTCTCGAATCCGAGCGTGTCGGCCCTGGTGATCTCGTTGTGGGAGTCGGCGCAGCTCGACGAGTTCCTGTTCGCATCGGGCAAGCGGCCGGAGGCGAGTGACCTCGCCGTGCTCGAGCGCTACGAGCAGCTGGTCGCGCAGATGCACTGTCGGCCGCACTGCGGCGCCTGCCTCGCGAGCTGTCCGGAAGGGGTGCCGATCGACGATGTGTTGCGCCACCGCATGTACTTCGAGGACTTCGGCGCCGAGAAGGAGGCGATGCGCCTGTACGCCGGGCTCGACCGGCGCGCCGACGTCTGTGCCGGCTGCGCGGCGCCGTGCCTGAACGCATGTCCGGAAGGAATTCCGATTGCGCTGCGGACGCGCGAGACACACGAGCTCTTGACGCTCGCCTGAGGAGGAGCCGATGCTTCGCGCACAGATTCACGCACCCGGTGTCGTTCGGCTCGACGACGTCGAGGATCCGCGTCCGGGGGCGCGCGACGCGGTGATCGAAGTCGGCGCCTGCGGCATCTGCGGCAGCGATGTCGGGTACGTCCGCCTGGGCGGGTTGGGCGGCCCGTCGCGCGAGCCGATGCCGCTCGGGCACGAGCTGTCGGGCACCGTCGTCGAGGTCGGCGAAGAGGTCGACTGTGTTGCGCCCGGCACGCGGGTCGTGCTGAATCCGGGCGCAGCGGGCTACGCCATCGGCAACGGCGGGAGCGAGGGGGGCTTCGCCCGCCGGCTGCTCGTGCGCGAAGCGGCGCAGGGCCACAGCCTGTTCGCGATTCCAGACGACATGGGCTTCGACATTGCGGCGCTGTCCGAGCCGCTCGGCGTCGGGATGAACGCGGTCGACCGCTCCCACGCGTCGCGCGGCGATCGGGTGGTCGTGCTCGGTGCCGGGCCGATCGGGCTCGCTGCCGTTGCCGTGCTGGCCGACCGCGGGATCGAGGACGTCGTGGCCGTCGATCTCTCTCCGACCCGGCTCGCGATCGCGCAGAAGCTCGGCGCGCGACACGTGGTCGACCCGACGGAGCAGGATCTCTGGGCGGAGCTCTCACGCATCCACGGTACGACGGCCTTCTACGGAGTCGACTACGCCGACGCCAACGTGTTCATCGAGGCCTCGGGCTCGGCCGTCGTCCTGAAGCAGCTGATCGACCGCACGCCGCCCGAATCGCGCATCTCGATCGTGGCGCTCCACCGCGAGCCGATTCCGGTCAACTTCCTGACGGTACTGATGAAGCAGCTCACCCTGCAGGGCGCCATGGAGTATCCCGAGCGCTACGAGGAGATGGTCGAGCTTCTGAGTCGCCGGGACCTGAGACCGATGATCACGCACCGCTTCGGTCTCGACGATTTCCTGGCCGCGATGGCGGTCGCGCAGGATCCGAGCGCCGGCGGGAAGGTGATGATCGAGATCTCATGAGACGCGCCGGAGCGGAGCCAGCGTTGAGCCACCCGAGTCAAAGCTGGGAGCAGCCTCTCCGGGATCAGGGCTACGTGATCGTGCCCGCTGCGATCGGCCCGTCGACGATCGCGAGGCTTCGCCGCGAGCTCGCGCCTCATCTGCGCGGCGAGCGGATGGGACGCAACGACTTCGAAGGCTTCCGCTCCGAGCGCGTGTACCGCCTGCTGGACAAGGCTCCCGCCGTGGCCGAGCTGATCGAGCACGAAGCGGTGTGCTCGGTTGCCGATGGATTGCTTGCACCGAGCTATCTGCTGTCGGCCGCACTGGTTGTGAACCTGCATCCCGGAGAGACACGGCAGGGCTGGCACCAGGACGATGCGCTCGGGGCGCCGCCGCCGCCGCGTCCGGCACAGGGCGTCTCGACCATCTGGGCCCTCGATCGCTTCACCGCGGAGAACGGCGCGACGGAGGTGATTCCCGGCAGTCACCGCTGGGAAACGCCGGCTCCCGATCCCGAGGAGATGGATGCGATGGCGGTCTGTCTCGAGATGGAGCCCGGCTCGGTCGCGATCTTTCCCGGCACGCTGTACCACCGCGGCGGTGCGAACCAATCCGATCAGATGCGACTGGGCATGACGATCCAGTACTGCCAGCCCTGGCTGCGACAGCTGGAGAACATGATGCTGGGCGTTCCGCCCGAGCTCGCCGCGCGCTATTCGCGGCGCATCCAGGACCTGGTCGGCTACGAGCTGGTCGAGGGGACCTTCGTCGGCTATGTCGACGGCCGGCATCCGCACAAGCTGATCGAGCAGATCAAACAGATCAAACAGATCGACTCGTAACAGCGACTCTCGGCTCCGAGGCCCTCACCTCGGTGTGACTCCGAGCGGGGCCCTCAGTAGCGGTCGTAGCGTGTCCCGACCCGTGAGCCCGAATCGTGCGTCAGCTCCAGCGCGCGCTCGGCGACCTCGCGTGCGGCTTCTGCCAGGGTCGAGTAGGCCTCGTCCTGCAGCTGGTGCTTTGCGGTCGTGAAGTCGCCCGGCCGGAAGGAGGTGTTCGGCCGCGGTCGCAGCGCGAACACATGGCCCATGTTCACGTTGAGCGACGAGATGGTCGCGGCTGCCTTCTTCGCGCCGGCCGGCTTCGTCGGGGCCGGCTTTGCGGCGGCCTCGGCCGACGGGGACGCCCGCTGGCTGGTCTTCTCGCCGCCCTTGTTCGCGGTCGCCCGCGCCGCCTTCTTGCCGGCCTTCTTGGCCGCTTTCTTGGCGACCTTCTTGCCGGCCTTCTTGGCGACCTTCTTGGTCGCCTTCTTGCTGGCCTTCTTGCCGGCCTTTCTGGCAGTGGTCTTCTGCGCAGCCATCGCGGGAGGCTAGAGGGCCGCGGTCCGCGGCGCTACTGGGATCGGCGCTACCCTGGCGACCGGTTGAGCCTACGAGCGCGGATCGAGGATCGTTTCGAAGCCTACGGCCACTGGGTCGTTCGGCGCCCCTGGCTCTTGCTCCTCGTTTCGGTCTCGGCGGTCGTCGGCCTGGCATTTGGCCTGCGATCACTGAAGTCCGACATCAGCTTCGAGAGCTTCCTCCACCCCGACGACCCGGTCCGCCTCGAGTACGACGCGTTTCGCGATCGCTTCGGCCGCGAGGACGCGGTCGTGGTCCTGATCGAAGGCGAGGATATCTTCGCCCGTCCGTTCCTCGATCGCCTGCACGCCTTCCACGCTGCGGCGCTCGAGCTTCCGCACGTCGAGGACGTCACCAGCCTGGTCAACGCGCGCGACACCCGTGGTGAGGGCGATACCCTGCTGGTGAGCGACCTGCTCGAGGGCTGGCCGCTCGACGAGGACGGGCGTCGATCCGCGCGCGACCGCGCGCTGGCCAATCCGCTCTTCCTGCACAACGTGATCTCTGCCGACGCTCGCTTCACGAGCGTTCGAATCGACCTGGACACCTACTCGGCGATCGGTGAGAGCGAGGCGGACGTGCTCGCCGGCTTTGGCGAGTCGGAAGCGGGGCCGGTGAGCTTCCTCACGACGGCCGAAATCGACGCCTTTGCGGCGGCGCTCCAACGTCTGCTCGACGAGCAGCGCGCGCCCGGGTTCGAGCCGCACGCCGCCGGTCTGTCGGTAATGCTCTACCACATCAGTCGGGCGCTGCAGCGCGACATGCAGCGCTTCGTCGGGGCGTCGATGCTGACGATCGCCCTGCTGCTGTTCGCGGTGTTTCGCAGCCCTGTCGGCGTGCTGCTCCCGATCGCGGTCGTCGGCGTCTCGGTGCTCTCGACGCTCGGGCTGATGGGCCACCTGGGCACCCCGATCCACCTGCCGACCCAGATCCTGCCTTCGATGCTGCTCGCGATCGGTGTGGCGGATGCGGTGCACATCCTGGCGATCTTCTTCCGCGAGCTGGAGCAGGGCGCGGACCGGGAGCAGGCTCTGGCGGGTGCACTCGGGCACTCGGCGCTGCCCGTGGTGCTGACCAGCCTGACCACGGCCGGCGGGCTGGTGTCGTTCGCCTGGGCCGACATCGCACCGGTCGCGGCGCTCGGCTTCTACGGACCGATCGGTGTGCTGCTCGCCCTCTTCTACAGCTTGACCCTGTTGCCAGCGCTGCTCGCGATCGTCCCCGTCGGCCAGGTTGCGGCCGGATCCACGCACGGGGCGCGGCTCGAGCGGCTGCTGACCTCGACTGGAGCGTTTGCCACGCGGCACCCCCGCAGTGTGATGGCCACCGTGGCGGCTCTGTGTCTGGTCGCCGCAGCGGGTCTGCCGCGGATCGAGTTCTCGCACGATCCACCGGGCTGGCTCCCGCCCGGCCACCCCACGCGCCGTGCCATCGATCTGGTGGATCGCGAGATGGGCGGCGCGATGACGGTCGAGGTGCAGGTGGCGGGCAAGGGCGAGGGATCGCTGCGCTCACCCGCGCTGCTCGCCGACATGGCGCGCCTGGGCGAGCTGCTGGAGACCGAGGCGCACAGCGGCCTGAGTGCCGGACAGACGGTCTCGCTCGCCGACGTCGTCAAGGAGATCCACCGCGCCCTCAACGAGGGGCGTGACTCGCACTACGTGGTGCCCGATGGCGAGGCCTTGATCGCGCAGGAGCTGCTGCTGTTCGAGAGCAGTGGCACCGACGACCTCGAAGAGCTGGTGGATACGAGCTACTCGCTCGGTCGCATCAGCGTCCGCCTGCCCTGGTACGACGGCGTCCGCTATGTGCCCTTCCTCGACGCGATCGACGAGCGGGCGGCGGCGGTGCTGACCGACGCCCAGGATGTCACGCTGGCCGGCAACCTTCCCCTTGTCACGCGCACCGTTCGAGCCGTGATCTTCGGAGTCTTCGAGTCCTACGGCATCGCGCTGCTGATCATCGTGCCGCTGATGATGTTGCTGCTCGGGGGCTTTCGCCTCGGCCTCTACGCGATGGTGCCGAATCTGGTTCCCCTCCTGCTGACGCTGGGGTGGATGGGCTGGTTCGCCGTGCCGTTCGATGCGTTCACGATGATGACGGGAGGGATCGCGCTGGGTCTCGTGGTGGACGACACGATTCACGTCATGCACAGCTTTGCGCGCTACCACGCGCGCGACGGAGACGTCGGGCGCGCCGTCCACGACACCCTGGCCACCGTGGGCCGCGCGATCACGATCACCTCCCTCGTGCTCTGCTCCGGATTCCTGATCTTTACGCTGTCTTCGATGAGCAACCTGGTGGCCTTTGGACAGGTGCTGGCCTTCGCGGTCACTTCGGCGCTGGCGGCCGATGTGCTGGTGGTCCCCGCGCTGCTGGCGCTCGTGGTGCCCGATTCCAGCGGCGCAGACGAGCGCCCGCGCCGCTAGAATCGGCCGTTCGCTCCCGGTCGGGTGCGTCAGGCGAGGAGCTCCATGAGCAGCACGGACTACGGTGTGATCGAGGCGGAAGAGGTCTCGGGCTGGGTCGACGAGGCGGATATCGTGATCGTCGGCCTCGGTTGTGCAGGCGTGTGCGCCGCAATCGAGGCAAAGCAGGCCGGGGCGGACGTCCTGGTGCTCGAGCGCGCGAGCGGCGGCGGAGGCGTCACCGCGATGGCCGCCGGCCACCTCTACATGGGCGGGGGCACGCGCGTCCAGCAGGCGGTGGGCATCGAAGACTCGGCGGAGGACATGTTCGCCTATCTGGTGATGAACACCGTGGAGCCCGACGAGGCAAAGATTCGCCTGTACTGCGAGCAGAGCGTGAGCCACTTCGACTGGCTGGTCGAGCAGGGCGTGCCGTTCAAGGACACGATGTACCAGGGCAAGCACGTGTTGCAGATGACCGACGAGTGCCTGATCTGGTCCGGCAACGAGGAGGCCTGGCCCTTCCGCGAGAAGGCGCGGCCCGCTCCGCGCGGCCACAAGGTTGCGCAGGTGGGTGAGCTCGGTGGCGCCAGGATGATGGAGTGCCTGCTCGCGCGCGCCGAGGAGCTCGGGGTGCGCATCGTCTGTGACGCGTGGGTTCACGATCTGGTGCGCGACGGCGATCGGATCGCGGGTGTCGCCTACCGCGTGTTCGGCGAGGAGCGAGGGCACGTGCGAGCGCGCGACGGCGTCATTCTGGCGACGGGCCAGTTCACGGCGAACGAGGAGATGCTCGCCGAGCACCTCCCCGCGCTGCTGGACGATCGTTACACGCGCCAGTTCGCGCCCCACGACGACGGCGCCGGACACCAGCTCGGCGAGGGCGCGGGCGGCGTGCTCCAGCACATGGACGGCGCACTCGTCACGAGTCCCTTCTATCCCGCCGAGAGCCACATCAAGGGGATCCTGGTCAACAAACAGGGCAAGCGCTACGTCGCCGAGGACTCCTACCACTCGCGCTCCAGCATCTACACGACCAGGCAGACCGACGCCGTCGGCTGGCTGATCGTGGACGACGAGATCTACAGCGGCGAGCCACCGTTGTTCGGGGGCTATCCGGTCGTCGATGCCTGGCAGACGATCGCGGAGCTGGAGCGGGGGCTCGGCCTGCCCGAGCGATCGCTCCAGGAGACCGTTCGGGTCTACAACGAGCACGCGGAGAAGGGCGAGGACCCGGAGTTCCACAAGGGCAAGAAGTGGTTGAAGCCGCTGGACGCGCCGCCCTTCGCGGCGCTCGACGGGTCGCTCGGCAGCTCGCCCTACATGTGCTTCACGCTCGGTGGGCTCGCCGTCTCGACCGAGGGCGAGGTGCTGGACGGGCGGGGCGCGGCGATCGCCGGCCTCTACGCGATTGGCGGCTGCGCCTCGAACATCGCACAGGACGGCACCGGCTATTCGAGCGGGACCTGCATCGGCGAATCGACCTTCTTCGGTCGCCGCGCGGGCCGGCACGCCGCGAAGCGCTAGCGCTCGTCCGCCTCCAGCTGCTGGTTGCGCTCTCGCTCGGCCTCGAGCAGGGCCTTGCGCTGCTCCGGATCGACGAGCACGCCGCGGTGCGCCGTGGCGTCGAGCAGCTCCTGCGAGAACGGCAGCTCGTTCTTCCAGCGCGGCTGGAGCAGGCGCGCCGGGACGATCGCCTCCGCCCAGTCCTTCGGCGCGACCCAGCCCGGATGCGCCACCAGCGTGCCGCGCGTCCCCGCCATCGGGTGCTGGCGACGCCACTCGCGGAGCAGCCCCGACAGGCGTTCGACCTGGTCGGGGTGGTCGGCCGCGACGTCACGGCGCTCGTTCGGGTCGGCCTGAATCTCGAACAAGAAGCTCGCGAGTCGGATCTCGGTCTGTCCTTCCTGGATGATCTGGACCAGCTTCCAGGGCCCGTCGAAGATCGCGAGATGGATCACCCCCGGGAGCGGGATTTCCGACGCGAACGCGACGGGCGACCCGCGCGGGACCGGTTGGCCGTCGGACAGCGCGGGCCACATGTCCTGCCCGTCGATCGAACGCGGCGGCTCGAACGCTACCCCCGCCGCCCGGGCGAGTGTCGGCGCTACGTCCATCGCCGTCGTCATCTGATCCATGGTGCCTCCGGCAGCGAGCTGAGCAGGCCAGCGAAGCACGGCCGGGACGCGGATGCCGCCCTCCCAGGTCTCGCCTTTCTGACCCCGGAGTGGCGTGTTGACTCCGCCGAAGACGTTGGAGCCTCCGTTGTCACTGAAGAACAGGACGATCGTGTCCTCGGCGAGCCCTTCGTCGTCGAGTGCGCCAAGGATCGCGCCGACCGCCTGGTCCACCTCGTCGACCATCGCGGCGTAGACGCGGCGCGAGTTCTTCTGCGGAAGCGCTGCGTACTTCTCGATCGTCGCCTGCGGCGCCTGCATCGGGCTGTGCGGCGCTGTGAACGGAACGTATAGGAAGAACGGACGAGCGCGGTCGCGCTCGCGAATGAAGCGGACCGCCTCCGCCGCCTCGAGATGCGTGAGGTACTCACCCGGCGCGAACACCGATTTGCCGTTGAGCTGCAGATCGTGCGCACGTTCGCGCTCGTGTGTATAGAAATCCGTGTTGGTCTGCAGGTGGCCCCAGAAGTGATCGAAGCCCTGTGCTCCCGGCACCTGGTGGGCCAGCGTGTGCCCGAGGTGCCACTTGCCAACCAGCGCGGTCTGATAGCCGGCCGCGCGAAAGGCATCCGCGATCGTGTACTCGTCCGGCGACAGGCCGGCGTTGTACCAGGGGTGGATCTGATCGTAGGCGAGGCCGAGCTTCAAGGGGTCGCGGCCGGTCATCAGCGCGGCGCGCGTCGGCGAGCAGATCGGCGCCGAGTAGAAGCGCGTCAGTCGAACACCATCCGCTGCGAGCTGATCGATCGACGGCGTCTCGATCACGCCGCCGTGGTAGCCGACATCGGCCCAGCCGAGATCATCGGCGAGCAGAACCACCACGTTCGGTCGTCGGGTCGCCGCGCCGGCGCTCATCGCACCCAGAGCGGCGACCAGAGCGACGGCGGTTCGAGC
>JAYZFK010000098.1:0-33973 GCA_036336835.1 Myxococcota bacterium | reverse complement strand
CGCGCGGATGCCGCGCACGGTCTGGCCACTGAGGCTGTCGGTGCGGGGATTGATCACGCTGTTGGCGTCGGGACTGAGTCCGTTCGGGTTGGCCGTATGGGCCACGTCGAGGAAGAAGCTCTGGTTGACCCGGATGGCCGGGCTGGCGTCGACCGGCGAGGCCACGTTGCCTTCCACCAGGCCACCGGGGGTGACGAGCTGCGGCAAGCCACGCGCGGGCCCGGGAAGGAAGTTCCCGTACGGGTCCGCGGCGATCATCGGGACATTGTTGCCGTCCATGTCGTCGAGCACGATGCCGAACTTCTCCAGGGCCTGGGCCTGGACGGTGTCCCAGGTGCCCATGCCGCCGTCGTCTGCGGTGTCGAGGAGACCGTCATTGCCGAAGCCGTTGAGCAGGCGTCCGCTGTCCTGCAGCTGATTGGCCCGCACCTCGAAGTGGCGGAGCAACACCTGGGACGAGGCGTGCGAGGCGTAGGTCTGCTGCTGATCGACGTGGGGGGTCGTGGCGTTGATCGGATCGGAGACGTCGTCGGCCGTGCCGATGACGCCGTCCGGGCCCGCATCGCGCGTCGCCCGGGTCATCAGCATGAAGTTCGTATTGCCGTCATCCGCGTTGCCCGCGATGCCGTCCGGACCGGCGTCGTACAGCGGGTCGTCCTGCTGGAGAGGCATGAAGACCACGCCGTTGCCGCCCTTGTTGACCAGGTCGAGACCGTGGTCGAAGAACTGGCCGAAGAAGGTCATGAAGGCGTTGAACGGAGCCGACAGGCCCTCGTCCGGCGCAAAGTTGGGGATGATCAGCTGGTCGACGCCCGTGATGTCCGGGCCCTCGTTGGAAGCGTCCCCGTTCGCATCCGCGGCGTAGACCGCGGCCGGGTTCTCGACCGACTGGTTGACGATCAGGTGGCTGATCAGGCGCGGTGTGGAGTCCATCACCGTCGTCCCGTCGCCCTGGTTGTAGGACGTGCCGTTCTGGGCATCCGAGAAGACCCGCTCCGTGGCCGCCGGGAACTCCTGGTCGGCCTGACCGAAGGCCGTCTGGCCGGGGATCAGGTTGTTGAACGATCCATCGACCGTTCGCAGGCCCCAGGGGATGCTGGCGTTCGGCAGGATGTCGAGCAGCTCTTCGCCCGCGGCGTGCCGCTCGGCGAACTCGATCTGCTTGAGGATGAAGTCCAGGTCCTCTGCGTTGAAGGCGAGGTCGCCCACCGCCGAAGACTGGGCGCTCGCGCTCCCAGAGAGTGCCCAGATGGCGAGGCTGAAGGCCAGCGCCCAGGCGGCCACGAAGATGGCGGTGACGGTGAGGCGGGACGGCGTGCGCCGGCTGGCGCCGCTTTCCGGAGTGTCGTGCGAAGACTGAATCGGGTTATGCGGGTTCATCGTGTGCTCACTTTAATGCTGGTGCAGTAATAACCGGAGTCGAGACACCGGAAGGGATTATGTTATGTCTTCAAGATCGTTGGGTCTGTCTAGTACCGATGGAGAACTGAGGTTGATCGACTTCTTCATGCTCGCAAGTTGGCGCGGACCGTTCGTCCATCCACGACATTGCGTTTCCAAGCTGGTCCAGAAGCGACAAAGCACGCGTTCTCTTGCGGGAACGCGTGCTCGTGTCGTTACGGAGTCAGCTGCGGACCGGTCTAGCGCCGGTTACGAATGGCTCCCGTTGTCAGGAGAACACCGACTGCGAAGACCAGCGCGCTGCTGGGCTCGGGAATGGCCGGCGCCGGTCGGAGCTGGCCGGAATATGTAATCTCGGTGTCGGTGATCGGGACCGAATCGGTCTGGGTGATCCAGAAGCCACCGATGTGGTCGTTGTCCTCGGAGATCATGATGTCGAGAACCGCCGAGTCGCCAATGTCCATCACGCCGAGGTCGAAGGACAATGCCATCGACACGTCCTCGGGCCCGAACGACTCCAGGGCGTTGTCTCCATCGAGCACGCCGCTGTACAGATTGTCCAGGATGTCCCCGAACAAAAAGCCGGGCTCGTCGATCTCGTAGCCCTGGCCAGGCGCCAGCGTGCCATGGACGGTCGCCTGCTCATCGTAGCTGAGCCCGCCGAGCAAAACGTCGATCTCGGCATCGAGGTACGAGAGGAAGGTCACTTGCTGAGCGGCGCCGCTGACCTTGACCACGTCGTACGAGAGCGTGATGTCGGTGTCCCCGTCGGAAAGGGCGGATCCGAACGTGATGTCGTAGCCATCGAAGGGGTCGTCGACCCCTATCTGCCCGGAGGTGCCTTGGAACGGACCGTTGAGATCCGCTCCGGCGGCGTTAATGAATGCCTCGAGCTGGAAGACCTCTCCCCCAGACCCGATGGTGAAGGAAGGAGTCCAGAGCTCAACCCTGCCGGACGACCCGAGGGGGTCCACTGAGATCGCGAGGGCTGGTCCCGTTGCCAGAAAGATCATCGAACCGAGTACGGTTGTTACTGAATCGAAGAGGCTGAACTTCATCGTTCCATCCTTAGCGTTCGAGGGCTGCTCGAAACTCGTGTCCGGGTTGCTGACGCTGCTTGCGGCCGGAGCCGCAGGGCACCGGGGCATTTTCCGTTCATGTCACAATGTAAGTAAGAATTTCACCTTTTAATGTCAACAACTTATATGCAGATATTATAAAAATAAAGATTTTCAAAAACATAACAAGCAATTGGGAGGGCGCCTGCCGGGCTGCTGCGTGTCGCGCGCCTTGCAGCCACGGCGGACCTACTTGCGAGCCGCGATCGGCCTGCTCATCATCTGCGGATCGGCTCGTGCGCTTCGCCGAGTTGCGTATTACACGACGGATTGGGGACGAGCTTTTAGCGAAGAGACTCGATCTGCTCGCGCGCAGCCGCCAGGATCGCGGCGGTGTGTGCCTGGCGGTCTTCGATTCGCTGACTGATCGCCACGTGGCGTAGGAACGCGAGGGCGCGGTGGCGCGCCAGGTCCCTTGGGCGCGCGCTGCTGGTGAGGGCGAGGAACCTCTCTTCGAACGCCGCCTGCACGTCGGCGAGCGCGTCGATCGCGCCGCGCTCGCGCAGTGCCAGCTCCTGGATGTGTGCGGCGAAATTCCCGGCGTCGATCAACGGTTCGCCTTCGCTGAACAGGTCGAAGTCGAGCAGCACGAGCGTGTCTGCGCGCGCCAGGATCTGATGGGGATGGAAGTCGCGGTGGATGCCGGTGACGGGCCCCGGCGAGATGCGGGCCGCGAGCGTGCGGATCGCCTGGTGCGCGGCGTTGATCTCGACCGCGAGCTCTGGGCTCGTCTCCGCGGCTCCGGCGAGCTGTCGGTCGAGGATCTCGAGCTCATCGGCGAGCGTCTGGCTGCGAATGCGTGGCAGCGGCGCAGAGTGGACCCGGTGGAGTGCCGCGGCGATACGTCGCGCCAGCGCTGGAGCATCCGCTTCGAGCAGCATTGGCCCCACATCGCGCCCGGCTTCGAAGCGCTGGAGCCACATCTGCAAGTCGAGCACCAGCCCGACCGGCTCTGGCGTCACGACGTCGCCGGGGCCCTCGCGCCCGAAGCCGTTCTGCTGCAGCGCGCCCGCGAGCCGGAAGGAGTAGTAATCGATCCGGCGACGGCGAAGCTTGCCCAGCAGACGGAGCGGCGCGTCGGAAGCGGTCGGTGCCGGGTGCAAGGCCAGTCGGTAGTCGATCAGTGCGCGGCGTCCCGGCTTGTGGCGAATGATCTCGGCCGCGAGGACCTCGACACGCGCCCAGGGCAGGGCCGTGTCCTCGATCGCCTGCGCCGCCGCGGTCGGGTCGAGCGCCGCAGCGAGAGTCGGGATTCCGGGGTCCGGTGAGGGCGGCAGCTCGCTGCCGGGTGCGTTCGGCGGCCCGGGGCGCAGTGGGGTCAGCGGGTCCGAGAGCTTCGCTTCGAGCTCGCTGACCCGGTCGAGCAGGGCGTGAGCGCTTGCCAGCCAGTCCTTCTCGTTGCGTCGGAACGGATCGGCGAGCAGGCCGAATAGCGCAGACGCGTGATGCAACTCGGGTCCGCTGCGCCCCAGCCCGTGCGATGCCTGTACAAGGCCCTCGAGCAGTGCCTCGCCGGCCGCGCCCGCGCGCTCGGGCGAGAAGCGTCCGCGCACCACGTCACGGTCGAGATGGGCCAGGAAGCAGCCCACGTCTTCGTATCCCGAGCCACGGGCAGCGGCGTCGAGGTCGATGAAGCCCACCGCATCGGGTGCGAGCAGAACCTGCTTGGCGTAGAAGTCGCCGTGGACGGGAAAGGCGTCGGTGGGCTCGCTGGCCAGCCGCGTAGCGAGCCGCTGGGCGAGGGGCGCGGCTCGGCGACCGAGCCCGCTATCGAGGATCGCGAGGGCCTCGGCCATTGCCTGGACCGCGGTAGCGCTCTCGCGCGGGCGCAGGACCGCGAGATGTTGCGGGTCCTGCTCCTGCAGCGCGGCTAGGGCCTCGCCGACGCGGCGCAGCGACTCGCAGTCGAGCTCGGGCGCGACCAATGCGTCTGCCAGCAGCTCGCCCTCGAGCCACTCCGCAACCACGATGCCGTGGCCACTCGACGAGGCGATGCGGCCCGGCAAGTGCAGCGGCCCGCGCGAGGCCAGGCGGATCAGCTTGCGCGACGAGTCCTCGTGGCGTCGCTCGGTGTGGATCTTCAAGCTCAGCGAGACGCCCGCACTATCCACGAAGCGCAGAACGGCCCGGCGTTCGGGCTTGTAGGCGAGAAGCTGCGCCCGACCGTCGTGGCGAGTCGGGTCGTCCGGGAATACGTCGCTCAGCAGGGCCGTGCGGGTGGTGTCGTCGAACAGGGTCTGGAGCGCTGGCAGCTTGGGGTCGAACGGCAGACGTGTGAACTCGAGGACCGGTTCGCCGAGTGCCGCGTGGCGGCAGCCCGCGGCGATCGCTCGCGCTGTCTTGTCGCGCTTGTGTGCATTGTCGGCCGAGTAGGTCTTGACCGTCAGCAGCTCGCGGACGTCATCCGCGCGCTCGACCTCGTAGAGGCACAAACAGTTGGTGGCGTGCTTGTAGCGGGTGTAGCTGCGTCGTCCTGAGCGCAGTACCAGGTCTGGGAAGGCCGTCGCCGCGGCCTCGAGCAGGCGGTCTTCGTCGAGCAGCACGGCCAGCCCCGGCAGTGCCGGGTCGCGAGCGACCAGGCGTGCCAGCGCAGCACGATCGGTCTTCATTGTGTGGCAAGCCTCAGAACGCGGTGAGCCACGTCGACCCAGTCGCGCCCGCACATCTTGGCGCGAGCATTGGCCCCGAGACGCTCCCGCAACTCGGGTGCGCCAGCCAGTCTTGCCAGCCAGTGCGCGATCGCCTCGGCGTCACCGGGGGGTACCAGAATGCCGTCGACCTCGTGGTCGATCACGTCGCGGACCTGCCCGATCTCGCTCGCAACCACGGCGCACCCGGCTGCCATGTACTCGTAGAGCTTGAGTGGCGAGAAGTAGAAGTCGTCTAGCTCGGGGTAGGGCGCCAGTGCAACGTCGAGCCCAGCGAGCGCTGCCGGCACTTCCTCCTGAGGAATCGCGCCGCTGAAGTCGCTGGAGTCGAGCGCGTCGAGCCCGGCCAGCCGCTGTTCGAGCGCCGCGCGTCCCGGCCCGTCGCCGATGACGCGAAGCCTTGCCTCGGGCAAGCGCGCGCGCAGCAGGCCGAACGCGTCTGCCAGCGTCTCGAGGCCGTGCCAGGGACGCAGCGAGCCGACGAATCCTACGGTGAACGGACGAGTCTGCGCTCGTGAGACCGCTCGAAAGCGCGCGAGGTCGACGCCGTTGGGAACCACGTGGACCCGGCCGGGCTCAGCAACCTGCGCGCGCAGCCGACAGGCAAGAGGCGACGACACGGCGAGTACGGCGCTGGCCGCGTTGCAGGCGCGCTCTGCCGCTGCTTCCGCGGCAGAGCGATCGAACAGGCTGCGGTGCCGCTCCTGCTCCTCGACGAGCGGGGCGTTGACCTCGAGCAGGCCCGGTATGTTGCGGGTGCGGGCGTGCTCCATGGCGGCGTACGCGAACAGCGAGTGGCGCTCGTAGACGAGGTCGAGGTCACCGAGCCCGCAGAGCAGGCTGTCGAGCGCGCGGTTGCTATCGAGCAGCCACTGCTCGCCTGCAGCGCCTCCGCGCGCTGACGGCGGTGGCTTGCCGAGCTCGACGACCCGAACCAATGCGAGCTCTGGCGGTGAGGGCCCTCCAGGGCGTCTGGTCAGCAGGACGACGTCGTGCCCGAGCCTGCAAAACGCCCGCAACATGGCCTGTAGGTGGTTTGACGCCCCCTTCGTGCCGAAGGCCGGAACTCCCGGATCGCTACAGACATAGGCGATTCGCATGGCAGGCCTGCACGCAAGTTTGGTGCCCCCGGTGATCGGGGCCACGACCGCTACTACGGGCGTGGCAGTGCGGGAACCAAGCCCGTCCCTGGGCCATCTGGCGAGTGGAAGGGCCCTTTCGCCCAGCTGGCGACCCTTCAGACGGGCGGCGATCCCCATTTTATAGGGGGCCCAGGGTCCACAGGACGGTAGCCGATGGGCGCCGGACGGCTCTAGAGGGCTGGGAGGCCGCCATACATCTACGCTGACCGCTGACACTCGTTGACGATCTTTCGGCACGTCTCTTGCTAGATCTCTTCGCCAGGAGTGTAGCGTGCGCAACAGGCTTCGATTGGTCGCGCTCGGTGTTGCCTGGACAGTGCTGGCCTTCCCGGTGTTGGCGGCACCCGATCATCCAGTGATCACCGAGGTCTATACGGACCCGCCTGGGCTGAACGATGGCCCGTTGGGCCGCGACCTCACGAATGTCCACCAGGAATACATCGAGATCTACCTGCCGACCCTGGCAGACCTCGACCCCGGACTGGCCAAGGACTCGCTCGACCTGACGCTCTACGAGGTGGAGGGCGACACCTCGTCCCCCGAACTCGGCCTGGTGAACTATCGGATCGATCTCCCGACCTTCGACCTCGATCCGAGCAACGGCCTCACCGGGCTGCCGCGTCCGCCGAACGGCAGCGTCGTGCTCGGTTGGGTCGACTATGTCGGGAATCCACCTACTGGCCTGGTCGGGACGCCCGCCACGCGGGTGGCACTGATCGACGGCGGGGTGACCTCGACGCCCGACTTCACCTTCATCGCGATCAACGGCAACGAGTTCAGCGGCACGACCAACTTCCCGACGCCCAGCGCCATCTCCGTCATCTCGGCGGGCGAGCGCTCGGCTGGACTGTTCGAGAACGGTTCGAGTGCCTTCCTGCTCGTCGATCGTGACGACCCGGGCTACGTGCAGCTCTGGGACGCGGCGGATCCGTGCTGCGTTCCGCCTGTCACGAATGCCGACTCGAACCTGCCGGCGGGCAGCGTGCTGGGCACGTCGAGCCTGCTCGACGCCTTCGCGTCCAACGACGACCCGGATTTCGACGTGCTGAAGCAGCCGTACTCACCGCCGACGGGAAATAACATCGACCTCGAGACGGAGCTGCCCGCGGGGGGCGCATTCAGCAACCGGGTTCCACAGCTCAAGGAGGTGGACCAGGGCTACGCTCTGCTGCTCGCCGATATCGGCAAGACCACCGACGACGCGCTGCCCGGCAACGACAACCCCGTCGCCGATGCGCTGGGGGCCTACCGCACGACCGCGACGCTGGGTCCGTTCGTGCCGACACCGGGCTTCGCACCGCTCTCGACGGACGCGGCCCAGCTGAGCCTGGCCGACGACTCGCTCCAGGTGTTCCAGGTCCTCGCCGGGACAACTGGCGGGCCGGGCATGCTCGGAGCGAACATCGGCGGCAGCTTCGGCATGCGGGTCGTTGCGGTACCCCGGACGCCCGCCAATCCGAGTCTGGTCAGTGTCGCGGCGGGCCCCGCCCTGTATTCGTCGATGGCGCAGGAGGCCGTGTTCCCCGTGGTCGCGGCAAGGGTCGAGGCCGGTGAGATCAACGGGGCGAGCACGACCGTCGTGGTCGACGTCAGCGCGACCCGCCTGTTCTCGGATCCTCCGGTGGTAGACCCACTGCAGACCGTGACCGCAACGATCCAGGTACTGAATCCCACGAGCGGGCTCGATGCCGGCTTGAATCCGTTCCAGGCCCCTGCCTTCGTCGCGGTCCAGGGGCTCGCGCCACCGTTGAGCGGAACGAACGAGTTCGTGCAGTCGACTCTCGGGGGGTTCGTCGCGACCCATCTGGGGGGTGTGGTACGCGACGACCGCGGCAATGCCGCGACGTTGCTGAATCCGCTGACGGACCTCGGAGACCCCGTGCTGATCGACACGTTGGAGCAGGGGATGCCCGACAGCCAGGCGTTCTACATCAACCCCTCCTCGGGGGTCGACAACCTGGTCAGCACCGTCGTCAGCTCGGCGGAGCGGGTTCTGCATACGACGTACGACACCGGTACCTTCAATGCCTCGTTTACGGCGGTGCGGGCAATCGAGCTCGGAATCCCGGATGTGCGTACCTCGGGCGGGGTCTTCACACCGATCGAGCCGGTGCACTTTGCCGACGCTGCGGGCGGCGTGGGGAACCCAGCGAGCGGATTGAGCAACGCGGTCAGCGAACGGGGCTTCGAGCTGGCGCTGGTGGACTCGAACGTACTCGCGTTGGGTGGCCTCGAGACCGGCGAGTCGGACGACTTCGGAATCGTGGTCGAGATCGGCCTCGTGCGCGCGGGCGCGAGCGTCGTACCCGGTGAGTTCGTGTTCCTCAACCTGTCGGGTGGTCTCCAGGGCGCCGACGTCGATACGCTCGATGTGCCCCCGCACGGCAACCGTACCACCATCATCTACATCGACCTCGATCCACTGGATACCACCCTGGGCGCATTGACGGTCAGCCGGCTGTTTCTCGTCGATGCAGGCGGCAGCGGTTCGCTGAACCTGATCGAGGCTTTCGTGCTCAACGCCGACGGAGCCCCGGCCCCGGCTGTTGCGTGGCCCGTGTGGTTGATCGGTGCTGTGCTCATGGGTACCACCGGGATCCTTCGACTGCGCGCGCCTCGCCCCTGACGAGGCCAGCATGCGGCAGGTCGCAGCTCACTCCATGACTGCGTGAAAATCGTGCGAAAAAGGGTTCTCAGCCTGCTGCGCGATCGGGGTCTCTGCCCCTAGAATCCCGGCGCCCCAAGACCCGGCGGGACATGGCACTGCATTCGATTCAGAAGGGACTCGATCTCCCGATCACCGGAGCTGCGCTCCAAGTGATCCGCGGCACGCGACACCCAGCTCGCGTCGCCGTGATGGCGGACGACTTTCCCGGGATGAAGCCGCGGATGACGGTTCGCGAAGGCGACCGCGTGAAGCGCGGCCAGGTGCTGTTCGAGGACGCCAAGGCTGCCGGCGTGTTGCACACCGCTCCGGGTGCCGGGCAGGTCGTGGGCGTGAACCGCGGCGCAAAGCGTGTGCTGCAATCCGTGGTGATCCACCTCAGCGATTCGGAGCGCAACGGCGCTCCGATCGACGACGACTTCCAGCCGTTCGAGTCCTACAGCGGCGCTGCTCCCAACTCGTTGTCACGCAACGCGATTCTCGAGCTGCTCGTCGAGTCCGGGCAGTGGACGGCGCTGCGCACGCGGCCATTCAGCAAGGTTCCGGCACCGACCTCGACGCCGCGCTCGATCTTCGTGACTGCAATCGACACGAACCCGCTGGCGCCCTTGCCCGAAGTGGTGGTCGAGCAGCGACGCGAGGAGTTCGACCTGGGTCTCGTGGCGATCGCGAAGCTCACCGAGGGAGTGACGCATCTGTGCGTGCAGGCGAGCTCGGAGATCCCGGCACACGTCAGTGCACCGGTCGAGGTACAACGTTTCGCCGGGCCGCACCCGGCGGGTGACGCGGGGCTGCACATCCACCTGATCGATCCGGTCGGACGTAACAAGACGGTCTGGACGATCGGCTACCAGGACGTGATCGCGGTCGGCGCGCTGCTCGCGACTGGTCGGCTGGACGTCGAACGGGTGATCTCGCTGGCTGGCCCCGCACTGCCGGAGCCCGAGCTCGTGGCTACGCGGCTCGGTGCGAGCGTCGACGAC
The DNA here is from genome assembly GCA_036336835.1 of Myxococcota bacterium. Taxonomy (GTDB): domain Bacteria; phylum Myxococcota_A; class UBA9160; order UBA9160; family UBA4427; genus JAYZFK01. The sequence goes on along the minus strand of JAYZFK010000098.1, from coordinate 24,016 downwards.
CTGGTCGGCGAGCTGCCGACCGGCGACCAGGCGCGCCGTATCGCGGGCTCGGTGCTCTCGGGCAAGATCGCCTCGGGCGAAGTGTTCGGGTTCCTCGGGCGCTACCACAACCAGATCACGGTGCTCGAGGAGGGGCGCGAACGCGTGTTCCTGGGGTGGCTGACGGCGGGAGTCAACGCCTTCTCGAGCCTGCCTATCTATCTGTCGCGCCTGCTGCCGAAGAAGCGGTTCGCCTTCACGACCACGACCAACGGCTCCCCGCGCGCGATGGTCCCGATCGGGATGTACGAGCGCGTCATGCCGATGGACATCCTGCCGACGTTCCTGCTGCGTTCGCTCGTGGTCGGGGACATCGAGCAGGCGGAGAAGCTCGGGATCCTCGAGCTCGACGAAGAGGACCTCGCGCTCTGCAGCTTCGTCTGTCCCGGCAAGACCGACTACGGCCCTCTGCTCCGCAGGAACCTCGAGATGATCGAGAAAGAGGGCTGATGAAATTCCTGCGCGATCTCCACGACAAGGCGGATCCGCTGTTTGCGAAGGGGGGGCCTCTCGAAAAGCTCTACCCCCTGTGGGAAATGCAAGACACCGCGATGTTCACGCCGGGCGATGTCACGCGCACGGCGCCGCATGTGCGCGACGGCATGGACCTCAAGCGGATGATGATCACGGTCGTGATCGCGTTGCTGCCATGCGTCGTCTGGGCGCACTACAACACGGGCTACCAGGCGCTGCGTGCCATCTCGCAGGGCGCGGCCCCGCTCGATACCTGGCAGACGGCGCTGTGGACGTGGCTCGGTCTCGGCTTCGATCCGGGTAGCGTCATGCTGTGCATGCTGTTCGGGGGCCTCTACTTCCTCCCGATCCTGATCGCGAGCTTTGCGATGGGCGCGATCGTCGAGGTCGGCACGGCGATCCTACGCGGCCACGAGGTGAACGAGGGCTTCCTGGTGACGGGGTTCCTGCTTCCGCTGACGCTGCCCCCTACCATCCCTCTGTGGATGGTAATGCTCGGCATGGCCTTCGGCCTGATCTTCGGCAAGGAGGTGTTCGGCGGTACCGGGATGAACTTCCTGAACCCGGCGCTGACCGCGAGGGCGTTCCTGTTCTTCGCATATCCGGCCTACATGAGCGGCGATACGCCGTGGATTGCAGCGGATTTCGTGCGCGTGGACTCGTTCAGTGGCGCCACCTGGCTCGCACAGGCAGCTGTCCAGCACGGTGCGCTGGAGACCGCGAGCTTCTACCAGGCCTTCATTGGGACGATTCCCGGCTCGCTCGGAGAGACGTCGATGCTGTGCGCGCTGCTGGGCCTGGCAGTCTTGCTGATCACGCGGATCGGCTCGATCCAGACGGTGAGCGGCGTCGCGCTCGGCACGATCGTCCTGTCGGGGTTCCTCAACGCCGTCGGCTCCGAGTCCAACCCGATGTTCGCGGTCCCGTTCTGGTGGCACATGGTGCTCGGTGGCTGGGCCTTCGGCATGACGTTCATGGCAACCGATCCGGTATCGTCGGCCTTCACCTCGAGTGGGCGCTTCTACTACGGGTTTGGAATCGGCGCACTCGTGGTGCTGATTCGGGTGGTGAACCCGGCGTATCCCGAGGGCATGATGCTCGCGATCCTGTTCATGAACATGTTTGCACCGCTGATCGACCACTTCGTCGTGCAGGCGAACATCAAGCGGCGGCTGGCGCGCAGTGGAGCATAGTCTCCGCTATATCGTGCAGTTCGCGGCGGCGGTCTGTGCCGTCTGTTCTGTGCTCGTTGCGGTCACCGACGTGTCGCTCCGGGACCGTCGGGAGCGCAATAAAGTTCTTGACGTCCAGAGACAGGTGCTCGCACTCGCCGGAATCGCCGAGCGGGACGAGCTCACAGACGACGAGACCGAGGCGACCTACGACGAGCGCATCGAATCGCAGATCATCGTGACGGCGACCGGCGAGTACGCTGCGGGCGTCGATGCGAGCGGCTGGGATCAGCAGGCGATGATGGCGGACCCGGCGACCAGCAGCCCGGCGCCCGACAACCTGGCGCGTGTGCGGCGCGTTCCAACGGAGTCGGTCGTTTATCGCGTGAAGGGCGACAACGGTGGTGTCGATGCCGTGATCCTCCCGATCCAGGGCATGGGGCTCTGGGGCAGGCTGTTTGGCTATCTCGCCGTGGCGACTGACGCGGACACGATCAAGGGCATCACCTTCTACCAGCACAAGGAGACCCCCGGTCTCGGTGCCGAGGTCGACAATCCGCGCTGGAAGGCGCTCTGGCCCGGTCGCAAGATCCACGACGCCGAAGGTCGGGTCGCGATCCGGGTGAAGAAGGGCGTCGCGGGACCAGTCGATCAGGACCCGAATCAGGTCGATGGCCTGTCGGGGGCGACGATCACGAGCCGAGGAGTGACGAACACGCTTGCCTTCTGGCTCGGTGACGCGGCCTTCGGTCCCTATCTGGCTCGGCTGCGCAGCAACGGAGGAGGCCACTGATGGCCGGCGGTAACCGCGAAAACCTGCTCGATCCGCTATTCAACAACAATCCGATCGCCCTCCAGGTGCTGGGAATCTGCTCGGCGCTGGCCGTCACCACGCAGATGAAGACCGCGCTCGTGATGTCGATTGCCGTGGTCTTCGTGACTGCGTTTTCGAATCTGTCGGTCAGCCTGATCCGAAACTACGTGCCGCCGAGCATCCGCATCATCGTGCAGCTCACGATCATCGCCTCGCTGGTGATCATCACCGATTCCGTGCTGCAGGCGTTCGTCTACGACATCAGCAAGCAGCTCACGGTATTCGTCGGACTGATCATCACGAACTGCATCATCATGGGCCGCGCCGAGGCGTTTGCGATGCAGAACAAGCCGTGGCCGTCATTCGTCGACGGTGTCGGGAACGGTCTCGGATACGGGTTGATCCTGATGTGCGTCGCATTCCTGCGCGAATTGTTGGGTTCCGGCAAGGTCTTCGGGATCACAGTGCTGCAGCCCGTGAGCGAGGGGGGCTGGTACGTACCGAACGGCCTCATGACCCTGGCGCCCGCAGCGTTCTTCTTGATCGGTTGCTTCATCTGGGCGGTTCGCAGCTGGAAGACCGACCAAGTCGAGGAGGAGTTCCATGTTGGAGCACTACTTGAGCCTAGCCACGAGGGCCATATTCGTTGAGAACATGGCCCTGGCCTTCTTTCTGGGGATGTGCTCGTTCCTGGCCGTCTCGAAGAAGGTCGAAACCGCAATCGGGCTCGGCTTCGCCGTCATCTTCGTGCTGGCGGTCACGACGCCGCTGAACCAGATCCTGACCGAGGCATTCCTGAGGCCGGGCTCGCTGACCTGGCTCGGCTTGTCCGCGGATCTCGACCTGTCCTTCCTGTCGTACCTGACGTTGATCGGGACGATTGCCGCGGCCGTTCAGATCGTCGAAATGACGCTCGATCGCTACGCACCGGCCCTCTACAACGCGCTGGGCGTTTTCTTGCCGTTGATTGCGGTCAATTGCGCGATCCTCGGCTCGTCGCTGTTCATGGTCGATCGCAACTACTCGCTGGCCGATGCGACCGTGTTCGGGCTGGGCTCGGGGATCGGCTGGGCGCTCGCGATCGTCGCGCTCGCGGCCATCCGCGAGAAGCTCAAGTACAGCAACGTGCCGGAGCCGCTGCGCGGCCTCGGCGTCACCTTCATCGTGGTCGGTCTGATGTCGGTTGGCTTCATGGCCTTTTCGGGGATCCAGCTCTAGTGGATTTCGTAACGATTTTTGGGGGCGTGATCGGCTTTACCGTCGTCATTCTGGCACTCGTGTTGGTGCTGCTGCTCGCCAAGGCCCGGCTCGTCCCCAGCGGGGCAGTGACGATTCAGATCAATGCGGATCCAGACCAGGCGATCCAGGCGCGCAGTGGGGGGACGTTGCTCGGGACGCTGGCGGCCAATCAGATCTTCGTGCCGTCGGCCTGTGGCGGGAAGGGAACCTGTGGCGTCTGCAAGCTCACTGTCTGCGAGGGAGGCGGCTCCATTCTGCCGACCGAGCTGTCCCATGTCTCGCGCGGCGAGGCGCGTGACGGCGTGCGACTGTCCTGTCAGGTCAAGGTGAAGCAGGACATGGAGATCCGAGTTCCGCCCGAGGTTCTCGACGTCAAGCAGTGGAAGTGCAAGGTCCGCTCGAACCACAATGTGGCGACCTTCATCAAGGAGCTGATGCTCGAGCTGCCCGAAGGCGAGTCGGTTCCGTTCCGCGCCGGCGGCTACATCCAGATCGAGTGCCCCCCGCACGAGGTCGCGTACACGGACTTCGACATCGAGGCGGAGTACCACGACGACTGGAACAAGTTCGACATCTGGCAGTACTCCTCCAAGGTGACCGAGTCCGAGGATCGCGCCTACTCGATGGCCAACTCCCCAGAAGAGCGGGGGATCATCATGCTCAACGTGCGCATCGCGTCGCCGCCGCCGCGCATGCCCGACGTGCCGCCGGGCGTGATGTCCTCCTACATGTTCGGCCTGAAGCCCGGCGATGAGGTGACCATCTCGGGGCCGTACGGCGAGTTCTTCGCCAAGGACACGGACAAGGAGATGATCTTCGTGGGTGGCGGGGCAGGGATGGCTCCGATGCGCTCGCACATCTACGACCAGTTCAAGCGCATCCACACTGACCGGAAGGTGAGCTTCTGGTATGGCGCGCGCTCGCTGCGCGAGGCGTTCTACAACCAGGACTTCGACACGATCGAGGCAGAGAACGACAACTTCGAGTGGCACCTGGCGCTCTCCGAGCCGCTCGAAGAGGACCACTGGACCGGCCTCGAGGGATTCATCCACCAGGTGCTGTACGACGAATACCTGAAGGACCACCCGGCTCCCGAGGACTGCGAGTACTACCTGTGCGGGCCGCCGATGATGAACGAAGCCGTGCAGAACATGCTCGACGATCTCGGGGTCGAGCCCGAGAACATCGCGTTCGACGATTTCGGTGGCTGACGCGGGGCCGCCGCCCCGGACGAGTGCCGCGCTGCCGATCCGTGTGCGGGTCCTGCTCCCGCTGCTCCTGCTCGTGCTGGGCTATGCGAGCGTGCGCCTGTATGGTCGGGTGCCGGATCGGGCAGTCGTCGAGCTCTCGGGTGCGGCGCTGGGCACGACCTGGTCGGTCAAGCTCGCGACGTCCGAGCTCGGCGCGGAGAAGCGCCGCACAGCCTTCGACGCGGTGGCGGCTCAGTTGGAGCGCGTGGATGCCCTGATGTCGACCTGGCGCGACGATTCCGAGCTCTCCCGTTTCAATGCTTCGACAACCCAGTTGCCCTTCGCAATCGCCTCCGAGACGGGGGCGGTGGTGGCGATCGCGCTCGCCGTGAGTGCGCACTCGGGCGGGGCGCTCGATGTCACGGTGGGGCCGTTGGTGGACGCCTGGGGCTTTGGGCGCCCCGAGCGGCGCGGCCCGCCGGGCGATGCCGAGCTCGCGAAGCTGCGCGAGGCGGTCGGCTGGCAGCAGCTCGTGCTCGGGACCGACGGACGCTCGCTTGCGAAGAGAACCGCGGCGCTGCGTGTCGATCTGTCAGCAGTTGCCAAGGGCTACGCGGTCGACGAGATCGCGCGTGCGCTCGCGGGGCTTGGCTACCGCGATTTCCTGGTCGAGGTGGGCGGCGAGCTGCGTGCCCGCGGCCGGCATCTCGACGGTGCACCCTGGCGTGTTGCGATCGAGGTTCCCGAGCCGTCCGAGCGCCGGATCCACCGAATCGTCGAGCTGCGCGACTCCTCGATGGCGACATCGGGCGACTACCGCAACTTCTACCAGCTCGCGGGGCGGCGCTTCTCGCACACGATCGATCCGCGGACGGGTCGGCCGATCGAGCACTCGCTGGCATCCGTGACGGTGGTACACCCCGAGGCGGCATGGGCCGATGCGTGGACGACCGCGCTGCATGTGCTGGGCCCCGAGGAGGGCTACGCTCTAGCCGCCGCGCAGCAGCTCGCGGCGTACTTCATCGTGCGGCAACCGGACGGCTTCGAGGTCCAGCTGACGCCGGCCTTCGAGCCACATCTGGCAGCGCAGGAGCGGTGACCGGGATGCAGACAGTCGTGGCAACGCTGATCGTGTTCGGGTTGGTCACCGTCGCGATGTCGATCGGCAGCTTGCTCGGGCGTGCGCCCCTCCGGGGGTCTTGCGGTGGAGCGAGCTCAGCCTGTCCCTGCTCGGAGGCTGAGCGGCGCGCCTGTGAGCGACGCGCGCGCGAAGCGGCTTGATCAGCTCCCGCGCCGGGCTCCCACATCGGACGCGGGCTCCCGGTAGTCGGGGTAGCGGCGGCGGGCGACGCGGCTCGCGCCGAACTTCTCCATTGCGCGCAGCACGTCGCGCCGGCTCAGCTGGCCGATCAGCTCACCGTTCTCGATCACGGGCAAGCGTCGCACGTTGTGCTTCACGAACAGCTGCGCGAGGGTGTAGATGTCCGTGTGGGGCGCGACCGAGTGGTACTCCGTGGACATCATGCTGCGGACCGTTCCCTCTGCCTGGTGGTCATCGCGGTAGTACTCGCCGCTGGCGAGCACCTTCAGACAGTCGAGCTCTGAGCAGATGCCCAGCAGCTCGCCGTCTTCACCGACCACGGGTGCGCCGGAGATGCGATGCTTGAGGAAGGTGCGAATCGCATCGAAGAAGGTGTCGTCAGGCGAGAGCGTGGTTAGCGACTTCTGCATGATCGAACGCGCAATCGGCACGCGTTGGGACTCGGACATGGTGCCTCCGGGGCAACAGCAGGGTACCACTCAATGTCCGAACCCGATCACCAGCAGCCCCCGCGAGCCCCTGAACGCTCCCTGGGGCACAACAAGTAACTAATGTGCAGCCCCCTAGATCAGATCGTTGAAAGGTCGAGCGCTCAGCTTCAGCTCCGCTGGCGGGCGGTGACCATCCGGCGGAGCCCGTCGCGCCAGTCGACCTGGCAGTTGCCCGCCAGCTCGATTCGGCGGGTGGGGTCCAGCCGATAGTGGTGAATCCCCATTTGGGACTCTTCGAGCCTGGGTTCGCAGCCCGAGAGTTCGCCGAGGTCGTGGACCATGTCGCGCAGATCGACCGCCTGATCGCCGCCCCAGTTGGTAATCGCGGCGGGAACGGCGGCGGCCGCGAGCAGTGCGGGCGTCTGGGCGATGATGTCGTCCTCGTGGATCGGCGAGCAGATCGACGCGCGCCCAGGCCGCAGTGGGATCGGTTGTCCTGACAGCATGCTGTCGAGCAGCATCGCCGGCAGACCGCCGTTGTCCCCGTAGGCCACGTTCATCCGGGCGATGGTCGTCGGCACCCCGAACTCGCGTGCGGCAAAGCGCGCGACGGCCTCCTCGGCGAGCTTCGACACGCAGTATGTGTTCGAGTACGGCTGGGGCGAGCCGCCATAGTCGAAGTCCTCGGCAATCGCATGATGGCCATCATCGGGCGACGCGTAGACAGCGCAGGAGGACATCACGAGAATGGCTCTGGCCCTACGGAAGCGGCTCATCAGCTCACCCGTCCCCTCGGCGTTGATGCGGATCGCGGTGTCGACGTCGAAGCCATCGACGATCGACGCTGCGAGGTGCAGTACGTAGTCGAAGTCGAGCGGGAGTTCGCTCCAGTCTGGCGCGGCGAGGTCGACGACGCGCGTGGTCACGCCGATCTGCTCGACCCGCTCGCGGCTGCCAGGTTGGCTGAAGCGCGCCGTTCCCCAGACCTCGTTGTCTCGAGCCAGTGCACGCGCCAGCGGGAAGGCGATCTGTCCGGCCGGCCCGGTGACGAGGATCTTGTGACCGCGGAGTGTCCCCATGTAGCGGGTGTTCCCTTCTTCGAGGTCAGTCCGTTCGTTCGCCGAACCACTCCGGGAGCAGCGCGGGATCGATCGGCGGGTTCGGCAGCGCCTCGACGCCGCGCTCGGCGCAAAGCGCACGAAATTCCGGCTTGTCGGCGGGGACCGCTCGCGGGTCGCCCATCATCACCTCGAACAGGTGGGCGCCCTCCGGGCCGGCCACGATCGGTCCGAACACCGCCCCCTCATCCAGGAAGATGTGGGAGCCGGCCGCGCAGTGTTCGCCTCCCACGGTGATCTCGCCCTCGATCACGAAGACGAGGTGGTCGCTCTTGTGGCCGTGCCGCTCGACGACGACGTTCGGGTCGTATCTCGCGTAGAGCGACAGACAGCGTGGAGTGAACTCCAGCCACTTCTCCCAGATCGAGACTCGCTCGACGCCGTGTCGCTGTGCCTTGACCTCGATCCAGTCCGCGTCGTCGAGGTGTCGAATCCGCGGCCCCGCAGTTCCGTCCGTTGCCATCCCGATTCCTCCCTCAGAAGCCGTACAGCTCTGCCGCGTTGCCGCCCAGGATCCGCGTCTTGGCCGCGGGGTCGAGGTCGCTGCGCTCGGCAAGCAGCTTCACGCTGTTCGGAAAGGCGCAGTCCCAGTGGTAGTAGTCCGACGCGTAGAGGATCCGTTCGCTGCCGAGGCGCTCGACGACGTACGGCAGGGTCCGCTCGTCGGGCTCGGTGGCGACCCACGCACGGCCGTCGAGGAAGTACTCACTGGGCTTGCGATCGATCCGCTCCGCCTGCTCCGGCATCAGCTCGTAGTGCTCGTCGAGCCGCTCGAGCCAGAACGGTAGCCAGCCGCAGCCGCTCTCGAGGAAGGCAACGCGCAGCTCGGGAAAGCGGTGGAGGATGCCGCCGACTGTGAAGCAGTCGAGCGCGATCATGTTGCCCAGCGGATGGGTGAGGGCGTGCACCTCGAGCCGTGTCTGGAAGCGGTCGACGCCGATCGGCTGTTGGTCGAGTGCCTGCCCCCCGCCGTGGACGCAGACCGGAACGCCGAGCCGCTGTGCCTCGGCCCACACCACGTCGAAGGACGGATCGTCGAGGTTCTTCTCCCGGATGTGCTGGGGTACGACCATCCCCACCAGGCCGAGCTCCGTGACGGCGCGCCGAAGCTCCAGCGCGGCCGCCTCCGGCGCGATCATGGGCAGCTTGGCGATTGCTTTGATTCGCTCGGGAGCGTACTGGCAGAAGGCGGCCTTGGCGTCGTTCAGCGCACGGCAGAGCGCGACGCTGAAATCGCGGTCGAGCAGCGCCCACTCCTCGCCGGCACCGCCAGGGTAGGTCACGGTGATGTCGATGCCCTCGAGGTCCATGTCCTCGAGTCGCGCCTTGGAGTCGATCATGCCCGGGCGTTGCTCGAAGCGATCGCCGCGGCGGGCGAGACCGGCACCAGGGAGCGTGAGCTTGCCGAAATGTTCGTCGCAGCGCCGCTTCCAGCGTGCGTAGTCGTCGGCGTGCGCTGTCGGCAGGCGCTCGAACCAGCGAGCCTCTTCGCCGCCGTGCCCATCCGCGTCGATCACGTCGAAACCGTACCGCCCCACGCCAACTCCTCTGTTATGCAGCGCGGCCTCCCCGCACGGCCCGCAGCAGGCCGGCGAGTACCGAAATCTCAGAGTAGCCGGTCGCGCTCGGGATCATCCCCGGTGGGGGCGCGGGTGGAACCCGTGCAGTTCCGGCGCTGCGTGCCCAGCCCGGCGACGCCTGCTCGGCCAGCCGCAGGCGGCGGCGTCGACCTCGGGCCGGCGTTCGCGGGTCGGGGTCCGCTCGGCGGGCGGGGGAGGGCAGCACCGGGCGCGCGACAGGTGAGAAGGCCCTTGCGTGGAGTCTAGTCTAAAGTTAGAGTGTACTCTAAGAATTAGGGGTGAAGCGAGCATGACACCGGCACCTCCGCCCAGCGAACCCGAGAGCCGCCGCGCGCGGCGGCGCCGCGAGCTGCGAGAGCGGGTGTACGAGGTCTGCCGCGAGCTGTTCCCGAAGCACGGCTTCGAGGCGACGACTGTCGAGCAGATCGCCGAGGCCGCCGACATTGCGCCCGCCACCTTCTTCAACCACTTCGGGAGCAAGCGAGGCGTGCTCGCCCTGATGACGAGCGAGGTCTTCACCTACGTCGGCTCCCTGATCGAGGCGCACCTGGGTGGCGAGCGACCGATCGGCCGACAGCTCGTGGGCCTGGCCCGCGATGCGGGCGAGCAGATTGCCGAGAACCACCACATTGCGCGCGACGTGGTCCTCGAGCTGGTTCGCATGGAAGCTCGTCCCGAGGAACCCTCGCCCTACCTGGCACGCCTTCATCAGCCGGTGACCGCTGCGCTCGAGGCCGGCCAGATGCGCGGCGAGGTGCGGAGCGACCTCGACGCCCAATTCCTGTCGGAGATGGTCGTGGGCGCGCTCAACGCCACCGTCACCCACTGGCTGGCTGATCCCAACTATCCGATCGCCGAACGTCTTCCGCGTGCCGCCGCCTTCGTCTGGGAGGCAGTGCGCGTAGAGGCGGCGGGCGCCTGAACCTGATCCCCCAACCGGAGCGTAGCCGGCATGCAGTCAAACGAGATCTGTTACTCGATCGCCGATTTCTGGACCTGGGACGGAGCCATGTGGGAGCAGCTGCGCTGGCTTCGCACGAATGACCCGGTGCACTGGTCGGAGCTGGACCAGCTGTTCGTCCTTACGCGCTTCGAGGACACGGCCTACGTGTCCAAGCACAACGATCTCTTCTGCTCGGGCGACGGTGTGTTGCCTGTCAATGGCATCAAGCTGGGGCTGATCGACGAGGACGAGCCGCGTCACACCGAGCTGCGACGACTGATCAACAAGGGCTTTACACCTCGTATGGTGAAGAAGCTCGAGGGCGTCTTCGAGACGATCGTCAAACAGGCGATCGACGCCGTTGCTGCGCGCGGCGAGTGCGACTTCGTCACCGACATTGCGGTGCCAGTGCCGTTGCTGCTGATTGCCGAGATGCTCGGAATCCGCCGCGAGGACTTCGAGCGCTTCCATCAGTGGTCGAACTCGATGATCCTGGCCCAGGGACGCCTGCACGTGCCGGAGGTCGCGGCGCGGGCCGGTCAGGCCTTCGCCGAGTATGCGGACTACGTGACCGGAATCATCGAGGCGCGCCGAGCCGAGCCCGAGGATGACCTGATCTCGATCCTGGTGCACGCGAAGGACGAGGGCGTGCTGGTCGATTTCGACCACGGTCCCTCGGATCTCGACTATGGGTACCAGCGGAGCGAGGAAGACGTCTCGCTCAACAACGATGAGCTGATCAAGTTCTGCGTGCTGTTGTTGGTGGCCGGCAACGAGACGACCCGGAACGGACTCTCGGGTGCGATCCAGCTACTGATCGAGCATCCAGATCAGCGCCAGCAGTTGATCGACGATCCCGGCAAGATCCCGGCAGCGGTCGAGGAGCTGCTTCGGCTCACGTCGCCGGTCGTTTCGTTCGTGCGGACCGCGACGCAGGACACCGAGCTACGCGGCCAGAAGATCGCTCAGGGGCAGAAGGTGCTGATGATCTATCCCTCCGCGAATCGCGATCCCGAGGAGTTCGAGGATCCCGACGAACTCGATATCGGGCGCAACCCCCACCACCTGGCGTTCGGCGTCGGTAACCACTTCTGCCTGGGTGCGAACCTCGCGCGTATGGAGCTTCGAGTCGCTCTGCGCGAGCTACTGCGGCGGCTGCCCGACCTGGAGTACAGCGACGGCGGTCCAAAGATGGCACCGGCAGCGCTCGTCCGAAGCTATCAGCACATCCGAGTGCGCTTCACCCCCGAGGGCTAGGTGTCCGCAGGTCGTCGAGCCTGCGCGGGGCCGACGTCATCCAGCCCGGGCACGAAGAGAGGCTGCGCCTCGACCAGAGTGAGAGCCTCGTCCATGGCCTCGTCGCTCGGTGGCGCGCTGTAGTCGTTCGAGCGTGCGGCAACCGCCAGTGTTCGCTCCAGGATGACCAGATCGCTCGAGGCATTGAGGAATAGTGGCGTGCGTCCGAGCACGAAGTGGACTGCGCGCTCGAAGGCCGCGGGTTCTTCGATCGGTTCGTACCAACAGCGCCTGGTGGGGGAGGCCCCGTTCGCCCAGCGCCGGCGCGCTACCGCCTTGATCGTCTGAACAGCCACGCCTCTTTCCGCGCAGGTGCCCAGTAGCGCCTCGACGTCCCGGCAGTAGTCGGGCTGCGCCAGCAGCGGGAAGTTGTATGGAAATAGCACTGAGTCGAAGGCGAAGCGTTCGAGGCTTCGCAAGTGCATCCGAGGCGCGTGCGTGCCGTGTCCGGTAACGCCGACGAATCGCACCAGGCCCTCATCGCGCGCCTCGAGGGCCGCGCGAAGGCAGCCGTCGTCCGAGAAAGCCTGCTCGTGGTCGGCCCGCTGAGTCAGGTTGTGAAACTGGATCAGGTCGAGGTGGTCGCAGCGCAGGCGCTCGAGTGACCGCTGGATCTGTTCGCGCGCGCCCGCATAGCTGCGCTGATCGGTCTTGCTGGCCAGGAAGAAGCGGCTTCGGTGCTCCGCCATCCAGCGCCCGACCGCCTCCTCGGCCTTCCCATAGGACGCTGCAACGTCGATGTGGTTCACGCCGTAGTCGAGCAGGAGCGCAAGCACGCGCTCGTTCACCCTCGGGTTGTCCGACATCAGCACGGCCCCACCACAGATCACGCGGCTGCTCTCGTGGCCAGTAGTACCGAAGGGATGTCGCGGGAGCGAGTTCGTCATGCGAGGAGTCTACTGTGTCCGCAGCCCGCCGGAATGTCGAGCTTTCCCGAAACAGGTGACTGGCGGGCCGGTTTCCCCGGAATCTGCGTCGTAGCTGCCGTCTTGGCGCGAATTCTTTTGGCACGGGAGCTGGGAAGATGGGCACTCACATCGCAAGAGACTTCACCAAGGTGCCTAGCAATGCGGTTGCTGTATGTGGAAGATGATCTGGAAGCCCGGTCCTATGTGTGCGGAGCACTCGAGGAAACGGGCATCGAAGTGGACGTGGCGGGGGACGGGCGGCTGGGGCTAACCAAGGTGCTCGAGGGTGACTACGACGTTGCAGTCCTGGACGTGATGCTGCCCGAACTGTCCGGCTTCGAGATGGTCAAGCATCTGCGGGCTGCCCGGGTCGACATCCCGGTGCTCTTCCTCACCGCTCAGGGCGAGGTCTCCCAGAGGATCGAGGGCCTGAATCTCGGTGCCGATGACTATCTCTCGAAACCCTTCGCCTTCGCCGAGCTCGTCGCGCGCATCCACGCGATCTCGCGCCGCCGAATCGTCCCCGAGACGATCCTGCGCACCGCCAACCTGTCGATCGATCCGGAGCGGCGAGCGGTCTATCGCGACGAGCTGCGCATCGAGCTCACGCCCAAGGAATTCAAGCTACTCGAGTACATGATGCGGAACGCCGGAAGCACGGTTTCGCGTTCGATGATCACCGAGAGAGTCTGGGGATACGGCTTCGAGTCGTACTCGAATTCGATCGACGTACACGTGAATCACCTTCGGCGCAAGGTGGACCGCAACTACAGCCCCAGGCTGATCCACACGGTCAAGGGAGTCGGCTACATCCTCGAGGATCGCACTAACGAGATGCTAGCGACTCCGGATTGACCCATGTTCGCGGAGTGACCAGCATGTTGCGCACGCGGTCAGTGGCTACGCAGTGGGCGCTTCGGTACGCGGTTGCGACGTCCGTCATCGTATCCAGCCTGCTGTACTTCCACTATTCCGAGACACGCGTCCGAATCGAGAGCAATGCCCAGCTGTTGCTGCGGATGCAGGCAAACGAGCTAGTCGGGCAGCTCCAGCGCAACCCCGACGATCCGGCCGTGCTCGGGCGTTTCCTCGATGAGCACGAGGCCATCGGGTACCAGATGTTGCGGCTCGGCTTCCGCGTGTTCGATCCTGAGCGCAACGTCGTGCTCGAGCGAGGCTCCTTCGAATCGGAGGCGATCCCGTTGCCACGGGACTTCCCGGATGTACCCGGCCACGCGCTCGTGTCCGAGCAATACGGCTCGCTGGAGTATCCGTTCTACACCATGACCGTGCGGGCAGCGGACGGGGGGTGGGTCGAGGCCGCGATCTACACCGAGGTCTTCGCGCGAAGCGCCCGCGAGGTGGGCCAGCTGTATGCCCTGTCGATCCCGTTCGTGCTGCTGATCACGACGTCGATCGGCGTGGCGCTTGCGCGCATCAGTCTCCGGCCGATCTCGCAGATCATCGCCACGGCCACGCATCTATCCGCGACGCGGCGCACCAACCACCTTCCGACCTCGGGCAAGGGCGACGAACTCGACCGTCTCGCCTGCGCGTTCAATGGAATGATGGATCGTCTGCATGCGGGTGTCGGTCGGATGCGGCGCTTTTCGGCGGAGGTCGCCCACGAACTCCGTACGCCAGTCTCGCTGATGCGCAACCGGATCGAGAGGGCGCTCGACGAGCGGAGCGTTCCTGCAGCGGATCGACAGCTATTCGAGCAGACGCTCGGCGATATCGACCGGCTTGCGAGAACGGTGGCCGCAATGCTCCAGCTTGCACATTCTGAGGCCGGGCTCGACCGCGCGCAGGTCGAGGAGATTTCGCTCCGCGAGTTGCTCGCCAGCATCGTCGACTTCTTCGATGTCATTGCCGAGGAGGCTTCGATCGGCCTGAGGCTGCACGTCTTGGACGACGCGGTCGTCTCAGGGGACGCGCACTGGCTGCACCAGCTGTTTGCAAATCTGGTCGACAACGCCATCAAGTTCTCGCCGGCCGGGAGCGCCGTCGATATCGTGGTCGAGATCGAACACGGCGCGTCGCAGGCGATCGTCTCGGTCGAGGACCACGGCCCCGGAGTCCCCGGCCAGGAGCGCGAGCGGATCTTCGAGGCGTTCCACCGGCTCGACACGCAGCTCCCGGGGTCCGGGCTCGGCCTGCCGCTCGCGCGGGAGATCGCCCGCGCTCACGGTGGGGACATCGAACTCGAGAGCGAAGCCGGAAAGGGATCGTGCTTCCTGGTACGTCTGCCCGTGGCTACTCCCCAAGCGAGCGGCTCGTAGCCGCAGTCGGACGAGGGCAGATCGCTTCCATCCGGTCTACGTACTTGGCGAGGGCGGGGCGTCGTATGATCATCGCGTTACCGCTCATCATTGGGCCGTCGCGAATGATGCGCAGCATGCCGAATACCGAAGCGTCCGCAACGCTCGGCTCGTTGGCGTGGAAATAGTGTCGCTGACCGAGCATGCCGACCAGATCGTCCATCCGGTGAGCGAGCTCTTCGAGCACCTCGAGCTCGCGAAGCTGCAGCGGTGTCGGGTCTACATCGGCGCTTCCGAAGCTGCGCTCGATGCGTCTCTGCAGTTTGCGCAGCAGGGACGGATTCGCGGGATGGTCATCCCCCGGTCGCGGGAAGCGCGCGGCGCGCCAGCGATCCCAGTAGAAGAGCAACGAGGCGTCGGCCCACTCCATCAGCTGATCTTGCGCCGCGGCGACCTTCGGATCGCGGCTGCGCAACGGCGGAACGGGATAGCGTTCGTCGAGGTGTTGCAAGATCGCAGTCGAGTCGGCGATCCGTTTGGCGCCGTCCTCGAGCACGGGTAGCTCCCCGGTAACGGGGCTCCAACGCTTTATGTCCTCCGGGGTGTCGGACACCACCCACTCGTAGGGCAGCTTCTTGATATCGAGCGCGATTGCCACCTTCTGCGCAAACGGGTTCAACCGCTGTGTGTAGAGACGCAAGGTCACGGTGTATCGGGATCGGGTGGCAGGGATTCGGTGCCCGGAGCGAATAGCTCGTCGATCCGCTTCGACGCGTCCGAGGGAAGCTGGAGATCGGCAGCGCGGCAGTTCTGCTCCAGCTGCTTTTTATTCGTCGCGCCGACGATCACACTCGACACGCCGGGCTCGTGCAGACACCAGGCGAGGGCGAGCTCCGCCAGCGAGACGTCGAGCTCGCTGGCGAGCGGCTGGAGCGCATCGATGCGTTCCAGGGTTTCGCTCGCGAGGTAGCGCTGCATGAACCGTCCGAGCCGCGCGTCACTGGCCCGGCTGCCCGGGGGACGGCGCCCGCCGCTGTACTTGCCAGTCAGTGCGCCCTGGGCGAGGGGGCTGAACACGATCTGCCCGATTCCGAGCTCGCGACAGCCGGGCAGGACGTCGAGCTCGATCTCGCGGCGAAGCAGGGAGTACACGGGCTGGTTCGATACCGGCGCGTACCCGCCGGTTGCCTTCGCGATCTCGCAGGCGGCGGTGATCTGCTCGCGGCTCCAGAGCGACGTGCCCCAATAGAGCAGCTTGCCCTGTCGAATCAGGTCTTCGTAGGCGCGGACGGTCTCCTCGAGCGGGGTGTCGGGGTCGAAGCGGTGGCATTGGTGCAGGTCGAGATAGTCGGTTCCCAGTCGCCGCAGCGAGCCCTCGACGCTCTCGACCAGGTGCTTGCGCGACAGCCCGCGGTCGTTTGCCTCCTCCGAGGTCGGAAAGAAGCACTTGGTCGCGATCACCACCTGGTTGCGGGCCACCCCCGCCAGAGCGGCGCCGAGTGCCAGCTCCGCCTGCCCGTTGGCGTACACGTCCGCCGTGTCGAACAGGTTGACGCCGAGGTCGCGCGCGTGTGCGATCAGCTCGCGCGTCGCCCCGACGCCGACCGACTCGCCGAAGGTCAGCCAGGAGCCGAGCGAGATCGCGCTGACCTGCAGGCCACTACTTCCGAGCCGCTGGGTCCGCATCGCACGAAGTCTAGCCCGGCGTCGCAGTGCAGGGCCCGCAGCCCGTCGCGGCGCGGTAGACTCCTCGCCCGTGTTGAATCTCGCCTCCGAGACCTCGAGGGAGTGGGTCCGGCGCGCCTCCTCCCGCATCGGGGACGTGCTCCTCGACCACGCGCACTGTGAGAAGAAGGCTGCGGGGGCGGCCGTGCGCATGCTGTTCCGCTACCCGGAGCACGGCTTCCTGCAGTATCCGATGACAGAGTTGGCGCGAGAGGAGCTTGCGCACTTCCAGCGCGTGCTCACACTGCTCGAAACGCGCGCGATCGCCTTTGGACGTCAGAAGCCGAGCGCCTACGGGGGACGCCTCCGCCAGCTGGTGCGAGCCGAGGAGCCACACCAGCTGGTAGATCTGCTGCTCGTGTCCGCTTTGATCGAGGCGCGCAGCTGTGAGCGTTTTCGCCTGCTCTCCGAGACGCTCGAAGACGGCGAACTGGTCCGCATGTACAGCGACCTGCTCGGCTGCGAAGCGCGACATCACCACACGTACGTCGAGCTCGCGCAGCAACTCGCGCCGCCCGGCAACGTCCGCCAGCGACTCGGCGAGCTCGCTCGACGCGAGGCGGAGATCCTCGAGATTCCGTCGGCGCAGGTGCGCCTTCACAGCTGAACCGTGCCAAACGAAGGAGGAAACCAATGGCCGAGCTGGAGATTACGACCGAGCAGCTGGAGATCCCGGTCGGGTCCGACCTCATGGGTGCCTACCTGGCGCGGCCCGCAGCCGGTGGGCCGTATCCGGGTGTGGTCGTCTACATGGAGATCTTCGGGGTGAACGCGCACATTCGCGACGTCACCGAGCGCGTCGCGCGCGAAGGCTACGTAGCGCTTGCGCCCGACTACTTTCACCGCACGGGGCCAGGCATCGAGCTGGGCTACGACGACGCCGGAATGGGCGAGGGCATGAAGCACCTCGGCCAACTCCAGGCCGATCAGATGATCGCCGACGCCAACGCAGCAGTCGCAGCGCTGCGCGGGCGCGACGACGTGACGGGCAAGCTAGGCTGCATGGGCTTCTGCATCGGCGGCCACATGACCTACCTCACCGCGTGCGAGACGGATGTCGCCGCCGCAGCCAGCTACTACGGTGGTGGGATCGCGGCGCCGCAGGGGCCGGGCGGCGCAGTGTCGACGGTGGGACGAAGCGGCCGGATCCGAGGACGGGTCCACTGCTACTTCGGGGGACAGGACGCCATGATCCCGCCGGATCAGGTGGCCGCGATCCGGCAGGCCCTGGCCGACAGCGGGGGGCGTCACGAGGTCTTCGTCTACGACGACGCGGATCACGGGTTTCACTGCGATCAGCGCGCGAGCTACCACGCCGAGTCCGCGGCCGACGCCTGGAGTCGCACATTCGAGCTGTTCCGCTCGACGCTCGGCAGCTGAGCCGCGTGTCTCGCCCGGCGGGGCAGGGCGGGAAGCTCAGAGCTCGGCGCGCAGGGCTTCGAGCAGTCGGTCGACGTGGCTCGTCCGAGCGTTCTCGCCCATCAGTCCGATGCGCCAGATGCGACCGGCGAGCACGCCAAGGCCCGCGCCGACCTCGATCTCGTGGGTATTCAGCAAGCGCGCGCGGAGCGCCTCCTCGCCGCGCCCGACGACCGCCTCGGGTAGCAGGACCGAGGTGAGCATGGGCAGCCGATGGGCTGCCGGTACCAGCGGCTCGAAGCCGAATTCGGCGAGCCCCTCCACCAGGGCGTGGGCCGCCTCGCGGTGGCGGGCCGCACGTTTGTCCAGCCCCTCCTCGGCGACGATCCTGAGCCCTTCGGCGAGCCCAAAGATCGCGCTGACGGGCGCCGTGTGGTGATAGATGCGCTCGCCGCCGTAGTAGTCCGCGAGCAGCGTGACGTCGAGGAACCAGCTCTGGACAGGCACGCGCCGTGCGCGCACGGTTGCTAGTGCACGCTCCGAGAAGTGGACTGGGGACAGGCCGGGTGGCACCGACAGGCACTTCTGTGTGCCGCTGTAGGCAACGTCCACCTGCCAAGCTGGAAGATCGATCGGCAGGCCCCCGAGCGACGTCACGCAGTCGAGAACTACCAGCGCCCCGACCTCGCGCGCAGCGGCGGCGATCGCCTCGACCGGCTGGTGCACGCCGGTCGAGGTCTCGGCGTGGACGAAGGCAACCACTTTGGGGCGAGTTCGCTCGATTGCCTCGATCATCGCACGCGGTTCGAGGATCGTGCCCCATTCGGTCTCGACGCGTGTGACTTCGGCACCCGCGCGGGAGGCCACCTCGCTCATCCGGCCGCCGAAGACGCCGGCGATGCCGGCGACGATGCGATCGCCCGGCTCGAGCAGGTTGACCAGACAGGCCTCCATACCAGCGCTGCCGGTCGCCGAGATCGGCAGCGTCAGGCCCGACGACACGCCAAAGAGCTCAGCCAGCTGCTGCTGCACCTCGTCCAGGATGGTGAGGAAGGTCGGGTCGAGGTGTCCGAGCAGTGGGCGTGCCATCGCCTCGCGTACACGCGCAGGCACATTGGACGGGCCGGGTCCGAGAAGCACCCGTTCACCGGTCGGGGTAGCGATCGACATTTCGCGCGAGGGTAGCTCCAAGGTCCATCCGATCCCGAAAAATCACCAGGAATCGAGGACATGCGGGAAGCCCGCGTTGACACTCCCGCGCGCACTGGCCTACCCTGGTCGGGCTCTGTCCCCCCGGGTCGAACGAGGGCGCCGAGCGTCCAGCCGCGCGACGCCGGCGGCGCCTGCGGCAGGTTCCCCTCGTTTTTTTGAGTGTTCGTGGCCATTGAACGTGGGCTGGAGGTTCGTGGGGTGCGTCCGTGGCTCGTTGCGGTGCTGGGGCTCGGAATCGCCCTGGCCGCGATCTACGCGCTGCTGACCGGTGTCTTCGCCGGAGAGGTTCGTTTGCAGGCAGAAGAAATCGACGAGCGCTCGCGCGCCGGGCTGCGCGAGCTGCTGCGGGAGTCGGGGGAAGAGCGTTGAGTGTGGTGCGGACCCGCGAGGAGTACGAGCGGGAAGAGACCGAGCGGCTGGCCCGGTTCGCGACGCGCAGCGTGGACCGCCTGCCACGCGTGGTCGAGGAGCTCCCGCATCCGTATCGAACCGATTTTCAGCGCGATCGCGACCGTGTGATCCACGCCCGCGCCTTCCGGCGTCTCGAGTACAAGACACAGGTATTCGTCCACCACGAGGGTGACCACTACCGCAATCGACTGACCCACACCCTCGAGGGGGCGCAGATCGCGCGCACGATCGCGCGGGCCCTGCGACTGAACGAGGATCTGGCGGAGGCCGTGGCGCTGGCCCACGACCTCGGTCACACCCCGTTCGGACACGCGGGTGAACGAGTCCTGGCCGAGCGAATGAAGGACCACGGCGGCTTCGATCACAACCGCCAGAGCCTGCGCGTCGTCGACTGGATCGAACGTCGCTACCCCGACTTCCGCGGGATCAATCTGACGGGTGACACTCGCGCCGGGATGCTCAAGCACGGTGCGGCCTGGAGTCATCCGGTGCCGCTGCCGCCGCTCGAGGCCCAGGTCGCGCTCGAGGCCCAGGTCGCCGACCTGTCCGACGAGATTGCCTACATCAACCACGACGTCGACGACGGGCTGCGGGAGGGAGTGCTGTCCATCGATCAGCTCGCGCCCTTCACGCTCTGGCGCGAGGCCGCGGCGCGCGTGGACGAGCGCATGCCCAAGGCGACTCCGGAGGTGCGTCGGCAGCAGACCATCGTCACGATGATCGATGGGCTCGTGAGCGATGCGATCGAAACCAGCGCGGTTCAGCTGAGCGAGGCGGACCCCGCCTCGTCCCAAGCGGCGCGCGAGCACGCCACGCGTCTGGTCGGCTTTTCGCGCGAGTGCGAGCAAGCCAAACTCGCCCTCAAGCGCTTCCTGCTCGAGAACTTCTATCAGCACCCGAAGGTGCTGCGCATGACACGCAAGGCCGAGCGGGTCGTTGGCGATCTGTTTCGCACCTACTGTGAAGAGCCGGGGCTACTGCCGGCAAACGTGTTCGCGCGGCTCGAGGACGAGGGGGCGGAACGGGCCATCGCCGACCACATTGCCTGCATGACGGATCGCTATGCGATGTCCCAGCGTCGCGCGCTGTTGGATCCCAATGAGCCCCTCTGATGAGACGACCGATGCCGGCGGCGGTGTGCGGGTCGTGCTGGTGACAGCCCCCGAGCGTGTCGCTCGCGAGCTGGCGCGGGCACTCGTTGGCGAACGGCTGGCAGCGTGTGTGAATCTGGTTCCGGGGGTCCGCTCGATCTATCGCTGGCAAGGAGAGATCGAGGAAGACGAGGAGGTCCTGCTCGTGGCCAAGACCCAGCACGACCGGGTTGCTGCGCTCTCGCAGCGCGTGCGCGAGCTCCACCCCTACGATCTTCCGGAAACACTGGCGCTGTCGGCCGCGGGCGGCAGTGCTGCCTACCTCGCGTGGGTTTGCGCGGAGTCGACATGAGTCTTCCGGACGCACTCGAACGCGCCGCCAGCGAGCTCGCCCAGCACGCCGATACGGTGCGCGATGCCAACGGTGACCCCGATCGCCTGCTCGAGACCCTCTCGCCCGGCGCCTCGTGCGAGGTGCTCGCCTGGCTGCTCTCGAATGAGATCGTCGCCGGAGAGGAGCTGGCGCTGGCCTGGTCGGAGAGCGACCTCGGCGCGACCCCGCTCCAGTCTCTCGATTCTGCGGGCCTCGCCAAGCCGGGCCGCAAGGCCCTGCGCAGGGCACTCCATCGCCTGCGTTCGCGCGGCCTCGAGGTGAAGCCGGTGCAACCCTCCGCCGGGATTGTCCGGCTGCCGGAGATCGATGAATCGATCGAGGCAGCGGTGGTCTCGCCGATCGATCCGCGCGGCTCGCGCATGGCCTACCTGGTGATGTCCCATGCGGCGGGGGGGGTGCGCATTTACGAGGGGCTGCTCGATGACACGCGCGGCATCGTCGAGTTCCGGGTCTACGACACCGGGCGCAGCAAGGCGCGCAAGTTCCTGCGCGAGCTTGCCGGACGCGCGAATGCCGCGATGGTCGCGATCGAGCCGGATGCCGTGCGGGCGCTGTTGGTGCGCGCCGCCCAGCGCCAGCCGACCGATCGACCCGAACCGCGCGCCTTCATCGAGCACCGAGCGCAGCTCCAGCTCGAGGCGGCCAGCGCGACGCCAGGCGAGCAGGTCGTCGATGCGCTCGGGAGCGACGGCACGGCCAGTGCCGAGCGGCTGGATCGACTGGCCGGACGAGTTCGCGAGGGTGAGATCGGTCCGTGGCCGCCGGCTCTCGACACGCTGCGCCGCGCGTCGGAGGTGATCAGCGAGGGCAGGGAGGGGACGCTGATCGTTTCGGGGGCGGTACAGCAGGAGCGTCGGCGCCAGCTATTCGCGGGAGTCGCCGCCGATGTGTTCGACGAAAGCTTTGCGCGGGCGACCGCCAATCGTTTGCGCGAGACGGCCTTCGTGTTGTGGCGATCGGAGCGTGACCAGGATGCGCGTGACTGTCTCGATGGAGCGGCCGCGTTGGAGGCAGGTCCGGCGGACAATCCAATCGCGCTGGCCTTCGTCGATGTGTGGTTCCGTCGGCTGTTCGAAGAGAGCCCCGACCAGGCCGAAGAGCCGGGCGACGACGAAGCGTCGCTGCTGGTGAAGCCCTGATGGGGCGCTAGGAGGCGACGTTGTTGCTGGCGCAAGGTCGATTCTGGGAGATCCGACTCGCTCGCGACGAGGTGTCGATTGCGCTGCTGCGCGAGGCGCAGTCGGAGGCACTTCCGGAGCTCGAGGTTTCGGTGCCGCTCGATCGATGGAACCGCCTGGTCAAGCACACGCTGTCGGATCGCAAGCTGATCGGCGGGATCCTGCTGGACTTCGCGAAGCACAAGGAATACGTGGCTACGGCGGTCGCCCAGGACCGGCTGTTCTCCGAGCTGCAGCGCGTGGTGCTCGATGCCACGGCGAGTCTGGTCGAGAACGGTCGGCTGGCCCTGGTGGCCGTCGACGTGGGGATGGACTAGGAAGCAAGGTGCCGCCGTCGAGTGGCGCCCTCGAGTCGTTGCGGGCAAGGACCCGCGGAGGAAGCATGCGAAGGCATTTCAGTCGCCGCCGCCGTTCGGGCAGGCATGACGGTCGCAACCCGATCGACGCAACCAGCGCGATCGCCAAGATCCTGGAGCATCGGATCGTCGATGCGAGCGAACTCGAGGCGTTCGAGCGCGAGGATGTTCCGGATTCCTACGCCGCTCTCGCACGCGGCACACGACCCGACGGGACGCCGCTGGTCGTCAGCTACGCCCCGCTCGGCAGCGACGCGCTGCTGGGTGCCCTGGCGGCCGCGCTCTCCTCTGAGGGCGAAGACGGCGCCCCGTTCTCGGGCCAGGCCGTGGCCATCGCTCCGAGCTGGACCGTGGCGGGTTTGCAGCGGCTCGGGCGCATCGGGACGCTGCCGTTCGGCCTGCGCGCGATCACGGCGCCCCAGCTCGCCGATGGCAAGGGCGAGCTCGAGCCCGACTCCTGGGCGCCGCCAATTCCGCTCGACAAGGGCCGTGTTGCGGCGGGGCTCGCGAACCTCGAGGACCGCATGCTGTTTGCGCGCGCCGCGAGTGCGCTCGAAGGCCTCGCCAGCAAGCACGGGGGCTCGCTGCGCGGGACGGCGACGACCCTGGAGCTCGTGGTGCTGGCGCGACGAGTTGCCGAGCTGCGGGCGGACGACGGCGCGGTGCTCGAGACGCTCGAGCCGCAGCGATCGACCGTCAGGCTGTCAAGCGACGATCTGCCCGCTGCCTTCGACAGGCTCGAAGGCCAGCTGCGCAAGCGCCTCAACGATCGCCGTGTCCGCGAGGGCGAGCATGGCCTGCGCGCCCGTTGTGTGCCGCTGCTCGTGCAGACGTTGGGCCTGCGCGCGGCGAAGCCCTGGCCGATCGCGGGCTCGGACCGCGAGGTGGTGGACCTGATCGGGATCGACGGCCAGGGATATCCTGTGGCCGTCGCGGTGCGCGAGGAGCTCGATCTAGGGGCAATCGGCGAGTTGCTCGATCTCGGCCTCGCGCTGCAGCCCGTACTGGCGCTGCTGCTCGCGGACGCCGAGCCGCCGCTCCGGCTGGCGGCTCCCCGCCTGGCCGTGGCGGCGCAGCGCTACACGCCGGCTGCGGCCAAGGTGCTCGCAGCGCTCTCACTGGGCCACAGCCTCTACGAGATCCGAGGCGGAGCACGCGGGCTCGAGCTTGCCGAGATCTCGTCGGCCGCCGCCATCGAGCGCGCAGTCAAGTCGCGCTCGCGCCGCGGGCCGCGGGGTCGATCGAGCGAGTCGCGCGACGAGCGCGAGAGGCCGAAGGTCGAGCCGGCCGAAGCGACGGAGGCCGACGGCCTGGAGACGGCGGTCAGCGAGGAGAGCGCGCGTCCGCGGGTCGGTGACGACGCCCGGTCGTCGCGGCGCCGCGGACGACGTCGCGGGCGGCGACGGCGCGGCACGCGCGACGAAGCCGAGCCGGCTGAGAACGCCGAGGCGAACGCGGGCGACGGCGCCGCCGAGCCGCGTCATTCGCGGCCACTCGAGGTCTC
>JAYZFK010000097.1:0-67518 GCA_036336835.1 Myxococcota bacterium | reverse complement strand
CTGCCCCACGAAGATGCCCCAGTCGTGTGGGGCCGGATCGTCGCCTGGATCGCCGTCGATGGGTACGCGCCGCTGCGCCAGGAATTCTTCGACGAGGACGGAGAGATGCTGCGCGTGCTCGTCTTCTCCGAGCACCGCGTGGTCGACGGCCGCCTGCTGCCCCATCGCTGGTCGCTCACGCCGCTCGACAAGCCGGGGCATCGCACGGAGATCGAGCTGATCGAGATGAAGTTCGACCTCGAACTCGACGAGGCGGTCTTCACCCGGCGCTACCTCGAGAAGGAGTTTCGCCGATGAGCGAGCTGCGACTCGCATGGCGCAACGTCGGGCGCAATCCGCGTCGCACCGCGCTGACGGTTGCGGCCACGGTGTTCGCGGTGCTCCTGGTCGTCGACTTCACGGCGCTGACCCGCGGCGTGCACGAGAAGATGATCGAAGACAGTGTCCGGCTGCGCTCCGGACACGCGATGCTGGCCGCGCCCGGCTATCTGGCGGAGCGGAGCCTCGACCACTTCCTCGAGCTGGACAGCGCGATGATCGCCCGGCTCGACGCAGTGCCGGAGGTCGAGGGCTGGGCGCCGCGCGTGGTCGGCTTCGCTCTGGTGTCGCAGGACGTGACCAGCCAGGGAGTGGCCCTGCTGGGCGTCGATCCGCGACGCGAGTCGAGCGTGACCTCGCTCCCGAGCCGGGTCGTCGATGGGCGGTTCCTGTCCGCGGACGCCGAACGCGGCGCGCGCGAAATCGTACTCGGCAAGCGCCTGGCGGAGCGCATCGGCGCCCGCGTCGGCGACCGGGTGCTGGTCTACGGCGTGGCCTATACCCTCGAGTCCGCATACGAGCTGTTCACGGTCGTGGGCCTGGCGCAGCTGCCCGACGCGAGACTCGAGCGGACACTGGCGGTCGTGGCGATGGCCGACCTGCAGGACTTCCTCGCATTTGGCGATCGCGTCAGCGAGGTCGCGCTGCTGGCACGCTCGGCGGATCGAACCGAGCCGCTGCGACAGGCGCTGGTCTCGAGCCTCGATGGGCTCGTTCCGGCACCGATGGTGCATCCCTGGCCCGAAGTGATGCCGGACCTCGAGCAGATCCTGATCCTCGATGACGCCGGCCTCTACATCATGCTGGCAATCCTGGTGGTGGTCGTCGGCTTCGGGATCCTGAACACGATCCTGATGGCGGTGCTCGAGCGTCAGCGCGAGCTCGGGGTGATGCTCGCGCTCGGGCTTCGGCCTTCGGCGATCTTTCGCGTCGTCTTCCTCGAATCGATCCTGCTAGCCGGGCTCGGGCTGGTGCTGGGTCTCGGGCTCGCGATCCCCATCGGTCTGTGGATGGAGGCGCATCCGATCGTGATGGGAGAGCAGCTGGCGGGCCTGTCTGAGTTTATGGGTATGGAGCCCGTGATCACCTCGAACCTCGCGTTCTCGACGGTCTGGAAGTCGGCGCTGGTGATCCTCGTCGTTGCCACGGTGGCTTCGCTGTATCCCGCGCTCAAGGCAGGGCGGGCGAACCCGGTCGACGCGCTGCGGAGCCTGTAGGAGCCCCCATGCTGTTGCGATTGGCGTGGCGCAACCTGTGGCGAAATCCGCGCCGCACGGCAATCGTGCTGGCTGCCGTGGCGATCGGCATCGCGGGCTCGCTGCTCTCGATGGCGGTGAACTACGGGATGGTCGATCAGATGGTCCGCACGGCCATCGAGACCGAGCTCGGCCACATCCAGATCCACGCAGTCGGCTGGGAAGACGATCCCAAGCTCGAGCGCATGCTGGCGGACGGAGGCCGGGCGGCCGAGCACGTGTTGGCCTCGGGCCCGGAGCTGCGGGCGTCCACGCGCCGCGTGCGTGTCGACGGGCTCGCGATCTCGGCGCGGGGCAGCGCCGGCGTGGCCGTGATGGGTGTCGAGCCCGACCGCGAGCCCGCGGTCTCCGTGTTGCGCGATGCACTGCTCGACGGTGAGTGGTTCGGCCAGTCGCGCTTGCGGGCGGTGATCGGTCAGGCGCTGGCCGATCAACTCGAGGTCGACGTCGGGGACAAGATTGCGGTCTCCGTCCAGGATGCGCTGGGCGAGCTCACCGGAGGCGGCTTCCGGGTTGCCGGCACCTTCCGGACCTCGTCTAGCGACTTCGACCGCTCGACCGTGCTGTTGCGCCTCGCGGAGGCGCAGCAGCTCCTCGCACTCGGCGGCGCGGTGACCGAGGTGGTTGCCGTCGCTCGTGACGACGACGAGATCGACGCGTTGGCGCAGCGGGCAGTGAAGTCACTCGGCGGGACGGCCGAGGTGCGCACCTGGAGCGAGCTGCAGCCCCTGCTCCTGTACATGGTCCAGACCTTCGACATGATGGCCTGGTACCTGTACGCGGCGGTGTTCATCGCCATGGCCTTTGGAATCGCCAATGTGCTGCTGATGTCGGTCCACGAGCGCACCCGCGAGATCGGGATGCTCCGCGCCATGGGAATGCGACGCGGACAAGTAATCGTGCTCGTCGTGCTCGAGTCGCTGCTGGTCACGATCGTCGGTGTCGTCAGCGGACTGGGGATCGGCTTCGCGGGGGCGCTGGCGCTGCGCGATGGGATCGATCTCAGTGCCTTCGCCGAGGGGCTGGCGAGCTACGGCGTCGCGCCGCGGATCGCTCCGGTGCTGCGTCCGAGCGATCTGCTCATCCCGCTGGTCGTCGCCGGTATCACGGCCGGATTGGCGAGCTGGTGGCCGGCGATCCGCGCGACGCGCTACCGGCCGGCCGAGGCGCTGCGCCGGTCATGACACAGCGGGTGGAAGGAGAGGCGCAGATGCTGCTCGAGGCCGTCGGACTGGTCAAGGTGTACGACACGCGCGGCATTACGACCCGGGCACTCGACGGCGTCGACCTCGAGATCGGCGAGGGCGAGTTCTCGGCAATCGCCGGTCCCAGCGGCTCGGGCAAGACGACGCTGCTCAACATGCTCGGGGCGCTCGACGTGCCGGACGCTGGCTTGGTGAGTCTGGACGGGCAGGACTACTCCTCGCTCGGAGCCGCGGAGCAGTCGGAGCTCCGCCTGCGCAAGCTCGGCTTCGTCTTCCAGGCCTACAACCTGATCCCGGTATTCAGCGCACGGGAGAACGTCGAGTTCGTGATGGAGCTGCAGGGTGTCCCTCCCGCCCAGCGTCGCGCGCGCGCCGAGGAGGTACTCGAGCAGGTGGGGCTCGCCGGGCTCGGCGAGAAGCGACCGCTCGAGATGAGTGGAGGCCAGCAGCAGCGTGTTGCGGTCGCGCGGTCGATCGCGAGCCGGCCGCGGCTGGTGCTTGCGGACGAGCCGACCGCCAATCTGGATTCGAAGACGGCGGACTCCCTGCTCGAGCTGATGCATCAGCTGAATCGCGACCACGGGGTGACCTTCCTGTTCTCGACCCATGATCCACGCGTCATGGAAGCCGCCCGCCGGGTCATTCGTTTGCAAGACGGCCGGGTGGTGGGAGACGAACGCAAGGCCGCATCGTGACACCGCGATCGGCGGTCGCGGCGTTGGTGCTTCTGCTGCTCGCGCCGGCGTCGCAGGCGCGCGAGCTGTGGAGCGCGGGTGGCTGGCAGCTCGATTTCTCGGGCTCGCTGCGCCAGCTGCTGAAGGTCGGCCAGGGGACGGATCTCGACGCCTTCTCGAGCGCTGCGGCGGGCTGCGCCGGGCCCGAGTTTCCGAACTGCCCCGCCTTCCTGGAGGTCGGGGAGCAGACGGTCGTCCAGAGCCTCACGCGGCTGCGCGCGCGCCTCGATCTGCAGGCGGGCGAGCGCGTCACCGCAGTCCTGGTCTACGACCAGAATATCGCGGCGGGTCACCTCGCCACGCTCGAGAACGGCCTCCTCGCGTCCTTCGCCCGCGAGAGCTTCTGGGGGGCCGAGAGCGTGATCGCCAGCGGTCGTCACGCAGCCTGGAGCCAGGTGTTGTATCGCGGCTATCTCACCGCCGAGCTGGGACCGCTGCGGGCGGTGCTCGGTCGACAGCGCATCGCGTGGGGGGAGGGTCGGCTCTGGAACCCGATCGATCGACTGAACGCGATCGGTCCGCTCGCCATCGAGCCGGATCAGTCGCCCGGCGTCGATGCCATCGATCTGCGCTGGAACTTCAGCGGCTTCGACTATCTCGAGCTCGTCTACGCCCCGGCGCGGGATCCCGACGACGCAAGTTATGCGGCGCGTTGGCACGGCGTGCTGTGGGACACCGACTGGTCGATGCTCGGCGGCTGGTTCGAGCAGGCGCCCACCGTTGGATTCGACGGCTCGCGCAACCTCGGCAACGCTGCCGTGCGCTTCGAGGCGGTCTGGACGGACCCGGGGCGGGAGGTTCTCGAGTTCGGCTCGCCGGCGCCCCGTGAGCCAGACGATTTCTGGCAGGTCGTGGTGTCGCTCGACACCAATCTCGATGTCGGCAGCGGGCTCTACCTGCTGGTCGAGCAGCTGTACAACGGCGGGGCGCTTGGGTTCGGCTCGGGCCTCGCTGGTCCCCTGCTGCCGCTCTTTCAGCCCCCTGGTGTTCCCGCGTCGCGCGACCGCTTCGGCACGAGCCGGGTCGTGACCGGCGCGCGGAACCTGACCGGTGTGGAGCTCGGTTACGATCTGACTCCGGAGCTTCGCGGTGACCTCCTGAGCCTGGTCGACTGGAGCGGAAGGAGTCTGATGCTCTTCCCCTCGCTCGTGTGGTCCCCGAGTGGATCGGTCGAGCTCTCGTTGGGCGTTCAGGTGGGCGTGGGGCCCACACGCTCGGAGTACGGGGATCGCGGGGCCTTCGGGTATCTTCTCGGCGAGTGGTTCTTCTGAGGACAGGGGCGTGCGCGCACTCGATGTCGTGACCTCGTTTACGGTTTCTGCTCTGCGGCTGGGAGCTGGCCGTGCGGTCGGTCCGCTCGGGACGCGGCCCGCGCAGCGGCTGGAGCTGTTCGATTTCGAGGCGTGTCCGTTCTGTCGCAAGGTGCGCGAAGCGCTGTCGGTGCTCGACCTCGAGGTGATGCTGTACCCGTGCCCGAAGCGCGGCGAGCGTTATCGATCGGTGCTGCACGAGCGGGGCGGCAAGCTGCAGTTTCCTTATCTCGTGGACGCGAATGCGGGTGTCGAGCTGTATGAGTCGGATGCCATCATCGCGCACCTATTCGAACGGTATGGCGACGGCCGGGTGCCGGTCTGGCTCGCGCTCGGGCCGCTGACGGATCTGGGATCGACCATCGCGGGCCTCGCGCGCGCCGCGCGCGGTGTCGTCGCCGAGAGCTCGCGAGCACCGGAGCAGCCGCTCGCGCTGTGGTCGTTCGAGGCCTCGCCGTACTGCCGGCTGGTACGGGAGCGGTTGTGCGAGCTCGAGCTTCCCTATGTACTCCACAACGTGGCGGCCGGGAGTCCCCGCCGCGAGGCCTTCCCGGAGCGCGACAGTGGGCTGCAGGTGCCCTATCTGGCGGATCCCAATACGGGCGCCCGGCTGTTCGAATCCGCGGATATCGTCCGCTATCTCGACCGCGAGTACAGCGAAGGTCGGTGAGCCCCGGCCCCTGGTCGGACTGCCCGGCATGCGATGGGGTCGACGCCCGTGGCGACTCGGGTTGCTAGACGAGTTGATCGATCATCAGCGTGGCAATGCCCAGGAATGTGAAGAAGCCAAAGGCGTCGGTTGCGGTGGTCACGATGACCCCGGAGCCGAGGGCCGGATCCTGCCTCAGTGCCTTGAGCAGCAGCGGCACAGCGGCACCAAGCAGCCCGGCGATCGCCTGGGTCAGGACCAGGGCCAGGAACAGCACGCCACCGAGATACGGGTTGCCCTGCCAGAGCCAGACAAGGGTGCCAGCGACCAGGCCGGTCGTGGCGCCGATCGCGAGGCTGACAGCGAACTCCTTGCCGACCGCGCGCAGCCCCGTCGAGAACTCGATCTCACCCAGGGCGATGGCGCGTGTCACGATCGTGAGTGACTGGATGCCGCTGTTGCCGCCCATTCCCGCGACGATCGGCAGGAAGGCGGCCAGGGCGATCACCTGTTCGAGCGTTCGCCCGAACATCCCCACGATGGCGGCGGCCAGCGAGATCGCGACCAGGTTGACGATCATCCAGGGGAGGCGCTTGCGAATGGAAAGCGCGGCCGGCGTGAAGACGCGCTCCTCGTCGGACAGGCCGGCCAGGTGGTACATGTCCTCGGTCGCTTCTTCGGTGATGACGTCGATCACGTCGTCGACCGTGATCACGCCCATCATCGTTCCGTCCACGTCGCATACCGGGATCGCCAGCAGGTCGTAGCGGGCCACGAGCTGAGCGACCTCCTCTTGATCCGCCTCCAGGCTGGTGTGGAGCGGATCGCGGATCATCAGCTCGGCGACCGGCGTCCCGGGAGGCGCGGCCACGAGTCGGCGGATCGGAACCACACCGAGCAAGTGCCGCAGCTCGTCGACGACGTAGAGATAGAGGATCGACTCGGATGTCTCGTCGGCCGCGCCGCGGATGCTGTCGATCGCCTCCTGCGCAGTCATCTTCTCGTCGAGGCCGATGAAGGCGGTCGTCATGAAGTGCCCGGCGCTGCCGGTCGGGTAGAGCTCGGCCTTGCGCAGCTCGTCGCGCTTGGCCTCGGGAAGCTTCTGCACGACGCCTGGCCGCCGTGACTCGGGGATTCCGTCGACGAGCTCGACCATGTCGTCGACCTCGAGGCGCGCCAGCACGGCCGCGATGCGCTCGTCACTGACGGCGTCGTAGATCTGGGGCAACAGCTCCGACGGCAGCTCGCGCAGTGTGGATGCGGCGCGATGCTGTCGGAACAGCATGTCGATGACGAGCCGCGTCTCGTCGGGAGTGAGTCCGGACAGGAGCGGCCCCAGGTCGGCCGGGTGCACCCGCGACAGCAGTCGCTCTGCGCGCGCATGGATCCCACCCGACAGCAGTCGGCGCAAGATTCGTGTCGTGACGATCGGGGCCGCCATGCGCTCTCTCCAGATCTCCAGGGCGAAGATCAGCGCACGCGACCGCTTCAGATAACGCGGGTACCGGCAAGCGAGCCGGAGGCCGGATCGCACGGTTCGCTGCGGTCGGCGGGCCGTTCCATCGCTTGGCGCCGAACAGGTACATCAGTTTCGGGCGACGAGCGAGCGGCTGCCGGGCGGGGCGCCCTCGGGGGCCTGAAGCCGTCGAGCGCCGGCTCCCAGCGCGCCGTGAGGGGTGGGCTGTCTCCTGATTCCGCCACCACGCGGTCTGACGACCCCGCCGCGGGTCGGGGGGTAAAGGAATTCGCGCACGGGCCGATGTGGAATTCAAGCCGGTTCCGCTGGGGGAGTACCGCTGCGAGTGGGCTGTGAAATCGGCGGTGGGGGGAATTGATGTCTCGTACGAGGCTGCGCGGGATCGAGCTCGGTGGATCGCGGGTGGCGATCGAGGTGCCGGCAAGCGTGGAGTGGAGCTGGCCGGGGACACACTACGAGCCCTTCGTCTGCGCGCCAGAGGGAGCTCAGGTCTACGTCGGCGTTCGGGTTGGAACGGCCCCAGGCATGCCGCGCGGTGGATTTGTCTACCAGAGCGCGTCGCATCGCTTCGAGGTGGCCGAGCGGGGCGACGGCTGGATCGTGGCCGTCTACGGTCCGGATGGGCTCGAACGAACGGCCCTGTTCGACGCGGGGTTCTCGGAGGGCGAGGTCATCCTCTCACCTGCGGCGGCCACCAGTGGCATCGCACCGCTCGAGCATCCGCTCGATGAGCTGCTCGTGCTGCATCGCACCGTTCGGGGCGGAGGGCTGGTGCTGCGCGGCTCTCTGGTACAGCAAGCCGATCGCGCACTGCTGTTTCTGGGGGCAAAATCGCCTAGTGGAACTGATTCCAGAGAGCCGCAGCTTCCCCGACGCCAATCGGGTGCCGAGCTGCCGCGGGCCGAGCAGCTGGTCGTCCTGCAGATGCCCGACGGCGCACGCGCTGTTGGGGCTCCGTGGACGAGAGGTACCGGACCGTCTGGGCGCTTCACGGCTCATCTCGATGGGATGCACTCGATTCGGCCGGCGCGAGCCGTGTTTGCCGATCGGCTGGACCGCGACGACGCTGTCACCGAGCTGATGGAGCATGCTCTGGCTCCGATTCACGACCCCCTGTGTGCCGCGCGCTGCTTCGATGCAGCGGCGGCCATCGTCGATCGAGTTCCAGTCGTGCGCCTTGGCCTGCCCGAGGCGAAGCGAGTGGTGTCGTATACATGGGGCCGAAGCGAGAAGGAGCTGGCTTTTGCGCCTCCCTTCAGCAGCTGACTCGCCCGCCAACCCGCTGCGCTTGCGTTTCGGAGACGAAAGCCCGATCATGTGTCGCTGCCCCGTGGGGCCGTTGTGATGGCGAGTTCAGGTGCTGCAGATCTTGGTCTTTCGGGTGCATGACGATGATGCCCCGGATGGCATCACTCGGCGTTCCTGGTGATGGAGCGCATCTGGTGAATCCGATCAGCTTCTGCGGCGTTGTGTGCGTTACGGATTGGGGGGGCTTGCGACCACCGGTGGGACGCAGGTTTGTGGAGGCACCAGAATGAAGTCGTTGATCGAAGCGATCGTGCGGTCGCTGGTAGATCGGCCGGATGAAGTCCAGATCAAGGAAGTGATCGGAGAGCACGCACATGTGCTCGAGCTCAGGGTAGCCAAGGAAGACCTTGGCAAGGTGATCGGCAAGGGGGGGGCACACGCTTCGGCCATTCGCACGCTGATGGCGGCGGCGAGTGGCAAGGAGAAGAAGCGTTACATCCTCGAAATCATCGAGGACTGAGTTCGCACGCGCGGTCTGCGCTCGACCACCCCAAACCAATGCGTGAGACAGATGGCGGCGGCCTCGCCGAGGCCGGCGGATGCCTGCGGGATGCCGGTGTGGTGCGTACGCGCTGCTCAGCGCATGGATCATAGTGCAAGTTCCAGTTGCGCTCCGCGTCCATGATGCCGATGAGGAGCGGACTCACCCTTTCAACGGAGGACGGGCGACTGACAATGCGGCGCAACGATTCGGCCAATGTGCTCTTCGATCAGGGACGCCAGCTGCTCGAGCAGGGGCAAGCTGAGGAGGCGCTGAAGCGCCTGGACCTGGCGTACTCGCAGGCGCCGCATCACGCGCGGATTCGTTCGTACTACGGCCTCGCCCTGGCGATCGTCGAGCGTCGTTTCGCCGAGGCCGCCGAGTTGTGTAACTCGTCGCTCAAGCAGGAGTTCTTCAACCCGGACCTCTACTACAACGCGGCTCGGGTCTATCTGGAGTTCGGTTTCAAGTCCGATGCGGTCCGTTGTCTGCGCCGGGGGCGAATGATCGATCCGGCGCACAAGCCAAACTCGGAGCTGTTGCGCGATCTCGGGATGCGGCGAGGCCCGGTGCTTCGCTTCCTGCCTCGGGCCCATCGTCTGAACGTCTGGCTCGGTCATGCGCGTCACCGCCTGGGCTCGCGCAGCGCCGCCGCGCCGCAGTGACCCCGCGGGAGTCGGCGCGACGGCCTGCTTGACTTCGCTCGTGCAAACGAGTATTTGTCGCCGCCCGCTGTAGTGAGGAGCCTTCGTGGGCAGTGTCGTCAAGAAGCGCCGCAAGAAGATGCGCAAACACAAGAAGCGCAAGCTACTTCGCCGAGCGCGCCACAAGCGCAAGCGCTAGCAGCCTTTTTCGCCACCGAGAGTTACTTCCAATACGCCCGCACTGTGCGGTTCGGCGTGATTGCGCGATCGTTCGGAACACCGTTTGCCGGCGGTTCAGGATGGCCGTGTCGTCCTCGATGCTGCGTGCTCTTCCCAACGTATTCGAAACAGAGCAACAGAATACTTTCGGATTCGAGTTTGTCGGACGCAATTGTCCATCGCATCATCTTGGTTTTTTTACGGTTTCCCTTGACGCCTGCCGAAAAAGAGTGCTACGCCAGCCGCAACACTGGCTCGAGTGCCTTGGATTGCGGACAGAAGGTGGCGTGGGTCATCTCCTGTCTGCGAGTTGCGGAGACCGAAGGATGGAAGGCTTGGGCCAATCCGTCGGTTGCTGCTGACAAGAGACTCGGGTCGTAGAGGGGGGTGCCCAACGATGGCAGCTCGAAAGAAGGCGACGCGCAAGAAGGCGACGCGCAAGAAGGCTGGACGCAAGAAGAAGGCCGGACGCAAGAAGAAGGCCGGACGCAAGAAGAAGGCCGGACGCAAGAAGGCTACACGGAAGAAGGCTCGCCGGAAGAAGCGGAAGTAGCTTCGTCATTGGTGAGGCTTTCTCCAGGAAAGCCGAAAGGACCCCGGCCGGCTCCGCGCGAGCCGGCCGGGGTTTCCTCTATCTGGGGCCGCTCGCCCGGCCACAGGGGCCCCCGAGCCGGTCCTTGGGCTCCTGGCCGAAGCTTGCTAGCGTCACACGATGGCGCGTATCACCATCGAAGACTGCATCGAGAATGTTCCGAATCACTTCCATCTGGTCCAGATGACGGCGATTCGAACCAAGCAGCTCAAGAAGGGCGCCCAGGCCCTGGTCAAGTCCAATGAGAACAAGGCGGTCGTGACCGCCCTGCGCGAGATTGCAGCGGGTCTCGTGAAGCCGGACTACGCCGAAGAGTAGCCGCCCAGCTCCCGCCTCAGGTGAGTTCGACCGGAACCGCGAAGGCGACCGTGGTTCCCTGGCCGGGTCTGCTCTCGAAGGCGATCTCGCCTTTCAGTAGCGAGACCAGGTCGCGAACCAGCGACAGGCCGAGGCCCGCACCCCGGTAGGTGCTCGATGAGTGTGCATCCACCTGGAAGAACTCGTCGTATACGAACTCCTGATCATCTTGCAGTACGCCGATGCCCGTATCCGCGACGCTGCAGTGCAGTCGATCGTTCTCCAGGCGCGCGCCGATACAGATCTCGCCCTTCGCGGTGAACTTGACCGCATTGTCCAGCAGCAGGAAGAACAGCTGATTGATCTTGGCCAGGTCGGTCCGCACCTTCGGAAGCCCGGAGTCGATCTGCGTGTGGATCGTGATCGGCTTGTCGTCGAGTCCGTCCTGGACGCTGAAGATCGCCTCCTGGACGACCTGGCCGATGTGCACCTCCTGGGTCTCGATCGGCAGCTCGTCTTGCTTCAGCCGCCACAGGTCCAGGATGTTCTGTAGCGTTCGCTGGAAGGCCGTGCCCTCGTCGAGCGCCGTCCGCAGGCTCGCCTTGGCCTGGTCGGAGATGTGGTCGTGCTCACCCGCCAGAACTCCGATGACCGACTCGATGATGCTGTTGAGCGGGGTCCGTAGCTCACGCGACATCTTCTCGATGAAGTCGTTCTTGAGCCGCTCGATCTTGCCGAGCTTCTCGTTGTTGCGAAGCAGCTCGATGTCCTGGGCAAAGAGCGCCTCCGACAGCCGGAGCAGGTCGTCTTCGGTCTCGGGCGGCGTCGGCGCCTCCCCGAGCCGTGCTGCGAGCTGCGCGTTGTCGATCTGGAGGGCCGTATGCGCTGCCAGGTCGAAGAGAGCCCTGGCGGCGTCATCCGAGACGCTCGCGGGTGCTCCGACCACGACCGCACCCTGTACGGATTCGCGACAGCAGAGCGGCAGGACGAATGTTGCCGCTTTCCCACGCTTGCCGAACTCCGGGAGCGGCTCGCAGTGACGGTTCTGACCCGTTTCGATCGCCTCGCGCACGATCGGGCGGGCTGCCTCGGCTGCGGCCCGTGCGAGATCGGCCGCCGCGAAGCCAGCGGCCGAGCGCAGGCGCACGCCCGGCTCGCCGGGCTCTGCGGCAAACACCAGCGCACAGCCGCTGCCGACCGTGTCGGCCAGTCGGGTGGCCGCGGTACGCAGGGAGCCGGCAAGCTGGGAGGAGGGCGCGTTGCGTGTCATGGCGCTAGAAGCGGTCGTCGGCATCGATCTCAAAGGGAACCTCGGGCTTGGCCTCTCCCGCCTCGATCGGCTCGCAGTAGCTCCCCTCCATCTCGAGCTTGGTCTGGAAGTCCGCGGGGTTCGACGCGGCCGCCAGTGCGGCCTCGTGGGCGATTTTGCTCGCCCGGAGCAGATCGAGCAGGTGCTGATCGAAGCTCTGCATGCCCTCGCTGCGACCGCGAGCGATGTGCTCGGTTAGCTCGTGCGTCTTGGCCGGCTCCTTGATGCACTCCTGGATCATCCGTGTCGAGCGCATGATCTCGACGGCCGGAACGCGCCCGGTCTGTTTCTTGTTGCCGATCAGCCGCAGCGAGACGATCGCCTTGAGGTTGTCTGCCAGCCGGTTTCGCAGCTGCGTGTGCTCTTCGTGTGGGAAGAACGAGACCAACCGATTGATCGTCGAGGCGACGTCGGCGGTGTGAATCGTGGAGAAGACCAAGTGACCGGTTTCGGCGGCTTTGAGCGATGTGTCGACGGTCTCGAGGTCGCGCATCTCGCCTACCATGATCACGTCGGGATCCTGGCGCAGCGCGGCGTGCAGGGCGTCTGGGAAGCTCGCGGTGTCGGTACCGATCTCGCGCTGCGTGATGATGCTCTTGTCGTGGGTGAAGACGAACTCGATCGGGTCCTCGACCGTGACGATCTTGGCCCTTCGTTGGTGGTTGATCTCGTCGATCATCGCCGCCAGCGTCGTCGACTTGCCCATTCCGGTCGCGCCCGTCACCAGGACGTAACCGCGCCGCAGCCGGGCGATTTCGCGGAGCGTCGTCGGGAGGTTGAGGTCCTCGAACGAGTGAATCTTCGGTGGGATGACGCGCAGCACGATGTTGAAGAAGCGCCGCTGGCGCGAGATGTTGACGCGGAAACGGCCTTCGTTCGGGAGCTCGAAGGCGAGATCGCGCTCGTTGAACTGCGTGTCCGGGCCACACGGGTCCTGCTCGATCAGGACTCGGACGATTTCCTCAGTGTCCTGGGGAGTCAGCACCTTGTAGCGAAGCTCGACCAGCTCGCCGTGGAAGCGAAAGAGCGGCAGGTAGCCGACCTGGAAGTGGATGTCGGAGGCGTCCTTCTCGAGCCCGAGCCTCAGCAAGCGATAGAGCTTCTCGCGGTCCATTGCCGGAATGCGCCTCCCGAGTGAATCTGCAGCATCCGGTTCGCCTCGAGAGCGGGCGGACGTGGCTTCACGAGTTGCGTATCGGCTCAACCCGTGGAGGCTTGACTCCCATTCGGTCGGGGCGCGACCAGACGATGGTTTCCACCTACAGCGGAGGCCTCGGCTATGCTGAGCTTCATGCTTTCGAGTGGGCGCCAGGTCGCAGCCTGGCTGGGCTGCGTCCTCTGGCTGTTTCCGGCTTCGATCGGGTTGACCGAATCCGCCGCAGAGGCGGATGCCGTGGTGGCGCCGAAGTCATCCTCGGGCGAGCCGGCGATCGACCTCGATCTGCTGCTCAAGCTCCCAGAGTCCTATGTCGCTAGCGGCGAACGTCGGGGCGGTGCCAGGCGGAGTGAGTGGCGTGCGCGGTTCTTCGAGGCGAGCGAGAGGCTCAGTCAGCGGCAGGATGATCTGGCGCGATTCCAGGGCCAGATGGAAGGGATGGCGGGCGACAGCAGTACCTGGTCGGTCGGGGCGCCCGGTCTCGGGAACTCGGACCCCAAGAACTCGACGCTCAGCTACAAGCTTCGCCAGGACATCCGGCGTGCGCGCGAAGAGATCGACGAGGCCGAGCGCGCGCTGCGCGAGCTTCGCATCCAGGCTGACCTGGCGGACGTTCCGGGAGCGTGGCGGGAGTGATCGGGCTGCCGGTCTGGCGATGAACGAGCTACGGCTTCCCGCAGCGGACGAGCAGCTGCTCGCGCTCGCCCGTCCGTCCGGCCGATCCGTCGCGGCCGACGGGCTGTTCGACGCCGATTCGCCGATTTGCCGCTGGAGCCGCGAGAACGCCGTCGTGATGGGGGGGGGATGTGCGCTCCTGCTCGAGATCGCCCACCCGCTCGTGGCGGCAGGCGTAGCGCGCCACTCGGAGTTTCGCCGCGATCCGTTCGGACGGCTGCAGCGGACGCTCGAGGCGATGAGCGCGATCGTCTTTGGCTCGACCCACCAGGCCGTCGCCGCAGCGCGCTCGATCGAGCGAGTGCATGACGCCGTCCACGGAACGCTGGGGCAGGCGGCGGGCGCCTTCGAGGCGGGGGCGCGCTACTCGGGCCGCGACGCCGATCTGGTGACGTGGGTATGGGCCACACTTGCGTGGACCACGGTGCGGATCCACGAGCGCCTGCTGGAACCGGTCGAGATCGGCGAGCTCGATGTCTTCCACGCCGATCAAGCGCGGGTTGCGCGGCTGCTGGGACTTCCAGCGGATCGCACCCCGGCCACGCGTGCTGACTTCCTGGGCTACTTCGACCGCATGCGACGCGAGCGCCTCGTCGTGACCGACGAGGCCCGAGCGATCGCCGAGGCGCTGTTCTCCCGGACATCCAGCGGGCTGGTCGCGGGCATGCCGGGCGCCGGCCTCGCACGTGCGCTCGCGACCTCGCTGCTGCCGGCCGAGCTGCGCGAGCCGTTCGGCCTGATGTGGTCGGAGGCCGATGAGGAGCGCCTGGATCGGTTCGCGAGCCAGGTGAGACGCCTGCGGCGCCGCTGAAAGCGCCGGTGCCGCGATTGGTTGCGGGTGGGTGGCGGGCAGGGGCGGCGCAGCTACCGTAGTCGCGCCCCGGGGACCGCGAGCTGGACCCGACAAGGAGCCTCAGCATGCAGGAACAGGACGACAAGCCGGAGGAGCAGGGCACCTACGACGCGACTTCTCTGTTCTACGTCATCGGCGGCATTCCGTTCATGATCGTCTTCTTCGTCGGGCTGTTCATGCTCGTGGGCAGCTGCGACGGCGCTGCGACCTACATCCCCGCCTAGCTGCCGGCCCCAGGACTCCACGTGCGGCGCAGACGCCGGTCCGTTGCGTTCGCGTCCAGGGGCGTTGCGACAGCCTGGCGTCGAGGCCGGACCGCATTGGCTCCGCGTCTTGCCCGCGCGCTCGTTGCCTATGCGCGCATGGGCAAGCGGCGAGGCAGCTCTGCTCGAACGCGGGTGATCCTCGTCTCGACGTCGTTTTTTCGCCATGCGAGGTTGCTTGCCCTCAACTCCGGGGGGATGGCAGACGATGCGTGTGGGGTATGTCGGCCCCCCACGATTCCCGGTCCCCGTTTGCCCGCTCGGCAGTGCTCTGCCTGGCCATCGTGCTCGCGAGCGGTTGTGCGGGTCTGACGCTCGCGCCAGAGCGAAGGGTCGAAATCGACTACTTCGCAGCCCCGAGCTCCCACGACCCCTGGACGCCGAAGATCGCGAGCTGGCAGCGGCGTGAATCTGCAGGCGCCCCGATCGAGACGCCGGCCGAGGTTGCCGGGCCGGGCAACCGCGTCTCTGCTCGGGGCACGGATGACCCGGCGCTGCGCACCAAGTACGCCAGCTTCCGCGCCGACCGGCGTCGGATGGTCGCGCGCCAGTTCGCCGAGTGGATCCAGTCCGAGGCGAAGCAGCACTACATCTCCGACGGGCCGATCGATCACTGGGCGACGCTCGAGGAGACGTTGCGCAACGATGGTGACGACTGTGACGGGCTCGAGCTGCTGGTATTCCAGGGACTGCGCGATCTCGGCTTCGACGACGACGAGGTGTTCCGCGCCATCGTCTATCGCCCGGAGGACGGGCAGCACCACATGGTCACACTGTGGTTCGAGGACCGCGGCGATCCCTGGGTGATCGATCCGACGGGAGCGATGTCGTCGGGGCTGCGCCGCATGTCGGCGATCCCGGGGTGGGTCCCGTTGAAGGTGTTCTCGGAGCATCGCGAGTTCACGGCGCAGCCCGGGCCGCGCGCCCGGAGTGCCCTCGCCGCCAACTGACGGCCGGCGGCGAAACGCGGTTGCCGACGGGGCCGAGCCCGCCCCGATCCGCTCCCTGATGGGCGCTCGAGTCGGTACCCTGCGGTCGCGATGGCGGACGGCGCGCTTCATACGATCGAGGCCTCTGAGCTCCAGGCGCGTCGCGAGCGGGTCTTCCTGGTCCTGGCGGGCTTCTTCCTCGGCTCGATGACGCTGCTCAACGTGCTTGGCGTTGCGCGGTTCATCGATCTGTCGTTCGAGATCGCCGGCCTCCACATCCCGCTGGTTCTGGCGGTCGGGGTGTTGCCCTATCCGCTGACGTTCCTGTGCACGGACTTCATCAGCGAGCTCTACGGCAGGGCGCGCGCGAACTTCGTCGTCTGGGTGGGGCTCGGGCTGAATGTGTGGGTGGTGATCATCATCTGGACGGCGGGCGTGCTGCCGCCGGTTCCCGAGCTTGACGCGGCGACGGGTCTGCCGGCGACCACGGACTATGCCTTCGCGTTCTACCGAGTTCGACAGCTCACGCTCGGGGCCGTCGCCGCGTCGATGCTGGCCTACCTCGCAGCCCAGTTCTGCGATGTGTATCTGTTCCACTTCTGGAAGTGGCTCACACGCGGCCGGCATCTCTGGCTGCGCAACAACGGCTCGACCTTGGTGAGCCAGTTCGTCGATACGTTCTGCGTCATCACGATCACGCACTTCTGGGCGGCGGGCAGTCCAGTCGATGCGGCCGAGCCCATATGGCCGCAGCTGTGGTTGTTCATCGCATCCGGCTACGGTTTCAAGGTAGCGGTGGCGCTGATCGACACCGGGCCCTTCTATCTCGGAGTTGGCGTCCTCTCGCGCTATCTCGAAATCGATCCGCTCGCCGAACACGGAGGAAGCGAGAGTTGAGGTGCCGCTGGCGCGCGTGGTCGATGATCCTCACGGTACTGGCGTGCTGCGCAGGCCGGTCCGGGGGGGCAGCTGGGTCGATTCCAGCTGTCGCGGCCCCGCCGGTCGAGCGCTTCGACTCGGTCGTGATCGATCCGGGTCACGGTGGTGACGATCGCGGAGCGCGCGGTCGCAGCGGGCTGCTGGAGAAGGACCTGGTGCTCGACGTCTCGCGGCGCCTTGCAAAGCGGCTGCGCGGCCACGGGCTCGAGGTCCTCGAGACCCGGACCGCCGATGCTTTCGTGCCGCTCGAGACGCGCACGATGCTTGCGAACGATGCGGGTGCCGACCTGTTCATCTCGATCCACGCGAACTCGGCGGCGAGCCCGAAGCCGAGCGGTAGCGAGGTCTACTTCGTGTCGGTCGATGCAACCGACGAACGTTCCCGCGCACTCGCCGAACGCGAGAACAGCGCGTTCGGCCGCGATGCAGCCAGCGCGCTGCCGACCGACCCGCTGGTTGCGATCATCGGTGACATGATTGCGAGCGAATCGATGCGTGAGGCCAACGTCTTTGCGAAGATCGCGCAGGCCGAGCTCGACTCGATCGACCGTGTTGCCTCCAGGGGAGTCAAACAGGCGCCATTCGTGGTGCTCCTTGGTGTCCAGATGCCCGCGTCCTTGATCGAGGTCGGCTTCCTGAGCAACCCGCAGGAGGAGCGCGCGCTGCTCACTTCTGAGCGGCGCGATGCAATCGCGGCGGCTCTCGAGCGGGCAGTGTTGCAATACGCGCAGCGGTACGACGCGCTTCGCGGGGTCGGGCGCGCCGAGCGCTGAGCGTATTGCGCCAGCGGGCTTGCACCAGGAGGTTTCGATGAGACGTGACGGCCGAAAGCTCGATGCGCTTCGGGACGTCGAGCTGGAGCTCGACTTTACGGACAATCCGCTCGGGTCCGTATTGTGCAGCATGGGGCGCACGCGGGTGTTGTGCACGGTTTGTGTCGAGGACGGGGTCCCGCGCTGGCTGCGGGGAGCAGGGCAGGGCTGGGTCACAGCCGAGTACTCGATGCTCCCGGGTGCTACCGATACGCGAACCCAGCGCGAGGCGGCGCGGGGCAAGCAGTCGGGGCGCACACTCGAGATCCAACGCCTGATCGGTCGCAGCCTGCGCGCCGTGGTCGATCTGCAGGCACTCGGCGAGCGCACCTGCTTGGTCGACTGCGACGTCCTGCAAGCCGATGGCGGGACGCGAACCGCGTCGATCACGGGCGCGTACACGGCCCTCGCGCTCGCCTGCGCCCGACTCGTGTCGTCCGAGAAGCTGCCGGCAGTGCCGCTGCGGGACTCGGTTGCTGCAGTGTCGGTCGGGATCGTGTCGGGCGAGCTGGTGCTCGACCTGCCCTACGAAGAGGATTCCCGCGCGGAGGTCGACATGAACGTCGTTGCAACCGGCTCGGGCGATCTGGTCGAGATTCAGGGCACGGCCGAGGGGGCGGTATTCTCTCGCGCACAGCTCGATGGGCTGACCGACCTCGCATTGGTTGGGATCCGCGAGCTGACCCGCGCTCAGGCGCGCGCGCTGGAGCGCGGGTGAAGCGGCTGGTCGTCGCCACCGGAAACCTCGACAAGCTGCGCGAGATCCGGATGCTGCTGGGGACGGCGCAGATCGAGCTGACCGGGCTCGCAGAATGCGGCGACGTACAGCTCCCGGCCGAGGGCAGCGACTACCGGACGAACGCGATCGCAAAGGCACGGGCGGTTGCGCAGCAGCTCGGAGTGGCCTCGGTCGCCGATGACTCCGGGCTCGAGGTCGAGGCGCTCGCGGGTCGCCCCGGTCCCCATTCCGCTCGCTACGGCGGTCTCGGTCTCGACGACACCGGGCGGCTCGGTCGCTTGCTGAGCGAGCTCTCGGGTGTTCCGGTCGACCGCCGCGCCGCGCGCTTCGTGTGTCACGCTGCCCTCGTGCTCCCGGCAGGTGGGCTGGAGTGCGTCGAGGGCGTGTGTCCGGGCGTGATCTGCGAGCGGCCGTCGGGCGCCGGCGGTTTCGGCTACGACCCCATCTTCCAGCCGTTGGGGGAGCGCTGCACGATGGCCGAGCTCTCGGCGGCGCGAAAGAACGAGATCTCGCACCGCGCGCGAGCGTTCGCGGCGCTCAGTCAGACGGCGAGCTGGGCGAGCTGGCTCTCGACCTGACGGGTGAGTGCTCTGCGATCCAGAGCGGTTGGAGTGTCCAAACCCCGTGCTTTTCCGAGGCCCCTCCAGAGGACCAGTCCGCTTGGAACCGACGCCTAGGTGTTCTCGTCTTCGAGTCGCGCCAAGATTTCGTCCGGGCTCGTCAGCTCCGGGTCGAAGCCGAAAATCGCGCGGCGAAGCTTGCGCAGCTGCCAGCGCGAGAGCGAAAGTCCCTCCGCCGCGAGGAACGGCTCGACGCCGTCGTCGCAGAAGGCGAGAACGTCGCGCAGACTCAAGCTGTCGGGGCTCGCATCTCGCTCGTGCAGGCAGAGCCACAGCCGGAAACGGGGCACGATTCGCCCGCAGGCGACGGAGAGCTCAGCGAAGAGATGCTCGAAGCGACGTCGGTCCATTGGAGCCTCCTGCTCGGGTCTTCAGTAGGTGTCCTGTTGAAGCGAGTCGTGTCGATTAGCCTGTGGCTCGTGGCGGCATGGCCGCTCGCCTGTGGCAGACCTGCCGCCGAGTTGCCCACTCGCAAGGCTCAAGACTGGACCCCGCTCGAGCGGCGCGCGGCCGAGGCCGCGGCGCTCCGCTGGCGGCACCCGGTCGAGCAGCGGCGCGTGTCGAGGGGCGGACTCGCCAAGCGCATCGCTGACGAGTACCGGGCGAGCTTCTCGGCCGCCGAGCTGCAGGGGGCAGGGCGCGAGCTCTCGGTGCTCGGTCTGGCGCCGCCGGACTTCGACCTGCTGTCCGCGCTGGTCGAGCTCGGCCGGGGCTCGATGCTCGGATTCTACTCGAGCCTGAGTGGCACGCTGTATCTGGGCGAGCCGGGCTCCGGGACGCGCGAGGTCGATCAGATCGGCCTGCTGATCCACGAGCTGACGCACGCGCTGCAGGATCAGAACACGGTCATCCCCTTGGCGCTGCTCGGGCTGCGTGAGAACGACGACGTCAGCTTCGCCCTCTCCGCCGTGCTCGAGGGCCACGCACTGCATGCCGAGCGGCGCGACTCCGTCTGGCATGACGGCGGAGCCCGACCCCACGTCGCTTCGACGCTCGAAATCGAGGGCTATCTCGATGCCTTTCCGGGCATTCCCGGGGTACTGGTCGAGAACGCCGTCGCGGTCTATCCCACCGGATTGGCGCTGGTCCGCGCCGCGGAGCTGCGCGGCGGTGCCGCCGAGCTGAGCCGTTTGCTGCGCGACCCCCCGATGTCGAGCGAGCAGGTGCTCGTGCCGGCCAAGTGGTTCGAGGGGCCCCGACTCGATCCCCCGCGTTTCGTCGAGCTCGCGCTGCCAGAGCTGGCGGGCTGCCAGGAGATCGGGCGCAACACGCTGGGTCGATTCTCGCTGGGAATCTGGCTCGAAGAGCGCGCCGGTGCGCCGCGCACCGCTGCGGACGGCTGGGGCGGTGATCGCTACGTGCTGCTCGAGTGCGCCGACGGGCTGCGGTTCGCCTGGGCGTTCGAGATGGACAGCGAGCCGGCGGCTGCTGCGCTCGAGCCACTGCTGCGTGCTGGCCTCGGTCGCCTGGCCGGCTTGTCCGGAACCGTCGCGCTGCGTCGCGACGGAGTCCGGCTGCTCGCCACGCGCGGCTTTCGCCAGCAAGTCCGGCGCCAGCTGTGGGATGGGATGTCCAGCGTTGGTTTCGCCAGTCTCGAGGCGCTGTTGCAGGCGCGCCCCGAGATTCGCTCGCAGGCCAGGCGGCTGCGCGCCGACGGGGCGCGAGCCGTATCG
This sequence comes from Myxococcota bacterium, assembly GCA_036336835.1. Lineage (GTDB taxonomy): Bacteria > Myxococcota_A > UBA9160 > UBA9160 > UBA4427 > JAYZFK01. The sequence goes on along the minus strand of JAYZFK010000097.1, from coordinate 47,060 downwards.
TCAGACCAGCGCGATCACGCACAGGGTCGATGCGAGCACGCCCAGTCCCGCGGCCGCGAGTGCGAGCGGGAGCTGCGTGCGGACGTGGTCGATCAGGTCGCAGCCGGTGAACATGCTCGACAGGATGGTCGTGTCGGAGATCGGTGAGCACTGGTCGCCGAAGACGGAGCCCCCGAGCACCGCGCCGAAGCAGATCTGCACGAACGTCGGGTCGGGCGCCACCGCCCAGGCCAGCGGCATCGCCAGCGGGAACACGACACCGTAGGTTCCCCATGAAGTGCCCGTGGCGAACGCGATCGCCATGCACAGCCCGGTCAGGAGGGCTGGAAGCGCCAGCGGAGCGATGTGCCCGCCGAACAGGTCGACGATGAACTGGCCGGTTCCCAGATCTTTCGAGACCTCGCCGATCGTCACCGCGAGCCCCAGAACCAATGCTCCGATCGTCATCTTCTCGCAGCCGGCGACGAAGGCGCCAATGACATTGGCGAGGCTCATCCCCCGGGCCCAGGCCACGATCATGGCGAGCAGCACCGCGCAGGAGAACGCCTCGTTGACCCACGCATCGCCGGTCAGGAAGTAGCTGCCGATTGCGATGCTGAGCAGCGCACCGAGCGGCACGGTGAAGTCGAGCAGGTGCGGGACATACCCGGGTGCGAGCGACACGTCCTCGCCTGCGTGCTCGAGCGGGATCATTGGCTCCGCCCCCTCGCGGTCGAGCAGTCCCCGCTCGATCGAGCGGCGGCGTGCGGCTGCGAGCGTCGAGCCCAGCCAGGGCAGCTGCCCGAGCGAGAGCGCGAGCGTCGTGGCGACGGCGAACATCGCGTAGAAGTTGAACTTGATGGAAGCGAAGAACATCGACATCCCCGCTGCCTCGCTGGCGAGCAGGGGGATCGTCCCGGCCACGGTGGCCGCCACGAAGGCCGGCCAGGCGTTGAACGGCAGCAGGGTCGCGACGGGCGAGGCCGTCGAGTCCACCACGTAGGCGAGCTCCTCGTGGCTGACGCGATGCTTGTCGGCGACGGGCTTGGCAGTCGAGGCGGCGAGCACGGTGCTGGGCGTGCCGCCCTGGTGGAAGATCAGGCCGAGCAGCCAGGCGAACAACAGCGACGAGCGGCGTCCGCGGACCAGGCTGCGGCCGACCGACTCCGCGAAGAAGCGGGCCCCACCCGTGCGCTGCCACAGGCCGAGCAGACCGCCGAGGCACCATAGATAGATCAGCAGGATCTTCGCGTACTTGCTCGAGCCAATGGAAGGAATCAGATAACGCGTGATCGGGTTCGCCTGACTCCACGCGGAGGGGTCGAGCAGGCCGCCGTGAGTCGCAGCGACGACCAGGCTCCCGGTGACGATGCCGGCAAACAGCGAAGCGATCACCTGGCGGGTCCACAGCGCAAGAACGATCGTGACGAGCGCCGGGAGCAGCGACCAGACGCCGGCGGAGAACGGATCGGGTGACATCGCCGGGGAGCGTAGCCCGCTGCGGTACGATCGTGGCCGGGCGCCGTAGCCCGGCTCCGACCCAGGACGTATGACAGCCAGAGAACGGGCGATCGCAGTGGCTGGAGGTTGGAGCAGCTGGATGGCCGCCGCCCCGCGCGGTGATCTCGAGTCCTTCCGCAGGCCGTGGGACCGTCTCTGCCCGATGTCCCGGCGGGCACCTGCGCCGTCGATGCGCCGTGGCACCCGCTGATGCACCGCGCCCTGCAGCTTGCACTCGAGCCGCGCATCGTGCGCCGCGCGCTCGGCTTCGCCTTTGTGGTGGGCAGTGTCCTGATTGCGATCAACCACGGCGACGCGCTGCTCGCGGGGGATGTCGATTGCCGACGCTGGCTCAAGATGGGGCTCACTGTGCTGGTCCCGTACTGCGTCTCGACCCTGTCGAGCGTCGCTGCGAAGCTAGACAGCGAAGGCGAGAGGTAGAGATGACCGAGAGGCGCTCCAGCGCATCGGGCGATCTCGAAGCGCGGGTGCGCGTGCGCGCCGCTCCCGGCGCGCGGCAGGCGGGCGTCCTCGGTCGCTACGGCGATGCCTGGAAGGTGCGGGTGCGCAGTGCCCCCGACCGGGGTCGCGCCAACGACGAGCTCGAGAGGGTGTTGGCCGAGGCGCTCGGACTTGCCCGGGGCGCGGTCCGGATCGAGCGCGGCCACAGCAGTCGCGACAAGTGGTTCCGGATCGTCGGCCTCGCGTCGGCACACGTCGAGGAGCGGCTCGCCGAGGCAGCTCGCGTCGGCCGACGCTCTCGGTAGTCCCCGCGTCCCCGCCCGCCGTCGGATCCACCGCGGTCCACCGACCGTGGCCGGCCCTCAGGCGCGTCGCAGTCGCAGACTGTTGGTCACGACCGAGATGCTCGACAGCGCCATGGCGCCGGCGGCCAGCATCGGATCGAGGTAGCCGAGCGCCGCCGCGGGAATCGCAGCCACGTTGTACGCGAAGGCCCAGAACAGGTTCTGGCCAATCACGCGATAGGTTCGGCGGGCGAGCGCGAGCGCGACCGCGACGCCGCGCGGATCTCCCGAGAGCAGCACCACGTCGGCGGATGCGCTCGCGATCTCGCTGGCCCCGTCGCCGGCGCGTACCGCGATGCCGAGGTCGGCGGCTGCCAGGGCGACGGCGTCATTGATCCCGTCGCCCGCAAAGGCGACGCAGCGGGCGTCGTCTTGCAGCGCCTCGACGTCCTCGGCCTTCTCGGTCGGCGTGCGACGCGTGTGCACGCGCTCGATTCCGAGCGCCTGGGCCACGCGGCGGGTGGGGGCCTCGGCGTCGCCGGTGACCAACGCCAGCTCGCAGCCGTGCGCGCGCAGCATGGCGACCGCCTCCGGCGCCCCGTCGTGCAGGGTGTCCTCGACCGCGATCGCGCCGCGGACCGCCGCGTCCCAGCCGACGGCGAAGGCGGTCGCGCCCGCCGCTTCGAGTTCCTCGCGGGCCGCCGAGATCGCTGGCACCGCCCGATGACCCGAGCGGGTGAGCCAGTCCTCGCGTCCGACCGCGATCCGCGTTCCCGCCACCCGGCCGCTGGCACCGTGGCCGGGTTCGACCTGGACGTCCTCGGCCGCGGGGATCTCGAGGCCCGCCTCGCGTGCCGCGGCGGTAATCGCTCGGCCGATTGGGTGTCCCGCGCCAGCTTCGACCGCGGCGGCGCGGCGCAGCACCTCGTCGCGACCTTCCGGACCTGCCGCGACGCCCGAGACCCGCAGGCGTCCGGTGGTTAGCGTGCCGGTCTTGTCGAATACCACGGTGTCGACCGAGCGCGCGCGCTCGAAGACCTCGGCCCCCTTGAACAGCAGCCCGCGCTGGGCCCCTCGGCCGCAGCCAACCATCACCGCAGTGGGCGTCGCGAGGCCGAGCGCGCAGGGGCACGCCACGATCAGTACCGCGATGGCGTTGCGCAGTGCGTACGCCGTCTCGCTGCCGGCCAGCAGCCAGACGCTGAAGGTCAGGACCGCGGTACCCAGGACGGCTGGGACGAAGCGCGCGGCGATGCGGTCGACCAGGGCCTCGATCGGAGCGCGGGCACTCTGGGCCTCATCAACGGCGCGTTCGATCTGTGCGAGTACCGTATCCGCGCCGATGCCCACGACCTCTGCGACCAGCCGGCCGGTGCCGTTGACGGTCCCGGCGTGCAATACGTCGCCCACAGTCTTGGCCACCGGGACGGCTTCGCCGGTCAGCATGCTTTCGTCGATCGACGACTGGCCTTCGACGACGCGGGCATCCACCGGGACGCGCGCTCCGGCGGCGACCGCGATCCAGTTGCCGACCTCGAGCGCCTCGACCGGCACGCCGCGCGCGGCGCCGTCGCTGAGCAGGACCGCGTCACTGACGTGCAGCGCTGCGAAACGACCGATGGCAGAGGTCGCCTGGCTCTTGGCGCGCGCCTCGAAGCTGCGACCGAGCAGGATCAGGGTCACGATGACGGCGGCGGTCTCGAAGTAGATCGCACCCGTGGTGGCGAGCGCCGCCAGCGAGGCCGCCAACGCCGCCAGCGTCCCGAGAGACACCAGCGTGTCCATGTCGGCATCGCCGTGTTTCAGGCGCGTCCAGGCCCCGCGATGAAACGGCGCGCCGAGCACCAAGACCACCGGCGCCGTCAACAGGGCCTGCAACAGGCGACTCCATGCGGCCTCGAAGCCACCCATGGCGAGAACCACGACCGGTGCGGTCAGCGCGGCCGACCAGACGGTGCGTCGAGCGAGACGACGCGCGGCTGCCGCGTGCTGTGCCGCGGGGTCGGCGCCGGCAACGCCGTCCTCGATCAGCCGGAGTGTGAAGCCTTCTCGCTCCAGTCGCGCAACCAGCTCATCGGGATCGAGCGCTCCATCGCCAGCGACGACTCGCGCCTCCTCGCGCGCGAGATTGACTGCGACGGCGCCCACCGAGGGGTGCGACCGTAGAGACTGGTCGACGCGCGACACGCACGAAGCGCAGTGCATTCCCTCGACCCGGAAACGCAGGCGCGTTCCGCGCTCGGCGATTGCCGCCTTGCTCATTCGTTCACCTGTGCCATCGAGCGCACCCGACTGCGAGTATCGACCCACCAGCGGATCGGTCAACCACCGGCGCGGGCGGGTATGGCTGTTTCCACAGCCTGCTAGTCTCGCGACCGCTGTGGAGCCTCCTGAGCTGCTCGTGATCCGTCACGGGGAGAGTGAGTGGAACGCGCGCGGACTCTGGCAGGGGCACGCCGACCCGCCGCTCAGCCCTGCAGGCCGCGCCCAGGCGCTGGCCCTGGTGCGCTCGCTCGCGGGCGAGCAGATCGATCGGATCGAGTCCAGCGACCTGCGGCGCGCTCGCCAGACCGCGGAGCCCCTCGCGGCCGACCGCGGTCTCGCGTTGCGCACCGATCCGCTGTACCGCGAGCTCGACTCGGGGGAGTGGTCCGGGCTGACTCGCGAGCAGATCGGCGCGCGCGGCGAGCAGGCGTTCTCGCTGTTCCTGTCGGGTTCGCCCGACGCCGTCGCGCCCGGCGGGGAGAGCCGGCGCCAGCTCTGGCAGCGGGTGTGCCGGGCGCTCGAGGGATTGTGCAGGCGCCGTCCGGGCGAGCGCGTCGCGGTCGTGACCCACGGAGGCTTCGTCCACGCCTGCTTTCCGGAGGCCGACGCGCCGAATACCTCGGTGCATCGAGCGCGGGCAGACGTACTGCTCGCGCGGGTCGAGCGGGTCCTGGGCGGCGCGCCGTGACGCCTACGGATCGCCGGCATCTCGTGCAGCGCGCAGCGGGGCGAGCGCGCGGTCGGAGCTCCTGGCGGACAGCCAGGCCAGCAGGCGAGGCGTGTAGCGCTTGAGCCAGTAGAGCGCCCAGGCTTCGGGCGCGATTGGCGCCACGCTGCGATCGCGTTGAACGGCGCGCAGCAGACTCGCCGCCACTCGCTCCGGCCCGTAGCCGCGACGGCGGTAGCCCTCCACGATCCGTTCGCGCATGGCCTCGCTGTCGACCAGGCCGAACATGCGTGCGGCGCGCGTGATCGGTGTGTCGATCAGTCCCGGGCACACAGCCGTCACGCCGATCCCGTGCCCGGCGAGCTCCTCGCGCAGCGCCTCGGACAAACCCACCACGGCAAACTTGGTCGTAGAGTATGCGCAGAGCAGCTGGGACGCCGCGTAGCCCGCGGCCGAGGCGACGTTCACCACGTGACCGCCTCTGCCGCGCTCGACCATCTTCGGTACGAAGCTGCGACAGCAGTGCACGACCCCCATCAGGTTGATGTCGACGATCCAGCGCCATGCGTCGAGCGGCGTGTCGAGGAAGGCTGCACCGATTGCCACGCCCGCGTTGTTCATCAGCAGATCGACAGCCGGCACCCGCGCGTGGACGACAGCCGCAAAGCGCTCCACGGCCCCAGCGTCGGCGACGTCGACACGCTCGGCGATCACCTCTCGCCCCAGGCGGCGCAGCTGCGCGGCGGTTTCGCCGAGGCCCACCTCGTCTATGTCGCACACGGCCAGGCTCGCGCCGCGTTGCGCGAAGGCGAGGGCGCTGGCCCGGCCGATGCCCGAGCCGGCACCTGTCACCAGGGCACAGCGTCCCGTCAGGTCGCGGACGTCCATCGCTCAGCCTCCCGTGGCGGGGCTCTCGGGGCGCGCATCGACCAGCTCGCGGGTGCCCTCCAGGATCAGCCAGAGGTCGAGCGCGAGCACGATCGTTCCCGAGATCGCCAGCAGCCACTGCTCGCCGAAGTTCGCGAAGTAGCCGAGCACGTTGCCCGTCATCGCCCAGACGGTCGCGGCGGCGACGAAGATCATGGGCAGAAGCGTGTAGCGGGCCGGTCGGCCCTGGCGCTTCAGCCAGACCGAGACGATCAGCAGGGTCACGCCGGCGACGAGCTGATTGGTGGTGCCGAACAACGGCCACAGCGCGAGGCCGCCGTTGCCGCCGCCCTGGGTGAGCGCGAGGAGCAGCGCCGCGCCGATCCCGAGCGCCCCGGCGAAATAGCGGTTGGTCAGCGGGCGGACGCCGTAGGCTTCGGCGAGCTCGGCGATCACCAGCCGCTGGATACGCGCTCCCGTGTCCAGCGACGTGGCGGCAAACGCAATCACCATGACGGCCATGAAGGTCCTGGCCTTCTCGAAGGGGATCCCCAGTGACGCGACGAACGTCGCACCGCCGGAGACGAAGGCGTCGAGCTTGGCCGAGAGGCCGTTGGCCGCGCCCCAGCTCGCGTAGTGAGTGTGCCAGTCGGCGGCTGCACTGAAGCCGGCGGTCGCGGCGAGTACGGCCAGCAGGCCCAGCGTGCCCTCGCCGAGCATGCCCGCATAGCCGATTGGGCGCGCGTCGGTCATGCACGCGATCTGCTTCGAGGTGGTGCCCGAAGAGACGAGGCCGTGGAAGCCCGAGATGGCGCCGCAGGCGATGGTGATGAACAGGAACGGGATCATCGGCGGGGCGTCGGCGGGTGCCGCGTTGATCACTGGCGCGACGATGGTGGGCTGCAGTACGAGCAGGCCCGCCGTGAGCAGCCCAATGCCGGTAATCAGCTGGTGGGAGTTCAGGTAGTCACGCGGCTGGAGCAGTAGCCAGACGGGCAGCACCGAAGCCACGAACGAGTAGACCAGCAGGATCCAGACCCAGGTGTGGACCGACATGCCGGCGATTGCGGGGAAGGCGGCGGCGAACGCGTCGCCGTAGAAGATCGTCGAGAGCAGCGCGGCGTACGCGACGAGCGACGGGACTAGGATCGGAACCTTGCGTCGGTAGACCAGCCAGCCGAGTCCTATCGCCAGCACGATCTGGACGTTGATCGGGAAGATCGCTCCAGGGTTGTCGTGGAACAGCGTGCCGATGATGAAGGCGAAGACCGCCAGCACGATCCAGATCAGGAAGGAGACGACGACCAGGAACAGCGTCCGCACGCGCGGACTCACGACGCTTGCGGCGACCTCTCCGATCGAGCTGCCCCGGTGGCGCAGGCTGATCACGAGGGCTGCGAAGTCGTGAACCGCGCCCATGAAGATCGTGCCCAGCGTCACCCACAGCAGCGCGGGCAGCCAGCCCCAGATCACGGCGATCGCGGGCCCCACGATCGGAGCTGCGCCGGCGATCGAAGTGTAGTGGTGACCCCAGAGGATGCTCTTGGGCGTCGGGATGAAATCGACGTCGTCTCGGCGCTCGATCGAGGGAACCGGCTCGTCCGCGCGCAGCGCGAACACCCGCTCGGCGAGGAACTTCGAGTAGTAGCGATAGCCGACGGCGAAGCTTGCGAATACGAGCGCGGCGAGCAGAGCGGCGTTCAAGCGCGGCCCTCCAGGGCGCCGTCGCGGCACCTCGGCGGTCGAGCATATCGGATCGACTCACCGGGGAGACACTCCGGCAGGCGGTCCAGCCGAGGCAAGTGGCAGCGGAGCGGTACCCGTGCGACCGCAGCGGCGTCCTGGCGACTCGGCAGGCGATCGCGCAGGTCGGGACGGCCGGCCCGTGCTCTCCCCTTCGTGAGCGGTGCGGGCTAGGCTCGCGAGCTGGCCGAGATGCCGAACATCGGGCGGCCGATCCAGCGCCGCAGCGCGAACAGGCCCGCCAGCGCGACGAGGGCACCCGATACATCCAGGGCGACGTCGATCGGTGTCCCGGAGCGTTGCATCGACAGGGCCTGCCGGAACTCATCGCCGGCGGCGAGCGCCAACGCGGCCACCAGGGTGCCCGCGATGACGAAGCGCATGCGGATCTCGAAGGCGAGCGTGATCGCGCGCCCGACCAGCAGCGCGAACATCGCGTACTCGGCCACGTGCGCAAGCTTGCGGATCACAGTCAGAAGATCCTGCTGCTGCTCCAGGGCCCAGTCTGCGAACACCCAGTTGACGAGCGGGCCCAGAAAGCGCGAGGTCGAGGTCATCGAGAATCCGTCGCTGCCGAGCCCCCAGATGAAGGATCCCCAGATGGCCGCCAGCAGCCAGGCCAGTCGTGTCTTCGCTCTGCGTCCCAAGTGTCGTTCGTCCTCCGGACCCTTCGGTCCCTATCCTGTCCTGAGTGGGTGGGAAGTCAACCCTACCCGGCATCGAGCGGCCGGGAGCGGCGGCTATGCTCGCCCTGTGCCTGCTTCGCTACTTATCGGTCTGGCCTTCGAGACTCCTGAGACGTATGCGCGGCGGGAGGCCGATCCGGTGGATTACGCGGCGGAGTATGAGCCGCTGGAGACCGTCGAGGCGCTCGAGGAGGCGCTGGCGGGGATCGGCCACCGCAGCGTGCGGCTGGGCGCGCCGCATCACCTCGTGGCGGCGATCGGCCGAGGCGAGCTCCCCGCGCTCGACGCGGCCCTCTCGATCGCCGAGGGCCGTGGCTCCCGCAACCGCGAAGCCTGGGTGCCCGCCCTGCTCGAGATGGCGGGCGTTCCGTTGCTCGGGTCGGACGCGCTGACCTTGTCGACCAGCCTGGACAAGGCCTGGACGCTCGATCGCGTGTCGCGCGCCGGCGTGCCGGTGCTTCCGTACGCCGTCGTCGCTGGCGCGCAAGTGCGCCGAGTGGAGCTGCCGGCGCCTTTCCCCCTATTCGTCAAGCCGCGCTGGGAGGGGACGTCGAAGGGCATCACTGCGAGCTCGCGCTGCGAGGACCGCGATGGGCTCGTCTGCCAGGTGGAGCGCATCGCGCGCGACTACCGTCAGCCGGCGCTCGTCGAGGCCTTCGCCCCAGGTGCCGAGTACACGGTGACCGTGGTGGGCAACGATCCACCGCGCACTCTCCCCGTCCTGCAGCGCGCGCTCGAGTACGACACCGCCATCGGGCTGCACGCGCTGGAGCGCGCCGGCGGGCCGCCCGGCCCCGCTGCCGGCTACCGCTACCGGCTGTCGGGCGCGCTCGACGGCGAGCTCGAAGAGAGGCTCCAGGCATTGGCCCTGCGAGCCTACGAAACGTTGGAATGTCGAGACTTTGCTCGGGTCGACTTCAAGCTCGATGGCAAGGGATTTCCGCGCTTCCTCGAGCTGAACACGCTGCCCACCTTCGCGCCCGATGGCAGCTTTGGAATCCTGGCCGAGCTCGCCGGGCGCAGCTATGCGCAGTGGCTCGGCGAGCTGCTGGCCGAGGGGCTGTCGCGACTGGGCCTGCCCTCGGGGTCCCCGTGAGCGGGGCGGCTGCGTTCGTGGCGACGCCCCCGCCCAGCGGCGTCCCGGACGAACTCTGGCGCGACTGGACCTGGCAGATGCGGCAGCGCATTCGCACGGCCGAGGAGCTGGCTGCCTACGTCGATCCCGATCCAGACGAGGTTCGGGCGATCGAGGCGCTGGCTGCCCGATTCCGCTTCGTGATCACGCCGTACTACGCGCGCCTGATGGATCCTGCCGACCCGAACTGCCCGATTCGTCGGCAGGTCGTGCCGCGCAGCGCTGAGCTCGGCGATCCGTCCGGCCTGGTCGATCCGCTGTCGGAGGTCGAGCACTCGCCAGTCAAGAACGTGGTTCGCGTCTACCCGGATCGGATCGCGTTCTGCGTCAACAATGAGTGCGCGCTCTACTGCCGCTTCTGCCTGCGCAAGCGGATGGTCGGCGACGCGGCGTGGACCATGCAGAAGCGCGAGCTCGAGACCGCGCTGGCCTGGATCCGAGAGACCCGCGAGATCCGCGACGTGTTGCTCACGGGCGGCGACCCCCTCGTGTTCTCGGACGCGCGGCTCGACTGGCTGCTCAGCGAGCTGCGCGCGATCCCACACGTCGAGCTCGTGCGGCTCGGCACACGACTTCCGGTGACGCTGCCCTATCGGGTGACCGACGAGCTTTGCGGCATGCTCGAACGGCATCATCCGATCTGGGTCAACACGCACTTCAACCACCCGAAGGAGCTCACGGCGGAAGCGGCCGAGGCCTGCGATCGGCTGACGCGCGCCGGTATCCCGGTGGGCAACCAGAGCGTGCTACTGCGCGGCATCAACGACGACCCGGCCGTCATGAAGGTGCTGTGCGAGGGGCTCGTGCGCATGCGCGTGCGCCCGTACTACTGCTACCAGGCACAGCTGCTCGCCGGAACCGCGCACTTCCGGGTGCCGATCGAGCGCGGGATCGAGTTGTTCCGGAGTCTGCGCGGACGCACCAGCGGCTTCGCGATTCCGGCGTATGTGCTCGATACCCCGTACGGCAAGGTCCCGTTGACGCACGCGCACGGCCCGGGCCGCGATGGAGACGACTTCGTGGTCGAGGCCTGGGATGGTCGGCTGTGGCGCGAGCCAAATCCACTCAATGGAGAGCTCGGGTGAGCGACGCAGCGCGCCCTCGCGTCGGCGCGATCGCCGTGTTGCTGGGAGCGAGCGTCGCGCTGTCTCGGGTGGTGGGCTACGTGCGCGAGATCATCCTCGCCGATCAGCTCGGAGCCGGGGCCAGGACGGACGCCTACTACGCGGCGTTCCAGATTCCCGACGTGCTGAACTATCTGCTCGCCGGCGGGGCGCTCACGATCGCATTCGTACCGTTCTACACCCGCGAGCGCGGCGAGCGTGGCGACGAGGCTGCCCAGCGCCTGTTCGAGGTCGTTCTCGGGACGACCGGGGCGCTCGCCGTCGCGGCGACCGTCGGACTGTACGCAGTTGCCGGGGACTGGGTCCCACGCATCTTCGAGCACTTCGATCCCACTACCCAGCAGCTCACCGTCGAGCTGACGCGGATCCTGCTGCCCGCCCAGATCTTCTTCGTGGTGGGCGGCATCGTGCGCGCGGTGCTGATGGTCGAGGGGCGGTTCGCGACGCACGCCCTTGCGCCCATCGTCTACAACCTCGGCATCGTGGTCGGGGGCCTCGCCACGGGGACGCCGGAGGGCTTTGCCTGGGGCGCGCTCGTTGGGGCCTTTCTCGGCCCGTTCCTGCTGCCCGTGCTCGACCTGCGGCGCACTCAGCGCGTCGCTTTCCGCATCGAGCCGTTCGCTCCCGAGCTGCGCGCCTATCTCTGGCTCGCGCTGCCGCTCATGCTGGGGCTCTCGCTCACCACCGTCGATGAGTGGTACGAGAAGTACTTCGGCCAGGCGGTGGGCGTCGGTGTCGTGGCGTACCTGGGGTTTGCGCGCAGACTGGTGCAGGCGCCGATCGCTGTGGTCGGGCAGGCGATCGGCGTAGCGGCGCTGCCGTCCCTCACCCGGTTCTGGGCCGAGGGCAGGAGCGGGGAGCTGGACGCGATGCTCGGCAGCGCGCTGCGCGCCGCCCTCGGGCTCGGCACGCTCGCGGCCGCCTTCGTGTTCGTGTTCGCAGGCCCGGTCGTCGAGCTGGTCTACCACCACGGCGCGTTCGACGCCGAAGCGGCCGCGCGAACCGCCAGCGTGCTGAGCGTGATGAGCTTCGCCATCCCCGGCTGGGTCGCGCAGCAGGTCGGTGTGCGCGCCTTCTACGCGCGCGAGGAGATGTGGCGTGCCATGCTGCTCGGGACCGGCGTGGTGCTGGCCGCGCTTCCGCTCTACGTGGCGCTGGGCGAGCGCGACGGCGCCGAGGGCCTTGCCGCCGCGGGCGCCATCGCCATGGCGGTCAACGCGCTGGCGACGCTCGGCTGGGCCCGGGCGCGCTTTGGCGGGCCCCCACTCCGGCCGATCGCGGACGCGTTCGCGCGCGCCGCGCTGATCGGCGCGGTCGCGGCGGTTGCGGCGGTCGCGGCGCAACGCGTGCTCTCCCCGGCAGCGGTCGACAAGGCCGCTGCCGCGCTCGAGCTCGGGGTCGGGGCGCTGGTGTTCGCGGCCGTCGCCGGACTCGGAGTCGTCTTCCTGGCCGACACCGCCACCCGCGAGAGCGCGGCGCGCGTGCTGCGGCGGATCGGACGGTGAGCCGGCGCCACTGGGAGTTCTGGATCGACCGCGGGGGAAGCTTCACAGACTGCATTGGAATCGACCCGCAAGGTACGGTGCATCAAGCGAAAATTCTGTCCTCGGATATGGCACCGGTGGACGGGGTGCGGCGCATCCTGGCGGCGGCTGGCGAGCCCGACGCCGGCGCTGCGACGCGCGACTGTTCGATCAAGCTGGGCTCGACGGTCGCCACCAATGCCCTGCTCGAGCGGCGCGGGGTGCCGACTGCACTGGTTGCCAATCGCGGGCTCGGCGACGTCTTCGAGATCGGCACCCAGCAGCGCCCCGAGCTGTTCGAGCTCGCGATCGAGCGCGCCGCGCCGCTCCACGCCCCCACGGTCGAGATTCCAGGCCGCATCGGCGCGGACGGCGCGAGCGTGGAGCCCTTCGATGCCGATTCGGTGCGCGCGGCCCTCGCCCGGGCCCGCGAGAGCGGAGCCCGCTCGCTTGCGGTCGCGCTGATCCACGCCACGCTCGATCCCGAGCTCGAGCAGCGCTGCGCGACCCTGGCGCGAGAAGCCGGCTTCGAGTTCGTCGTGGCCTCCCATGAGATCGCCAACGAGCAGGGACTGCTCGCGCGCGGGGAGACCGCCACTGCGGATGCCTATCTGACACCGCTGCTGCGGCGTCACGTCGACGAGCTGGCCACGCACCTGCCGGGCGCACGGCTGCGCTTCATGCAGTCGTCGGGTGGGCTGACGACGGTCAATCGTTTTCGTGGCCCCAACGCGCTGCTCTCGGGACCGGCGGGCGGGGTCGCTGCTGCCGCCCGGATCGCGCACGAAGCGGGCTTCGAGCGCGCCATCAGCTTCGACATGGGCGGTACCTCGACCGACGTGTCGTTGATCGTGGACGGCGAGGTCGAGCGGGCCTTCGAGACCGTGATCGGCGGTGTGCGCGTGAAGGCGCCGATGCTGCGGATCCACACGGTCGCGGCTGGCGGCGGCTCGCTGTGTGGCTTCGACGGCTTTTCGCTCACGGTCGGTCCCGAGAGCGCCGGCGCCTGGCCCGGGCCGCTGTGCTACGGCCGTTGCGACGAAGCCGGCCGCCGCGTGGCAGAGCGGGTTGCGCTCACCGATGCGAACGCGGCACTCGGTCGGGTCCAGCCCGATCGCTTCGCCTTCTCGCTCGACCGTGCGGTCGTGGATCGGGCACTCGCGCACGAATGCGTGGCGCTCGCGCGCGCCGGATTCAGCCGCACGCCCGAGGAGCTGGCCGCGGGCTTCGTCGAGGTCGCGAACGCCCACATGGCCCAGGCGATCGCCGAAGTCTCGGTCGCCCGCGGGGTCGACCCGCGCGACTGTGCGCTGGTGGCCTTCGGCGGAGCCGCCGGCCAGCACGCCTGCGCGATCGCGACGCTGCTCGGGATCCGCGAGGTGTTGCTGCATCCGTTCGCCGGCCTGCTGTCTGCGTACGGGATCGGGAGCGCGCCGGCGACCTGGGACGGGCAGCGCGACGCCGGACGCGTCGAGCTCGCGGGCTTGGAGCTGCCCGGCGAGGTGGCTCGCGCACGCGCCGCGCTGGAGCGCGAAGGCCGCGCCTCACTCGCCGGCGAAGGTGTCGCGCCGGCGAGCGTCGTCTGCGAGTGGAGGCTCGACCTGCGCTATCGGGGCACGGATGCGGCGCTCGCGATCGTCGAGCCCGCAGCCGTGGCAGCGCCGAGCGCCTGGCGCATGGCCTTCGAGGCCGAGCACCGCCGGCGCTTCGGCTACGCGCGGCCGCAGCACGCAATCGAGATCGCGACCGCGCGTGTGCGCGCCGTGGCGAGCGCGCCGGAGTGGAACGCGACAGCGACGCCCGTCGAGTCGGGTGCCGCAGGCGAGCCGCTGCGCGCCGAGCGCGTGTGGTTCAACGGACGCGGCTGGTGCGAGACACCCGTTTACGACCGGGGGCTGCTGGCCGCCGGACAGCAGCTCGAAGGCCCGGCGCTGGTCCTCGAGGACACCGGCACCCTGGTCCTCGATCCGGGGTTTCTCGCCTGTGTCGAGGCGAGCGGGCTGCTGCGCCTGACGCGACAGCCGGAGCGCGGCAGCAACGTGGCCGCACGCCCGGCGATCGCTGCGGACGATCCGGTGCGCCTCGAGGTGTTCGGCAGCCGCTTCATGTCGATCGCGGAGCAGATGGGGGCCGTGCTGCGCAAGACGGCGATCTCGACGAACATCAAGGAGCGGCTGGACTACTCGTGCGCCGTGTTCGACGCGGCGGGCGGCCTGGTCGCGAACGCGCCGCACATCCCCGTGCACCTCGGCGCAATGGGCGAGACGGTGCGCTGCACGCTCGAGCGCTTTGGCGACGAGCTCGAGCCGGGCGACGCCGTGGCGACCAACGACCCGTTCGAGGGCGGCTCGCACCTGCCCGACGTGACGGTGACCACGCCGGTCTTCCTGTCCGGGACGGACGAGCGGCGGCCGGCGTTCTTCGTGGCGAGCCGCGGGCACCACGCCGACATCGGCGGCCGCACGCCGGGCTCGATGCCGCCGGATTCGGTCGCGCTCGAAGAAGAGGGCGTGGTACTCGAGCCGTTCCGGGTGGTGCGGGCCGGTCGCTTCGACGAGGCGGGGTTGCGCGAGCGGCTCGCGCACGGGCGGTATCCGGCGCGTCGGCCCGACGACAACGTCGCCGATCTCGAGGCGATGCTCGCGGCCAACGAGGCGGGTGTCGCTCAGCTCGTGGCGTTCGTGCGCGAGCAGAGCGTGGCGTCGGTGACGGCGACCATGGCCGCGCTGCAGCGCACTGCGGCAGCGAAGGTCGCGCGCGAGATCGGGCGGCTGGCCGACGGGATGCATCGCTTCGAGGATCAGCTCGATGACGGCACGCCGGTCTGCGTCGCGCTCGAGGTGGACGGCGAGCGGATGCGGATCGACTTTGCGGGTACCGGAGCGGCGGTTGCGGGCAACCTGAATGCTCCGCGCGCGGTGGTGCAGGCGGCCGTGCTGTACGTACTGCGCACGCTGGTCGCCGAACGCATTCCGCTCAACGGGGGCTGCCTCGAGCCCGTCGAGATCGAGATCCCGCCCGGCTCGCTGCTCGACCCACCGCGCGGCGCCGCGGTGGCCGGCGGCAACGTCGAGACTTCGCAACGCGTGGTCGACGTCCTGCTCGGCGCGCTGGGTCGAGCTGCTGCCAGCCAGGGCACGATGAACAACGTGACCTTCGGCGACGAGAGCTTCGGCTACTACGAGACGATCGGCGGTGGCGCCGGCGCCGGCCCCAGCTGGGACGGTGCCTCCGGTGTCCACACGCACATGACCAACACGCGCATCACCGACCCCGAGGTGCTCGAATCGCGCTACCCGGTGCGTCTCGAGTGCTTCGCGTTGCGAGAGGGCTCGGGAGGGCAGGGGGCGCACCGCGGTGGCGACGGTCTGGTGCGCCGCTACCGCTTCGCCGCTCCGATCACCGCGAGCTGGCTCACCGAGCGGCGGGCGGTCGCTCCCTGGGGACTGGCGGGCGGAGACGCCGGGCTTCCAGGTCTCAACCGAGTGATTCGCGGTGGCGGCGAGCCGGAGCAACTCGGCTCGAGCGGTTCGATCGAGCTCGCGGCGGGTGACGAGCTGGTGATCGAAACCCCTGGCGGCGGCGGCTACGGCCGGCCCGCACGGTGATGCGGCCGCTCCCGAATCGCACTGTCGTGCTTGCACCCCGGATACTGCGGGCTAAGGTGAGCCCGGGCGCGTAGCTCAGCTGGCAGAGCAAGGGACTCTTAATCCCTAGGTCCGGGGTTCGAACCCCCGCGCGCTCACCATTCGTGGTCTTTCCGGGCTTCGCAGCGTTCGCTGCGCGCCGTTCAGGTGTTCTGGATCGTCAAGCCGCCGTCGACCGGGATGGTGGCTCCGGTCACGTAGGAAGACGCCGGGAGTGCCAGGTTCAGCACCATGTGTGCGACCTCCTCCGGCACGCCGTAGCGGCGGATCGGAACGCGCCGCCGGGCGAACTTGTCGCGCGCCGCCGACGGAATCACCTGCGTCATCCCCGTGAGGATGGGACCCGGGCAGATGCAGTTCGCGGTGATGCCTTCCTTCGAGAGCTCGAGGGCGAGCGCGCGAGTGAATCCCACGACACCGTGCTTGGCGACCGTGTACGGAGCGGTTCCGGCCGAGGCCCCGAGCGCCTCCGTCGAGGCGATGTTGATGATGCGGCCCTCGCCCCCCCGGCGCAGCCAGGGCAGGGCGGCGCGCACGAGCCGCTGGTGCGCGGTCAGCATCACATCGAGGGAGCGGGCCCAGATCTCGTCGTAGTCCGCGGCGTCGAGGCCGGCACCGATTGCGATTCCCGCGTTGTTGACGAGCACGTCGAGTCCGCCGAACTGGTCCGCACACGCGGCGACGCCGCGCTGGATCGCCTCGCCGTCGGCGACGTCCAGCGCCCAGGCGCGCGCCTCGCCACCCGCCGCGCGGATGCCCGCTGCCACCTGCTCGGCGCCACCCGAGTCGATGTCGGTGACGGCCACGCGCGCGCCCTCGTCGGCAAACAGCTCGGCGCTGGCGCGTCCCATCCCGCTGGCCGCACCGGTGATGAAGACGACCTTGCCCGCTACCGAACGACTGAGCTGACTCTGACGTGTCATGCGTCCTCCCGGTCGAGGTCGAGCAGTGAATCACGCTGTGCGCCGCGGTGTCCAGCGGGTGCCTCGAGACGGGTTAGAATGCGAGCGGTTTCCCGAGACGCGAGGTGGCGAGCGATGGCCTGGGACTTCAGCGCCGAGCCCGAATTTCAGCAGAAGCTGGACTGGATCCGCGAGTTCGTGATCCAGGAGATCGAGCCGATCGATCTCGCCTTCAGTGATGAGGACGCGGTCTACGACACGACCCACCCCGTCCACAAGGAAGTCATCCGGCCGCTCCAGGAGCAGGTCAAGGCGCAGGATCTCTGGGCGTGTCACCTGGATCCCGAGCTCGGCGGCCTCGGCTACGGCCAGGTCAAGCTCGGGCTGATGAACGAGATCCTCGGGCGCTCCTCCTGGGCGCCGTCGGTCTTTGGCTGCCAGGCGCCCGACTCGGGCAACGCAGAGATCCTGGCCCACTACGGGACGGACGCCCAGAAGGAGCGATACCTCGAGCCGTTGCTCAACGGCGAGATCCGCTCCTGCTACTCGATGACCGAGCCGCAGGCGGGATCCGACCCCCAGGAGTTCGTCTGCCGCGCCTGGAAGGAGGGCGACGAGTGGGTGATCGACGGCGAGAAGTGGTTCTCGTCGAACCTTCGTTTTGCGTCGTTCATCATCGTCATGGCGATCACCGACCCGGACGTGCCGGTCTATCAAGGCGCGTCGATGTTTCTGGTGCCCGCGGACACACCGGGGATCGACGTGATCCGCCACACGGGTCTGGGCTCCGAGCCGCTCGGCCAAGGCGGCGACCACGCCTATGTCAAGTACGACAAGGTGCGCGTGCCCGCAGCCAACCTGCTCGGTGGCGCGGGCCAGGCGTTCAAGATCGCACAGACGCGGCTCGGCGGTGGACGAATCCATCACGCGATGCGCAGCATCGGCATCGTCCAGCGCTGCTTCGACATGATGTGCGAGCGGGTGCTGTCGCGCACGACGCAGGGGGGGCCGCTCTCGAAGAAGCAGTTCGTGCAGGGCTACATCGCCGACTCGTGGATCGAGATCCTGCAGTTCCGGCTGCAGGTGCTGCACGCGGCGTGGGTGATCGATCAGCGCGGTGGTCAGGCAGCGCGCGCCGAGATCGCGGGAGTGAAGGTCGCGACGCCGAAGATCCTCAAGGACGTGGTGTGGCGCGCGATGCACACGCACGGTGCGCTCGGTGTGTCGAATGAGATGCCCTTCGCGCGCATCTGGATGCAGGCGCCGATCATGGGAATCGCCGATGGACCGACCGAGGTTCACAAGGTGACGATCGCGCGGCAGGCGCTCAAGGACTACGAGCCCTCGCCGGGGCTGTTCCCGAGCGAGCATCTGCCGGAGCGCGTCGCAGCGGCGCGCGAACGCTTTGCCCACGTGCTAGAGCTCGAGGTCGGGAACCTCTGAAGCCCGTGACGGCGGAGAGCGCGGCGTTCGACGCCTTCGAGCGCAAGATGCGGGACGCGGATCTTCCCCGCCTCGCGATCGACACCTTCCGCCACTATTTCGAACAGCTACTCGGCGGCGCGTCTGGGCTGATCGACGAGTCCGAGATCGAGCCGGCGAGGGGGCTGGCGGAGCTCGACGCACTCCAGGACTTCGCGGCGGCGGGTCGCGAGGCGCTCGCCCACGCCGCCGTGATCAAGCTCAACGGTGGTCTTGCCACCTCGATGGGCATGACCCGGGCGAAGTCGCTGCTCGAGATCAAGCCCGGGCTGAGCTTCCTCGACGCGAGCGCTGAGCAGGTATTGGCTCTGCGGGAAGAAAACAGCTGTCCGGTACCGCTGCTGTTGATGAACAGTTTCCGCACACGCGACGATTCGCTCGAGGCGCTCGCTCGTCACCCCCTCGCGATCGCGGGGTTGCCGCTCGACTTCATGCAGCACCGGATTCCGCGAATCGACGCGGCCAGCCTGCGTCCACTGGCCTGGGAGCCGAACCCGCTCCACGAGTGGTGCCCGCCCGGGCACGGCGATCTGTATACCGCTCTCGTCACGTCGGGCGCGCTCGACGCGCTGCGCGGGGCCGGCGTGCGCTACGCCTTCGTGTCGAATTCCGACAACCTGGGTGCCACGCTCGAGCTGCGGATCCTGGGCTGGATGGTGAGCGAAGGGCTGCCCTTCGTCATGGAGGTGACCGAGCGGACGGCGGCCGATCGCAAGGGCGGCCACCTCGCGCTGCGCCGATCCGACGGCGGGCTGATCCTGCGCGAGGCGGGGCAGTGTTCGGAGGTGGACACCGCGGCGTTCCAGGACATCGAGCGACACCGCTTCTTCAACACGAACAATCTGTGGCTCGACCTCGAGGCCCTGCAGCGCACGCTCGAGAGTCGCGCCTTCGTGCTCGGCCTGCCGATGATCCGCAACGAGAAGCGCTGCGACCCACTCGATGCAGCCTCGCCGCTGGCAATCCAGCTCGAGACCGCGATGGGCGCGGCGATCGGTGTGTTCCAGGGTGCGCGCGCACTGAACGTCCCCCGCACCCGCTTTGCTCCGGTCAAGA
The DNA here is from genome assembly GCA_036336835.1 of Myxococcota bacterium. GTDB lineage: Bacteria > Myxococcota_A > UBA9160 > UBA9160 > UBA4427 > JAYZFK01. The sequence goes on along the minus strand of JAYZFK010000097.1, from coordinate 27,738 downwards.
CCACGAGCGATCTGCTCGCGGTGATGTCGGACGCCTATGTATTGACCGACGATCGACGGGTGGTGCGGCACCCGGACACCGCGGCGGACCTCGTGATCGAGCTCGACGATCGTTTCTACCGGCGCGTCGACCACTTTCTCGAGCGCGTTCCGCACGGCGTGCCGTCGCTGCGCTGCTGCCACTCCCTGCGCGTGAGCGGCGACCACGCGTTTGGCCGCGGTGTGGTGATCGAGGGCGATGTGGCGCTGGTCAACGATCGTGCCGAGCCGGTGGCGATCCCGGACCGAGCGCGGCTGAGCGGCTGAGACGACGGGCGACGCCGCCTCGATTGCGCAGCGTGCGCGCGCGGCCGATCATGTCGTCGCGCCGGGGTGGCGGAACTGGTAGACGCAGTGGCCTTAGGAGCCACCGCCCGATCGGGCGTGCAGGTTCGATCCCTGTCCCCGGCACCACCGAGGTCTCGTCCAGGCTCCCGTACAAGCTCTGCCCCGCGGGGGTTCGCTGCGCGGGGCGCGGTGCCCGGCTACCGTTGCCGATCGCTTCCTTATCTCATGTGAGGAGTCTCGATGGGCGAAGCCAGCGCCGCAGAGTCCCAGCTCCGCGTCGACACGGTCGAGGACAGCTCCGTCATTCGGACCGTCAGCGTCGAGGTTCCGGAGGCTCGGGTTAGCCAGCTGTTCGAGCGTACCTACGAGAAGCTTGCCCGGAGTGCCCAGGTCAAGGGCTTCCGCCGCGGAAAGGCCCCTCGCAAGGTGCTCGAACGCGTCTACGGCGCGGCCGCAGCCGAGGAGGTGGAGCGCGCGCTGATCTCCGAGACACTCTCGGATGCGCTCGAGCTGGCCGCGGTCCAGCCGGTGACCGAGCCCGACATCGACGTGCAGCCCGCCGTCGCCGATGGCCCGTTTCGCTACTCCGCCCGCGTCGAGGTGAAGCCCGCGATCGAGCTGCCGGACCTCGAAGGCCTGCCCGGGAAGCAGCCGAAGGTCGAGATCGAGGAGTCCGCCGTCGACGAGCAGCTCGAGCAGCTGCGCCGCGACTCCGCGCCGTTGGTGGAGGTGCCCGAGGGAGAGGTGGCCGGCGACGGAGACACGGTCGAGGTCGACTTCGAGGGACGCATCGACGGCACGCCGTTCGACGGAGGGAGTGCGGCCAGTCTGCCCATCGAGCTCGGCTCGGACCGCATGATCCCGGGTTTCGAGGAGCAGCTCATCGGTGTGGTTGGCGGTGAAGAACGCGAGCTCACCGTCACTTTTCCCGACGACTATGGCGCCGAGGCGCTGCGCGGCAAGGATGCAACATTCGCAGTGACTGTCGGCGCGGTGAAGCGGCTCGAGCTGGCCTCGCTCGATGACGAGTTTGCCAAAGATGTGGGGGAGGACTCGCTGGAGGCGCTGCGCAGCAAGCTTCGCGGGCAGCTCGAGGAGCGCGCCGAGCAGCAGGCGAAGTCGATGCTGCAGCGGAGCCTGATGGAAGCGCTGATCGAGCGGAGCGACTTCGAGGTGCCGCCCGGCCTGGTCGAGCGACAGCTTCACGCGCAGATCAAGTCGATGCGCCAGCAGTTCGAAGGTCGCGTCGCAAACGACGTATTGCAGTCGGAGCTCGCTCGAATCCACGAGACCGGCCGTGAGGGGGCGGAGCGTCGCGTTCGCGAATCGCTGTTGCTCGACGCCATCGTGCACGAGCACGGGCTCTCGGTGGACGAGAAGGCGGTCGACGCCCGGCTCGACGAGCTCGCAGTGGCCCAGGGGACGGACTCCGCGACGATGCGAAAGTTCGCCGAGGAGCAGGGTTGGAGACAATCGATCGAGGCGGAGCTGCTCGACGCTGCGGCGCTTGATTTCCTGGGTTCGAGGGCTAGTGTCGAAGAGACGACGGACACTTAGGTGTCGTTGCACGGTTTTCTGAGCGATTGGGCGCACACATGGAAGTGCGCCGCACCGCTGCATTCCCCCCACGGTACGATCCACTTGAGCTGCGTCCCCGCACTCCGCGTCCCCAGGCGATGGCGGTTGGGGTACGGAGTGGCGGAAGCCAGCAACCAACGGCGCGCGGAGCGAGCAACATGCCCTTGATCCCCTATGTCATCGAGCAGAGCGCGCGTGGCGAGCGCGGCTTCGACATCTTCTCCCGGTTGCTGCGCGACCGGATCATCTTCGTCGGTAGCGAGATCAGCGACGACGTCGCAAACGTCATCGTTGCCCAACTGTTGTTCCTCGAGGCCGAGGATCCGGACAAGGACATCCATCTCTACATCAACTCGCCGGGTGGTTCGGTCACGGCGGGGCTCGCGATCTACGACACGATGCAGTTCGTGCGGCCGAACGTCGAAACGCTGTGCGTGGGCATGGCGGCCTCGATGGGCGCGTGGCTGCTTGCCGCCGGCGCGCCGGGCAAGCGCACGGCGCTTGCGCATGCTCGAATCATGATTCATCAGCCGGCGGGCGGTGTGCGCGGCCAGGCGACCGATATTGACATCCAGGCGCAGGAAATCCTCAAGCTGCGCGATGAGATGAACCAGATCCTTGCCGCTCACACGGGTCAGGAGATCGAGAGCATCGCGAGAGACACCGAGCGAGACTACTATATGTCGGGAGCAGAGGCGGTCGAATACGGATTGGTGGATCGTGTCATGGCACAGCGAGAGCTTGGGGTCGGTGGACAGGACGAGTCGGACGGATCTGGCCCGAACGGATCAACTGGAGGCTGAACTCGGATGAAGAAGCGAGATGACAACGCAAATCTCTCCTGCTCGTTCTGCGGGAAGAGTCAGCGTGAAGTCAAGAAGCTGATTGCCGGTCCGACAGTCTATATCTGCGACGAGTGCATCGAGCTGTGCAATGACATCATTGCAGAGGAGTACGGGCGCGACGACGGCCCGACTCCGACGTCTCGGGTTCCGAAGCCGGTCGAGATCAAGGAGTTGCTCGACGATTACGTGATCGGTCAGGAGCGGGCCAAGCGAGTTCTGTCGGTGGCAGTGCACAACCACTACCGAAGGGTCGAGAGCTCCGCGTTCGTGGGCGACGTTGAGCTGCAAAAGGCAAACATCTTGTTGCTCGGTCCGACCGGGTCGGGCAAGACGCTGTTGGCGCAGACGCTCGCCAAGGTTCTCGATGTGCCGTTCACCATCGCCGATGCCACGACGCTGACCGAGGCGGGCTATGTCGGCGAGGATGTCGAGAACATCATCTTGAACCTGCTTCAGGCGGCGAACTACGACGTCGAGCGCGCGCAGCGCGGAATCATCTACATCGACGAGATCGACAAGGTCGCGCGCAAGAGCGAGAACCCCTCGATCACGCGCGACGTGTCGGGCGAGGGCGTGCAGCAGGCGCTGCTCAAGATCATCGAGGGCACCATGGCGAGCGTGCCCCCCAAGGGTGGGAGAAAACACCCCCAGCAAGAATTTTTGCAGGTCGATACGTCGAACATCCTCTTCATCTGTGGCGGTGCCTTCGTGGGTCTCGATCAGATCATCGATCGACGCGTTGGGGTGAAGGGAATGGGCTTTGGTGCCGATATCCAGAGCAAGGACGACCGCAAGACCGGCGACGTGCTCCGCCAGGTGCAAGCAGAGGATCTGCTGCACTTTGGGCTGATTCCGGAGTTCATCGGACGGCTTCCGGTCGTAGCGACGCTGGACGAGCTCGACAAGGCCGCGCTGATCGACATCCTGACCAAGCCGAAGAATGCGTTGGTCAAGCAGTATCAGAAGCTGTTCGAGTTCGAGAACGTCCGGCTTCGCTTCACCGACGGCGCGCTGCTGGCGGTGTCTGCGGAGGCGTTGAAGCAAAAGTCGGGTGCGCGCGGCCTGCGGGCGATCCTCGAGGCCTCGATGCTCGACTTGATGTACGAGCTGCCGTCGCGCGACGACGTCGAGGAATGCATCATCAACGAGGACGTGATCGAACAGGGGAGCAATCCCCTGCTCGTGATCAAGCGAGAAGCAGAGTCGGCCTGATTCGAGCGACGAGGAGTCCGAGGAGCGACAATGGCGATCTACAAGGATGAGGGCACGAGCGATGAAGTTGCGGGCGTGTCGCGTGTGGTGCCGTTGCTGCCGCTGCGTGACATCGTCGTGTTTCCGCACATGGTCGTGCCGCTGTTCGTCGGACGGACTCGCTCGATCCAGGCGCTCGAGGAGGCTGCGAACGGTGGCCGCGAGCTGATCCTGGCCGCCCAGCGCCAGGCCGGCGATGATGATCCCAGCCAGGATGACATCTACACGGCCGGCACACTCAGCACCATCGTTCAGCTCCTGCGCCTGCCGGACGGCACAGTCAAGGTGTTGGTCGAAGGCAAGGCCCGGGCCAATATCGTGTCGTTCGAGAGCGATGACCCCTTCTTCTCGTGCGAGATCGAGGTGGTCGAGGAGTCGGTGCCCGACCCCGAGATTGCCGAGGCGCTGGTGCGCAGCGTGCACTCCGCCTTCGAGGGCTACGCCAAGCTCAACAAGAAGATTCCGCCCGAGGTGGTCAACTCGCTCGAGGCCATCGATCAGCCGGCCAAGCTCTCCGACACGATCGTCGGGCATCTGAACCTGAAGCTCGAGGAGCGTCAGGAGCTGCTCGAGGTGGTCGACCCGGCCAAGCGGCTCGAGGAAGTGCTCTCGCGCATGCAGGCCGAGACCGAGGTGCTCGAGGTCGAGCGCCGCATTCGCGGCCGCGTCAAGAAGCAGATGGAGCGCTCGCAGAAGGAGTACTACCTCAACGAGCAGATGCGGGCGATCCAGAAGGAGCTCGGCGAGCGCGACGAGTTCAAGAACGAGGTTTCAGAGCTCGAGGAGGCGCTGGCGGCCAAGGCGATGTCCGACGAGGCACGCGACCGCACCGAGAAAGAGATCCGCAAGCTCAAGATGATGTCGCCGATGAGCGCAGAGGCGACCGTCGTGCGCAACTACATCGACTGGATGCTGGCTCTGCCCTGGGACGAGTTCAAGACAGAGAACACGGACATCGTCGAGGCCGAGACGATTCTCGAAGAAGACCACTACGCGCTCGAGAAGCCGAAGGAGCGAATCCTCGAGTATCTCGCCGTGACCGCGCTGGTCGAGAAGCTGAAGGGCCCGATCCTGTGCTTCGTCGGCCCACCGGGTGTTGGCAAGACATCACTCGGCAAGTCCATTGCGCGCGCCACCGGACGCGACTTCGTACGGATCAGCCTGGGCGGTGTGCGCGATGAGGCCGAGATCCGTGGACACCGTCGCACCTACATCGGCGCGCTTCCGGGCAAGGTGCTCCAGAGCCTCAAGAAGGCCGGGACCAGCAACCCGGTCTTTCTGCTCGACGAAGTCGACAAGATGTCGATGGACTTCCGCGGCGATCCGTCTGCGGCACTGCTCGAGGTGCTCGACCCCGAGCAGAACCACACCTTCGCTGACCACTACCTCGACATCGACTACGACCTCTCGCGTGTGATGTTCGTATGCACCGCCAACGTCCTACAGCAGATCCCGCGGCCGCTCCAGGACCGGATGGAGATCATCCAGATTCCCGGGTACATCGAGAGCGAGAAGCTGCAGATTGCGAAGAAGCACCTGGTGCCCAAGGTCCTCGAGCAAAACGGCCTCGACCAGGCGGTGATCGAGTTCACCGACCCCGCCATCCTCGAGGTGGTGCGCCACTACACGCGCGAATCGGGCGTTCGGAATCTGGAGCGCGAGCTGTCGTCGATCTGCCGCAAGGTGGCGCGTAACGTCGTCAAGATGGGCGAAGACAGGAAGCTCACGCGCGTGACGCCGAAGGTCGTCAAGAAGCTGCTGGGTGTGCAGCGCTTCCGCTTCGGCAAGACCGAGAATGAGGACCGGGTCGGCATGTGCACGGGCCTGGCCTACACCGAGGTCGGCGGCGAGCTGCTGCAGACCGAGGTCTCGGTCACCGCGGGCAAGGGAAAGCTGCAGGTCACTGGGCATCTCGGCGAGGTGATGACCGAATCGGCGAGCGCGGCCATGTCGTACATCCGCTCGCGAGCCAAGCAGCTCGGCCTGACGCGCGACTTCTACTCGAAGGTCGACATCCACATCCACGTGCCCGAAGGCGCGATCCCGAAGGACGGCCCCTCGGCGGGCATCACGATCGCGACGGCGATCGCCTCGGCGCTGACGCGGGTTCCGGTCCGATCGAGCGTCGCGATGACCGGGGAGATCACCCTGCGTGGCCGCGTGCTGCCGATCGGGGGCCTCAAGGAGAAGCTGATCGCTGCGCTGCGCGGTGGTGTGAACACGGCGCTGGTGCCCAAGGAGAACGAGCGAGATCTCCGCGATCTGCCGGCCGTCATCAAGAAGTCGCTCGACATAGTGCTCGTCGAGCACATGGATGAGGTGCTGTCGCGAGCGCTCGTGATTGGCGATCCGAAGACCTTCCTGCACGACGGGTTCCACGATCTCGAGGACATCTACGAGGTGTCGCCGCCCGTTGCAGCGATTCCGACGACCGACGTGCCGCATCCGGCCGGCGTCAACTAGCGCCGGCTCCCGTTGTCGACGGTTGGCGTCATCGCGAACCCGATGTCGGGTCGCGACGTCCGCCGGCTGGCCGCGCGTGCGCGACGCGAGAACCCCGAGGACAAGCAGAACCAGATCGCGCGCGCGGTGGTGGGTGCCGCGGCAGCCGGCGCGACGCGCTTCCTGCTGGTGCCCGACTGCTTTCGCATCTCGCGCTCCGCGGTCGAGAACATGAACGTGGGCGCCGAGTTCGAGTTTCTCGACCTCGGCGCGCTCGACACCACGCCGGCGGATACGCTGCGCGCGGTTCGGGCCATGCGCGCCGCAGGCGCCGGGGCGCTGCTGGTGCTCGGCGGCGACGGCACCAATCGCATCGTCGCCAAGGCCTGGTCCGACGCCCCGATCGTCCCGCTGTCGACCGGCACCAACAACGTATTTCCGGTGATGCAGGAGGCAACCATCGCGGGCGCCTCCGCCGGCATCATCGCCTCTGGCTCGCTGCCGCTGGCCGAAGGGGCACGGCGGGCCAAGCGCGTCCGGGTCGAATACGCATCCGGCGAGTGCGACCTCGCGGTCGTGGACGCGGTCGCCCTGGCGGATGATTCACTCGGCAATCTGCTGCCCATCGATCCAGACAAACTCCGCTGCCTGGTGCTCGCGCGCGCGGAGCCGAGTGCGGTCGGGACGTCGCCAATCGGGGGCTTGCTCCAGCCGTGTGGCCGCGACGACGACTTCGGGGTGGAGGTGCGTTGCACGGGCGCGCAGGCGCCCGGCTCGCAGCCGCTGCTGGTGGCGGTTTCACCGGGGTTGTACCGCCGGGCGCACATTGCCGGCGTGCGCAAGCTCGCGTTCGGCGAGCGGACCACGATCGAGGGGCCCTGCCTGCTGGCGTTCGACGGCGATCGCACGCGCGAGCTCGCTGCAGGCGAGCGGGCCGATCTGTGGGTCGATCGCGAAGGCCCCTGGGTGATCGACGCCGATCGCACGCTCCGCGCCGCGGGTCAGGAAGGCGTCTTCCTCGACCGCCACTTTCACGACGGTCTGGACCACGGCGGCGGCGGCGCCAGCTGCTGCTGATGCGGCGCCGCCTCTGGCACGGCCGTGCGCGCGTGGTCACGGCGCGTGCCAGGAGGTGATCTCGCTCTCGGCGTAGCCATAGCGGACCGCCTTGGCCTCGATCCGGTGGCCCGCCAGGGGCTGGAGCGCGATCGCCTGCGTGTACAAGCTCCAGGTCTCCGCGGGCCGGACGCGGTAGCCGATCGATCCGCCCGGCGTCGGAGAATCGAGCTCGATGCGGCCGTTCGCCAGTGTGATTCGTGGTGCCAGGGTCCTGGGTTGCTCGCCGCCGGGCCAGAAGCGTTCGGCCATCCGGTCCTCGGGCTCTTCGCTGGTGTCGCCGACGCGCGCGAGCCAGCGGTCGAGCGCGCCGCGCAGCCGCGCGAGTGTCTCGGCGTGGGCCGGGTCGCCGGCCAGGTCGATGAGTTCATGCGGGTCGCTCCTGGTGTCGTACAGGCGCTCGACGGCGACCGGCTCGAACCAGAGCCGCTGTTGCGTGTCGAGCTGGCCGGCCTCGAGGAGCTCCCACAGCGCGCGCATCCCGTCCTGATTGTCGCGAAACGCGAGCCGGTGACCGCCGGGAATCTCCGGGTGCCAGCTTCGGATGTACTTGAAGCGCTCGTCGCGCACCGCCCGCTGCCGGTCGACGATCTCATCGATTCGATCGCGCTGCGCGTACACGTAGCGTCGCCCGGGCGCGGCGGGGCTGGCGAAGGAACGTCCGTGCACCTGGCCGGGTACCGGCGTGTCCATCCACTCGAGGATGGTCGGGCCGAGATCCACGAAGCTGATCAGCCGCTCGTCGATACCGCCCGGCACGGCGCCCGGCGGTCGATGGGCGGCCGGGTAGCGGATGATCATGGGCACGTGGAGACCCGTGTCGTAGAGCTCGCGTTTGGCGCGCGGGAGTCCGTCGCCGTGGTCGGTCGTCCAGATGACGATCGTCGACTCGGCGAGGCCGCTCGCCTCGAGCCGGTCGAGCAGGGCGCCCACCTGGGCGTCGAGCTTCGCGATGTTGTCGTAGTGGCGAGCCAGGTCGCCGCGCACCGCCGGGTGGTCCGGATAGTACGGGGGCAGCGCGACGCGGCTGGGATCGGTCGTCGGCAGCTCGCTCCCGCTGCCACCCACAAAGCCGGTGTACTGGAAGGCGCGTGCAAGCTGCATCACGGCGTGGATCGCACTGTGTGGCCAGTGACCGAGTGGCGCGAACACACCGCTCTCGTGCGTGACGCCGAGGTTCACCATCCCGAAGAACGAGCGATCCGCGGGCCAGTCGTCGCCATCGACCCGCCAGCCGCTCGCGTCCCAGATCGTGAAGGGCCCGCCGCCGAGCGTGCCGCCGAGCTGATAGTCGGTCTTCTGCACGTTGTACGTGTAGTGGCCAGCGCTGCGCAGCAGCTCGGGAAACGCCCTCACCTCGGGCGGCGGTACCGCGGCGTACCCGCCGGCGGGGCGGGTCGAGGTTCGCATGTGTTGTCCGCCCCAGGCGATCGGGTGCATTGCGGTGATCAGGGCGGCCCGGCTCGGGGCGCACACGCCCGCCGCGGTGAACACGTTCGTGTAGCGGACGCCTTGTCGGGCGAGCTGATCCAGCCGGGGTGTCCGCGCCACCGGATCTCCGAAGGCGCCGATCCGCGGGCCGAGATCCTCGGCGACGATCAGCAGCACGTTGGGCGTCTCTGCGCGCGCCGCAAAGCTGACCATGAGTCCGGCTGCCAGAAGCGAACGGAAGCGGATCACGAGCGGCAGCATCGCGCAATCCCGGCGAGCGAGCACCTGCTAGCCTTGAGCAGCCGGACGCGTAGCTCAGCTGGCTAGAGCACCTCCCTTACAAGGAGGGGGTCCGCGGTTCGACTCCGTGCGCGTCCACCAGCCGCCGCCCTTCGGCGCTGTAAAGCATTTTTTGCGTCACTATTGCGGCGTAAGTTGCTACCTACTGATAGCTGATTGCTCATCATTCCTCGTGCAGGCGGAGCGAGGTGGCGCAGGCAAGCCGGTGGAGGGCTTATGCGCGGTTCGTGCTCGGCGGGATCGCCGATCCTCGGCGGTTTGCGTTGTGGCGCGCTCTCGCTTCTCGTCGGTCTGGCCGTCTCCGGCGCTGCGCGTGCTGTCGACTTCGTCGAATTCGAGACCGGTCCCGTGCGGGCGCTCGCTACCAACGGCGCTGGGAGCGAGCTCTACGCGGTCAACATCCCCGACAACCGTCTCGAGATCTTCGATGTCACCGACAATGGCCTGATCAAGACGGCCTCGGTGCCGGTCGGCATGGAGCCCTGCGCGGTGGCGGTCGCACCCGATGGCAAGATCTGGGTGGCAAACCACCTATCCGACAGCGTCAGCATCGTGGACGCGACGCTGAGCCCGCCCCAGGTCGTGAACACACTGGTCGTGGGCGATGAGCCGCGCGATATCGTCTTCGCGGGCACCGCCGGGCGGGCGTTCATCACCACGGCACACCGCGGCCAGCACCGCACCCATGCCTCGATCGCCGCGGTCCCGGGGGCCGGCGATCCGCAGATGAGCACCGAAGGCATCGGTCGCGCCGACGTCTGGGTATTCGATCCTGCGAATCTCGGCGTTACCAGCGGCCTGGGTGGCGTGCCCGTCGAGATCCTCGTGCTGTTCGCCGACACGCCCCGCTCGATGACGGTCAGCAACGACGGGAACACGCTCTACGTCGCAGCCTTCAGATCGGGCAATCGGACGACAGCGCTGCCCGAGCTGATGGTCTGCGATGGCTTCGATCCGATGACCCCGTGCGATGCCAACGATCTCAATCCCTCGATTCCGCCGGGGCTGATCATCTTTCCAGGTGGTCTTCCCGGCCCCAGCACCAACGCCGGCCCCGGCTTCGACCCCGCACCCGAGACCGGGATGATCGTCAAGTTCGATGGATCCGCGTGGATCGGCCCGGGCGGCAACGACTGGAGCGCCTTCGTCAACTTCAGCCTGCAGGACAGCGACGTGTTCGCGATCGACGCCAATACGTTGAACGCTGGAGCAGCCCACAAGTTCGGGCAGGTGGGGACCGTGCTGTTCAACATGGCGGTGCACCCGACCAACGACAAGATCTACGTCAGCAATACGGAGTTGCCGAACCACGTGCTGTTCGAGGGCCCCGGGGACTTCTTCGACAGCACCGTTCAGGGGCGCCTGTCGGAGTCGCGGATCAGCCTGCTTTCCGGGACGAACACGGTCGACGTCCGGCACCTGAACAAGCATATCGACTACACCAAGCTCCATACCGACGTGCCGGATGTGGTCGATCCCACGCAGAAGAACCACAGCCTGGCGACGCCGCTCGACATGGTCTTCGACTCGACGGGCACGACGCTCTACGTGGCGGCCTTCGGCTCGGCCAGGATCGGCGTCTTCCCGACGACGGCGCTCGAGAACGATACCTTCGATCCGACGGTCGAGAGCGCCAACTACATCCCGACGGGCGGTGGTCCGAATGGCCTGATTCTCGACGAAGCGCGCAACCGGATGTATCTGCAGACGCGTTTCGACAACTCGCTGAACGTGATCGACCTGGCCACGACCAATACGCTCCAGGTGGTGCCGCTGCACAATCCGGAGCCGCAGAGCGTGGTCGACGGACGCCCGATGCTGTACGACGCGTTCAACTTCTCGGGCAACGGCGAGGCGTCGTGCGCCAGCTGCCACATCTTCGGCGACCTGGATGATCTCGCGTGGAACCTGGGCAACCCCGACGATCCCGTGACGAGCAATACCCAGCCGGCACCGGTCGGTGGAGGAACCACGACATTCCACCCGATGAAGGGCCCGATGACCACGCAGACACTGCGCGGGCTCTCGACGCACGGCGGGATGCACTGGCGGGGCGATCGGGTGGACGGGATCATCTCGGATCCCTGCCTCGAGCCGACGGGGGCGGCCTGCAGCGAGAACACCTCCTTCATGAACTTCCGGGTGGCCTTCGAGGGGCTGATCGGAATGGATGGCGTCCCGACGCCGACCGAGATGCAGGGGTTCACCGACTTCGTCCTGCAGATCCTGACGCCACCCAACCCGGTGCGCAGTATCAACAACGTGCTGAACAGTTCGCAGTTCGCGGGTCTCGGGCTGTACCTCGCCCCGAACAGCGACGGAGGCTCTTCCTGTAACGACTGCCATGCCCTGAACGCGCTGGGCGGCTTCTTCGGCACTGGCGGTGGCCAGAGCTTCGAGGGCGAGCCGCAGAACATGAAGATCCCGCACCTGCGCAACGCCTATACGAAGATCGGAATGTTTGGCATGTTCGTGGAGCCGGACCTGACGATCGGACCGATCACCGGACCGCAGGTGCGCGGCTTCGGCTTTCTCCACGACGGAATCATCGACACCGTCCGGAATTTCCTGAGCGCGGTTGTCTTCACGACGACTCCGACCGAGGAGGCGCAGCTCGAGCAGTTCGTCCTGGCGTTTCCTTCGGACCTGGCGCCTGCCGTCGGTCAGCAGGTGACGCTCGACTCGACGAACCTGGCCGTGGCGGGGGGGCGGATCGCCAACTTCCGAGCGCGCGCCGCCGCCTCGTTCGACTCGCTGCTGCTGGGCGGAGCCGTGAAACAATGTGATCTGGTGGTGCGGGGGCAAGTCGGAGGCTCCGGGCGTGGCTGGCTCTACGACCCGGTCACGGGCGACTACACGGATGACCTCGGCAATGCGATCAACGAGGCGACGTTGACGGCCTTCGCGACGTCGGACGGCCCGCTCACCTTCACCTGCGCGCCCCCGGGCTCGGGTACTCGGATGGCCCACAACCGGGACCGCGACATTCTGAACGACGGGGCCGACAACTGCCCGGACGCCTCCAACGACCTGCAGCTCGACACCGACGGCGATCTCGCAGGCGATGCTTGCGACCAGGATGACGACGGGGATGCGCTGCTCGACTACTACGAGACGAACACGGGGACCTTCAACGGTGCGTTCGACGCCGGCACCAATCCACTGCTCGTCGATACGGACGGCGACGGGATCGACGACGGAGTCGAGGTCGCCCAGAACACCGACCCGACCGATCCAAACGATCCGCCGCCGCCGCCCACCCCCGCGCTTCCGATTGCGGGAACGATCCTGCTCGGCGGCGTGCTGCTCGCCGCGGCCGCGCGAGCTGGACGCCGCCGCGAGTGGCCGAGTTCGACGCACGGTCTCGCCGACCGGTCGTTCGCGGCGCTGGCGTGCTCGCCGCGGGTCTGCTGATCGGACTCGGCGCGCTGATCTGGGCCGCCCGAGGACCCGGCGTGCCGCCCGTGTCCGAGCATGCCGAGCGGCCCAGAGAGGCGCCTACGCTCCAGGTTCGCGACGAGACCCGGCCGAAGCTGGGGGAGATTCCCACTCTGGGGCTGATGGGGGACGAGGCCGCTCCATCCCAAGATCGGCTGTGCAGTGAAGAGCGCGTCGCGCGAATGGCCGCGGGCGTCGCGGGGATTGCCGAGGACGGGGTCTTCCTCGACGAACGCGTCTGGCGCCGGCTGGCGTGGAGCGGGCGCGCCGGGCTCGCGAGCTTCTGGTCCAAGTGCTTTCACGGTGGGGCGGCGGTGCATGTGCGAGCCGATCGCGACGGCGAACTCCTCGCGGTCTACGACCCGGCCAGGGGATTCACCTCTCCCTGATGCGTCCGGCGCAGCCGGCGTTGGACGCAGTGGTTCGCGTGGTACCGTCGATGCTCGGGAGCGATCGGTCGCGGACGGCGGTCGCCTTGCGGGAGGGCACCGATGGCGAGGAGGCTGGGGCTGGGGCTCGCCGGTGGCGCGATCCTCGCCCTCGTCCTGGTCTATCTCGGCGGTGCGGGACGCTTCGGCGAACACGAGGGCCCCGGCACTGTTGGTGAGTCCGCGCGTCCACCCGAAGTCGTGGCAGCGACCGCGCGTGCCGTGGCTGACGCGGCGAGGGATGTCGGGGTGTCTCGAGCGTCGACGATCCTGTTCGGTGACCTCCATGTCCACACTACGTTCTCGTTCGATGCCTTCAGCTTCAGCCTGCCCGCGCTGGGGGGCGAGGGGGCGCACCCGCCCGCGGACGCCTGCGATTTTGCTCGTTTCTGCTCCGCGCTCGACTTCTGGTCGATCAACGATCACGCCTTCAGCATCACGCCGCGACACTGGGAGGAGACGGTCTCGTCGATCGAGCAGTGCAACGCGGTGGCCGAGCGCGAGTCCTCCCCCGATACCGTGGCCTTTCTCGGCTGGGAGTGGACCAACGTCGGGCTGACCCCCGGAGACCACTACGGCCACAAGAACGTGATCCTGCGCAACGTGACTGGTGAAGGCGTGCCCCCGCGTCCGATCGCCGCACTGCGCGGCGGCTTCTCCGGGCCGGGGCTCATCTCGCGGGCGCTGATGTCCCTCGTCGGCGACTCGCGCGTCCGCGACCTCGCCCGCTATTTCGCGGAATGGGACGCAGCGGAGGACTGCGACGAATCGTCGCTGTCGAGCGGGCTGCCACTCGACTGCATCGAGCGGGCGAGGACGCCCGCCGATTTGTTCCGCAGGCTCGAGCGGTGGGAGGCCGACGCGCTGGTGATCCCGCACGGGACGACCTGGGGCTTCTACACTCCGCCGGGATCCAGCTGGGACCAGCAGCTCGAGGGAGCGCTCCACTCCGAGGAGTACCAGTCGCTGCTGGAGGTCTACTCGGGGCACGGCGACTCGGAGGTGTATCGCCGCTTCCGCGCGGTCGAGTTCGACGAGGCGGGCAACCCCATCTGCTCGGCTCCGACTAGCGACTACGAGCCAACCTGCTGGCGGGCCGGTGAGATCATCCGCGAGCGTTGCCTGGCCGACGGGCAGGAAGCGGACGAGTGCGCGCAGCGAGCCGAGGACGCCCGCGCCAACGCGGCGCGCGCCGGCGTCGCCGTGCACCGCACGGTTCCGGGTGCGACGGCTGCCGACTTCCTCGATGCGGGACAGTGCCGCGACTGCCGCGAGCCCGCGTTCAACTATCGACCGGGGGGCTCGGCGCAGTACATCCTCGCTCTCGGCGGATTCGGCGCCGCCGACGCGCAGCCGCGACGGTTCCGGATGGGTTTCATGGCCTCGAGCGACAACCACTTCGCGCGGCCGGGAACCGGCTACAAGGAGTTCGGGCGACGCGGCAACACCGAATCGCAGGGTGGGCCGCTTCCGGAGGAGGCCCGCCTGCTGGGGCTTGCGCCGGCGCGCGAGGCACCGTCCTCCCGGTCGGTCGCGTTTCGGCCCACGCGGCCGGGCTTCGACGTGTTCGAGACCGAGCGCCAGGCGTCGTTCCTGACGACCGGTGGCCTGGTTGCGGCTCACAGTCTGGGACGCGATCGCGGCGCGATCTGGGACGCGCTGCAACGTCGCGAGGTCTACGGGACGAGCGGCCCGCGAATCCTGCTGTGGTTCGATCTGCTCAACCCACCCGGCTCGCGCGGCGAGCGGGCGGCCATGGGAAGTGAGGTCGAGATGGACCGTGAGCCGGTCTTCCAGGCTCGGGCCGTCGGCTCCTTCGAGCAGCAGCCGGGCTGTCCAGACTACGCGCTGCAGTCGCTCGAGCCTGACGAGATCCAGCGGCTGTGCAAGGGGGAGTGTTACAACCCAAGCGATACCCGGCGGCCGATCACCCGCATCGAGGTCGTGCGGGTTCGCCCCCAGGTTTCAGCCGACGAGGACATCGCGGGGTTGATCGATGATCCCTGGCAGACCTTTCCGTGCAGCGGCGACGCGACCGGCTGCGTGGTCACGTTCTCCGACCCCGAGTACGTGCAGCTCGGACGCGACACGCTCTACTACGCGCGCGTGTTCGAGGCCCCCGCGCCCGGCATCAATGCAGGCAACCTGCGCTGCGAGCGCGACGGAGCCGGTCGCTGCCTCCAGGTCCATCCCTGTCCGGGGCCCGCGGGCCGGGACGATGACTGTCTCGCGCCCCACCAGCCGCGCGCCTGGTCCTCGCCGATCTGGATCGACCAGCCAGGCTAGGGTGGCTGGATGAGCTCGAGCGGCGCGGCGGCGAGTGGCGCCGGCCTCAGCTCGACGATCGTTTCGGCTGCCACGGAGTTCCGAGCTGTCAGGTGATCGTTGGCGCCGAGTATCCCACCGATTACGAGGGGCTCTACGCAGACGAGATCCGCTATGCCGACGACTCCGTCGGGAAGCTGCTCGGGGCGTTGGATACGCACCCGTCGGGACGCCCGAACGTGGTTCTGCTGCCGTCGGACCACGGCGAATCGAGGGGGCCGCGCTGGTGGAGCTATATTTGGGCGGGCACCGGGAAGGACTTCGGGCCGCAGGATGACGAGGCCCCGCTGCCTGAGGGAGTGCCCGAGTACCTCTCGGCGAAGCCCGGGCGTACCTCCTTCATCGACCACATCCGCCCCGACGATTTGAAACGGCTGCAGGTCCTCGGGTACAGGTAGGGCGGCCGGCCCGAGGAGAGCATGCCCGAACTTCCCGCAGCACCGATCACCGCGTGTCGATTTCTCGAGGATTTCGTGCCCGGAGCCTTCGCCGAGCTGACCGGCGGTCGCCGGCTGCCCGGGACCGATCTCGAACTCGGCTTCGTACTTCTCGGGGAGGGCGGGGGCGAGTGGGTGTACCGCGTGCGCGACGGTGCCCTCGAGGTAGTGCGGGCCGGTCGCAACGATGCCACGCTCACCGTGATCCAGAGCGTCGATGACTGGCGTGGCGCGCTGTGGGAGGGCCGCGGCGGGATCTTTGGTCGGACCGTCACATCGCTACTCAGTGGCGCGGCCGTCGGCAGGCTGAGTGAGGCTGCCCGTGAGCGAGCGCCCAGTTTCGAGGCACTCGAGCCGATCCGCGCGCTGGAGGGGCTGGTGCGTGTGGTGCTCGCAGGCGATCTCGGCGGCGACTGGAGCCTCGAGATCAAGCTGGGGCCGGGTGCGATCCCCGACGAGCCCAGCGCCACGCTGACCATCGAGGCCGAAGACGCGGCGGCCATCGAGCGCGGCGAGCTCGATGCGCTGCAGGCCTTCATGGCCGGACGCATCGAGGTGATGGGCGACATGACGCTGGTGCTACAGATGCAGGCCGTGCTGATGCAGGCGCTGCGCTGAGCGGCGTCACGGCTTTGCAGCGTTGGGGGATGTTGGCTAACCAACAAGCGCCTGGGGGACGGTAGTTCAATTGGTCAGAGCACCGGCCTGTCACGCCGGAAGTTGCGGGTTCGAGTCCCGTCCGTCCCGCCAGCGCCCCGTCGTAGCCGTGTCAGCGCAAGCGCACTCGCGGTCTGCAGTGCCCATCGACGTGTGCACTGCGGCCCGACCGTCCCGCCCGTTCAGGCGAGCGGAGCCGACGCTCAGTCCTGCTCGGATTCGGCCCTTCGCTGACGGAAGCGCCGTAGCCGCTCTGCGATCTCGCGTTCGGCACCGACCTCGTTCGGCTGGTAGAAGTCACCCGTTCCGAGCTCGTCGGGCAGATTTCGCGCCGCGACGAACTGATCGTCGGCGTCGTGTGCGTACTCGTAGCCGCCTCCATAGCCGAGAGACTTCATCAGCCGGGTGGGGGCGTTGCGCAGGTGCAGCGGCACCGCGAGCGAGCCCGTTTCGGCAACGGCCTGCTGAGCGCGGCCGAGCGCCAGGTAGCTTGCGTTGCTCTTGGGCGCACAGGCGAGGTAGCTGGTGGCCTGTGCCAGCGGGATGCGTCCCTCGGGCAGGCCGATCCGCTCGACGGCGAGGAACGCCTGCGTCGCGACGCCAAGTGCCTGGGGATCGGCATTGCCCACGTCCTCGGAGGCCGCAATCAGCAGCCGCCGCGCGATGAACAACGGGTCCTCGCCTGCCTCGAGCATGCGCGCCAGGTAGTAGAGAGCCGCGTCGGGGTCGCTGGCACGCAGGCTCTTGATGAACGCCGAGATCACGTTGTGGTGATCCTCGCGATCGCGGTCGTGGCGCAGCGAGCGATGGCCTGCTGCGCCGCGCACGGTTGCGAGCGTGAGCGGACCCAGCGCGCCGCTGCTTCGGTGGACGGCGACAGCCGCCTCGAGCAGGCCGAGTGCCTGCCGCGCGTCGCCGTCGCTGGCACTCGAGATCGCGCCGCGGGCCTCGTCCGAGAGCACGACTCCGCTCGCGCCGAGGCCCCGCTCGCAATCCGCCATTGCCCGGTCCAGCAGCTGGGCGATCGCGTCGGGCGCGAGCGGCTCGAGCACCAGCACCCGACAACGAGACAGCAACGGCGCGTTCACCTCGAACGACGGGTTCTCGGTGGTCGCCCCAACCAGCGTGACCGTGCCGGCCTCCACGTGCGGCAGGAGTACATCCTGCTGCGCGCGGTTCAGCCTGTGGATCTCGTCGATGAACAGCAGCGTGCGCACTCCGCTGCGGTGCTCGCGGCGCGCTGTCTCGACTGCCGAGCGGATTTCCTTCACCCCGGACACCACCGCCGAGAGCTCCTCGATCCGTGTCGCGGCAGAGCCCGCAAGCAGTCGGGCTAGTGTCGTCTTGCCGCTGCCCGGAGGCCCCCACAGCAGCAGAGAGGGCAGCTCGTCGCTCTCCACCAGCGATCGAAGCGCCGTGCCGGGACCGACCAGCTTCGACTGTCCAACCAGCTCCTCGAACGAACCCGGTCGCATTCGGTCGGCCAGCGGGGCATCGGGTGCGGCTGCGGAAGCACCAGCAGAGCTTGGAAACAGCTCGAGCGAGTCCGGATCGCGGGGCATGGGGCAATGCTATCGCGATCGGTCCGGTCCAGTCTCGGGTCTCGTTCGGGTCCGGCCGGTCAGCCGGGTCTTGAGGCGGGCCGCTGCAAGGGCGATCATCCAAGTCCCCCCGATGCGCCTGCGAGGAAGATTGATGGGCATCCGCCGCGTCGGTATCCACCTCAAGCACGACCAGCCGCAAGCGGCCGGGTTGGTGCGTTCGCTGCACCAGTGGCTGTGCGAGCGGGATCTCGAGGTCGGGTTCGATGAGCAGTGCGCACCCTGGTGTGGCGGCGAGGCCGAGTCGCTCGAACACCTCGCCGCTCACTGCGACCTGTTGGTGTCGCTGGGCGGGGACGGCACGCTGCTGTCAGTGGCCCGAGCGGCCGGGACGCACCGGGTGTCGATCCTGGGCGTCAACCTCGGGGCGCTCGGCTTCCTGACCGAGGTGAATCGCGACGAGCTGTTCGACGTGCTCGAGCTCTTCCTGGCGGGAGAAGTCCAGGTGGTGTCGCGCATGCGCCTCGAGGTCGTGGTTCGTCGCGAGGAGCGCGAGCTGGCTCGCTTCCAGGCGCTCAACGAGGCCGTCGTCGACAAGGACTCGCTCTCGCGCATGATCGATCTGCGGGTCTCGGCGGACGGCCAGAGCGTGACTACCTACCACGCCGATGGCCTGATCGTGGCCACGCCGACCGGCTCGACCGCGTACTCGTTGTCGGCGGGAGGCCCGCTGATCCTGCCGGGGACCGAGGTGATGGTGTTGACACCGATCTGCCCTCACGCGCTGACGCAGCGGCCGCTGGTGCTGCCGCACTCGGCGTTCGTCGTCATCGAGGTGCAGAGCCCTGAGAGCGATGTGTCGCTGACAGTGGACGGTCAGCAGGGGCTGGCGCTCGAGGATGGCGATCGGGTTGCGATCGCGCGCTCGCCGCACCCGGTTGGCCTCGTGGCCTCGCCGCTTCGCAATCGCTACGAGATCCTGCGCACGAAGCTGCACTGGGGGGAGCGTTGATCGAGACACTGCGGATCACCAACCTCGCGATCGTCGACCAGGCCGAGCTCGAGTTCGGAGTCGGATTGAATGTGCTAACGGGCGAGACCGGAGCGGGCAAATCGATCGTCCTGGGCGCGCTTTCGCTGCTTGCGGGCGGGCGCGCATCGACCGACGCCGTCCGTGACGGCACCGAGCGTGCAGAGGTCGAGGCGGTCTTCTCGACCGAGGGGCTGGCGGACCTGGAGGCGGAGCTGCGCGCGCTCGAGCTGGGAGACCGCGATCCGCCCGACGCAGGCCACGAGCTGATCGTCCAGCGTTCCGTGGCGCGCACCGGACGCAGCCGGGTGCGGGTTGCCGGCGAGCTGTTGCCGATCGGGTCGTTGGCGAAGCTGTTCGAGGGTCGCATCGAGATCTCGAGCCAGCACTCGAGTCAGGCACTGCTGCGTCCGGAGCGGCAGGCCCGGCTGCTCGACTCGGCCGGCGGACACCTAGCTTTGCGCGAGGCCGTCGAGCAGGGATTCGCGCGGCTGCGCTCGCTCGACGCCGAGCTCCTCGAACTGCGGGCTGCCGCCGAGGATCGGGCGCGGCGCGAGGACTTCCTGCGCTTCCAGATCGGCGAGATCGACGGGGTGGGGCTGGCGCCCGACGAGCTGCCCGGTCTCGAGTCCGAGCACCGCCGTCTCGCCAATGCCGAGCAGCTGCGCGAGGAGGGTGCGGCGGTCGTCTCGAGTCTCAGCGGTGACGAGCACCGCGAGCTGAGCGGGGCGCTCGACCTGCTCGCGCGGGCATTGCGCGGCGTCGAGGGACTGGCGGGCGTGGACGCCGATCTCGAGCCGCTCGCCGAGCGGCTGGGCGCAGCCGAAGATGACCTGCGCGACCTCGCGATCGATCTCGAACGGTATGTCGACCGGCTGGAGGTCGATCCGGCGCGGCTCGCGCAGGTCGAGGAGCGACTCGGCGCGATCCAGCTCCTGCGCCGCAAGTACGGTGAGGACGCCGCCGCGATCTTCGCCTTCCGGGACGGAGCCCAACGCGAGCTCGCTTCGCTCGAGGGAGCGGACGAGCAGATCGAGGCGCTCGAGCACGAGCGCGAGGCGTGCCGCGACGCCTTGCAACAGGCCGCCGGGAAGCTCTCCAGGTCGCGTGCCCAGGCGGCCAAGCAGCTCGCTCGACGGGTCGAGGGGCCGCTGCGGGAGCTGGCGCTTCCGGACGCGCGCTTTGCGGTCGGCCTGTCGAAGCTCGAGCCACCGGAAGGGCTCCCCTGCGGCCCCTCGGGCGCCGAAGCCGTCGAGTTCCTGTTCAGCGCGAACGCCGGGGCCAAGCTGCGGCCGCTGCAGCGCGTCGTCTCGGGCGGGGAGCTGTCGCGTGTCTTCCTGGCGCTGAAGAACGCGTTGCGCGGCACGGGGCGCGGCATGGTGCTGATCTTCGATGAGGTCGATGCCGGGATCGGCGGGCGCGTCGCCGAACGCGTCGGCCGCTGCCTGCTCGAGCTGGCGTCTGACCACCAGGTGCTGTGCATCACGCATCACCCGCAGATCGCCGCGCTCGCCGACACCCACCTGCGCGTCTCCAAGCGACGGGAGGGCAAGCAGGCGCTGGCTGCCATCGAGCGCGTGGAGGGGGATGCGAGGATCGAGGAGATCGCGCGCATGGCGGGCGGGGAGACGGTTTCGGCCGAGACCCGTCGCCACGCCGCGGCCCTGCTGCGGGCTCAGCCGACCGCTCGGTGAACCCGGGCACATCCCCGCGGGGCACAAGCGGGGCGACATTCGTCCAGCCGCTCAAGGCGGCGTGACCCGCTTCCGATGTTGCAGGGTATGCGGCAGCACGAGGCCGTATGGGCGCGGTCCCGTGATCGCATGCCCGCCAGTGGAGCCGCAGAATGAGCCAGCAGACCGAGAAACGATCGAGGAGCGGCGTCAGGGTTCCCACGGGAGCGAGCATCCAGGTCACGAACGGCTTCTACCAGGGTCTCGAGGTCCCGATCGACCGCGAGTGGCTGGTGATCGGCCGAGGGTGCAGCGCAGATCTGGTGATTGCCGAGCCCACGATCTCTCGCGCTCACGCAGCAGTTGGCTTCGACGCCGACGGCTTCTTCGTGCAGGACCTCGGCAGCACGAACGAGACACAGGTCAACGGGGCCAGGATCGAGCGCCTGGCCCTGACCAACGGCGACTGCTTGCAGATGGGCAAGCTCCTGGTCGAGGTCACGGTACCCGGCTGATCATCTGGACCTGGCGGCCACGGCCGCCGGGAAGAGGAATTTAATGGATCTCTATACGCTGATTCTGGTTGGTGACGAGCGCTCGCCCGTCAAGCGATTCCAGGTGCCCAAGCTGGCCGCACACCGCGCGGCGGCGCTCGCAGGGACCCTCGCATGCCTGTTTGCGCTCGGCGTCTGGGATTACTGGCGTGTGCGCGCCGAGAACACCGAGCTGCCCGAGCTGCGCGAGGAGACGCTCGTCCAGGCCGCAAAGATCCGTGGCTTCGAGCGTGAGCTCGCCAAGGTGGAGACCGAGCTGGGACGCGTGCAGGAACTCGAGCGCAAGGTTCGAATCATCGCGAATCTTCCCGGTGCCGCCGCGTCGGGGGGTGCTGAGGTAACGGATATCGCCCCCGCCGATGCTGGGGTGCAGCTCCCGACCGGGGTGCCGATCGACCGCGGACAGGGCGGGCTCGGAGAGCCCTCATTCGGCCTCGACGAGCTCGCCACCCCGGTGGCAGAGGACGCGATGGACTTCGCCCTGATGCGCGATCGGGCGGAAATCCTCGGCGGGCTCGCCCAGGTTCGCGCCGCGTCGCTGGGAGTGCTGGTGACCGATCTCGAACGCAAGAGCGACCAGCTCGCCTCGTTGCCGTCGGTCTGGCCGGTGCGGGGCTGGGTCACGTCGCGCTTCGGCCCGCGCATCTCACCCTTTACCGGGCGGCGCCACATGCACACGGGCATCGATATCGCGACCCGGGAGGGTACGGTGATCGTCGCCCCGGCCCGCGCCCGGGTCCTGTTCACCGGCAGCAAGGGACCGCTTGGCCGAAGCGTCGTGCTCGACCACGGCTTCGGTGTGCGGACCCACTACGGCCACAATTCGGAGATCCTCGTGAAGCCTGGCGACCTGGTAGAGAGGCACCAGACGATCGCCAAGGTCGGAAACACGGGCCGCAGTACCGGTCCGCACCTGCACTACTCGGTGGAAGTCGACAAGAAGTCGCGCGATCCGCTCGACTACATCCTCGACTGATCGTCCCGCCCCTCCGGTGCCCCGAGGGGTCGACCAGTGCTGCTAGACTCGAACATCGGCGCGCGGCGCGGCACGGCTTCACACGCATCCCCCCGTCTACAAGGTCAGGGCGAGTTCGCACGATGCAGCGCATGCTTTCCAAGGTTTTCGGCTCCACCAACGAACGAGAGCTGAAGCGGCTCGGGCCGCTGGCAGAGCGGATCAACGGCCTCGAGTCCGCGCACGAGCCGCTCTCCGACGAGGTCCTGCGCGGCAAGACCGGCGAATTCCGCGAGCGACTCGAGCGCGGCGAGGAGCTCGACGGACTGCTGCCGGAAGCCTTTGCCCTGGTTCGCGAGGTCTCCAAACGCACGCTGGGACAGCGTCACTACGACGTCCAGCTGATCGGCGGGATCTTCCTTCACCAGGGCAACATCGCCGAGATGAAGACGGGCGAAGGCAAGACGCTGGTTGCGACCCTGCCTTCGTATTTGAACGCGCTCAGCGGTCGCGGCGTCCACATCGTGACGGTGAACGACTACCTGGCAGCTCGCGATGCCGAGTGGATGGGCCAGATCCACCGCTTCCTCGGTCTCAGCGTCGGGGTCATCCAGCACGGTCTCGACGACGCGCAGCGCGCGGCGGCCTATCGCAGTGACATTACCTACGCGACCAACAACGAGCTCGGCTTCGACTACCTGCGCGACAACATGAAGCGGGATGCCGCGGATCAGGTCCAGCGCGAGCTGTCCTACGCGATCGTCGACGAGGTCGACTCGATCCTCGTCGACGAGGCGCGCACGCCGCTGATCATTTCGGGCGCCAGCGAGAGCAACACGCAGATCTATCAGGTCGCAAACCGCGTGATTCCGAGCCTGAAGGAGGGCGACAAGGGCGACCCCAAGGAGGGCATCCCCGAGACCGGCGACTACCACCTAGACCTGAAGACCCATTCCGCGACATTCAGCGAGGCCGGCATCAAGAAGGTCGAGAAGGTTCTGAACGTGGCCAATCTCTACGACCCGGAGATGATGCCGGTGCTGCACGCGGTCAGTCAGGCGTTGGCCGCGCACACGCTCAAGAAGCGCGACGTCGACTACATCGTCGCCAAGAGCGAGGATTCGCGGGGCCGGGAAGTGGTCATCATCGACGAGCATACGGGCCGTCAGATGCGCGGCCGCCGCTGGTCGGACGGCCTGCACCAGGCGGTCGAGGCGAAGGAAGGCATCGCGATCCAGAGCGAGAGCCAGACGTACGCTTCGATCACCTTCCAGAACTACTTCCGCATGTACGACAAGCTTGCGGGCATGACAGGCACCGCCGACACCGAGGCGCCGGAGTTCGCAAAGATCTACGACCTCGACGTGAGGATCGTCCCGACCAATCGCCCGATGGTGCGCGCCGACATGGGCGACGTCGTCTACAAGACCAAGCGCGAGAAGCAGTACGCGGTGGTCGACGAGATCCGGGAGCGTCAGATTTCCGGTCAACCCGTGCTCGTCGGCACGATCTCGATCGAGTCGTCCGAGCAGCTTTCGAAGCTGCTCAAAAAGAAGGGCATCAAGCACAACGTCCTGAATGCCAAGCATCACGAGCGCGAGGCCGAGGTCGTGGCCCAGGCGGGTCGCAAGGGCGCACTCACGATATCGACGAATATGGCCGGTCGCGGAACCGACATCGTGCTTGGCGGCAACTCGGAGATGATGGCGCTGCAGGCGTGCCGGCATCGTCGAGATCACCCCGAGTTCGAAGCGGAGTTGGCCAAGTTCGAGACCCAGTGCGGTGCCGAGCGCGAGGAGGTGTTGGCGGCGGGCGGCCTTCACATCCTCGCCACCGAGCGGCACGAGAGCCGACGCATCGACAACCAGCTGCGCGGCCGCTCGGGCCGGCAGGGCGACCCCGGTTCGAGCCAGTTCTTCCTGTCGCTCGAGGACGACTTGCTGCAGATCTTCGAAGCCGACCGCGTCAAGCAGTGGTGGGATCGCGTCGGCGTCGAGGAGGGCGAGGCGATCGAAAACCGCCTGCTCACTCGTGTGATCGAGAACGCGCAGTCGAAGGTCGAGGCCCGCAACTTCGACATACGCAAACACCTGCTCGAGTACGACGACGTGATGAACAAACAGCGTCAGGCCTTCTACGCTCGGCGCAGTCAGGCGCTGGTGGGGAGCGGCCTGAGCGACGAAGTCCGGGCCATGGTCGAGGGCGTGCTGGTGGCGCTGCTCGACATCCACTGGCCGGAGAAGGGCTCGCCGGACGAGGAGGCCCTTGCGGACCTCGCCGGTGGGATCCGCGACGTCTACGGCGTCCCGGTCGATCCGACGGCGCCGCCTTTCGTCGAGGACGGTGCACCTGCCAGAGATCGCAACGAGCTCGGCCGCGCGGTCCTCGACCAGCTCAACGCGGTGATCGATGCAAAGTGCGAACGCTGGAACGAGATCGCGGAGCGCAATGGCGAGATCGGTTTTCCGAGCTACGACTTCATGGAGCGCGAGATCGTGCTCGGTATCCTCGATCAGCAGTGGAAGGACCATCTCCACAGCATGGATGGCCTACGCGAGGGCATCGGGCTGCGCGGCTATGCTCAGGTGGACCCCAAACGCGAGTACGCGCGCGAAGGATTCGCGCTCTTCGGCGAGATGGAAGAGCGCATCGACCAGCACATCGCGAACAGTCTGTTCCACCTGGAGCCGCGGGATCCGCAAGCCGAGGAGGCGCGGCCGCGAGTGGTCGGCCGCCATCCGGCGCTGGCTCAGGAGCCGCCGGAGGCGCACGGGGGGGCGGCCGCGCGGCGTGGTCCGGCTGGCGCCGGGAAGGCCGGGGTTGCGGCGGGCAAGGTCGGCCGCAACGATCCGTGTCCGTGCGGCAGTGGCAAGAAGTTCAAGAAGTGCTGCGGCAGCTGAGGCCGCGGCGACTCGATCCAGGGTTCGCAGTGTGAAGCCCGGCGAAGGAGAGCTCGTCGTTCCGGGATTTCGTGCGGCTGGAATCCACTGCGGAATCAAGGCGCGGACACGTGATCTCGCACTCGTGGTGAGCGACGCGCCTGCAACTATCGCGGGTGTCTTCACGCAGTCGACGGTGGTGGGAGCGCCGGTGCCATGGAGCCGTGAGCGTGTGCGCCGGGGCACCGCGCGCGCGCTCGTCGTGAACTCCGGTATCTCGAACGTCGCCATGGGAGCGCGCGGTCGGCGCGACAATCGGACGCTCGCCGGCTGGGTGGCGAGGCACGTCGGGTGTCCTGTGGGACAGGTGGTCACCGGCGCGACTGGCGTGATTGGCGAGCCGTTGCCGATGGCCAAGCTCCGCGCCGGCATTCCGCGGGCTCATGCGGCGCTGCGGCCGCGCGGGCTGGCCGCCGCGGCCCAGGCGATCCGGACCACCGATACCTTCGCCAAGACGGCCGTGCGGCGCGTGCGACTCGGCGGCGAGCTCGTCACGGTGGCGGGCATCGCCAAGGGCTCGGGCATGATCGAGCCGAAGATGGCGACGATGCTCGCCTACGTGTTCACCGATGCCGCGATCGCGGCGGCACCCCTGCAGGGGCTCGTGCGCAGTGCGGCCGACGCGAGTTTCAACCGTCTCAGCATCGACGGCGAGACCTCGACCAGCGACTGCTTCGTCGCCTTTGCCGGCGGCATGGCGGGCAACCCGATGCTGCGAACTGTCGCTTCGACCGATGCGCGGCGTCTTGCTGGTGCGTTGAACGAGGTGTGCGAGTCCCTGGTGCGCGATCTCGCGCGCGACGGAGAAGGGGCGACCAAGCTGGTCACCATCGACGTGCGTCGTGCCGCCAGTCCCGCCGAGGCCGAGATCGCCGCGCGCCGGATTGCAAACTCCGCGCTGGTCAAGACCGCGCTGTTCGGCCAGGACCCCAATTGGGGCCGGATCCTACAAACAGTGGGCGCGGGTCGCGTCTCGCTCCGCGAATCGCGCGCCGTTGTCAAGCTGGGCGGGGTCGCCGTCTTCGAGCACGGCGCCTCGACCGGCTCGGCCGCCCGCAGGCGCGCCGATCTCCGCATGGCCGAACCCGAGATCACGATCGAGGTCGATCTGGCAGCGGGCAGGGCAGCGACCCGGATGTGGACCTGCGACTTCTCCTACGACTACGTGAGGATCAACGCGGAATACACGACCTGAGGGGAAGGGGCTGCACTCCGCGGCGGCCCAGGTCATTGGTCGCGAGCCCCTGCTTGCGCTAGACCTCTGCCCGAATTCGCACGCTTCGAGTCGCCCCTGCGGTGCTCGGTCAGCCTCCAGGGGCCCGGCCGGGTTGGGGAAAGCCGGTCTCGTTGCGGAGGCACAACCGCGAAGGAGCCTTGCCATGTCCGAGACGACGGTGGATCCGTCGGCGACTGCCGGCGGTACCCCCGACGCTGTCGCTGTGACCTCGCCCGAAGTTCCGACCGAGCCGCCCGCAGCGACGCCCCCGTTGACGATCCCGAGCTTGCTCGCGGCCGGGATCCACTTCGGTCACCAGACTCGCCGTTGGAATCCGAAGATGCGCCCTTGTCTGTTCGGGGAGCGCAACGGCATCCACATCATCGACCTCGACCAGACGCTTCCGATGTTCAAGGAAGCGCTCGACTTCATTCGCGAGACCACGGCCGAGGGTGGCACGGTGCTCTTCGTCGGGACGAAACGACAGGCTGCGTCCTCGGTGATGCTGGCCGCTCAGCGCTCGCGCCAGTTCTACGTGAACAACCGCTGGCTCGGCGGCATGCTCACCAACTGGAAGACGGTCAAGAAGTCGATCGACCGCTACAAGACCGTGCTCGAGACGCTGGCCGACGAGGAGCGAGTGGCCGAGCTGTCGAAGAAGGAGCTCGCGCGCCAGAATCGCCTGAGGCAGAAGTACGAAAAGTCACTGGCGGGCATCAAGGAAATGAGCCGTCTGCCGGACGTGATGTTCGTGGTCGATGTCGGCATCGAAGCGATTGCGGTGAGCGAGGCGAAGCGGCTCGGCATTACGATCGTCGGCGTGGTCGACAGCAACAACGATCCGGGCTCCGTCGACTTTGTGGTGCCGGGCAACGACGACGCGATTCGTGCGATCGACTTCTACTGCGCGCACGTCGCGGATGCCTGCATCGAGGGGGACGCGCTCCACCAGGAAAAGCTCCGCTCCGAGGCTCCGGCCGAACAGTCGAAGGAGGCGGTGGCCGGTGGGCGCCGCGTGGTCGAAATCAAGCAGGCACCGCGTCGGTCGCGCAGCACGTCTGGCCGGACTGCGAGCGCAGGGGGCTGGAGCGAGAAGGAGGCGCCGGCTGCGGCGCCTGCTCCGGAGGCCGCGGCGCCTGCTCCGGAGGCCGCGGCAGCTGCTCCGGAGGCCGCGGCCCCTGCTCCGGAGGCCGCGGCGCCTGCTCCGGAGGCCGCGGCCGCTGCTCCGGGGGGCGCGGTGCCTGCGCCGGAGGCCG
>JAYZFK010000096.1:0-46475 GCA_036336835.1 Myxococcota bacterium | reverse complement strand
TTCGGGCGCAGGCCGTGATGCGAGCGCCTCAAAAATGGGCCGTAGGCCAGGTTCCGCGAAAAGCGATCCGCGCGCGTTCAAGTGATCGCCATCGGAGTAGAGCGAGCGTCCCCCGGCATCGAAGATCCAGCAGCGGTCGGTGCAGTAGATGTCATCGAGGTTGATGAGCTGAATCTCGTCATGCCGGTCGAACTCCGCACGCACTGGTTCTTGCAGTCGTTGGTGCGCGGAGACCGAGACACTAAAACGATTGGGATCGAGCTTCAGATTGTGTGCGCGAAAGATGGCTTGTCGCGGCTCGATCCACTGATGGGGTACCTGTTCCACGACGGAGATCCGGACTCCCTCGGCGCTCAGCCGCGCTACGGTGGTGTCCAATGCTTGCCTGAACACCCGAGCCGAGTTCTCGACACCCGGCGAATCGTTCGAGCTCGAGACGATGGCCTGGTGCTCTCCATCCGGAGACGTACTGGTCAGGTAGAGGCTCCATCGCGCCGCAAGCACGATGTGCTGGATGTCCCCCTGTGAAACCAGCTCTTTGGCCTTCTCCAGGATTTGCGCGCAGCGGGCCACGTCCTCGGATGCGCGTACTGACTCGGCTCCCCAGAACGGCAGGCAGCCCCTGCCTGCTGCAAAGTAGCCTCCGACCGAATGCTTCTCCGCGAGTACCTCGAAGCCGTCCAGGAGCGCATGGCTGTGGCTGTCGCCCATGACGAGTAGTGCTGGCTCGTGGGCTTCGCCCAACCGACAGAAAATCGGATCGCCGGGCTGGGTCAAGAAGCATTCCCGGCGTCGCGACGGTCGGTCGAACTCGTCTTCCGCCACCTGGAGGCGCTCCGGCCACCCCTTCGACTTCTCGATGACCGCTCCCGAGGCGATTACGCAGAGAGCACACGCGGCCGTTGCGATCAAGAGGGAGCGGTCGCGATAGCGCAATCGATTTCGCCGGAACGGTTGTTCGATCAGGTGATAGGAGATCGAGGCAAGGACAATGGAGAAAACGGTGGCGGCAGCCATGGCCTCTGGCCCAGGCGGTCCGACGACGATGGTCCGCACGAAGGTGAACACCACCCAATGCCACAGATAGAGCGAGTAGGAGATCTTGCCGATGTACACGATCGGGCCAAGACTCAAGAGCTGGCCAACAGCCGTCGTCCTGGCACTGTGGGCCCAGAGAATTGCAGCCGTGCCCACCGTTGGGAATGCCGCCCAATAGGACGGAAACGGTGTGTATCTGTCGTACGCCAGGATCGCGGCAGCAATCGCCACCAGGCCTGCGGCCGAAACCGCGTTGAGGACGGTACCGCTGACCTCCCAGCGAGCAGGCTTGCCCGTTCGAAGGTATAGGGCAAGGCAGGAGCCGATTCCCATTTCCCATGCGCGAAATGGCAGGAGGTAGAAGGCTGCACTGCTAAAGGTATTGGTCGCCCAGATGCATAGCGCAAAGGAAGACGCCGTTCCGAGGACCAAGGCCGGCATCAACAGTTTCTTGCTGCGTCGATTGAGTAGCCAGAGTAGCGGTGGCAGCAGAATGTAGAACTGCTCCTCTACCGCCAGGCTCCAGGTATGCAGCAGCGGTTTGAAATGAGCCGCAGTGTCGAAGTAGCCGCTTTGCTTCCAGAAGAACACATTCGAAACAAGAAGCGTTTGAGCAACGAGCGACCGGCCGAACTCGCGCAGGAGCTCGGGTTCCAACAGCAGCGCAAACGTGAGCGTGGCGGTCGAGATCACCGCGAGGAGGGCCGGGGCGAGTCTTCGAACGCGGCGCATCCAGAAATCGCGGAAGCGGAAGGTCTGTGCCCGCAGTTGATCCACGATGATGCCGGTGATGAGGAATCCGCTGATGACGAAGAAGACATCGACGCCGACGAAGCCGCCGCTGAATCCGGGTGCCTCTGCGTGTGAAAGAACGACCGCCAGAACAGCAATCGCACGAAGTCCGTCGATGTCCGGACGGTAAGACTGTTTGACTTTGAGTGTATCCATCAGCGAGCCAGGCTTCCGCCACTAGGTGAGTGCCGGGGCCGTGATTTCCGGGTCGGGTAGGAAAGGCTCTTTTCGAACGTTTTTTGCTAGAGCATGATGACGATCAGCGCGAAATTTTCTGAGTCGATTAGCAATGGGACCGCGATGGAATTTTCCGTTGTCGCCGGAAATGCACGCCGCATGTATCCCCCTGGCGGCATGATCGAACGCTCCGAGCCGATCACTCGGTGCCCAACCCTAGGCGCTCGGGGGCTTCGCAGTGAAGCGCTGCGCGTCCCCGGATCGAGCTCGATAGCGTGGAAGGCTGGGAACCGGCGGCTAGCCCCCTGACACCGCCGCCTCGGCCTCCGCGCCGGGGGGGCGGTCGTCGTCGAGCTGGCTGCGGTAGCCCTCGGGCAGGGCCACTTTCTGGCGGCCGGCGCTCTTGCCGCGCTGGGCGCGCATGGCGACGGCCGGAAAGGGCTCTCCGGCATCGGCTTCGCCGAGGATCCGCTCCAGATCGGCGAGCGTTTCGATCGCGATCAGGCGGCCGCGCAGGCGGGCGCTGCCCGGGAAGCCCTTGGTGTACCAGGTGGCGTGCTTGCGGAAGTTGCGCACGCCGAGCGGCTCGCCCATCCACTCCGCGAGCAGGCGCGCGTGCTCGCTCATCAGCCGCGCGATCTCGCCGAAGCGCGGCGGGTCGGGTGGCTCGCGGCCGTCGAAGACGGCGGCCAGGTCGCCGAACAGCCACGGGCGCCCCAGACAGCCGCGCCCGACGACGACGCCGTCGCAGCCGGTCTCGCGCATCATGCGCAGGGCGTCGCCCGCCTCCCAGATGTCGCCGTTGCCGAGCACGGGGATGGTCGTCACGAGCTGTTTGAGTTCGCCGATCGCATTCCAGTCGGCCTGGCCGTCGTAGAGCTGGGCCGCGGTGCGGGCGTGCATCGAGATGGCGGCGCAGCCCTCGTCCTCGGCGATGCGTCCCGAGTCGCGGAAGGTCGGCCAGTCGTCGTCGATGCCGATGCGGAACTTGATCGTCACCGGCACGTCGCCCGCGGCCCGCACGGCCGAGCGCACGATCCGCGCCAGCAGCCGCGGCTTGCCGGGCAGGGCCGCGCCGCCGCCGCGCCGCGTCACCTTGCGCACCGGGCAGCCGAAGTTCATGTCGATGTGGTCGACCAGATCCTCGCGGCACAGCCACTCGACCGCGCGCCCGATCCACTCCGGGTCGACGCCGTAGAGCTGCAGGCTGCGCGGCGACTCGTCCGGGTTGAAGCCTGCCAGGCGCAGCGTCTTGGGGTTGCGCGCGACGAGCGCGCGGGCGGTGATCATCTCCGAGACGTAGAGCCCGGCGCCGTACCGCCGGCAGACCGTGCGAAACGGGTAGTTCGTGATGCCCGCCATCGGCGCCAGCACGACCGGCGGCCAGACCGCGAGCGGACCGATCGCGAGCGGCCCGAACTCGCCAGGAGCCGCCGCCGGGACGTCGCGATTCGGCTCGCTCTTGTAGCGTTCCTGCACGGCCTACACTCCGGTGGACATCGCCCCTGTGCCGGGTCGCCGATTGTGGCGCCCAGCGCGCGGAGCTCTCGATCCGGCTCCCGGGGCGGTGGATCGTGCCGGAGGTTCACCGTGCTGCGCAATGCTGCCCTGCTTCTCACGCTCCTGCTGTCCGTCAGTCCGTCCCGTGCCGGCCAGGACGAGTTCGAGCTCGAGGACACGGTCGCCATCGTCGTGGTCGACCGCGACCTCATGGCCCACGCGGCCGGCGGCAGTGCGCGCAAGCTTCGGCTCGAGGTGGGGGAGCGGCTGATCTGGCACGGTGCGCGCGGGCGGATTGGCTTTGCCGTCTCGGAGCGTCGCCTGCTGGGATTCCACGGTCGCACGGGCTGGAGCCAGCTCGCGCGGCGCGTGACCGAGGCGTCGACGGCGGGCCCCGAGCTCGGCACGCGGATCGCGCTGTTCGTCACGTCGCAGCGCGCGATCGCATTCGACGGACAGTGGCACGAGGAGGCGCTCGGACCGCAAGAGGGGCTGCACACCACCAGCGTCGGCTCGGCTGCGGCGCTGGTCGTGACGCGGCGCCGCGCGCTCGGTCTGTCCCCCTCGTCGGGCCGCTTCGTGGCCGCGAAGCTCGGCATCCACGAGACGGTCGAGACGGCGCGCACGGTCGCCAGCAGCGCCGAGGTCACGACCTCGAAACGGGTGCTCTTCTTCAGTGGCGCCAGCTGGACCGAGCAGAAGCGCTCGCTCCACTGACGCCCACCGGGCGGGCCACGGCCCGGCTACGCCGGGCTACGACTCGCGCGCCCGCGCGATGGGCTCGTCGTAGTCGGCGACGTCGGTCTTGCCCTTCAGCACCGCGACCGGCTCTCCCGCCGCCGCGCGCATCACCAGAACGGTCCCCGTGCGGCCGCCGTAGGTCTCGAATACGCGGTCGAGACCGCGCTGCTCGGCGGTGTTCTCGGCCGCGGCCCGGGTGATGTCGTTGGTGACGTCGAGGATGACGAAGTCGACCGAGTCGGCGTGCTTCTCGCGCAGGGCCTCCCAGGTCGGGTTCAGCTTGACGCAGGTGCCGCACCAGTCGGCGTGGATCTTGACGACCTGCGGGTTGCCCGCGGCGTCGTCGGCGGCGGCCGGGGCGGCGAGGCACAGGGCGGTGCCGCCGATCAGCAGGGTCTGCAGGCAGCGGGTCACGCTGGGTCGCATGGTGGTCTCCTCGTAGTGGGCGTCGCCGGGAGGATACGCGCTGGGTCCCAGAATGGTTACGCTTCGTGGCGTGGGGGGCCGCGGACATCGCCCGGTCGTCGGGCTCGGGCTGTGCGTCGTCGACCATCTGTACCGGGTCGCCGAGCCGAGCGCCGCCGAGCGTACGCGCTATCGCCAGCGCCTGGTCACGACCGGCGGCATGGCCGCCAACGCGCTCGTCCAGGCCGCCGCGCTCGGCGTGCGGGCGCAGCTGCTGTCGCTGGTCGGCGACGACGCCGACGGTCGCTGGCTGCTGCGCCAGCTGCGCGAGCGCGGGGTCGGCACGCGGCGGGTCGTGCGCTCGGCCGAGCTCCCGACCACGACCGCGCTGATCCTGGTCGGCGCCAGCAGCGGCGAACGGCGCTTCGTGCTGCCCGACCGACGCGCGATCGAGCGCCGCGCCCCCGATTTCGACCTGTCGCCGATCCGGCGGGGGGCCGTGCTGCTCGTCGACGGCCACTTCGCGCGCCAGGCGAAGCGAGCCCTGCGGCGCGCCCGCGAGCAGGGGGCCAGCACGATCGCCGACTTCGCGGACACCAGGCCCGCCTTCGGGCCGCTGCTGCCGCTCGTCGACTACCCGATCGTGCCGCGACAGTTCGTCGAGAGCGCGGGCCTGGGCAGCCCGCGCGACGTGCTGCGCTGGCTGCGCGAGCGCACGGGAGGCACCCCGGTGGTCACCCTGGGCAGGCAGGGCGCGCTTGCGCTGGTGGACGGCCGCTTCCGCCGCATCGCGGCGCGGCGCGTCCGGGTCCGCGACACGACCGGCGCGGGAGATGCCTTTCACGGCGGCTTCGCGGCCGGCCTGGCGCGCGGGATGCCCGTGCTCGGCGCGCTCGAGCTCGCCAGCCGTGCGGGTGGGCAGGCCTGTCGCTCTCTCGGGGCCACCAGCTCGCTGCTGACCATGGCTTGAAGCCGCGAGTGGGATTCCCGAAGCTCCCGCCCGGGTGGGAGGAGAATGCCCCGAGCCAGGAAGCAGTACGACGAGAAGTCGATCCAGACGCTGGATGCGCTCGAGCACATCCGCCTGCGCACCGGTATGTACATCGGTCGCCTCGGCAGCGGGAGCCATCCGCTAGACGGCATCTACGTGATGCTCAAGGAGGTGATCGACAACGGCGTCGACGAGTTCATCATGGGCGCCGGCAAGCGGATCGAGATCGAGCGCGACGGCTCGACGCTCAGCGTGCGCGACTACGGCCGCGGCATCCCGCTCGGCAAGCTCGTCGAGTGCGTGAGCCAGATCAACACCGGCGGCAAGTACAACGACGACGTGTTCCAGTTCTCGGTCGGACTCAACGGCGTCGGCACCAAGGCGGTCAACGCGCTGTCCGAGCGCTTCGAGGTCACGAGCTTTCGGGAGGGCAAGTTCCGCAAGGCGACCTTCTCGCGCGGGCGGATCGAGTCCGACCAGAAGGGCCGGGACGCCGCGGCCGCCGACGGCACGCTCGTCCGCTTCACACCCGACCCAGAGATCTTCGAGCGCTACGACTGGAACGAGGATTTCATCGAGCAGCGCCTGCGCTACTACGCCTTCCTGAACGCGGGCCTCGTACTGCGCTACGGCGGGGCGAAGTATCACCACACGCGCGGCCTGGCGGACCTGCTCGAATTCGAGATCGGCGACGAGCAGCCGCTCTACGAGATGGTGCACTGCCTCGACGAGCAGCTCGAGTTCGCCTTCACACACACCAATGCCTACGGCGAGGCGTACTTCTCGTTCGTGAACGGCCAGTACACCAACGACGGAGGCATCCACCAGAGCGCCTTCCGCGAGGGCGTGCTCAAGGGCGTGAACGAGTACGCCAAGAAGAGCTTCGCCGGTGAGGACGTGCGCGACGGCATCGTCGGGGCCGTCGCGATCAAGCTGCAGGATCCGGTCTTCGAGAGCCAGACCAAGAACAAGCTCGGCTCGGCCGAGATCCGCGGCACGGTGGTGCAGCAGGTGCGCGACAACGTGCTGCATTGGCTGCATCGCAACGAAGTCCAGGCCCAGGCGCTGCTGGCCAAGGTGATGGCCAACGAACGCGTGCGCAAGGAGCTCACGGCGATCAAGAAGGAGGCCCGCGAGCGCGCCAAGAAGGTCGCGATCCGTATCCCCAAGCTCACCGACTGCAAGGTCCATTTCGACGACAGGAAGGGAAAGCGGCGCGACGAGACCACGCTGTTCATCGGCGAGGGGGATTCGGCGGGCGGCGTGATGATCCCGTCCCGCGACGTCTATACGCAGGCCGTCTTCACGCTGCGCGGCAAGCCGCTCAACTGCCACGGCCTGAAGCGCGACGCGATCTACAAGAACGAAGAGCTCTACAACCTGATGCGGGTGCTCGGAGTCGAGGACGGCATCGACGGCCTCCGCTACAACCGGGTCGTTCTGGCGACCGACGCCGACGTCGACGGCATGCACATCCGCAACCTGCTGATCACCTTCTTCCTGCGCTTCTTCGAGGATCTGGTGCTCAAGGGTCATCTCTACATCCTGGAGACTCCGCTCTTCCGCGTGCGCAACAAGAGCGAAACCCGCTACTGCTACAGCGAAGACGAGCGCGACCAGGCCATGCAGGCGATTCGTGGCGCGGAGGTGACGCGCTTCAAGGGTCTCGGTGAGATCGGACCCAAAGAGTTCAAGCAGTTCATCGGCGACGGCATTCGGCTGGTGCCGGTCTCGGTCCACAATCTTGGCGACGTGGTGCGCCAGCTCGAGTTCTTCATGGGCAAGAACACGCCGGAGCGCCGCGATTTCATCGTCGAGAACCTCCGGGCCGACGCGGCGCGAGCGTAGTCATGGCACAGCTCGAACAGCTGATGCGCGAGCACTTCGTCGACTACGCGAGCTACTTCATCCTGGATCGCGCGATCCCGGACCTGCGCGACGGACTGAAGCCCGTCCAGCGGCGCCTGCTCCACACATTGTTCTCGATGCACGACGGCCGCTATCACAAGGTGGCGGGCGTCGTCGGCGAGACCATGAAGCTGCACCCGCACGGCGACGCCGCGATCGCCGATGCGCTGGTCGTGCTCGCCAACAAGGCCTACTTCATCGACCGACAGGGCAACTTCGGCGATGCGCTGACCGGCCAGCCCGCGGCGGCCCCGCGCTACATCGAAGCGCGTCTCACCCCGCTCGCGCTCGAGACGCTGTTCGATCCCGATCTCACCGAGTTCGTGCCGAGCTACGACGGGCGCAACCAGGAGCCGGTCTGCCTGCCCGCGAAGCTGCCGGTGGTGCTGATGCTGGGGACCGAGGGCATCGCCGTCGGTATGGCCACCAAGATCCTGCCGCACAACCTGGTCGAGCTGTGGCAGGCGCAGATCGCCCTGATCAACGGCAAGCCGATCGAGCTCTTCCCCGACTTCCTGCAGGGCGGCTTGATGGACGTGTCGGCCTACGACGACGGCCGAGGCAAGGTCGACGTGCGCGCGCGGCTCGAGGTGCGCGACGAGAAGCACATCGTCATTCGCGAGATCCCGTACGGCACGACGACGGAGAGCCTGATCGCGTCGATCGAGGCGGCGACGCAGAAGGGCCGGCTCAAGGTGGCGTCCATAGACGACTTCACCACCGATCGGGTCGAGATCGAGTTGACGCTGCCGCGCGCGGTTTCGGCATCGGAGGTGGTGCCGCAGCTCTACGCCTACACGGACTGCAGTGTCTCGGTGTCCTCGAACCTCAACGTGGTGCGGGAGCGGCGGCCCGAGCTGCTCTCGGTCAGCGAGGTGCTACGTGCCCTGACCGAGCAGCTGCGCGAGCAGCTTCGGGCCGAGCTCGAGTTCGAGCGTCAGAAGCTCCTCGACAAGCAGCACTGGCTCACGCTCGAGCAGATCTTCGTCGAGAAGCGCGTCTACAAGAAGATCGAACGCGCGAAGACGGACGCGGCCGTGCGCAGCGGCGTCTGGGACGGGATGCACGAGCACGAGGCGCTGTTCGTCCGCCCCATGGTCGACGACGACGTCAAGCGCCTGCTCGAGATCCGCATCCGGCGGATCTCGCTGTTCGACATCGAGCGCAACAAGAAGGATCTCCGGGAGATCGGCAAGGGGATCAAGGGCTGCGAGCGCAAGCTCGCCAAGATGAAGAAGACGACGATCGATTACCTGAAGGACCTGCTCGACCGGTATGGAGAGCAGTTTCCGCGCCGCACCGAGATCGCGCGGATCGAGGCGGTCGACAAGAAGGCCGTTGCTCGCCAGAATATTAAGCTCGCCTACGATCCCGACACCGGCTACTTCGGCTCGAGCGTACGCGGCGAGCGCTTCAAGCTCAGCGTCAGCGAGTTCGACCTGATTCTGGCGATCGCCAAGGACGGCAGCTACCGCATCATGCCGCCGCCGGACAAGATGCTGTTCGAGGCCAGGCTGCTCTACTGCGCCGTGTTCGATCCGGAGCGGCCCGAGGAGTTCGTCGTCGTCTACCGCGATGCCAAGCGGGTCTGCTTCGGCAAGCGCATCGCGATCGAGAAGTTCGTCCGCAACCGGGAGTACAGATTGATCCGCGACAAGGCCGGCCGCGTCGATCTACTGCTGCGCCCCGACGAGGCGGGCGTCGTCTCGCTGTCCTACGCGCCGGCCCAGCGCCAGCGCATCCAGGGCAGCAAATTCGATCTGGGTGAGCTGGTCCCGACGTCCGCCACGGCGCGGGGCACAAGGCTCGCGGCCAAGCCGGTGAGCCGGCTCCAGCACCTGGGGCGCAAGCGACCGCGCAAGCGTGGCGCGCGCTCGCCGAGCAAGCCCGCGCGCTCCTCGGCGACGCCGCGTCGCAGGGGGCCGGGAGGGGGCGGGCAGGGCGAGCTCTTCTGAGAGCTCGGGATGGCCCAGTCGACTACTTCTCGACTGCGAGCCCAGCCTCTTGCCAGGCCCGGAACCCGCCCTCGAGGTGGAAGACGCGCTCGTGGCCGACCATGATCAGCGCCTTCTCCGCCATTCGCGCGCGCGGTGCGACCTGGCAGTGGACGACGACGTCGCGGTCCTTGGCGACCTCGCCGCGGCGCTCGGTGATCTGTTGGAGCGGGATGTGCAGCGCCCCGGGGATGTGGCCCTGGTCCCATTCTACGTCCGTGCGCACATCGAGGACGATGGGAGGATCGTCGCCCGCGAGCCGCTCGGCGAGCTGGCTGGGGAGCACGATCGGCGGCTCGCCGGTTGCCACGGAGGCCAGCGACACGGCGACCAGGAAGGTCGCGAGCGCGGTCCCGGGGCGCCTCACGGCAGCAGGCACTCCAGCTTGTCGATTGCGTGGACCGGTGCGTTCGGTCCTGCCATCAGCTCGGCGATCGCGCCGTAGACGCGCTGCTGCTGCTTGACGCGGCTCAGTCCCTCGAAGCTGCTCGACACGACGCGGATCTCGAAGTGGCCGGGCCCGTTCGCGGTCACGCTGACCTCGGCGCCCTCGATCGCGGCCTCGATCCTGCCGCGCAGATCGTCTGAGATCTTCTCGGCGTCGCCATTCTCGCCTGCGTTCAGGATCTGCAGCGCCACGGATCGTCCGCCTCAGTATTTCGGGACGCTCGGGTCGATCTCGTCCGACCAGGCGTCGATCCCGCCCACGAGGTTGTACACGTTCGTGAAGCCGAGGGCGGCGAAGTGCTCGGCCGCCTGCTGGCTGCGCCCGCCGTGGTGGCAGTGGAAAACGAGCTTCGCGTCCTTCGGCAGCGCCTCGAGTCGCGCGGCCTGCTCGTCGTCCATCAAGCTCGAGCCTTCGATGGCGGACGTCTCGCGCTCGGCAACCGTGCGGACGTCCATCAGCTCGAAGGCCTCCTCCGCGTCGAGCAGCAGCTTCAGCTCGCCGACCGACAGGGGGCGCACCCCGGGTGCTCGCGGGTTGTTGATCTTGAAGCCGGGCCCCTGTGGCGTGTCGACCACGTCGATCGAGAGGCCGTCGGCCCGGCTCGCGCTGACGGCGTCCATGCGAAGCTCGACGCCGTTCGATTCGACCACGGTCGGGTCGCCGCCGGCGGGTCCGAGGAACAGGTTCGCCTGGAAGCGGGCGTCGATCGACAGCTGCAGGTCGCGGCCGGGGCCCCCCTGCTGCTCGAGTACCTGTCGCAGCTGATCGGCGGCCGCGTCGCTGATGGTGATCGAGACATCGCCCGGCTTGGGCAGCTCGATCCCGAACGTTGCAGCCAGCTCACCGGACTGGAACAGCTCCTGAATGATGTCGCAGCCGCCGACGAACTCTCCCTTCACATAGAGCTGCGGGATCGTCGGCCAGGCGGAGTAGAGCTTGATGTTCTCGCGCAGCTCGGAGTCCGCCAGCACGTCGACGGTCTGATACTCGGGGATCAACGTGTCCAGGATCTGGATCACGGTGCTCGAGAAGCCGCACTGCGGCTGCTGGCGCGTGCCCTTCATGAAGAGCGTGACTTCGTGCGCGCCGATCAACGTGTCGAGCCGAGAACGCGCACCTTGGTCGAGGCTCATTGCAGCTCCTCTTTGTCTGTGGGCGCGAAGGATAGGGCTAGTTGGGCTGCTCTGCTTCCGGCCGGCGATTGTCCGCCAGCAGCTGGCGACCCACGGCCACGTAGTCGGCCAGGATGTACAGCCCCTCGGTCTGGTGGGAGGTGAGCGGTTGCTCGTCGTCGTCCTCCGCATCGGCGCTCGCCTGTTCCGAGGCCGCGTCGTCGGCGTCGCGCGTGAGGATGTCCTTGACGTGGACGACGCCGCCGCGCTCTCGCACCTCGGCCAGATCGGCTTCGATCTTCTGGAACTCTTCGCTGGCGGCGACCCGTCCCTGCGAACGGCGAACCAGCTCGCGCACGAGTTCGTCGGTAATCGCCGGCCAGGCCGAGCCTGCGTTGCCCTGACTCTCGACCTCCACGAACGGCGCGACCTGCTGGGCCTCGAGCGAATACGGCTGGTGCTTCTCGCCGAAGTCGTCGACGTTGAACGTCGCCGGGATGCGCACGTCGGACTCGACGCCTTCGTGCTGCGTGGACACGCCCCCCGGCCGGAAGAACAGCTGGGTCGTGACCTTGAGCGCGCCGAGGCCCGGTGGCAGCTGGACCATGCTCTGGACCGTGCCCTTGCCGAACGTGTGGTCGTCGCCGATCAACACCGCGCGCCTGTAGTCCTGCATGGCGCCGGCGACGATCTCGGAGGCCGAGGCGCTGACGCGCGAGGTCATCACCACGAGAGGGCCGTCGTACGCGATCGAGTCGTCGGGATCGCGCATCACCTGCAGCTTGCCGTAGGTGTCCTTGACGGCAACCACGCCGCCCTCTTCGACGAACAGGCCGGCGATCTCGACGGCGTTGTCTAGCAGTCCGCCCCCGTTGCGGGACAGATCGAGCATTACGCCGTCGACCTTCTTCTTCTTCGCCTGCTTCAGCAGCTTGCGTACGTCGCGCGAGCTCTGGCGCTTGGAGGGATTCTTGTCGCCGTAGAACGACGGTAGCTCGAGCAGCCCGAGCTTGAAGGGCTCGCCGTCGACTTCTAACTCTTCGATGCGCAGGCTCGCGGCCTGCTCCTCGAGGTTGATCTTGTCGCGTACGATCGAGACTTCGAGGCGCTCCTTCTCGTCTCGCAGTACGGTCAGGTGGACCGTCGTTCCTCGCTTGCCGCGAATCTTGCGCACTACGTCGCGCAGGTCCATGTCGATGACGTCGACGAACTCGCCACCCTCCTGGGCCACGGCGATGATCTTGTCGCGTTTCTCGAGGACGTCGACGCGATCGGCCGCGCCGCCCGGGATGATGTCTTCCACGACCGAGAATCCGTCGCGGTACGACAGCTTGACGCCGATGCCTTCGAGCGAGAGCTCCATGCCGATGCGGAAGTCCTCGAAGACTTCCTGTGGCAGGTAGTTCGAGTGGGGGTCGAGCGCGCGGGCGAACGCGTCGAGGAAGTCCGAGTAGACGTCCTCGATCGTCAGGTCGCGGGCGCGCTGCGTGATCAGCTCCTGGCGGTGGATCAGCTTCTTGCGGGCCTTCTCGAGGATCTCCGGCGTCGGCACGAGCACCGTCTCGCTGGCGGCGGCGGCCAGGTCGGTCGCCTCGCCGTCGGCGTTCACTTCAGAGGCGGCCTCCCCATCGGCCTCGGCCTCGGCAGCTGCGGCCTCCTCATCGGCCTCGGCCTCGGCGGCCTCTTCATCGGCCCCGGCGGCCTCTTCATCGGCCTCGGCCTGTTCGTCGATCGCGCCGGTCTCGTCGCTTTCGGACGCGGCCTCCTCATCGGTCTCGCTGGTCTCTTCGGCTTCGGAGGCAGCCTCGGCAGCCAGCTCCGAGCTGACTGCGACCGCGTAGTTCGCCATCTGGAAGTGGGCCAGGTTCGCCAGGAGTGCGTGCTGCTGATCGCGCGTCGCAGGTCGCGGGCGCTTCTCGGCGTCGAGGACCAGCGTTGCCGACGGATCGATCTGGTAGCCCTCTGCGGACACGAACTCGCGGACGAACTCCTCCCACAGCTGGTAGCGCTTCGGGAGGTCCTGGTGGATGGCTTCCAGCACCTTGCAGTCGCCGTCGTTCAGATCGAGCAGCACGCCGTGCAGCGACTTCTCGAGCT
Source organism: Myxococcota bacterium (assembly GCA_036336835.1). Lineage (GTDB taxonomy): Bacteria > Myxococcota_A > UBA9160 > UBA9160 > UBA4427 > JAYZFK01. Next base: position 33,272 of record JAYZFK010000096.1, on the reverse strand, counting down.
GGTCGGCCTCGTCGCGCAGGTAGAGCGTCTTCGCGGGATCGAGCTTGCGCATGTACGAGTCGACGACGCGGCGCCGCAGCTCGTCGTTGGGGTAGTGGAAGGTGATGTGCTTCTGCAGGTAGTGGACGATCAGCTCGGGGATGCGCTCGCAGCTGAGCGGGGGCTCGGCCGCCGCGGGGCCGCCTGCCCCGAGAAGCAGGAGTGCGGCTAGCGCCGTCAGCGCGCCGAGGCGGCCGCCAGGCGACTGGAGTGCAGGAGCGAGATTCATTCGAAGTTCCACCACCCGTGTAGGATAACAGTCCGATCGGACCGCCCGGCGTGCCCCCGAGGACAGATTCCCCGCCGGGCCGCACCGTCTGCGTCCGGATCGTTTCGGCCCACCCGAGGCTCGGGCTGAGTATTCCCTGCCCCGGCTGGGGAAGCGAGTCCTGCGAGTTCGACGCCCGCCGCGCTGCCCGCGTTCAGCGCAGCGCCGGTAGGACCGTCTCGGCGAACAGTCGGGCGGGCTCCCGGGTGTCGCGCCCGAAGAACTCGATCACGAACATGCTGCAGCCCAGGGCGCGGTGGCGCTCGATGCACTCGACGACCCGCTCGGGGTGACCCCAGATGCCGTGCTCCTCGAGCCCGGCGCCCAGGTGCCCGCCGAACACCTTCTGTGCCTTGGAGAGCTGGGCGCGGGCGTCGGCCTCGCTCTCGCCGATCACCACGGTGCACTGCTGCGAGATGGTGAGCTCGGCCGGGTCGCGCCCCACTTCTGCGCATCGCTTGCGCAACGCCTCGACCTTGGCGCCGAGCTGCCCCTGGGCGACCGCCATGTTGTTCCAGATGTCCGCATTGCGGGCCGCGATCCCCATCAGCACGCGCTCGCCCATGCCGCCGATCAGGACCGGCGTGCGCCGCATCGGCTTCGGCTCGCAGCGTGCGCCGCGAAGCCTCGCGAAGGCGCCGTCGAAGGTCGTCTGCTCCTCGCTCCACAGCATGCGCAACACCTGTGCAGTCTCGTCGAGCGCGCGCATGCGCTCGCCCAGCGTGCCGAACTCGATGCCGTAGTCCTCGAACTCGGGCGGGAACCAGCCGGCGCCGAGCCCTGCGATCAGCCGGCCGTTCGAGATCTGGTCGATCGTCGCAAGCTGCTTGGCGAAGACGGCCGGGTTGCGGAACAGCGGCGGGGTGACGAGCGTCCCGAGTTCGACGTGCTCGGTGATCGCTGCCACGGCCGCCAGCTGGCTGCAGGCCTCGAGGATCGGAAGTGCCGGGTTGGGCACTCCATACATGTGGTCGCACACCCAGACGGAGTCGAAGCGCAGCTCGTCGAAGGCGAGCGCGGCGGCGCGCGCCTCCTCCCAGGTACGCTTGATCTGGGGGAGGGTGACACCGAAGTGCAGGGGATCGGCCATGGTGGGTGCTCCTTGTCCGTGGGTCCGATTGCCGTGAGCTTCGCCGACGGAGGCCCCGCTGGCTACCGTCCAGTGATGCCGCGCAGCGACAGAGCACTCCTGCTGGCGGCCTGCCTGCTCGCGGGCGGCTGCTGGCTGCGGGTGCCGACGGCGACCTGGTCGCGGATGATCGATCTCAGCCATTCCTTCGACGCGGACACGATCTACTGGCCCAGCGAGCAGGGTTTTGTGCTCGAGCGCGAGTTCGCGGGCATCACCGACGGTGGGTACTACTACGAGGCCCACCGCTTTCGCGGGGCCGAGCACGGCGGGACGCACCTCGACGCGCCGATCCACTTCGCCGAGGGCGCGGCGGCCGTCGATGCGCTCCACCCGTCGGAGCTCTCGGGCCCTGCGCTGCTGATCGACGTCACCGGGGCCTGCGAGCGCGACCGCGACTACCAGATCTCGCAGGCAGACTTCCTCGCGTGGGAGGCCGAGCACGGGCCGCTGCCGCGCAGCGCGATCGTGCTGCTTCGGACGGGAACGGCGCGCTACTGGCCCGAGCGTGCCCGCTACCTGGGCACCGAGCTGCGGGGTCCCGAGGGTGTCGCCGCGCTCCACTTCCCGGGGCTCGACCCGCTCGCGGCCGAGTGGCTGGTGCGCGACCGCCGGATCCGCGCAATCGGTATCGACACGGCCAGCATCGACTACGGGCCGTCGCGCGACTTCCGGTCACACCGGGTGCTGTTCGCCGCCGGCATTCCGGCCTTCGAGAACCTGGCCAACCTGGAGAAGCTCCCGTACACGGGCTTCTCGATCGTGGCGCTGCCAATGAAGATCGCGGGTGGCAGCGGAGCCCCGCTCCGGATCGTGGCCCTCATGCCGTAGTCCGCGGAGTAGACTGGCCCGATTCGCGAACGGGAGCCGAGAGGCTCCGCATCGGTTCGCGACGCAGCGCGATATCGGAGACGGCGACGATGAGCGGTCGCATCAGCGACAACCTGGACACCCTTCCCGAGTACCTCCGCACGGCCGCGCAGCGCGACGGCATCGGGACCGTTGCGGACGTCATCTCGTCGATCGCACTCGCCACCAAGTCGATCGCGAGCAAGGTGCGGCGCGCGCGCATTGGCGGCGATGTGATCGGCGAAGTGGGCGCCACCAACGTGCAGGGCGAGGAGCAGCAGAAGCTCGACGTGATCTCGAACGATCTGCTGATCCACTGCCTGTCGCGCTGCCCGCACGTTGGCGTGCTCGGATCCGAGGAGGAGGACGAGGTCGTGGTGGTGCGGCCCGCGAGCGCGGGCGGCGAGTACGGCGTGTTGTTCGATCCTCTCGACGGAAGCTCGAACATCGACGTCGCCGCTGGGGTCGGCACGATCTTCAGCGTCCTGCGCAGCGCCGGCTCGGCGGAGAGCGGCGCGTCTTCGGTGCTGCAGCCGGGCAGCTCGCAGCTCGCCGCTGGCTACGTGCTCTACGGCTCTTCGGTCTTGATGGTCCTGACGCTGGGCGACGGCGTCGACATGTTCGTGCTCGATCCCGAGCTGGGCGAGTTCGTGCGCGTGCAGAGCCGTCTGCAGATCCCGCACGACAACAAGGTGCGCTCGATCAACGGCGCCTATCGCATGGACTTCGCCGAGGGCTACCAGTCCTATCTCGCCTGGACCGAGGAGAACGGCTACGGCAGTCGCTACATCGGCTCGATGGTGGCCGACGTGCACCGCACGCTGCTCAAGGGTGGCGTCTTCCTGTATCCGGCCACGGCCAAGGCACCGAGCGGCAAGCTGCGGCTGATGTACGAGGCGAATCCGATGAGCATGCTCGTCGAGCAGGCGGGCGGTAGCGCCGTCACCGGGACCGGACGCATCCTCGACGTCGAGCCTCACGAGCTGCACCAGCGCACGCCGGTCGTGCTGGGCTCGGCCGGCGAGGTCGAGAAGGTGCTGGCTCACCTCTAGCGGGTTTCTTTCGGCAGACGAAGCCCTCGCTCTGCTGCTGAGGCGCTCGGCTATGCTGGCCCCTCTCGAGGAGAGCGACCATGCCCGTTTTCCACTACCAGCCGATCTTCGAGCTCGCCGAGGACCACACGGTCTATCGCAAGCTCTCGGGCGACGGGGTATCGGTTGGGGAGCTCGACGGTCAGGAGATCCTGATGATCGAGGGGTCCGTTCTCGGCGATCTCGCCGCGGCGGCCGTGCGCGACGTCTCGCACCTGTTTCGGTCGAGTCATCTCCAGCAGCTCGCGAAGATTCTCGAGGACCCCGAGGCGAGCGACAACGATCGCTTCGTCGCGCGCGAGATGTTGAAGAACGCGAACACCTCTGCCGGGATGATTCTGCCTTCGTGCCAGGACACGGGCACGGCGATCGTGCTCGGCAAGAAGGGGCAGCGCGTCTTCACGACGGGCGATGACGAGGCGTCGCTGTCGAACGGTGTCTTCCGCACCTACACCGAGACCAACCTCCGCTACTCGCAGATGGCTCCCCTGTCGATGTACGACGAGAAGAACACCGGCAGCAATCTTCCGGCGCAGCTCGAGCTGTATGCGACCGAGGGCGACGAGTACCACTTCCTGTTCGTCACCAAGGGCGGTGGCTCGGCGAACAAGACCTTCCTGTTCCAGGAGACGCGCGCGCTGCTGAACGAGGAGTCCCTGCTCTCGTTCGTGGGCGAGAAGATCAAGCTGCTCGGCACTGCGGCCTGCCCGCCCTACCACCTTGCCGTGGTCGTCGGCGGTACGAGTGCCGAGTTCACGCTCAAGACGGTGAAGCTTGCGAGCTGCCACTATCTCGACGGGCTGCCGACGTCGGGCAACGAGCACGGCCGGGCCTTCCGCGATCCCGAGCTCGAGGAGAAGATCCACCACCTCACGCAGACGGTCGGCATCGGCGCGCAGTTCGGCGGAAAGTACTTCTGCCACGACGTGCGAGTGATCCGGCTGCCGCGCCACGGCGCCTCGTGCCCGGTGGGGATCGGCGTGTCGTGCAGCGCCGACCGTCAGATCCGGGGCAAGATCACGCGCGAGGGAGTCTTCCTCGAGCAGCTCGAGACCAACCCGGCCCAGTACCTGCCCGAGATTTCCGCGCAGGAGCTCGAGGGCGCGGAGACCGTGCAGATCGATCTGAACCGGCCGATGAGCGAGATCCGGCGCGAGCTGTCGACCTACCCGATCAAGACCCGGCTCTCGCTCACGGGCACGTTGATCGTTGCGCGCGACATCGCGCACGCGAAGCTGAAGGAGCGCATCGACGCCGGCGAGGGGCTGCCCGAGTACTTCAAGGAGCACATGATCTACTACGCCGGCCCGGCGAAGACGCCCGAAGGCTATGCGTCGGGCAGCTTCGGTCCGACCACGGCCGGTCGCATGGACTCGTACGTCGATCTGTTCATGCGCCACGGCGGCAGCCACGTCACGCTCGCCAAGGGCAACCGCAGCAAGCAGGTCACCGAAGCGTGCAAGGAACACGGCGGCTTCTATCTCGGCTCGATCGGCGGTCCGGCGGCGATATTGGCCCTGAACTGCATCAAGCGGGTCGAGGTGGTCGAGTACGAAGATCTCGGCATGGAGGCGATCTGGAGGATCGAGGTCGAGGACTTCCCTGCGTTCATCATCGTCGACGACAAGGGCAACGACTTTTTCCAGGACATCTGAGCTGGGCCGTGCGATAGGTTCTGCGGATGCCGATCCTCGTCGACTCGTCGGACGACCCCCGGCTCGACGACTTCCGAGATGTGAAAGACGCAGCGCTGCGTTTGCAGCAAGGGCTCTTCCTGGTCGAAGGGCGGCGCAACATCGAAGTGCTGGCGCGGCAGGGTCGCTTCACACCCCGCTCCGTGTTGCTGACGCAGGCGGCCTTCGATGCCATGCGGGACACCTGGGCGGTGCTCCCGGCCTCGCTGCCGATCTACCTCGGCGGCAAGGCGCTGATCGAGGAGGTCGTGGGCTACGACCTCCATCGCGGATGTCTTGCCGCCGCGCAGCGTCGCGACGAGGACGGTCCCGAGGAGATCACGCGCCGGGGACGCCTGGTGGTGGTGGCCGAGGACCTGACCGACGTCGACAACCTGGGCAGCCTGTTCCGTAACGCGCTGGCGCTCGGCGCCGGCGGCTTGCTGCTGTCGCCGCGCTGCTGCGACCCGCTGTATCGCAAGGCCGTGCGCGTCTCGCTGGGAGCGGTGCTGCGCCTGCCGTATGCGCGGGCCCGGCGCTGGCCCGACGGGCTGCTCGCGCTGCGCTCGGCCGGCTATGCGCTGGTCGCGCTCGATCCCGGGCCCGAGAGCATCGCGCTCGACGACTTCGCAGCGAGGGCGCCGTCGAAGATTGCGCTGATCGTCGGCACGGAGGGCCCCGGGCTCTCGCGCGAGGTCCGCGAGCTCGCGGAGGCGCGCGTGCGCATTCCGATGGCCGCCGGCACCGACTCGCTGAACGTTGCGACGGCCGCCGCGATCGCGATCCAGCGCCTGGGGTTGCCGGCGTGAAGCCGCTGCTCGTCGTGAAGACCGGGACGACGCTGCCCGAGCTGCGCGAGCGCCGGGGCGATTACGAGCAGTGGTTCGAGGACGGCCTCGAGCTCGAGCGCATGCCACTCGAGGTCGTGGCCGCGCACGAGGGCGAGGCACTGCCGCGGCCGGATCGTGTGGGGGGCATCGTGATCACCGGCTCGAGTGCGATGGTGAGCGAGCGCGAGCCCTGGAGCGAACGCACCGCCGCCTGGCTGCGCGGCGCGGTGAGGGCCGAGGTGCCGATCCTCGGTGTCTGCTACGGGCATCAGCTGCTGGCACACGCGCTGGGCGGAGAGGTCGGCACCAACCCGCGCGGTCGCGAGATCGGCACCGTCGAGGTCGATCTGAGCGCCGCCAGCGGCGATCGCCTGCTCGACGGTCTCGGCCCGCGCTGTCTGTTCAATGCCACTCACGTCGAATCGGTGCTGCGCCTGCCGCCTCGATCCATCCGACTGGCGAGCAATGCCGCCGATCCCAACCACGCCTTCGCGCTCGCGGGCAGGCCGCGTCGGATCTGGGGAGTCCAGTTCCACCCGGAGTTCGACGACGACGTCATGCGTGCCTATCTCCACGCGCGGCGTGCGATCCTCGCCGAAGAGGGCCTCGACGCGGACGCGCTCCTCGCCGCAGCCCGGGCGACCCCGGCCGGCGCCACGCTGCTCGGCCGCTTCGCCCGCCTGGTCGAGGGTTTGCCCGAATCGGGCCCGCGCTGAATAATCGATCCTTTCGACCCCGCCCCGGCCTCCCGCTTCGCAAGGGACCCGGGCTCCCGGGTCGCGAGGTTCTGCGATGAGCGAGCGCGCCGGGTGTCTGGTGGTCGATTCGGACGGACATGTGATCGAGCGGCCCGAGGTGTGGGCCCAGTACCTGGAGCCACGCTTCCGGGAGCGGGCACCTCGTTTCGTGGTCGACGAGCACGGGAAGTCTGCGCAGCGGATCGGCGATGGGCTGACTGGGCGGATCGCCGCCGAGGTCAGCGCCCGCGTCGAGCAGGCGTCGCTCGAAGAGATCGGCGCGCGCACGGGCGGCTGGGACCCGAAGGTACGGCTGCAGGACATGGATTCCGAGGGCATCGACCTGGCGGTGCTGTTCCCGTCGATGTCGTTCTTCGTCTGCGAGGTGGCCGATCCGGAGCTGGATGCCGCGCTGTGTCGGGCGTACAACGACTGGCTCGCCGACTACTGTGCCACCGCTCCCGATCGGCTCTTCGGTGTCGCGCTGCTGCCGCTCCAGGACGTTGCCGCGTCGGTCACCGAGCTCGAACGCTGCGCCGAGTCACACGGCTTCCGGGGGGCGTTCTTCCGACCCAATCCCTATGCGGGCCGGCCGATCCAGCACCCCGCCTACGAGCCGTTCTGGCAGTGCGCCGAGTCGCTGGGCGTGGCGATCACGGTGCACGAGGGTCTTTCGGACTCGCTGCCGACGCTCGGGCGCGATCGCTTCGAGAACCCGATCTCGCTGCACGTGTGCTCCCATTCCTTCGAACAGATGGCCGCGTGCCTGGGCGTTCTGCAATCGGGCATCCTCGAGCGGCACCCGGGGCTTCGCTTCGCGTTCCTCGAGTCCGGCTGTGGCTGGCTGCCCTACTGGCTGGACCGAATCGACAGCCACTTCGAGACCTGGCGCTCCTACTTCCCGGCGCTGACGATCAAGCCCTCCGAGTCCTTCCGGCGGCAGTGCTTCGTGGCCTGCGATCCGGACGACGTGATCGCGCCGATGGTGGTCGAGCAGGTGGGGGACGAGTGCGTGGTCTGGGCGTCGGACTACCCGCACCCGGATGCGCAGTTTCCCGGCGCGCTCGACGTGACGCTCCGCTCGCTCGCCGGGTTGTCCGAGAGCTCGCGCGCGCGGCTGCTCGGCAGCAACGGACAGCGCCTTTTCGGACTGCCGAGCTGACCGGGGAGAATCCGTAAAACCCTCTATATTCGTGTAGTTAGACTTTTTGAGTCATTACTCTTAGAATAGCTGCCCATGGAATATCGGGTCGAGGAGCTGGCGGCGGCGGCGGGTGTGCGCGTCGATACCGTCCGGTTCTACCAGGGCAAGGGGCTGCTGCCGGCGCCGCGGCGCGAGGGTCGGCTCGCGATCTATGGGGAGTCGCACCTCGAGCGGCTCCGCCGAGTGCGCGAGCTGATCGGCGACGGCTTTACGCTCGCGCAGATCGGGCGCCTCCTGGAGTCGGAGCAGGGCGATTCCCGCACCCGTGGCGAAGTCCTGCTGGCCGCGCTGGTTGCCGAGACGGTTGGCGAACGCACGCTCTCGCGGGCCGAGCTGGCGGCCGAATCCCAGGTGCCCGATGCAGTGCTCGGTGCTGCGTGCGCCGCGGGCCTGATCGAGCCGATCGTGGTCGCTGACGAAGAGCGATTCACGCGCGCGGACGCCGAGATGGCGCGGGCGGGCCTGGCGATCCTGGGACGCGGGCTACCGCTGCAGGAGCTGCTGGCTCTCGCGGTCGATCACTCGGCGAACGTGGAGGGCATTGCCGACCGGGCCATCGAGCTGTTCGACGAGCACGTGATCGAGCCGGCCGGTGAGGGCGAGGCTTCCGGGGACGCGGTCGCCGACGCCTTCCGCAGCTTGTTGCCGCAGGTGGCGCGCCTGGTCGCGCTCCACTTCCAACGCACCCTGATCAATCGCGCGCTCGAGCGACTGCGCGGTGCGGGCAACCGCGAGGCGCTCGAACGCGCGCTCGAGGCGACCCGCGCGGCACACCTGGAGGTTTCGTGGCGCAGCTGACGTCGCGCGGCGACGCGCTGCCTCCCGACGGAGAGAAGCGCGCGCGCGTGCGGTCGATGTTCGATCGCATCGCTCCCCGCTACGACCTGCTGAACCGCGTGATCAGCGGCGGCATGGATCAGCGCTGGCGGCAGCGCGCCTTGTCGCTCGCTCGCGTCGGTCCAGCTGACCGCGTGCTCGATCTCGCGTGTGGCACGGGCGACCTGTGCGAGCACACGCGGTCGCTCGGTGCCGAGCCGATCGGCGCCGACTTCGCGCGACAGATGCTCGTCGGCGCGCGCGCGCGCGGCGTGGAGGCCGCCTTCGTCCAGGGAGACGCCGCCCAGCTGCCGATCGCCGACCGGAGTGTCAGTGTCGTGACCTGCGGCTTTGCGCTTCGCAACTTCGTCGCGCTCGGCCCGGTGTTCGCCGAGATGGCGCGTGTCCTCGTGCCGGGCGGCCGGATCGCGCTGATCGAGGTCGATCGCCCGGCCAACCGATTGGTGCGCTTCGCTCATTCTCTGTACTTCGACCGCGTGGTGCCGTGGATCGGCGGACTCGTCTCGGACCGCGAGGCCTATCGCTACCTGCCCCAGTCGACGGCCTATCTGCCCGAGGCCGGTGACCTACTGGCCATGCTCTCGAAGGCAGGCTTCGAGCAGATGGCGAAGCACAGCCTGATGCTGGGCGCTGCCCAGATCCTGATCGGTGTACGGGCGCCGGGAGGCGCGGCGTCGTGACGCAATCGGCCGCTGCCGCGCGCGACGAGCTGCTCCAGCGGGCGATGCCCGGTGGGACGCTGGCGCTCCGGCTTCGCGTCGACGCCCGCCCGGGCACGGCGCTTCGCCTGTTCGAATCGCGGCCGGGTGAGGACCGCTTCTACTGGGAGCAGCCGAGCGCGGACTTCGCCCTCTGCGCGGTCGGTGCGGTGCACCGGGTCGAGGCGCGCGGCCCCGCGCGTTTCGAGCTCGCTGCGGAGTCGAGTCGCGCGCTGTTCGGCGCGCTCGCGCTCGCCGGCGAGCCCGCCCCTGCCTCGGCCGGACCGCTGCTGGTCGGCGGCTTCGCGTTCGAGTCGGAAGCGGCCGCATCGTCGAGCAGCGCGTGGCGGGACTTCTCGCCGCTCTCGTTCGTGCTGCCCGAGCTGCTCTACGTTCGCGACGGCGCGCGGGCCTGGCTCACCGTTGCCCGACCGGTCGGCGGCGCGCCGCGGGCCGCGGCCGATCGGTTGCTCTCGAGCGCCGAGTCCTGTGCTGCGGCTCTCGCCGCACCCGACGGCGATGCGGTGCTGCACCATCCACCGGCCACGGCGAGCGAGTACTGCGCCCGCCCCGACAGGCCACACGCCCGCTGGCTCGAGCAGGTGGAGGCGGCCGTCGACGCGATCCGGCGCGGCGACTTCCAGAAGGTCGTCCTGGCGCGCTCGCTCGGCGTCGAGAGCGACGTCGCCTACGACATCGTCGCGGTGCTCGCCGCGCTGCGGGCGGTCGAGCGCTCGTGCACCACCTTCGCCGTGACGCGCGGCGAGCGAAGCTTTCTCGGCGCCTCACCCGAGCGACTCGTCCGGCTTTCGGGCGACCAGTTGTCGACCTCCGCACTCGCCGGCTCGGCGCCGCGCGGGCGCAGCCCCGAGGAGGACGAGCGCTTCGCCCGCTCGCTGCGCGAGAGCAAGAAGGAGCAGGAGGAGCACGCCTTTGTCGCGCGCGAGATCGCGGCCGCCCTCGAGCCGCTGTGCGAGCGCATCGCGTTCCCCGAGGCACCCGATCTGCTGACGCTCGACGGCATCCAGCACCTGGAGACGCCATTCGTGGCGCGCCTGCGCGACGGGCTCGATCCGCGCCCGCACCTGTTCGATCTGGCGGCGCGGTTGCATCCGACGCCCGCGGTGTGCGGCAGCCCGCGCGAGTGCGCGGCCGACTGGCTGCGCGAGCACGAGCAGCTCGAACGCGGCTGGTATGCGGGCGGGGTGGGCTACGTCGACGCCCGCGGCAGTGGCGAGCTCGCCGTGTCACTGCGCTCCGGTCTGTTGCATGGCTGCTCCGCCCGGCTCTACGCCGGCGCGGGGCTCGTCGACGCCTCGCAGCCCGAAGCCGAGCTCGCCGAGACACGGCTCAAGCTGCGGGCGCTGCTCTCGCAGCTGACGGAGATCTGACGAGATGGAGCCCAGCGACCAGTCCCAGACGGACGAGGAGCTGCTTCTCGAGGCGCGGCGTCGTTCCAGCTACGCGACGGTACTCGCGTTCCTCGGCGCACTGTCGTACGCGGGCGTTCGACACGTTTGTGTGTCACCCGGCTCCCGCTCGGCTCCGCTCGCCGTCGTGACCGCGCTGCTGGAGGACCGCGGGTTGCTTCGCAGCTGGATCCATCTCGACGAACGCTCGGCGGCATTCTTTGCCCTCGGCATGGCGAAGACCCTGCGCGAGCCGGTGGCGCTCGTCTGCACGTCGGGCACCGCTGCGGCGAACTATCTGCCGGCGATCGTCGAGGCGCGCTATGCGGGCGTTCCGCTTGTCGTACTGACCGCCGACCGCCCGCACGAGCTGCGCGATCGCGGCGCCGGGCAGACGATCGAGCAGGTGGGCCTGTATGGCGCGAACGTTCGCTGGTTCCACGAGGTCGGGATTCCGGACAGCAGCGGGCCGCCGGTGCGACACGCGCGCTCGCTCGCCGCCCGCGCCGTCGCCGAGGCGCTCGGTCGACCCCGCGGCGCCGTGCACATGAACTGGAGCTTTCGCGAGCCGCTCGACCCGCCGAGCGACATCGGCGAGCTGGTCGATGCGGCGTGCGACGGCTTGCACACCGCGGGTCCTGCGCTCGTTCCCTCGATGCGCGTCCCGACCGACGACGCCGTCGCGGCGCTGGCGGCGCTCGTGAGATCCCACGAGCGGGGCGTAATCGCCTGCGGCCCCAACGATGCGCCAGAGGATCTGGCGGCAGCGGTCCTCGAGCTCGCGCGCGTCTCCGGCTGGCCGGTGCTGGCCGAGCCGACCTCCGGCACCCGCGTCGGTGAGGGCCCGGTCCTGGCGCGTTCCGATCTGTTCTTGCGCGACGAACGCTTCTGCGCCGCCCACTGCCCCGAGGTGGTGGTGCGGATCGGCCGCTCGCCGACCAGCAAATCGCAGCGGCGCTGGCTCGAGGAGCGGCCGCCGCGCGAGCTCGTGCTGGTCGATCCCGACCGCGTCTGGAACGACCCGGGCGCGCTCACCACCCGCTGGCTCGAGGCCGAGCCGGCCTCGCTCTGCCGCGCCGTCGCGGCTCGACTCGCGGGCCCGCCGCCGAGGCAGAGTCGCTGGCTGGAGGACTTCCTCGCCGCCGAGCAGGCGGCCGAGGCCGCGATCGGCGGGCTGCTCGATGCCGACAAGACGCTGCTCGCGCCGCGTGTCGTCGGCGAGGTTGCGGCGGCGTTGCCACCCGAGGCATGGCTCTACGTCTCGAACAGCATGGCCGTGCGCGATGTCGATGCTTTCTGGCCCTGCGAGTCTCGTCCGCGGCGAGTGCTCTCGAGCCGCGGGGCGAGCGGCATCGACGGCGTCACGTCGAGCGCGCTCGGCGCGGCGGCCGCCAGTGGGCGGCACGGCGTGCTGCTCACGGGGGACCTCTCCTTCCTGCACGACGTCGGGGGGCTGCTTGCTGCGCGGCGTCACGCGCTCTCGGCCACCATCGTCGTGCTCGACGACGACGGAGGCGGGATCTTCTCGCACCTGCCGATCGCCGCCCACGGCGAGGCGGTGCGCTTCGAAGCCCTGTTCCGCACCCCACACGGCGTCGATCTGCGCGCGGCGGCCGAGCTCGCGGGAGCGCACTACGCGCGGGTCGACGGAGTCGACGCGCTTCGCAGTTCTCTCGCGACGAGCTTCCAGCGCGGCGGGCTGACGATCGTCGCGGTGTCGATCGACGCGGCCGCGAACCTCGCGCAGCACCGGGAGATCGACGCCGCGGTGCGGGCGCAGCTCGCTCGGCTCGAGCTCGACGCCGGCCAGGCGTGATGAACACCCGGCGAGTCGACGTTGGCGGCCTCGAGCTCGCTGTCGAGGAGCGCGGCGCCGGCGAGCCCGTCGTGATCCTTCACGGCTTCACGGGCTGTGCCGCCAGCATGGCGTGTGTTGCCGAGCGTCTCGCGCAGCACTATCGGACGCTGTCGGTTGATCTCGTGGGTCACGGCGCGAGCGCCGCGCCGCGCGAGCCCGCTCGTTATGCCATGCCGGACTGCGTGGAGCAGCTCGACAGACTGGTCGATCGACTCGGGATCGAACGCGCGCACTGGCTCGGCTACTCGATGGGGGGGCGCGCCGCGCTCGCCTTCGCGGTCGCCTGCCCGGAGCGCGTCGAGCGGCTGCTGCTGGTTGGCGCGAGCGCGGGCGTGGGCGATCCCGCCGCGCGGGCGCAGCGCATCGCCGCCGACGAAGCCCTGGCCGCGGAGATCGAGCGCGACGGCACCGAGGCCTTCGTCGACCACTGGATGGCGCTGCCGCTGTTCGCGAGCCAGAAGCGGCTCGGCGACGCCGCGCTCGAGGCCGCGCGGGCTCAGCGACTTCGCAATGCGCCGCACGCCCTCGCCAACAGCCTGCGCGGCATGGGCAGCGGCGCGCAGGAGCCCCTGCACGCGAGGCTCGGGCAAGTGCGCGCGCCGGTCTGCCTGGTCGTGGGCGACGAGGACGCGAAGTTCGAGTCGATCGCGCGCGAGCTGGCTGCGGAGCTTCGCGATGCACGCGTCGAGCGCATCGCCGAGGCGGGTCACGCCGCCCACCTCGAGAACCCCGCCGCATTCGCGCGAGTGGCATCGCGCTTCTTCGCGCGGGAGCAGCCCGCGTGAACCCGTCGATCCCGGCCGAAGCCCCGGCTCGCGTCGCTCGGAACGCGTGGCTGCTGGCGATCCGTCCCAGGACACTCGCCGTTGCGATCGGGCCCGTCGCGGTGGGCACGGCGGTGGCGTCCGCGGGCGGCCAGTCCGCCTGGCTGCCGGCCGCCGCGGCGCTGGTGGGTGCGCTGCTGCTCCAGATCGGCTGCAACTTCGCCAACGACGTCTACGACAGCGAGAAGGGGGCCGACACCGACGATCGCCTGGGCCCGCCGCGAGCCGTCCAGCTCGGTCTGCTCGAGCCCGCGCAGCTGAAGCGCGGCATGCTGCTGGTCTTCGCGCTGGCGGCGGGCGTCGGCCTCTACCTGACGTCGGTCGCCGGCTGGCCGGTGATCGCGATCGGGGTGGTGTCGATCGCCGCTGCAGTCGCCTACACCGGCGGACCCTATCCGCTCGGCTACCACGGGCTCGGCGATCTCGCGGTGTTCGTGTTCTTCGGCGTGGTTGCGGTGGTCGGGAGCGAGTACGTGCAGTCGCTGCGCTTCTCGAGTGCGGCGCTCGGTGCCTCGGTCCCCGTCGGTCTGCTCGCCACCGCGGTGCTCGTCGTCAACAACCTGCGCGACGTCGACACCGATCGGATTGCCGGCAAGCGAACGCTCGCCGTCCGGCTCGGCCGGCGCGCGGCGCGGGCCGAGTACGCGCTGCTCCTGCTGCTCGCCTATGGCGTGCTGCCCGGCTACGCGATCCTGGGTGGACGGACGGCGTGGGTGCTGTTGCCGTGGCTGACGCTGCCGCTTGCCCGACGCCTGCTGTCGAGCGTGATCGGCGGTGCTGCCGGTGGCGAACTCAACCCCGTGCTGGCCTCGACCGCGCAGCTGGGTCTGGTGTTCTCGCTGCTGCTGGCGGTCGGATACGCGCTGTGACGATCGCGCGGGTCTGCGTCCGCGCGTTCGCACTCCCACTCATCCGCCCGCTGCGCACCGCGTTCGGCGAGATCGCTCGGCGTTCCGGCTGGCTCGTCGAGATCGAGGACGAGCGCGGTACGCGCGGCTTCGGGGAAGCCCTGCCGCTTCCCGCGTTCGGCGGCGAGGGTCCAGCCGAGTGCGCCGAGGCGCTGGCGGCGGCAGCGCCGCTGCTGCTCGGCGACGCAGCCCGGGACGGCCGGCTCCCGGCCGGCGCCGAGCGGGCGACTGCGCGAGCCCCGGTCGCCCGCGCCGCGCTGGAGACCGCGGCGCTCGACGGGCTCGCGCGCCGACGCTCGTGCCCGCTGTCCCGTGTGCTCGGCGGCGAGAGCGAGCCCGAGTCGTTGCCGGTCAACCTCCTGCTCGCCGAGAGGACGCCGGCGGGGCTCGAGCGCGAGGTCGCTGCCGCGGTCGCGGCCGGCTACCAGACGCTCAAGCTCAAGGTGGGCGCCCAGGCGCTCGCGGCGGATATCGCCTGCGTGGGCGCGGTCCGTCGCGCGGCACCGCAGCCGGTCCGGATCCGGCTGGATGCCAACGGAGCGTGGAGCGAGAGCGAGGCGCTGCCCGCACTGCGGGAGCTCTCGCAGCTCGCGGTCGAGTGGATCGAGCAGCCGATCGCCCCCGGTGATCCCGCCGCGCTGGCGCGGCTGCGCGTCGAGGGCGGCCTGAAGATTGCCGCCGACGAATCGGCCAGCTCGCCCTCGGCTGTCCGCGCCCTGCTGGCCGCGGACGCGATCGATGCGCTGGTGATCAAGCTCCCGACGCTCGGCGGTCCGGCGCGTGCGCGCGAAGTGGCTCGCACGGCGCAGGAGTCGGGCGTGCGGGTCGTCGTCAGCTCGTTCCTCGATTCGACGCTGGGCATTGCGGCCGCGGCACAGCTGGCCGCGTCGCTGCCGCAGCCCCTGCCAGCATGTGGCCTGGCGACGGCCGCCTGGCTCGCCGACGATCTCGCCGAGCCGTGGCGTCTGGCTGGCGGGCGCCTGTGGCTGCCGCGGTCGGCGGGTCTCGGGGTCGATCCCGTGGACGAGCGCCTGGGTCGCCTGGTCGGCAAGACCCTCGTCGAGGCCGCCGTCTGAGTTGGCCCCGCGCTCAGCCGGACGGGCTCATCGCCTCGCGCGCCTTCGCGCGCTCCTCGAGCGCCGAGGCGATGCGGTCGCGCACGAGCTCGGTCAGCTCGTCGACATCGAGACTCGCAAAGCTCTCGTAGGGCAGCGGCTCGAGCAGGTTCACTTCGATCTGGTGCCGTCCCTGCAGCACGAAGCCGCGTTTGGGCAGCGCGTCCGACGTGCCCATCAGCGCAATCGGCAGGATTGGGCTCTTCGTGCGCAGCGCGATCTCGAACGCACCTGGCTTGAACGCGCGCATGCGCGCGGTCATCGAGCGCGTGCCCTCGGGAAAGATCATCAGCGAAGAGCCCGAGGCGAGCGTTCGCTCGCAGTCGCGAAACATCTGGATCACGCTCGCGCGATGGCCGCGCTTGAGCTTCACATAGCCGTTGAGGCTCATGTTCCAGCCGATGAACGGAACGCGGAAGTTCTCGATCTTCGATACCCACTTGAAGTGTCTGAACAGCCGGAAGAGCACGAGGATGTCGAGCAGCGACTGATGGTTTGCGACCAGCACGCTCGCGACACGATCGTCGAAGCGCTCGCGGCCGCGAACTGTCACGGGCCACGCGGGATTGAGCTGTGTGTACAGAGAAGCCCACAGGCAGGTGAAGCGATGCAGGACCACCTTCCGGCGATCGAAGGGCAGTGTCACCAGCCAGATCAGCAGCGCGACTGGGAACAGCGCGATCGAGCTCGCGAGCAGGAAGCCCCAGAACAGCAGCGACTGCGCAGCGCGAAGCACGGGGACAGCTTAGCCCGGGCCGCTGGCTGCCTGGGCGACGAAGTGGCGCAGCAGCCCTTCGCCGGCCGGCCCCGCGAGCGCCTCGGGATGCCACTGCACGCCGGTGCTCGGCGTTCCGTCCGCCGATTCGATTGCCTCGATCACTCCGTCCGCGGCCCGCGCCACGACGCGCAGGCGCCCTGCGTCGGAAACTGCCTGATGATGGCGGCTGTTCACCTCGATCTCGTTCGCGCCTAGCCAGCCCGCGAGCCGGGATCCGGGTGCGATCTCGATCGCGTGTCGTCGTGTTCCCGAGTCGCCCGACCCGTGGTCGAGTGCGTCGGCGACATCCGTCGGCAGGTGGTGGTGGAGCGCGCCGCCCGCGGCGAGGGCGAGCAGCTGCATCCCGTAGCAGATGCCGAGAACGGGCTTGTCCGCGTCGAGCGCCGCCGCGAGCAGCGCGCGGTCGAAGCCGATCTGCACTTCGTCCGCCAGGTCGAACGCGACGTCCGCCGGATAGTCGCGCTCGGGGGCGAAGTCGTCTCCGCCGGGCAGCAGCAGTCCGTCGACGCGCGCAACCAGCTCGGGTGCCGAAGCGCCGTCCTGTACTGGCAGGTGGACGGCCAGCCCGCCGGCGGCTTCGATCGACCGGGCGTAGGCGCGGTCGATGTACAGGTAGTCGCGGCCGCGGCGCCAGCGCCCCCGCGCATCGAGACATAGCGGAATTCCAATCGAGGCTCGCACGCGCGCAAGTATACGCAGCGCCCCGGGCTCGGAACCCCCGCGCCGCCGGCCGATGCAACCGGCGAGGCGAGCCCCTCGTTGCGAGTCGATCGCCAGGAGCGGGCGCACCTCGCCTCCTGCGACTGACCCTGGCCGCGGATGCGGCCTCGGGCACGGACCGGTGCTCTGCGGCATGCTGACGGCGTCATGAGCACGCGAGTCCTGATCGCCGGCTGCGGCTTTGTCGGCAACCGGCTCGCCGAGCGGCTGGCCGAGGGCGGCTGTGACGTCTTCGCCCTGCGACGCAGCGAAGGTCCCGCGCCGCGCGGCGCACGGGCGGTGTGCGCCGACCTCGCCCGGATCGAGACGCTCGACGTGCTGCCCGAGCGAGTCGAAATCGTCGTCTACACGGCGGGTGCCAGCGAGTCGAGCGAGGCGGCGTATCGGGCCGCCTATCTCGACGGCGTCGATCATCTGCTGCGCGTACTTCGCGAGCGGGGCGAGATGCCGCGACGCACGCTCTTCTGCTCGAGCACGGCGGTCTACGCGCAACAGCGCGGCGAGTGGGTCGACGAGGAGTCGCCGACGCGGCCGGTCGGCTTTCGCGGCGAGATCCTGCTCGCCGCGGAGCGGCTGCTGCGGGCACTGGTGCCGGGTGCGATCGTCGTTCGCTTCGGCGGTATCTACGGCCCGGGTCGCGGGCGGCTGATCGAACACGTGCGCTCTGGCGAAGCGCGGATCCATCCGGGCGAGCACTTCACCAATCGCATCCACCGAGACGATGCGGCGGGCGTGCTGGAGCTGCTGGCCCTGCTCGAGCAGCCTGCGCACACGTGCTACCTCGGCGTGGACGACGAGCCTGCCGACGAGGCCGAGGTGCTCCGCTACCTCGCGAGCCGGCTCGGTGTGTCCGAGCCGGCGATGGCGGACGCGGGCGCTCCGCCCGCGCGGCGCGCGGGCAGCAAGCGCTGCCGCAACGCCCGCATCCGCAGCGAAGGCTATTCGTTCGACTATCCGAGCTTCCGGTCGGGCTACGCGGCGTTGCTCGACTGATCTGGTAGCGTGCGCCAATGCCCCGCCGCGGCTTCGCGCCCACGGTCCAGGCAATCCCGGGCGCCGTCTACTCGCCCTTCGCGCAGCGGCTGCCGCGCAGCGGAATTCCGCCAGTTCCGCTGCACGTCGGAGACACCTGGCTCCCGGCGTGCGTTGGCGCGCGCATGCAGGATCTCACGGCCGAGGACCACCCCGATCTACATCGCTATGCGCCGACTGCCGGCGTCCCGGCGCTGCTCGACGCGCTCGTCGAGAAGCTGCGTGTGCGCAACGGCATCGCATGCGAGCGCGACGAGGTCCTGGTCGGCGCCGGGGCCACCGGGGTGCTGGCAAACGCCGTGGGGGCGATCGCCGCCCCGGGCGAGGAGGTGCTGATCCTGGCGCCCTTCTGGCCGCTGATTCGCGGCATCGTGCAGGCCTTTCGCGCGACGCCGGTCGAGGTGCCCTTCTTCGATCGCGTGCACTCGGCCGACGACGCGGTGGCGGCAGTCGGCGAGCGCATTACGCAGCGCAGTGTCGCGCTCTACGTCTCGACGCCCTCGAACCCGACAGGTCGGATCCTTCCGCGCCCCTGGCTCGAGGCGCTCGCCGAGCTCGCGGCGGCGCACGACCTGTGGTTGATCGCGGACGAGGTGTACGAGGACTACGTGTACGAGGGCGAGCACTTCTCGGTGGCCACAGCGGCGCCCGATCGGACCCTCTCGGTATTCTCGTTCTCGAAGGCGTACGGCATGGCCGGCCACCGCGTCGGCTATCTCGCAGGTCCGGCCTCGCTCGTGCACGAGGCGCACAAGGTGGGGACCCACACCGCCTATCACGCGCCGGTCGCGGGCCAGCTCGTCGGGCTGAGCGCGCTCGCCGTCGGTGCCGACTGGATCGCGAAGGCCCGGGCGTCGTATCGCGAGGTGGGCTTCGAATCGGCCGCGACGCTCGGTCTCGCGCCACCGCAGGGCTCGACCTTCCATTTCATCGATGTCGCGGAGCGGCTCGACGAGCGCGGGATGCACGGCTTCCTCGAGGATTGCTTCGAGGACGGCGTGCTGGTGGCGCCCGGCGCGTCCTCCGGCAGCGATTACCAGAGCTGGATTCGGCTCTGCTACACGGCGGCGCCGCCGGACGACGTGCGCGTGGCGACGCGGCGCCTGGCGCGCCGCATCGGAGCCGGCCTGCCTAACGATCGTTGAGCTCGACCGTCCAGCCGGTGATCCGTGCGATGGTGCTCTCCGGCAGCGCGTGCTCGCGTGCGCCCTCGAGGCAGAGCGCCCGGTACCAGTCGAAGGGCGGGATCTCGTGCTCCTCGGGTTGCAGCGCCAGGTACAGCTGTGCCCGGTGTGCCTTGCCTTTCCGTGCGAGGACACGAGACGCGCTGCGCCGATAGCCCCACTCGTAGCGGTCGAGGATCTCCCAGTCCGCAGCGTCGAGCCGGAACAGCACCCCCCAGGCCTCGGCGGCGGGCGTCGGGACGAGGTTCGCCTTGCCACTGCCGTCCTTGCCCCGCTTGTTGCACAGGGTCTCGAAGCCCTCGATCCGCGCCGCGCCGATGGGCTCCGCCCGAGGGATCCTGGCACGCAGGCGCACCGTGCTCATGTTGGATCCGTAGGCGAAGTAGAGATGGTTCATGCCGGCTATCGTCGTGCTCCGATGAAGGAGACTCTACGAGCCGGCGTGTTCCGGGTCCAGCTGCCGGCAGAGTCGGGCTGGCCGATGATGGGCTACGGCGCGCGCACTGGCGTGGCAGACGCGTGTCACGACGAGCTCTACGCACGCGCGCTCTGCGTCGAGCAAGGCTCGGACGCGCTGCTGGTCGTCGAGTGCGATCTGTGCCTGCTCGCGGTGACGCAATGTGCCGAGCTGCGCGAGCGGATCGCGGCGGAGACGGGCCTGGCCCGTGATGCGATCTGCATCGGCTGCATCCACACGCATTCGGGGCCGGAGACGGGCTACGCGGCCCGGGTGCTGGGACGGCCAATCCCCGCGTGGGAGAGCGCGCTGCTCGACGCGATCGTCGAAGCGGGCGTCGCTGCTCACGCGGCCCGCCAGCCCGCGCGTCTCGGTGTCGGACTTACGCGCGCACACATCGGACGCAACCGTCGCTGCGACGGCGCTCCGATCGACGACCGTGTTGCGGTCGTGCGCGTCGATCGAGCGAGCGGCGAGCCGTTGGCCATCTTCTACCTCCACGGCTGCCACCCGACCGCGCTCGGGCACGACAATCTCGCGTACTCGGCCGACTGGCCAGGCGTCGCGAGTGCTGCGGTGGAGCTCGCCTTCCCGGGTGTGCTCGCGCTGTTCGGGCTCGGCGCGCACGGGGATGTCGATCCGCGCACGCGCGATCTGCTGGATCTCGCGATCCCCGACCAGAGTCGCGGCGTGTCGTTCGAGCGGATGGCGGAGCTGGGAAGCGAGATCGCTCACGCGGTCGTCTCGTGTGCACGCGGCATCGAGACCACCGCTGCTGCGGACGTCGCTGCCGAGGCGCACGCGGTCGCGCTCGAGGTCCACGAGGCGGGGAGCGGCGCGCGCGAAGAATTGCTCGAGGAGCGCCGCGTCGAGGCGATGGCCGCGCTCGGTCTCGAGTCCGACGAGCGACTCCGGGTGCGCGACTTCTACCGGCTCGAGCACGAGCGCACCGCCCACCTGCAGATCGACGAGCAGCGCGAGCGGCTGGCCTGCGTGCGGCTCTACCTGCGCGACCTGCAGGCGCCGCTGTTCGCGGGCGGTGAGCGCGTGTCGGTCGAGGTGCAGCGTCTCGCGCTCGGACCGCTCGAGCTGTGGGCGCTGCCGTTCGAAGTGACGGCCGACGTGGGCCTCGCCCTGGCCGCTCGCGCCGGGTCGCGTCTCGCGATGCCGCTCTCGATCGCGAACGGCTGGCTGCGCTATCTGCCCCACCCCGAGCACTTCGAGCTGCCCGGTGCGAATCAGCAGTACGAGGTGCTCAACTCGGTCTTCCCGGCCGACGCCGCGCAACGGCTGCTTCGAATCTAGCGTCTCGCCGGCGGCGTCTGCGTCTGCCGCCGGCGCACGAGCACTGGCTCGTTGCCGAGCCCCCCGCTAGCGGGGTGGGGACGGAGGGTTGGGCTCAGGGCTGGTACCAGATCGGCGAGGTCCAGGCGCGCTCCTGCACCGTCGGTCGATGGTCGGCTGCGCAGCAGGGCTCGAAGCCCTGCGTGATCGTCGCGGGATCACTGCAATCGACGCCCGCGGCAATGCACAGGTGCTGACTCCAGCGGCAGCTCGGGTTCTCGAGCACCCGCGCGTAGTAGAACGCACCCTGGCTGGCGTCGAACTCCGGATCACTCCAGACCGAGCACAGACTCTGCGCACCGGTGCCGCGGCGCTCGCAGGTTCGCGTGTCGACGTCGGCGCCGTTGTCGCCGCCGGCGACGTCGAAGACCTTCTCGTGCACCGCGCCGGCCCCGTCGACCCAGCCCTTGACGATCTGGATGCGTTGCAGTGCTGCGCCGGGACGGTCGTCGGCGCCCGGGTCCGCGAGCGCCGAGACCGCAAAGCGCGGGGCCTGGGCGTCGCCTCGCTCGCTGAGGTCGCCGCCCATCGGCACGCCGAGCTGGTAGCCGAGCTTGGCGAAGTCGCCGTCGCTGCACATCGAGTCCTCGAGGCTCCAGCCGCCGAAGAAGCGGACGACGTGGCGCGGGCCGCTCGTGCCGTAGGTCTCGCGGCGCTGCAGGGCGGCGAAGATCGAATCGCGCGCGTTCTCCTCGGCCCAGACGACGGCGAGGCCGCCCGGGTTGTACTCGATGTTGTCGGGCAGACCGGCGGCAAGCCCGGTGCCCGCCGCCATGCCGGCACCACCGTGGCCCTTGGAGTTGGTCTCGTCGACCAGGCCAGGGGTGCCGAGGTGCGTGTCGGTGCTGGCGATGATCCCGAACTTGAGCGGGTTCGCGCCCAGCTTCTGTTCGAGTGCCAGGCCCTTCTTCAGCGCTTCGCGTACCGTTGCGCTGCGCTTGGGTGCGCTGGGATCCTCGAGCGGCATGTCGGCGCTCTGGACCGACTCCGAGATCGTCGCGCCCGCGAAGCTGTCGTAGGGCACCTTCTCGAAGCCGCACGCCTCGTCGACCGTGTCGCCGCCGAGCAGGCACTCCGAGTCGCCCTTGTGCTGCATGATCTCGACGATCGGCTCCCAGCGCTGGCGCAGCTCCGCCTCCTCGCGGTCGACCGGACCGTCGAGGTCGGCGGGCGTTGCGAGCTTGGCGGTCGCGAAGATCAGACCGTCGCCGCCGAGGTTCGAATTGTGTGGGATCGTCAGCGCGTCGCAGCCGGGCCTCCCCTCGACGCACTGCTCCTGCAGCTGCTGCCAGTGGTGGAAGGCCGACCGGCTGTCGACCCAGTTCGCGGGCAGCTCGGGCACCTTCTCGTTGCGGAAGATGACGTTGCGGTGGAGGTTGAAGCCGTTGCCGGCCGTCCCCGTCCACTCGTAGCCGACGAAGCTCGTGAAGCGGCAGTCCGCGGTGCGGTCGTAGGCCTCTTCGGCCGCCGACTGAATGTCGGACCAGGCCGCGCGAGCGTTGCCCCGGCAGACCTCGCCGTCCTCACCACAGAAGCCCATGCGCTGCTTCATCAGCAGCGTGCGCAGCGCGAGCGGGCCGAGCACCAGCGGGCGCATGGTCTGGTACAGCCAGCAGATGTCGGAGTCGTAGCCCGGTGCGTTCGGGTCGTTGCAGCTCCGCACCTCGCCGAGCAGCTCGGCGTGGTCGCTCACCGCGGTCCAGTCGAGCGGCCGGCGCAGCTGGGCGCTGCGCGCGGCGTTGCCCTCCCGGTCGTACGGCTGGATGCCCAGCCGCTCGCCTCTGGCGAAACGATAGGCGTCGCGCGGCGTGTTGCGCGTGTCCTGGACCGAGGCGTCGAACGAGTACGCCGTGTGGACGTGGGTGTCGCCGAACAACGGCCGGCGCAGCGGCTCGTAGCTCGCGCACGCTTCGCGCTCCTCACTGATCTCGTAGGGACGCTCGGTCTTCGCCAGGCCCGGGAGGGCCAACGAGGTACTGAGCAAGACGAGCATGGCGCTGCGGACGACGTGCGACATGGAGCCCTCCAGCTGGGCCGGCACTCTATCACGCAGTCGGGTTGTCGAACGGCCTGGGTCCTAGTCGCGGATCATCTCGGCGAGATAGTTCTCCCTGCCGACCTGCTTGACCAGGTGCAGCTGCGCCTCGAGCCAGTCGGCGGACTCCTCCTCACCCTCGAGGATCGATTCGAGCAGCTCGCGCGAGCCGTTGTCGCCCTTGTCGCGGCACAGCGCGATCCCGTCGTTGAGCCGCTTGATGGCCTCGAGCTCCGCCTCCAGGTCGAGTTCGTGCTGCTCGACGGGGTCTTCGCCGACGCGCACCGGGCTCAGGCGCTGCATGTTGGGCACGCCTTCCAGGAACAAGATGCGCTCGATGATCGTGTCGGCATCCTTCATCTCGTCGAGCGCTTCTTCGCGTTTCTTCGCAGACAGCTTCGAGTAGCCCCAGTTGTCGCACATCTTGTGGTGCACGAAGTACTGGTTGATCGCGGTGAGCTCGGCCGTGAGCACCGCGTTCAGGGCTTCGATGACTTCCGGCTCGCCTTGCATCGCACGCTCCCTCCCGGTGAGGCTACCGGGTGCAGCGCGCAGGTCGAGCGAACTGAAAGTGACAATGGATTTCACTTCCAGAAGGTGCGGTCGGGTGCGGTCGGGCGCAGTCGCGGTGGGTGGAGGCGGAGACGTCAGGAGGAGACGACGGGCAGGGCGATCAGGTCGGACGGGCTGGCCTTGTCGTGCGCACTGCCGCTCTCGGCGCGGATGATCGCGTTCACGCTGTCGAGGCAGCCGCCGCAGCCGACGCCGGCACCGGTCCGCAGGCCGACCTCGGACGCGTTGCTCGCGCCCTTGCGAACCGCCTTGCGGATCGCGCGATCGGAGATGGCGTTGCAGTGGCAGACCAGCACGGCTTGCTCGCAGCTCCCAGGGTCCTCTGGACCCGATGCGAGACAGTCTAGACAGATGAAATTGAAAATCAATGTCGTTTTCAATGGACAGATGATTTTTTTCCGAGCTACGGGATTGGAGAAGAGTCATTCTTATTCAGGGAGTTACAGATTGATTCTGCGTAAGAAAGTCGAGTCCCCTAGGGGATTCAAGGATGCATGACCACTTCCGGCACGCGCAGCGGCAACACTAGGGGGCGCATGGCCGACGATCCGCATCTCGCTGTTCCGGGCCTCGCGCCCACCCCGGCTCCGGCGCTCGCTGGCGACGCGCGCGCCGCGGCCCCCGGTCGACCTCGCGTCTGGGTCGGCCGCGGCCCGCGGGCGGTGGAATCGGTCCTGTTCGAGGCGCTGGGCAGCTGGAGCGAGCGTGTCTCGAGCGATTTCGCGCTGCTCGCGCGGCCGCTGCGCGTGGTGGTGCCGTCGCGCAGCCTGCGCGAGCACGTTGCGGCCAGCGCGCTGCGCGCACTCGGTCGGCCCCTGGTGGGCGTATCGGTTCAGACCCTGTACACGACCGCGCTCGAGGTGCTCGAGCGCGCGGGCGCGCGCGTCCGCACCGGTCGCGAGCTGTACTCACTGGTGATCCGTCGACGTCTGCGCGACGAGCCGTCGCTGATGGCGCCGCTCGGCAAGCTGACCGATGCACATCGCGTCGTCGAGGCGAGCGTCGACGATCTGCTCGACGCGGGCTTTGGCCCGGAGCACGCAGTGCCGTTGCACGATGCGCTCGAAGCACAGCAGGACGGAGCGGCCGAGCGGGCCCTGGCGATTGCACGGATTGCGCTGGCAGCGCGCGAGGAGCTGGACGCGGCGGGTCTCGCGCACCGTTCGCAGCTGCTCGAGCGCGCCTGCGATGCGCTCGAGCGCGATCCGGCGCTGCTGCCCACGAGCGAGCTGTGGATCCACGGATTTGCCGAGGCGACGGGTCGCGCGACGGATCTGCTGCTCTCGCTCGCTCACGCGCACGCCACCACGCTGCTGCTCGATGAGCCTGCGGAGCCGGGTACACCCGAGAGGGTCGATTCGGGGGCCGTGTTTGCCGCGCGTCTTCGCGAGCGCTTCGAAGGAGTGGGCGGGCGCGCATCGGTCGTGCCGGGCGCGCCCGCGCCCGTGCTGCGCGAGCTGCTGGCGGCGCCCGGGGCCGAGGCCGAGGTGCGCGCCGTCGCCGGTCGCATTCGCGCGCTGCTCGATTCCGATCCCGCGCTGCCGCCCGAGCGGGTCGGGATCGTCGCGCGCCAGGTCGGCGCGTACGCCCACGCATTGCGCGCCCATCTCGGGCGGCTCGGGATTCCATTCTCGGGTGTCGGGGCGAGCGTTGCATCGGGCGCCGGCGCGCGTCGCGCGGCCGCGCTCGGGGCGCTGCTCGAGGAACGCGAAGCCTGTGGCGCCGATCGCTGGGTCGAGCTGCTCCGGGGCCTGCCGGGCTGGGTCGACGACAGCTCGCCGCGCGCTGACCTCCGCCTGGGGCTGCGTCATCTGGGCGCCGGAAGGCTCGGCGACGTCGCCGGTCTGGAGGCGCCCGACGACGACGTCCGCCTGCCCGTGCGCCAGGCACTGCGCGGAGACGAGGCCGGCGGTGCGGGCGACGCCGAGGCTGACGACGACGACGCGGACGATCGCTCGCCGCGCGGGCCGACGTCGCGCCATCGGCGGCTGCGGCGCGCGGTCCTGCGCGTGGCGGTCGACCGCGCTCGCTCGCTCTGCGAGCAGCTTGCCGTGGCCCCGGCGACGGCAACGGTCGCAGTCTGGGACGCCTGGCTGCGCGATCGGCTGGCCGCGGATCTCGGCTGGGAGGAGCCCGAGTGCGCATCCGCCATCGGCGAAGGGCTGTCGAGCGCACTGCCCGACGGGCTCGTGCTGTCGCGCGACGAGGCGTTGGCGCTGTTTGGCCAGCGGCTGAGCGATCTCGCTGCGCGCGAGCCGCTCGGAGGAAGGGGCGGTGGCGTCGCGGTGCTCGGTGTGATGGAGGCGCGCGCACGCACCTTCGACCACCTGTTCGTGCTCGGTCTGAACCGCGACGTGTTCCCGCGGCCGATCCGCGAAGATCCGCTGCTGCCCGACGCGCAGCGTCGTCCGCTGCTCGCGCTGCTGCCGGACCTGCCGATCAAGACCACGGGCCACGACGAGGAGCGCTACCTGTTCGCCCAGCTGCTGGCGTCGAGCGCGGCGCCCGTCCTGTCGTGGCAGAGCACCAGCGACGGGGGAGGCGAGCGCGTTCGTTCGACCTTCGTCGATCGACTGTGTGGACGCGGGCCGCCAATCTCTCCGAGCCCGGTGCCCACGCTCCACCATCCGGGTCAGCTCGGCGAGCCCGGCCGCTCGACGGCTCGCGAGCTCGCCATCTGGGCGGGCATCGCCGCGACCCGAGCCGAGTACGAGGCGCAGCTCGAGCCTGCGCTGCGCGAGGCCGGCGTCGCCGAGGCGGGGCTCGACCTCGAGCGCGTCGCGGGCGCGCGTGCCGCGTGCGTTCGCGAGTACGCGCAGCACGCGACCGCTTCTTTCGGCCCCTATCTGGGCTTCGTCGGTCCTGTCTCGGAGGCTGCGGATCCGCGGCGGGACACCCGCTATGTGACGTCGCTCGAACGCATGGCCCACTGCCCCTGGAAGACGCTGCTCGAGAAGCTGCTTCGGCTCGAGGCCCCGCCAGACCCGCTCGAGAGCTTTCCGGAGCTCGATGGTCGGATCGTCGGCCTCGCCGTTCACCGCACGCTCGAAGAGATGCTGGATCCCGGGTCCGGTGAGCGCCCGCCGCGTCAACTCGACGAGGTGTGCCAGGCTGAGCCCCGCAGCGTGGTGTGGCCGGCGGCCGCGGAGATCGAGGCGCTGGCCGCAGCCTTCGCGCGCGAGCAGCTCGCGGCCCAGGGTCATCCGTATCCCGGGCTGGTGCGCGTACTCGCAGCCCGCGTCGTGGCGCACCTGGCGCGCGCGCGCGAGCTGGTCGACGCGCCGGCGGTCGCGGTCCTGGGCGCCGAGGTCGCGGGCTCGTTCGAGGTCCCGGACGGCGCGCAAGCGCACGCCCTGGCGTTTCGGGCCGATCTGGTCGAGCGCATCGAAGGGACAGTGCGCCTCACCGACTACAAGACGGGCCAGCCGGTCAGCGAGGCCAGGCGCCCGTCGACCCGCGCGGCCCACTTCGGGCGCAGCGTGGCTCGCGGGGAGCTGCTGCAGGCCGTGGTGTATGCGCTGGCGACCGGCGGCTCGGGCGACACCGGTCGCTATCTGTTCCTCAAGCCGAGTCTGCGACTCGATACCGCACAGGCGAGCTTCGTCTCCGGAACGCCGGGAGCGGCGCCGCTCGAGGCGGCGTTCCGCAGCGCGGTCTCGACACTGGGCCGTAGCTGGGATGCCGGCGTCTTCCTGCCGCGACTCTCGGAAGTCCAGAAGGACGCGGCGCCCCCCCGCTGCGGCTGGTGCGACCTGGCATCGGCCTGTCTGCGCGGCGACACGGACATGCAACAGCGGCAGCGCGCTGGAGTCGCTGCCGCGCGCGAGCGGGCAGAGGCGGGGGAGCTCTCGGAGCTCGAGGCGCGCCATCTGTCGCTGTGGGATTTGCCGGCGGTCGTCGGTGCGCCCGACCCGGGCACGGAGGCGTCGTGAGCGAGCGCGCACGAGCGCTCGACGCGCAGGCGCGCGCGCGCGCCCAGCTCGAGTTCGATCGCCCGCTGGTCGTCGAGGCGGGTGCGGGCACCGGCAAGACCGCGGTGCTGACCTCGCGACTCGTCGCCTGGTCGCTCGGCCCGGGCTGGGAAAGAAGCGCCTTGCGGAGCACCGAGGCGGGCTCGGATGCCACGCCGCCAGCGATCGCGCGCGACGTGTTGGGCCGCATCGCGGCGATCACCTTCACCGAGGCCGCCGCAGCGGAGATGGCGATTCGCATCGAGCGGGCGCTCGAGGGCGTCGAGTCGGGCGCGCGCGAGCCGTGGCTCGACGATGCCGCGTTGCCCCCGGAGGCAGTGCGGCCCGCGCGTGCGCAGGCGCTTCGCGAGCAGCTCGATCATCTGACCGTGAGCACCATCCACGCCTGGTGTCGCACGCTGCTCGCGCGCTTCCCGATCGCGGCCGGCCTGCACCCGGACTTCGCGGTCGATGGCACGGCCCGTGCCCAGACGGAGGCCCTGCAGCGGGTGCTCGAGCAACGGCTGCGCGCGCAGTACACCACGGGCGGTCCGTTGCTCGAGCTCGCCGAGCTCGAGTACGGCCCGTCGGAGATCTACCAGGCGACGAATGCATTGATCGACGCGGGCGTGCGTGCGAGCGACCTCGACTTCGATCCGCTGGATCCCGAGCGGGTCGCAGCCCTCGCGACGGAGCTGCGCGCCGCGTTCGAGGCGCTCTCCTCGTACGTCGGCGAGCAGACTCGGCTCACCGGTGTGGCCGCGGATGTATTTCCATTGATCGATCAGACGCTCGCTGCGCTCGGCGAGCACGAGCTGGAGGATCCGCAGGCTCTCGAACGTTTCGTCGCCGAGCTGAGAGAGCGCTGGGACGAACGCGCAGACCAGCTCGACAAATGGGGCAGGGCAACGTCGACCCGCCAGCTCAGCCGCAAACTGGAGATCCCCGAGGACGAGTTCGTGGCCGCCGCGGCCCGTGCGCACGCGGTCTTCGACGTGTTCAGGTGCCTGCATCCACGCTGTCTCGAGGTGGGTCGCCGAGCTTTCCGGATGTTGCTGATCGATTTCGAGCAGGAGCTGGCTCGACGCGCCGTTGTCACCTATGCCGATCTGCTGCGCGGCGCCCGGGATCTGCTGCTCGAGCATCCGGCGATCGCGGGCTCGCTGCGAGACGAGCTCGAGCTGCTGCTGGTCGACGAGTTCCAGGACACGGATGCGCTCCAGTGCGATCTCGTGCGTGCGCTCGCTCTCGACGGGCCGGTCGAGCAGCGGCCGAGCCTGTTCGTCGTGGGGGACCCGAAGCAGTCGATCTACGGCTGGCGCAACGCCGACCTCGCGGCCTACGGCGAGTTCGTTCGCGCGATCGAGTCCGCAGGCGGCGAGCGGCTCTCGCTCTGCGTGAACTTCCGCTCGGTGCCGAGCGTGCTCGCCGAGGTCGAACGGGTGATCGAGCCCGTGATGCAGGCCGAGGAGGGGGTGCAGCCCGGATTCGAGCCCCTGCACGCGTCCGAAGCGCTGCGCGGCGAGTCCGGGTTCGGGGAGGAGGGCTTCGCAGCCGTCGAGCACTGGGTGGCGTGGCGGCGGCCCGAGGGCGACGAGCCGATCGGGAAGACGTCGTCGGTCGATGCGACCGAGCTCGAGGCGCGCGCCTTTGCGGCCGACGTCGCGCGTCTCCACGACGAGCACGAAGTCGCGTTGGGCGACATTGCCCTGCTGATGCGCAGTCGCGGTGATCTCGAGCGCTATCTACGGGCGCTGCGCGAGGCCGGGGTGCCCTACGTCGTTTCGGGTGAGCGCAGCTACTTCGCGCGGCGCGAGGTGGTGGATGCGATTGCCGGGCTGCGCTGTGTGCTCGATCCCAACGACCACGTGGCGCTGGTGGCGCTGATCCGGTCGGCCGCGGTCGGTGTTCCGGACGCGGCGCTGATCCCCCTGTGGGCCGACGATTTCCCGCGCCGCGCCGGTCAGCTCCACGCGAGCCGGCCTCAGGTGTTCGCAGAGCTCGCGGAGCGGGTGCGCGCGATCGCGCGGCGGATACCGGAAGACGTGCCGGGAATCGAGCGCATCGCGGGCTGGGAGGAGTCGCTGCTCGCGGCGCTCGCCGCCATCGCCCGTCTGCGCGAGAGCTTCGCGCGCGACGCGCCGGATCGCTTCGTCGAGCGGCTGCGCAGCGAGCTCGCGATCGAGGCGTCCGAGGCGGGGCGCTTCCCGGCGGCCTTTCGCATCGCGAATCTCGAGCGCCTGTATCGCGAGCTCGCCGTGGAGCTCGCCGCCGGTGCCGACGAGCACGCGCTGTTGCGGCGGCTGCGCAGCGCCGCGCAGCGCGAACGCCAGGTCGACGAGCCGGTGATCGCGGTCGAGGACGCCGTGCAGGTGATGACGATCCACGGTGCGAAGGGCCTGGGCTTCGAGCACGTGTACCTCGCCCAGGTGCACAAGGCGCGGAGAACGGCGGGCAATCCGTCGAAGGCGATCGAGCGCGTCGGCGATCGACTCGAGTACAAGCTGCTCGGAACGGCCACGCTGGGCTTTGCCGAGGCGCGGGAAGAGCGCGAGCGCCGCGATCGCGCCGAGGAGGTCCGGACGCTCTACGTCGCCCTGACGCGCGCGAGGCGCCGGCTGGTGATCATGGGAGCGCGCGCCGAGGGCGAGCCGGGTGAGCTCGCCAAGGCGCGGAGCGTCGCGGCGCTGCTCGCCCACCGCGAAGAGCACCCGCCGCTCGCCGAGCGCATGAGCCAGCAGCTCGAAGCGGGCGAATCCTTCGTCGACGAGGGCCATGCACGCTGGCGTTTCCTCGCGCTCGGCGAGCCGGCTGCCGACCGGGCGCGCCGCACGCCATCGCCGATCGCGTGGCCCAGTCGCGTGGAAACGGACGCGATCTGGCAGCCGCTGCCCGAGGCGCGTCGCGAAGCCGAGCTGCGGATGCGGCGTCCCCGGAGTGGCGCGGCCTCGAGCGCGCATGGCGGCGCGCGGCGCGACGCTGCCGCCGGAGACGACTTCGAGCCTCGGAGCGACCCGACCGAGCACGAGCGCCGCTGCCCGCAGAGTCCGCTCGGGCGCAGCGAGGCGATGGTCGTCGGTACTGCAGTCCACGCACTACTCGAGGACTGGGATGTCGGCGCCCGACCCGACGAGGAGCTCGCCCGCCAGCGCGCGCGGCTGCCGAGCGTGCTCGCCGCACTCGGCATTGCCGACGAAGCCTCCGCGCTCTCGCAGGCGCTCGAGATCGTCGACGGGTTCGCGAGCAGCGAGCTCTTCGATCGGTTCACCTCACTCGGCGAGCGCATTGTTGCACGTGAGTTGCCGGTCTGGCTCGCAGCCGACCGGAACGCCCCGACTGCCCCGACTGCCGCGGCGGGCGATGGCGACGATGCGCCGCTCGAGTCCGTCGCCGGCTCGATCGATCTCGTGTATCGCGACGGCGACGGACGCCTGGTCGTGGTCGACTACAAGAGCGACCGCGTCGGCTCGTCGCAGGATCTCGACGCCAGGGTGCAGCGGTACGCCCCGCAGGGGGAGAGATATGTCCGCGCGCTCGCCGAAGGGCTCGCTCTTGCCACACCGCCGCGGTTCGAGCTGTGGTTCCTGCGCGAAGGCGGGATTGCCACCCCGCTCGACTGAAGTCGCCGCTCGGTTCGGTCGATTCAGCTCAGCAGGTGGGTGTTCTTCAATAGCGTCGAAGGGGCCGCTAGGGGTCGCTCTCGAGCGGATGCGGTCGTCGATCATGCGCATGCCCTTTCACTGCCCAAAGCGAATCTTGTGCGCGCTCCTCGTGTTGGCTGCGAGCGCGCAGGCGCAGACGCCGCCGGACCCCGAATTCGAGCTGCCGGCCGATTCGGGGGTTCCCTTCCTGGTGATGCGCGCGACGCCGAGCGAGCTCGTGGGCGCGCAAGCGCGAGTGCTCCGCGTGTTCGCCGACGGCCGCTGCGAGCTGGAGCGCCCGCCGATGATGCGCGGCGCGGGTCGCTACGCGTGGCAGCTGCCCCCCGGCGAGGTGGCTGTCCTGGCGCGGCAGGCACTCACCGCCGGCCTGGCCGAGCTCGATGTCCCGGCGCTGCGTGCGAGTCTCGCGGTGGCCGAAGCGCGGGCCGACGGTGCGATCGTCAATCACCACCACCTGGACGGCGACATCGTCGAGTTCGAGCTTCGGCTCGACCGATTCCGCGGCCGCAGTGGCATCGCCCAGCACCGACTCGAGCGGCGCCTCCGCTTCATCGGGCTGCGCGCGATTCGCGAGCGCCACCCGACAGACGCCCGTGTTCGTCGGCTCTCGGAGCTTCGCGGCTCGCTCGACGCGATGGCGAGGTCGCGCGCGCCGGTGCCGGATCCCGCTCGGTGATTTCTCGCGCGTCGGCAGGTCTCTGCGCGCTGGCACTCGCCGTCGCCGGTGGTGCGCACGCGGGTGCGTTCATCAGCGCGACCGAGGGGGACCCCGATATCATCACGCATCCGACCGACTACACGGGCACCGGCGGGCCGCTGACCGTCGAGGTCTGCATCGACAGCACGAGTCCGCACGCCGCCGAGATGGTGCTCCCCGTGCAGAACGCGATCAGCACCTACAACAACCTCACGGCCCACCGCTCCAACAGCGTCTTCGGCAGTAACGTTCCACTTGGCTTCGTCGACTTCGAGTCGGTGCTGCTTCACGAGATGGGGCACTGCATCGGTCTCGCACACTCGAACCTGGCGTCGGAGTCCGGCCTGCCCGTGGCCGATCAGGACTACACGAAGTCCGCAGATGGATCGCCCAACGTCTACGACTTGAACCCGGGTGCGGATACCATCGAGGCGAGCGGGGACGACGTTCGCGGCGACGACATCAACCTGTGCTGGTACGAGAACGGCGCGAACAACCCGTTCTTCATCAACGCTGCGGTCGTCGATTCCACCACCTACTCCCGGGCGCTCACGAATCTTCCGGTCGGCGACACCTTTGCCGCGAGCGCCACTCGCGACAACGGGGGTGTGTACGGCGCTCCCTTCACCGAGGCGGTGATGAACCAGGGGACGTTTCTGGGCGAGGAGCAGCGCTTGCTGGCGGCCGACGACGTCTCGGCACTGCGCTACGCGCAGAGCGGCCTGGACTCGATCGCCGATACCTCGGACGACTACACGCTGGTTCTCGACTACGCCGGCTCGAGCCCGAGCCCATCGTGTGACATCACAGTCAGCTTCGACGACGCCGAGACGACCTTCGCGGCGTGCGCGGTCACGACGTTGCGGATCGGTCCGCCGAGCTCCGACCACGAACGGGTCACCAGCGCGGCCATCTTCATGAACACGGGCTTCTCCTGGTTCTTCAACGACGAGACCTGCGGCAACGGGATGTTCGAGGGAACCGAGGAGTGCGACGACGGCAACCTCGTGTTGGCCGATGGCTGCTCGCAGAGCTGCGACATCGAGACCAACTGGACGTGCACCGGGTTCCCGTCCGTCTGTATGCCGATCTGCGGCAACGGCAAGCTCCAGGTGACCGAGGGTTGCGACGACGGCGGCACGACGGCGGGCGATGGCTGCGACGCGAGCTGTCAGGTGGAGCCGGGCTGGATGTGCAGCGGCGCGCCGTCGAGCTGCGGCGAGACCTGTGGCGACGCGGTGATCGTTGGCGGTGAGGCGTGCGACGACGGCGGCACGACGCCGGGCGAAGGCTGCGACGCGAGCTGTCAGGTGGAGACGGGCTGGATCTGCAGCGGCAAGATCGCCAGATCCGCCTCGAGGTCCAGCGACT
>JAYZFK010000095.1:0-8026 GCA_036336835.1 Myxococcota bacterium | reverse complement strand
ACCCGGCGATCAACGCCGGTCCCCAGCAGCACTACGTCGCTCAGGCTGCCCTGGCCCATCTCGAGCGCTGGGCGCGCGGCGCAGGACCACCGCCCGAGGCCAGACGACTGGAGACGCTCGACGGCGAGCCGGTCGAGCTCGCAACCGACGAGCTCGGCATCGCGTGCGGCGGCATCCGCACGCCCTGGGTCGATGCACCGAGCGCGGTTCTCTCCGGGCTGGGCCAGCAGGGCGACGGCTTCCTGTTCCTGTTCGGGAGCACGCGCCCACTCGACCGGGCCGCACTCGCGCGGCTCTACCCGGGCGGGGCGAGCGAGCACCTGGAGCGCTTCGAGGGGGCGCTCCGATCCGCCGTCGCCGCCGGCTTCGTGCTCGAGGCCGACGCCGAGGAGATCCGCGCGCTCGCGCGCTGCGGCCTCCAACCGTCGGGCTTCCGCCTCCCGTGATCCACGCCCCGGCCGGCGGCGCGCACTGATCGGATGCGTCAACCGAGCGCGCCACCGCGAACCGGCCACAGCGAGGACCAGCATGCCGACCGACGCCGCGCCGAACCCGATCATTACCGTCGACGCCGACGGCCACCTGCTCGAGCCGCGCAACACCTGGATCGACTACATCGAGCCGAACCTGCGCGACCGCGCAATCCGGATCGAGAAGGACGCCGAGGGCGTCGAGTGTCTGCTGGTCGACGGCCGCTCGCACCAGGCGCTGCGCGGGCGGCTCGGCGCACTCGGCGGCATCGAGATGGATTCGACCGACCTGATGACGATCGGGTCGCGCAGCTACGAAGACGGCTGCCCCCCTGGCGGGTACGACCCGGCAGCGCGCTTGTCGGTGATGGACGACGAAAAGATCGACGTGGCTCTGCTCTATCCGACGATCGGCATCGCGTGGGAGGGCGTCGTCCGCGACCCCGCGATCGCGACTGCGTACTCGCGCGCCTACAACCGCTGGGTCGTCGATTTCTGCAGCCACGACCGCAAGCGGCTGGTCCCGATCGCGCACATCTGCCTGAAGGATCCCGAGGGCGCGGTCGAGGAGGTGAAGCGCGCACGCCGGGACGGCTGCGCCGGGGTGTATCTCTCGCCCGACCCGCCCGCTCGCGACGGGCGCCAGCTCGACGACCCGGTCTACGACGAGTTCTGGGAGACGGTGCAGGATCTCGACATGCCGATCGCCTTCCACGTCGTGGCGCGCAGCGGAAGCCTGCTCGACTCGTGGCTCGGCGGCGAGCGCGATGCCACGGCCTCGGTGGTCTTCTCGTTCACCTTCCTCGCCCTCGACGTCATGGTCGCGTTCACCTCGATGATGACGCGCGGCATGTTCGAGCGGTATCCGCGGCTTCGCTGCGCGGTGCTCGAAGCCGGCTCCAACTGGATCACCGCCTGGCTCGACCGCATGGATCACAAGGCCGAGGTGATGCACGCATTTACGCCGATGAAGCTGCTGCCCTCGGAGTACTTCAAGCGCCAGTGCGTGATCTCGGCAGAGCCCGACGAGTCGATCACCGCCAAGATCGTCGAGCACCTCGGTGCCGAGTACGTGATCTGGGCCTCCGACTATCCCCACCTCGACGCGACGTTCAACGTCGTGGGCCAGCTCCGCGAGAAGATCGCCGAGCTGCCGGAAGCCGATCAGCGGCTGGTGCTGGGAGAGAACGTGCTTCGCTTCTACGGCCTCGACTACTGAGCCGGAGCCGCGCCCCATGCCCATCCTCGATCGCTTCCGCATCGACGACCAGGTGGCGATCGTCACCGGCGCGGGCCGCGGCATCGGCCGCGCCAGCGCGCTGGCGCTCGCCGAGAACGGCGCCGATCTGGTCCTCGCCGCCCGCAGCGTCGACCAGCTCGAGGCGGTGGCCGGAGAGATCCGCAAGCTCGGGCGCCAGGCGGTCGTGGTGCCGTGCAACGCCGCTCGGACCCAGGCGCTCGGCGAGCTGGCCGAGACCGCGATCGAGCAGCTCGGTCGCATCGACATCGTGATCAACAACGTCGGCGGCTCGCCCCCGAAGGCCTTCCTCGACACCGACGAAAAGGATTTCTCCGGCGCCTTCCACTTCAACGTGACGACGGCATTCGCGCTGTCTCGCGCCGCGGTGCCGCACATGCTGGAGCGCGGCGGTGCGATCGTGAACATCTCGTCGGTGATCGGTCAGATCACGGGTCGCGGCTTTGCCGCCTACGGCACTGCCAAGGCCGCGATGACACACTTCACGAAGTTGCTGGCCCAGGATCTCGCGCCAAAGATCCGAGTCAACGCCATCGCAGTGGGCTCGACGGCGACCTCGGCACTCGAGACCGTGCTCGCGCAGGACGCAGTCCGCGAGGCGATGATCGAGGGCACACCGCTCAAGCGCCTCGGGGAGCCCGAGGACATCGCGCTCGGCGCCCTCTACCTGGCCTCGCCCGCGAGCGCCTTCGTCACGGGCAGTGTGATGGAGATCCACGGCGGCATCCAGACGGCCAACCTCGACCTCGGCCTGCCGGACCTGTAGCGGGATCAGCGCTCCTTGCCGGCGCCGCCGTCGGCCGGCAAGGTCACCGCGGTCAGATAGCGCGACTCGTCGCTCGCCAGGAAGACGGCGACGGGCGCAATGTCCTCGTCGCAATCGCCGATCCGGCCCAACGGAATCGCCGTCTCCTGCAGCCGCCCGAGCTTGCGGTTCTGCTCGTGCCACGCCGCAACGCTCGGCGAGAGAGCGATCGGCCGGATCATGTTGACCCGGATGGCGTCGGGACCCCACTCGCGCGCAAGCGATCGGCTGAAGCCGCGGATCGCCTCCTTGGCCGCCGCGTAGGGCGCATTGCCGGCCATGCCCTCGCCGCCCGCATTCGAGGCGAAGTTGATGACAGAGCCACAACTGCTCGCCTTGAGGTGCGGATAGGCAGCGCGCGAGGTCCAGAACACGCTCGTCATGCACACGTCCATCGTCCGCTGGTACAGCTCGTCCGAGGTCTCGTGGATCGGGGTCTCGGTCTGCGCCCAGGCCGCGCCGTTGACCAGGATGTCGAGACCGCCGAGCTCCCGAACCGTCTGGTCGACGATGCGCTGGCAATCCGCCGCCAGGCCTACGTCGCACGGAAGCACCAGCGCGCGGCGACCGAGCTCGCGCACCTGCTTCGCGGTCGCCTCTGCATTCTCGCCGACCAGGTCGGCCACCGCGACGTCAGCACCCTCGCGCGCGAAGGCGAGCGCGATCGAGCGGTTGATGCCCTGCCCTGCTCCGGTCACGAGCGCGATGCGATCCTCGAGCCGCTGCATCAGGCGCCGTTGGCCCGCGTGCCGCCGTCGACGGTGATCATGTCTCCGGTGTGATAGCTCGACGCGTCGCTCATCAGATACACCACGATCCCGCCGAGATCCTCGGGCTGTCCCATGCGGGGAATCGGGTTGGTCTGCTGCATCCGTTGCTCCATCACGTCGACCACCGGCGCCATCATGTCCGTGGCGAACATCCCGGCGCAGACCATGTTGGCGCGAACACCGTGGCAGCCGAGCTCGACGGCCAGGGTCCGGATCAACCCCGCCACGGCGCCCTTGGCGGCGGCGTAGTGCCCCGTGCCGGGCGTCGCCTGAAAGTTGGTGAGGCTGCCCGTCGCGATCAGCGAGCCGCCCGGGTCGCCCGCTTGCGCGCGGGCGACCATGTGGCGCGCGCCCTCGCGCAGCGTGATGAAGGCGCCGTGCTGCGCAACCGAGTTGAGCGCGACGTACTCCTCGGTCTTCATGTCGACGATCGGAGCGACGCCGGCGAAGCCCGCGTTGGCGATCACACAATCGAGTCGGCCCATCTCGGCGATCGCGCGCTGGAAGCCGCGCAGCTGCGCGGCCTCGTCGGCGACGTCGATGCTGTCGCTCAGCACGCGCCCGCCGTGCGCCGCCAGCGCGGCTGCCGCCTGCTGGTTGCGCTCCTCGCGTCGGCCCCAGATCACGACGTCGCCGCCCGCGCGCGCAATGGCCTCGGCAAAACCCAGGCCCAGGCCGGAATTGGCGCCTGTGATCAGGGCCACCTTGCCCGACAAGTCGAAGGGATGAGCGCTCATTGAGGCCGGTTGTACCACGACCGGGAGGCGCCCGGGGGCGCCCACCCGTGGGACTCAGCTCGGCTCCGCTCTCCGCGATGGCAACGCCTCCTGCGACTCGCTCTCTACGAGCCGCAGCGACTGTGCGTCCTCCGGGACGGGCTCCGGCGGGACCGGAGCCGCGCGCTCATCCGGTTCGACGTCGTCCCCCGGCTCGCTGGCGGTGCGTCGCTCGAGGAATTGCGCGACCACGGCAGCGCGCAGCTGCTCGAACGACCAGCTGACATCGTCGACGAACTCGGCGAGGTTGGGCACCAGCTCGTAATCGGCGTTGAAGCCCCAGCAGAGCTTGCCCTCGTAGCTGAACAACGCGACCCCGAGCCCCCCGCCCGGTAGCAGGGGAACGATCGGGTACAACCCGAGCAGCCTCGCCCCCATCGCATAGAGCGGGAGCTGCGGACCCGGCACGTTGGTCACGATCATGTTGGCGGGTCCGTCGGCGAGCCCGACGCCCCGCTTGAGCAAGCCCACTGGAAGGTACTCGGCCACCGCCATCACCGTCTCGAACGCCAGCGCGGACTTCGAGCGCTTGAGCTCCGCCGTGCGCTCGCGGACCGTGTCCAGCTGCTCGATCGGATCAGCCAGTCCGATCGGAAGCGACACGACCCAGGACGACACGTGGTTGCCGAGCTGGTTGGCGTGCTCTTCCCGGCGGACGCTCACGGGGGCCGCGATGCGGAACTCGACGGTCGCCGGGTCGACCCGACGACGGAACAGGTAACGGCGGACGGCGCCGGTGACGATCGTGAGCACCACGTCGTTGATCGTGCAGCCGAGCACCCGGCGCAGCTCGCGCACGTCGTCGAGCGGCATGGTCAGCCAGTCGACACGTCGATGCGGCGTGAGCTCGCCGTTGATGGGTGTCGCCGGGGCCGGGCGAAGCGCCCAGCCGAGCATTTCTCCCAGAGCCGAGGTGCGCTCTGCCAGGGCGATCGCTCCCGCTTCGACGGCGCCCAGCGGCGAGCGGGTTTCGTCGAGCAGCCAGCCTGCGGCCAAACGCAGCGCGCGCAGCGGCGCGCCGAGCCGATCGCGCAGCGACTCCTCGAGCAGCTCGAGCCCGGTGGGCGCGGGGCGCGGGTAGTAGGGCAGCGGCTCGGACTCCTCCACCTCGGACGACGGCGAGAACAGGATCTGGGAGAGATCTGCACCCGCGGCGCCGTCGATCATGCAGTGGTGGACCTTGTTGAGCAGCGCGACCTGCTCGCCGTCGTGCAGCCCCTCGATCACCCAGATCTCCCACAACGGCCGCTCTCGATCGAGGTGTCTCGCCAGGATGCGCCCCGCGAGCTCGTGCAGCTGCTCGAGGGTCCCGGGGCGTGGCAGCGCGATGTGGCGGATGTGATAGCCGAGATCGAAGTGGCAATCGTCGACCCAGACCGGCCAGTTCTCGAACGGGATGTAGACGAGCTTCTGGCGGTAGCGCGGAATCCAGTGGAGCAGCCCCTCCACGCCGCGCCGGTAACGATCGATGTCGACGCCCCCGACGTCGTCGAGCAGCGGCCCCGCTTCCAGGATCGCGATGGCGCCCACGTGCATCGGCGCGTGCTGGTTCTCGGCGAGCAGGAAGCTCAGGTCCTGAGCGGACAGTCGGTCGTAGGTATAGCGAGCCATGGCCCTCTCTCGGACCCTGCTCGAGCAAGATCGGTGCCGACTCGATCCAACCGGAAGCGGGCCTCGGAGCCTTCAACGCGCGCCGGCGCCTACCGCGTGGGCAGCCCTGCCCATCTCGCGTGCAGCCAGGCGGGCGTGCAGCCGGGCGGTCCGGCAGGCACCGATCGTGCGCAGCCGCGACTCAGTCGCTCGGGGGGCGCAGCCAGCGCGAGCGCGCGGCGGCAATCCGGTGTGCGCGGGCACCGCCGAGCTCGAGCCGCAGCACCGGAAGCCGCATCGTCCAAAGGTGCAGGACGTGCTCGCGCGTATAGCCCATCGCTCCGGTGAGCTGGTGGGTCTCGGCGAAGACTCGCTCTGCCGTGGCGGTCGCGTGCGCCGCGGCGATCGCGACGCGCTGCGGATCGGCGTCGAAGTGCGCCGCTTCGTAGACCAGCCAGCGTCCGCCCTCGATCAGCACCGACAGCTCGGCGAGCCGGTGTTGGATCGCCTGGAAAGAGCCGATCGCGCGGCCGAACTGGCGCCGCTGCTTCACGTACTCGACGGTCGTCCCGAACGCACCCTGCATGGCTCCGACGCACTCGGCCGCGATCGCGAGTCGCCAGAAGCGGTGCAGGCGCGCCACGGAGTCGGGTCCCAGGCGCTCGCCGCCCGCGAGATCCTCGGGCAGCCGGCCGATTGGCCAGCCGAAGTTGCTTTCGACCGCTTCGCCGCCCGGCGCGACGCCGACCAGCCGGACACCAGTCTCGTCCTCGATCAGCAGCGAGCGCGCGTGCGCGCCAAACCGCGCGGGCCCGCGGTGGCCGCGCTCGAGCACTGCGATCGGCCCTGGAACCGTGCGGCCACACAGAGCCGGGCCGACGATCGCCGCGGCGCCGATGTCCACCAGCCCCCCACTGCGGGCCACCGCTTCGACCAGCAATACCGCATCCAGCCAGCTCGCCTCCTCCTCGAGCGCGAGCCCGAGGAAGCCGGCCTCGTCGAGCGCGACGCGCAGGGCCGCGTCGAACTCGCCCGCGGCAGCGAGCTCGGTCGTGGTCTCGAGATCGACGTGCTTCGCCAGCAAGGCCGCCACGGCGTCCTGGACCGCTCGTTGATCGTCGTTCAGCTCCAGATCCAATGCGCCTACTCCCGCGGCAATCCCAGATGCCGGCTCGCGATCAGGTTGAGCTGCACCTCCGTCGTGCCCGACGCCGTACCGGCCCACATCCCGAGCCGGAAGTACGAGTCCGCGAAGCTGCCGTACTCGAGGCCCTCGTAGCCGAACAGCTCGAAAGCGAGCTCTGCGACCGTGCGCACCGCCCAGGTTCCCGCGACGCGGGCCAGGTTCGTGGACGGGCTCGGCGGCGCGTCCTTCTCGCGTTCGTCGATCACCTTGTAGGTGTGAAGCCGCGCGACATCGACCACCGCCTGCGCGGCACCGAGGCGCTCGAGCACGCTCGAGTCGTCGAGCATGCCGAGCTCATCCGCCCGCTTCGCCGTCTCGTCGAGCGTGCGCTGGGCCCGCTGATAGTGCGCCGCACCGACACGCTCGAAGGCGAGCGCGCGAATGACCACCGACCACCCCTCGTCTTCCGGCCCGAGACGACAGCTCGTCGGGACGCGGCAGTCGTCGAAGAACACCTCGTGGAAATACTTCTTGCCGAGCAGCCCGGGAATCTCGCGCAGCTCGATGCCGGGTGTCTCCATCGGCACGAGCAGGACGCTGATGCCGTGGCGACCCTTCGATTCGGGATCGGTGCGAACGACCAGGAAGCAGAAGTCGGCGTGATCGACGTAGGACGTCCAGATCTTGGAGCCGTTGATGACGTAGTCGTCCCCATCGCGCAAGGCGAGCGTGCGCAGCGCCGCCAGGTCCGAGCCGGCCTCGGGCTCGGAGAATCCCTGGCACCAGACGACGCTGCCTTCCGAGATGCGCTGCAAGTGGAGCTGCTTCTGCGCAGGAGTGCCAAACTGCATGATCGCCGGGCCGACCCAGTTGACGGTCATGTAGCGCGGGCCGCGTGGCTCCCCGTTCTCCCACATCTCCTCGCCAACCACGGCGTGTCGCCAGGCCGACGCGTCCTTGCCCCCATACTCGGAAGGCCAGTGCTGGGTAAGCCACCCGCGACTGGCCATCTCCGCACACAGCTGCTCCGAAAAGGCCACCTGGTCGGCGCCGCCGGGCCCCTCCCTGGTGAGTTCGTCCCAGTTGGCCGGGAGCATCTCGGCGAGGAAGGCGCTCAGCTCCACACGGTAGGCGCGATCCTCCGGGCTCCAGTCGAACTCCATCCGGGGCTCCTCCTCGCTCGGCAGTATGACCGAAGCCAACTCGGCGACGGCATTCTGATAGCATGACC
>JAYZFK010000094.1:0-115727 GCA_036336835.1 Myxococcota bacterium | reverse complement strand
CTGCGTCGTCGCGACGTGCATGTGCAGACTCGGTGTCTCCATCAGGAGGAATGAGTTGTCCTGCGCAGAGAGCGAGTCGTATTTGTAGGAAGCCATTGGTTCTCCCAGGGGTGCTCCGTTCAGACCCTTGCACGCGAGTCTGGTCTTGTACAGGGCTCGCTCGCTTCCACCCGTCACACAGCGCCCGGCGGCCCGCTGTCCTGCCTCCGGTAAATTCTCTTGTCCGGGACCGACGTGCGGGAGGTAGGCTGAACGGCGACGTGCGGAGGAGGCGGTGATGAGCGTCCGACGGGGTGGGTGGCGAGGTTGGCTGGGCGTGGTGCTGGGGGCCGGAGTCGCGGGCTGCGCCTCGCCCCCGGCCGGTGATCCGCCGCCGGTGACGCCGATCGAGCCGGGTGTGCGTCAGCACATCGGGATCGACGCCGTGCTCTATGTCCTCGATGCCTCGAGCTCGATGGAGCTTCGCACGGGTCTCTGGGCCGAGCGTCGTCTGCTGACCGCGCTGGCTTCGGCCATGCCGGAGGGTGGCTACGGCGCGGGCCTGCTGGTGTTCGGTGGTGGCGAGCAGCAGCGCGACGAGCTCGAGGCCTTCCAGCGCCTCGAGCTGGTCGTGAAGCTGGCTGGCATCCAGCCGCTGGGCGGCGACACGAGGCTGGCCTCGGCGATCGACGAGGTCGGTCGCATGCTGCTGCTCTCGCGCGGCCGGCGTGCGGTGATTCTGATCACCGATGGCGTCGCGAAGAGGGGCTCCGACTCGCAGGGTCGCGCCGCGGTGCTGCGCGCCACCGATCGGTTGCTCGCCTCGCGCAGTGGCGAGATCTGCATCCACGCAGTCCAGGTGGGCGACCATCCGGCAGGCGCGTCGCTGTTGCGCCAGCTGGCCGCGAAGTCGCCGTGCGGCAGCTACCGCTCGGTCGACGAGCTGGCCACTGCGTACGCGATCCAACGCTTCGAGCGCAGCGTCTTCCTGACCGCCGCGACGACTCGCGAGCTGCCTCAAGTATCGGCCCGTTCGGCGCTGCGCGACGCGGATCGGGACGGGGTCGTCGACGAGCGCGACCGCTGCACGGACTCGCCATTCGGCGTCGTCGTCGACTCGAACGGCTGCTGGCCGATGAGGAGACAGGGATTCGGGAGCAACAGCTCGTGGCTCACTGACTCGGCGAGGCACGAGCTTCGCGAGTTGCGCGAGGAGCTCGAGCGCCACCCCGACATCGCAATCCGCGTGATCGGGCACGCCGACAGCAC
This sequence comes from Myxococcota bacterium, assembly GCA_036336835.1. Taxonomy (GTDB): domain Bacteria; phylum Myxococcota_A; class UBA9160; order UBA9160; family UBA4427; genus JAYZFK01. The sequence goes on along the minus strand of JAYZFK010000094.1, from coordinate 114,479 downwards.
CGGCGAGCCCGGCTACAACGCGTGGCTCTCCGAGCGCCGCGCCGAAAGCGTTCGCGGCTTCCTGGTCGAGGCGGGCATCGATTCGGATCGCATCGCGATCGAGGCGATCGGCGACAGTCGCCCCCGCGGCGGCAACGACACCGCCGACGGTCGTGCACTCAATCGCCGGACCGAGATCGAGCTGGATCGCCGGTAGTCCGCTTCAGGCAGTCGAGCCGGCGCCCGGCATCGCCGGCAAGCGGGCCTCGAGCGGGACGCCCGTCGCGTTGGCCAGCATCGACAGCATCGTGTAGTTGCCGACCACGAAGACCAGCTCGACCAGCTGGGCCTCGTCGAGCTCGCTGCGCAGGGCCTGGTACGTCGCGTCGGCGAGCGTCTGTCGTTGGTGCAGCTCGTCGGCGGCGCGCAGCAGCAGGCTGTCGCGCGCGGACCAGCTGGCGTGGTCGGGAGCGAGCGCGATTCGCTCGATGTCTCCGGGGCTGAGTCCGGTGGCGAGCGCGTACTCGACGTGGTGGCCCCACTCGAACGGCGAACGGCAGTTCCAGGCCGCTCGCAGGGCCAGCAGCTCGGAGTCGCGTCGCTCCAGCACACCGCGCGTGGCGAGGGCTGCGCTGAACTCCAGGAAGGGCCCGAGCAGGTGGGGGTGGTGGGCGATCGTGTACAGGATGTTCGGCGGGCCTTCGCCCGCGGGATGCTCGGCCGCAGGGATGGCCTCGCCCAGCAGCTCGCGGGTTGCGTGGCTCCACTGCGGCTCGGGGGCCGGGGGCAGTCGGCTGGTCATCGGGCCTCCTCGTGCGCGGGGCGGCCCATGCTAGCCGGGGCGCGGTTCGCCGGGTGGCCCGCTGCGACGACGCGTCGCGTGGGAGGGCTGCTGGCACCGGTTCCTGGGTCCGCGTAGCGTGTCGAGCGCATGGAGGACGGGGCGCAGCGGTCGGGTCGCAGGCGAACGCTCCTGGCGATCGCCGTCGCGACGCTCGCCGGTCTGGCGCTGCGCAGCTGGCAGCTCGATCGCCAGATCCTGATCGACGACGAGTTCCACGCGTTTCGCGCCGGGCTACGCTCCGATCTCTCGGCGTCCTATCTGTTTTCGCACAACACGCTGCCCGAGGATCCGCTGTCGGACTACTCGAGTGCGCTCGCGCTGTGGGTGCGGGCGCTCGCCGAGACGGTCGGGATCAGTGAGTGGACGCTTCGGTTGCCGATGGTCGCGGCCAGCGCGGCGGTGGCGCTGGTGCTGGGATTGCTCGCCTGGCGCAGCTTCGGACGGCGCGCCGGCGTATTGGCGGCCTGGCTCGCCGCGCTGTCGCCGCTGCTCATCGTGTACGGGCGTTTCGCCCGGCCCTACGCCCTGGTCGCCCTGTGCGGAGCGATCGCGCTGGCCGCGGCCGAGCGCTTTCGCGCCCGCGGCTCGCTGCCGGCGGCGCTCGCCCTCGGGAGCGCGGTCGCGCTCGGTGCCTGGTTCAACGCATCATCGCTGCCCGCGCTGGGCGTGCTCGGCCTGCTCGGCTTTGCGGCGGCACTCCGCGGTCGCCAGGGTGTCCCGGCGCGGCGCGCGGCCGCGGTGGGCATCGGCCTCGGGGGCGGGCTGGCTGCGGCGCTGATTGGCCCCTCGGCCGAAGCCCTCGCGCGCTTCGCCGAGGCGAAGGCGGCCGTCGCCAGTGTGCCGCCGCCGAGCGCGTGGTGGGGCGGTGCGCAGGCCGTTGCGGGCATCCGCGCGCCGCTCGGGGTGGCGGCCTTCGGGCTCGCCGTGCTTGCCGGGGCGGTGACCGGGCTGCGCCGCGCACCGGCAGCCACCGGGCTCGCGCTGGCGGCGATCGTCGCGCAGCTGGGCGCCTTCGTGCTGCTGCGCCCCTATGGGTCCGAGCAACCGCTGGTGATCGCGCGGTATGCGATCGCCGCCTTCCCGGGCCTGCTGTTGCTGGCGGCAGCGGGGCTCGCCCGGGGCCTCGACCGCCTGCCATCGCCGGCGGCGGCCGCATCGCTGGGTACGGCGAGCCTGCTGCTGTGGGCCGGCTTCGGACCCCTGCCGGTCATCTACGGGCGTGAGAACGCCTACGCGAGCCACCCCTCGACGCTGGTGGCGCCGCTGCACGCCGTGGCTCCCGCGGCCGTCCCGTCGTTCTATCGCGAGCTGCAGACGCGCCCGAATCTCGAGCTGGTCGAGGCGCCCTGGGTGCTCGAATGGCCGCTCGCGATCCCGGCGGACTACCAGGTCATCCACGGCGGTCGGGTGCGGGCCCTGACCGGCTTCTGGACGTTCCGTGAGCCGGGTGTCCGGCTGGCTGCAATGGTCGGCTGGCGTGGCGATGTCCCGGACCTGACCGGGGTCGACCTCGTCGTGGTCCACCGCGACCTGGTCGAGGAGTGGAGTCAGCTGACCGGCGGGCCGGCGACGATGCCGCTCGACCGGCTGCGCGAGGCGGCGCAGCGCTACCGGATCGACGCCGCGGCCCTCGACGGCTGGCTCTCGACGCAGCGCGACTGGGAGCGCGGCTACCAGGACCGCTGGCTCCACGTGTACCGGCGGCGCTAGCCGATGGCCCGGGCCCTGGAAGCCGCGTCCTCAGGGCTCGCCCCACCACTCGGGCCCGGCTTGCCACAGCAGGTACGGGAAGTCGCCGAGCACGAACAGCAGCGCGACCGCGATTGCGACCGGAACCCGCGCGCGCGCGGGCAGCAGCGCTCGACTCGCGATGATCGCGGCGCTCAGTAGCGGCGCGAGCACCGGGAACAGATAGCGACCCTGAACGGCCTCGACCTCGAGCCCGCTCGCGCGGTAGATCGGAAGGTTGACGAGCTGCATCAGGATCAGCGCGTAGCCGAGGGCAACGCCGGCCGCGATCCGCAAGTGCACGCCGGGTCGGCGCACGCGCCACGCGAGCGCGGCCAGCGCGCCGAGCGCCACGGCGGAGTAGGCCGCCGCCAGCAGCCCGCTCTTGTAGAGCGCGCGGTGGCCCATCACGCCGAACAGGCGCTCGGCCATCAGCGGCAGCCAGAGCGTCGCATAACGAACACGCCCGACGAGCGGCTCTCCGGTGCCCTCGCGCAGCTCGCGCGCGCGGCGCAGCAGCCACATGGCGCCGGCCCGGTCCGCCGGATGCTCGATCCGCTGGAGCTCGCTGGCCGCCTGTTGCTGGTCGATCGCACCGGCGCGGTAGCTGCGCAGGACGTGTTCCTGCAGGAAGATGCGGTTGCGGCGGGCCGCCTCGAGCGGCAGCACCTGGTTGGCCGCGGGCTCGAGCACGCCGAACTTCGCGAGGTTGCGGCCGTACAACGCGCCGGCCAGCGCGGCGAGCCCGAGTGTCACGGCGAGCAGCGCCGCGATGCCGGGCCGCGCGATCTGCGGCCTGCGCAGCGCCGTGAGCCCGCCGCGCAGGGCCGCGCCGCGCTCGCTCGCAAGTAGTGCCAGCGCGACGAGCGCCGCGAAGGGCAGCAGCGCCGCCTTGGTCAGAACGCCCAGCAGCAGCACTGCGGCCAGCCCGAGCAGGGCCTCGGGCGAGTGTTCGTCGAGGTAGCGGGCGAGCAGCGCGAAGGCGAGCGTGGCGAGCGCCATCGCGAGGTTGTCGTAGCTCACCGAGGCCGACAGAAAGCTCCACATCGGGAGGTTCGTCAGCAGCAGAGCCAGCAAGACGCGCTCGCCGGGGCCGGCGCCTGCCCGTCGCGCCCAGCTGAGCGCCGCCAGCAGCGTCAGTCCGGCGAGCCCGATGTTGGCAAGGCGCAGCCAGACCAGCTCGCTGGTCAGACCCGGATCGAGGGCCAGCCAGCGCGCCAGCAGCCACGCGTACCCGAACGGTCGGTGCGAGACGAGCCCGTGGACGTAGGACGACTCGGTGTCGACCGGAGACCCCCAGTAGGCAACCTGGTGGCGCGCCTGGCCGACATGCGTGATCTCGTCGGGCGGCAGGGACGGGTCGAGTGACAGCGCGAGGTACACGAGCCGCGCGGCGGCGTACAGCAGCACGCCGGCGGTCGCGGCGAGTTCCCACCGCGGCGTGTTCGTCCGAGCGCGCACGCTCTTTATGCTATCACCGGCTTCCGTGAAGCCCGCCCCGGCCTCGCTGCCCCTGCCGCCGAGCGGCCCGCCCGGCCCCGAGCGCCCGCTCGATCGGGTCCTGCTCGCGCTGGCACTCGCGCTCGGCGCTCTGCTGGCCTTCGCGAATCTCGACGCCCAGCTGTTGTGGCAGGACGAAGCGCAGTCGGCGCTGTTGGCGCGCACCACGCTCGAGCACGGGATTCCACTCGGCACCGATGGCCGCAACTTCTTCTCCCAGGAGCTGGGCGCCGAGTACGACGAAGCCCATCGCTGGCGCTGGCACACCTGGCTCCACCTCTATCTGGTGGCTGGCAGCTTTGCCCTGTTTGGCGAGAGCACGTCGGCGGCACGTTGGCCGGCGGCGCTGTTCGGTGTGCTCACGTTGCTTGTGGTCTACCAGCTGGCGCGAGAGTGGTGGGGGCGCGACCGCGTCGCCGCGCACGCGGCCAATGCCGTACTGCTGCTGCTGGTTCCCTTCTGGATCCTGGTGCGCCAGTGTCGCTACTACTCGTTGACGGCGTTTCTCTCGACGACACTGCTGCTCGGCTATGCGCGGATTGCGGGCGGCCGGCGCGGAGGGGGGCCGATCTATCTGCTGGCCGGCGTGGCGCTGTTCCACGCCCACTACGTCTACCTGGCGCCGCTGCTCGTTGCCACGGCCGTGCACGCCGCGTTGTGGGGTCGCGGGGTGCTGCGTCCTGTGCTGTTGTCGGCTGGCGGGGTCGTCGCGTTGTGCGCGCCCTGGATCGTCTGGCAGAGCGGTATGGACTACGGCCGCCACTACGCCGACCAGCTCACGGAGCCGAGCCTGTGGTTGGCCAACGCGTCCTGGTTCGTGCGCAGTCTGCTCGTGCACGCCTCGGGGATGGTCGCGCTGGCTGGACTCGTCCTGACTGCCGGGCTGGTCGGCTGGCGGCGCGGTCGTGGCGAGCTCGTGCGGCTGGCGCGCGACCGGGGCGCGACGGCTGTGGCGCTCTCGGCGATCGCACTGCTGGCAACGGTCTCGATCGTCGCGCCCGGGCCGTTCTTCCGGTACCTGACACCGTTGCTGCCGCTCACTGCGCTCGCTCTCGGCGCACTGGTCGCGGTGGTCGCGCGGTGGCACGCGCTCGCCGCGCTGGGGCTGCTGGCTGCAATCGCCGCCTCGCAGCCGCTGACCCGCTTCGGCTACGAGCTGACGCACGGCTTCGACGGACCGATCGAGGGGCTCGTGACCTACCTGGGCGAACACGCCGACCCGACCGATGTGGTGTGGATAACCTACGGTGACCTACCCCTCAAGTTCTACACGAACCTTCGGGTGCTAGGGGGGTTGACTGGTGAGGATCTCTCGACGGCGCTGCAGCGCGAACCACCCGACTGGGTGATCGTTCGTCGCCACGTCGTCCACCCGGACCGGGACGGGGTGGTGGCCGATTTCATCGCGGACCAGATCGATTTTTCGACGCTTCGAAAGATCGAGCTGCCCTTTACCGATACGCCCTTCGAGAACCGCGAAGAGCCTGCCGAGCATCGCTTCCGCTCCGCCCGCCATGGTGCCCCGGTCGTGCTCTTCCGGCGGGCTCGCTCTTGAGCGAGCGACTCGAGGAGGGAATCTTGGGAAGCTTTGGGGGTCGGTTGATCCACTGGCGTCGGCTGATGCTGGCGAACCCACTGGCGTTCGTGGCGATTTTCGTGCTCGGTGGCTTCCTGGCGTTCGCGTACTCCTACGTGCCGCTGCACGGCGTGCAGGATCACAAGATCGGCCGCCTGGAGCGCAGGCTGCTCGAGTACGAGGACACCATCGCGACGCTCGATGGCGAACTCGGGCGCCTGCGGCTGATTGCGGCGCGCACGCCGGACGAGCAGGCGGTGGCGACCCTCGAGTCGGACCGCGACGCGGCGAAGCGCGAGATCGGTGTCCTGCGCGCTGAACTCAAGAAGGCGAAGAGGCGCACGACCGGGCTCGAACGCGAGCGCACGAGCTGGAAGGGCAAGGTCGCGTTGCTCGAGAAGCAGATCGCCGAGACGCCGACTCCGGAGCGAGGCGAGCTGCGAATCGAGCCGGGATCCCCGGCCGCGACCGCCGCCGCGGGGCCGGCGGCCGGCGCGCTGGATCCGGCGGGCGACGTGCCGCGCGAGCTCGCCAGCCCGCAGCGGCCGGAGTCCGTGCCCGCCGCACCGGTGTTCTGAGCCCGCCACCGCGCGCGCTCGGAGGCGCCTAGTGGTCCCGCTCCTCGGCCGGCCCGTTGCGGGGCGGCCCGCTTGCCAGACGGCTGGCCAGGTTGCGCAGCATCCGCACGGCGACCGACGAGTTGCAGGTGATCAGCTGCTCCAGCTCGGCCTCGTTGAACACGCTGGTCCAGACCGTGCCACGGGCCCTCAGCGTGAGCTCGCGCGAGGCGCCCGTCAGCGTCGAGATCGCGCACAGCATCGAGCCCTCGCGCTCCTCGCAATCCAGGATGCGGCCGTCGGGCCTGGCGATCTCGACCTTGCCCGACAGCAGCAGGAAGGTGCGGAAGCCCCCCTGGACTCCGGACGCCAACACCTCGCCGTGCTCGTACTTTGCGAAGTAGCGATCGAAGCCCGGCGATCTGCAGATCGAGGCCCACAGCGGATCGAAGATGCCGTCGATCACCTGCTGGATCTCGCCAGGGTCGGCGCACTCGCGTCGGGCGGCCGCCAGCGTCTGCGAATCGAGCCCGAAGCCGCCCGCGATTGCGCGCACCTGGGCGAGCACCTCGGGCGCACCGCCCGGCCGGCGGTCGGGGTCGAGGAACAGCAGGCTCATCACGACTTCTTCTAGTTGTGGCGGGCAGGCCAGCGCGATGTCCGACAGCGAGGGCAGGCCAAAGATGTAGCCGTCCTCGGCCCGCCGCAGCACCTCCTGGCGCTTGTTGAGGTCGATGCCGGTGTACATCGCCCAGGCGGTTGCACCCACGCCCCACAGGTCCGTGCGCAGGTCGAAGTCGTGGATCGACAGGTTGGCCTGCTCGGGTGCGCGGTAGCCGTGCGTGCCGAGCCCGAGCGCGACGTTGCCCTGGTGCAGCAGCCCCTTCGACATCCGAGCGGCCTGCGACACACCGAAGTCGCTGAGCACGAAGCCGCCGTCGCCGTCGAGCAGCACGTTGCTCGGCTTGAGGTCGAGATGGAGGATCCCGGCGCGATGTGCGGCGGACAGCGCGCCGAGCAGGTCGGTGATCAGGCGCCACACTCGTGACTCGTCGCCGCGCGACAGGAACGGCCAGGCGTCGGCGAGGCTGCCGGCCGGGAAGTACTGCATCACCACGAAGGCCTCGGCGTCGCCGAGGCTCCAGTCGTAGACGGTCGGGATGCGCGGGTCGTCGATTGCGAGCAGGGCCGCGAGCTCGCGCTTGAGCGCGCTCGCCGTGCGCGGATCGCTGCTCGTGCCGAGCACCTTGACCGCAACCTGCTCGGGCGGGGATTCCGGCCCCGGGTCGAGGCAACGAGCGACGTAGACCGAGCCGAAGCCGCCGCGGCCGAGGTGTTGCAGGATTTGATAGCGGTGCCGCGCCTCCAGCACGTCCCCGGGCTGCACCCGGGTCACGGGAGCGCGCTGGTCCGAGGCGGCGTGGCAGCCGGCTTCGTACGACACCGGGATCGCGACCGTCTGCGTGCGGGAGCTCGCAGGCGGGCCGGGTCGCTCGGATTTACGTAGCGATCGGTCGGCCACCTCCTCCTATCGGCCGATGTGCCGGTCCGGGCTCAGCTCTTTTGCAGCGCTCCTTCCTCGTGGAGCACCTGCGCCAGCGGCTCGCCGAGCGCTTCGCTCTCGTCGTCGAGGAACAGCAGGGGCTGCCGCCCGCGCCAGGCGGGGTCGAAGGCCTCGTCCCAGGGCAGATGGCCGTCCGCATCCGGCCAGAAGCACTGCAGCACGCGAAAGTTCTGCTCCCGGTAGAACCAGGCCGCGTTGCCGACGAAAGCGCCGTGCCAGCGCGGCAGGGCGAGCCGGAACGCGGGAGGGTGTCGCTCGAGCACGCCCTCGGGCCGCTCTCCGGCCTCGAAGCGTCGCCCGCGCTTGACCTGCTCGCCGATCTGGTTGAGCAGGCCGTGCAGCAGCTCGAGCTCCATGCCGATGACCAGCACTTCGGGGTGCTCGAAGCTGTGCTCGAGCCCGATCGTGAACGCCCAGGGCGGCGCCTTGTCGTCGCCGGCGACCTTGGCGACGTGCCAGCCGTATGTCTCGATGTCGCTGCGGACGCGGAGGTCGGCTTCGTCCATCGGCGAGCGATCTAGTCGATCGGATCGGGGCGGTCGCTGTCTACGCTCGGCGGCTCGCCCTCGCGCAGCTCCCGCAGCCCGCGGTAGCCGTAGTAGGCGAGCAGCAGCATCCACAGGCCGAAGCCGACCCGGTTGAACATCTGGTGCTCCAGCATGTCGGGGTCGTCGTTCAAGAAGCCGTCGTAGCCGAACCAGAGAGCGAACGCGAAGAGCAGCGCGGGCATGAACATCGGGTGGTCGAAGGGCGTTGGCGCGGGGGCCTCGTCCTCCGCGGCCTCCGACTCGCGCTCTTCCGGTGTCTCGGTCATACGGAGAGCATAGCGCGCGGCCTCTGCGCTCAGAGCGCGTGTGGCCGCGACACGCGGCAGCCGCCGGGCCGCGACTTGCATCGCGGGGGCCGAGCGCCGAGCCTTGCCCGCAGTGAGCAAGGGCAGCAGCTACATCACACCGGCCGGATTTCGCGCGCTTCAGCAGGAGCTCGAGCAGCTCTGGCGCGTCGAACGACCCCGCGTGACGCGCGAGGTCTCGGTCGCCGCGGCCCACGGCGATCGCTCCGAGAACGCCGAGTACATCTACGGCAAGAAGCGACTGCGCGAGATCGACCGCCGTCTGCGCTTCCTGCAGAAGCGGATCGACGAACTCACTGTCGTCGAGCCCAGTCCGGCACAGGAGGGCCGGGTCTTCTTCGGCGCCTGGGTGACGCTCGAGGACGAGGCGGGACGCGAGCACGTCTACCGCGTCGTCGGCCCCGACGAGTTCGATCCCGCGCGTGGCTGGGTCAGCATGGATTCGCCGATGGGGCGGGCCCTGCTGGGCAAGGGCGTCGACGACGAGTTCGAGGTTCGCCGACCCAAGGGCAACGCCAGCTTCACCGTCAGCCAGATTCGCTACCGCGATCCCGAAGCCCCGCGCGACCCGGACCCCGCGGCGGGGTAGCGGGGTGCCCGAGGACCCGGCGCGGGCACTCTGGATCTTCGGCTACGGCTCGCTCGTCTGGCGGCCGGACTTCGATCACGTCGAGAGCCTCCCCGCCGTCATCCGGGGCTTTCGCCGGGTCTTCTGGCAGGGCTCGACCGATCATCGCGGCGTGCCGGGCGCGCCAGGGCGCGTCGTGACCCTGCTGCCCGAGCCGGGAGGCGAGTGCGCGGGTCGCGTCTATCGCGTCGCGCCCCGGGCCCGTGAGCAGGTGCTCGCAGGGCTCGATCGGCGCGAGCAGGGAGGCTACGAGCGCTTCGAGGTCGCTGCGTGGCTCACCGACGGCGGTCGGCGGCGCCGCGTCCCGGCCCTGATGTACGCGGCGACGCCCGGCAATCGCAACTATCTCGGTCCCGCCCCGCTCGAGGAGATCGTGCGCCAGGTGCGTGGCTCGTGCGGGCCGTCTGGACACAACGTCGACTACGTGCTGGAGCTGGCCGCGGCGCTGCGCGCCATGGGCGCTTGCGATCCCCACGTGTTCGAGGTCGAGAGCCTGCTGCAGGCCGAGGGGCGCCAATGATCGAGCTGCGCGAGCTGTCGCGCGCGTTCGGCGGCGCCGTCGCCGTCGACCGGCTGTCGCTGCTGGTCGCGCCCGGCGAGCTGCTGGTGCTGGTCGGGGCCTCGGGCTGCGGCAAGACGACGACGCTCAAGATGATCAATCGCCTGGTGGAGCCGAGCTCGGGCTCGGTCTGGATCGACGGCGAGAACGCCGCCGACCTGCCCGGCCACGAGCTACGCCGACGCATCGGCTACGGCTTTCAGCAGGTCGGTCTGTTTCCGCACCTGACGGTCGGCGAGAACGTCGCGATCGTGCCCCAGCTCGTCGGTTGGGATGCCGAGCGGATCGACGCGCGCATCGACGCTCTGCTCGAGCTGGTGCGGCTCGATCCGGGTGAGTTCCGCGAGCGCGACCCGGCGACCCTCTCCGGGGGCCAGCGCCAGCGAGTCGGGCTGGCGCGGGCGCTGGCGGCGGAGCCCAAGCTCGTGCTGCTCGACGAGCCGTTTGGCGCGCTCGATCCGCTGACCCGCGACCACCTGCAGCAGGAACTGCTGCGCATCCGCCGCGAGCTCGGCCTGACGCTCGTGTTCGTGACGCACGACATGGGCGAGGCGCTGCTGCTCGCCGATCGCATCGCGGTGCTCGACGCAGGCCGGCTGGTGCGCGTGGGGACGCCGCGCGAGCTATTGGCAGAGCCCGGCGATGAGCGCGTCGCCGAGCTGCTTGCGACGCCCCGGCGTCAGCTGCAGCGGATCGACGAGCTGCTCGGTCGGGGCGAGACGCCGTGAGCGAGCAACTCGCGCTGCTGCCCGGCTATCTGCTGGCACACCTGCAGCTGTCGCTGCTGGCGCTCGGTACCGGGGCGCTGGTGAGCATTCCGCTCGGGGTATTCGTGGTGCGCCATCCGCGGCTCGAGGGCCCCGTGCTCGGTTTCGCAGCCGTGGCGCAGACGGTTCCGAGCCTGGCGCTGCTGGCGCTGATGGTGCCGCTGCTCGCGGCGCTCGGTGTCTGGACCGCCGCCGTGCTCGGCGTCGAGCTGCACAGCATCGGCTTCCTGCCCGCCTGGCTCGCACTCTCGCTCTACAGCGTGTTGCCGATGCTGCGCAACACGGTGACCGGTATCGCCGGGGTCGACGCGGCGCTGGTCGAGGCGGCGCGCGGGGTCGGCATGACCGACCGGCAGCGGCTGCTGCGCGTCGAGCTGCCGCTCGCGCTACCGGTGATCGTCGCCGGTGTCCGGACCGCGACCGTGTGGGTCGTCGGCACGGCGACGCTGGCGACGCCGGTGGGCGCAACCAGCCTGGGCAACTTCATCTTCAGCGGGCTGCAGACGCGCAACTTCGGCGCCGTCGTGCTCGGCAGCGTGGCCTCGGCCGTGCTCGCGCTGGGGCTCGACGGACTGGTGCGCACGCTCGAGCGCGGGCTCGCGATGCGCCGGCGCCGCCTCTGGGGTGGTGCGCTCGCGGGGCTCGTCGCGCTCTACGTCCTCGTCGTGGCCAGCTTGATTGACGCCTCGGGCGGTGCGGAGCGCTCGATCTCGATCGGCTCCAAGAGCTTCACCGAGCAGTATGTGCTGGCCGCGCTGCTTGCCCAGACCGTCGAGCAGGCGGGCGGGCCAGCAGTCCGGCGTGTCGAGTCGCTGGGCTCGACCGTGGCTTTCGACGCCCTGCGAACCGATGAGCTGGATCTCTACGTCGACTATTCGGGCACCATCTGGGCCACCATCCTCGGGCGCTCCGGTTCGCCAGGCGACCGCGCGAGTGTGCTCGCCGAGGTGCGTACGCGCCTGGCCGAAGACTACGGAATCGCCGTCGTGGCCAGGCTTGGCTTCGAGAACAGCTACGCGATCGCAATGCGCGACGATCGCGCCGCCGAGCTCGGGATCGAGAGCCTGGGAGAGCTCGCGCAAAAGGCACCGGGACTCTCGATCGGCGGCGACTACGAGTTCTTTGTGCGCGCCGAGTGGAAGGCACTCGAGAGTCGCTATCAGCTGCGCTTTGCCGAGCAGCGCTCGATGGATCCGGCGCTCATGTACAGCGCGGTCGAGCAGCGCGAGGTGGATGCGATCAGCGCCTTCTCGACCGACGGGCGGATCGCCGCGCTCGGGCTGCGTGTGCTGCGCGACGAGCTGCAGGTGATTCCGCCCTACGATGCGATCGTCCTGGCGAGCCCACGCTTCCAGCGCGAGTGGCCGGCGCTGCTGGCCGCTGTCGCCGCGCTCGAGGGCCGCATCGACGCCGCCGCGATGCAGCGGATGAACGGCGCGGTCGATCGGGGTGGCGAGCTGCCGACGGCTGTGGCGGCTCGCTTCCGCGCCGAGTGGTCTGCCGACCCGTGAACTTCCGGCGCCGGGGCGCCGATACACGGGCGTGCTGTTCGATCGGCTGATCGCCTGCGTCGTGTTGCTGTTCGTCGTGCGCGGTGCCTGGCGCGGTGCCCTGCTGTCGCTGCTCGCGCTGCTCTCGCTGGTGGTGGTCTCCGCGGCTGCGATCGTCGGCGCGACGCGCTTCGGCACGCTCGTGGCGGGCACGCTCGGCGCGCCCCTGATGCTCGCCGCGCCGCTTGGCGGCGCGGCGGGCTTCGTGACTGGCTTCGCGTTGATGAGCTTCGTCGGCCTGTTCGTTCGCCGCGCGGACGGTGCACAGCGCGCCAAGCGGCGCGGCAAGCGCCGGGGGGCGGGCGACCGGGCGCTGGGGGCGCTGTGCGGGGGGCTCCGCGGTCTGGTGATGGTGGGGCTGATCGCAGCGCTGGGTCAGTCGCTCGAGGGGGCACGGTTCAGCGAGCCCGCGAAGCGGATCCAGCGTCTGCTCGCCGAACGACGCAGCGAGGCCGTTTCGCGCGACGAGTCCGGCGGGCTGCTCGATGCGCTCGGGCCGTGGACGGAGCGCCTGCTGGAGGATGCCGAGATCGTGCGCCAGCTGCAGAGCGGCAACCCGCTCGAGCTGTTGATGCAGCCGCGCATCCCGGGGCTCGCCGGGCTGCGGTCGACGGCGCCGCCGGCTCGCGAAGGCGAGGGCGGTACGGCCGAGCAGGCTGGCTGGGCCAGCCGCTAGCGGGCGGTCGGGTCGAGCTCAGGAGACCGCTATTCCTCGCCCACAGCGCGCGCGACCCGCTCGGGCGAGAGGTTCGGCACGATCGCCGTGGCGGTCTCCGGCTGCACGATGCCCGCCGACATGATCACCTTGAAGGCTTCTTCCACCGTGATGTCGACCTCGCGAAGCTCGTCGCGGTGCACCAGCAGGTAGAAGCCAGAGGTGGGGTTCGGCGTGGTCGGAACGAAGCAGTTGACCAGATCGTCGGTGCTGATCGTGTCCGCCACCGGTCCGACGGCGGGCCCCGTGGTGAAGGCCAGCGCGTAGAGCCGCTTGCGCGGGTACTCGATCAGCACGACGCGGTTGAAGTTTCGCGTGCTCGCCCCGGAGCGGAAGATGGCCTCGAACAGCTGCTTGACGGCGGCGTAGATGCTGCGGGCGACGGGTACCCGGCCGAGCACGGCCTCCGACAGCTTCACCACCTGGTGGCCGAAGAAGTGCCGCGCGATGACGCCGGAAGCGAGGATCACGACGAAGGTGAACAGGGCGCCGACCAGCGGCGGAAGGTCGGGGGCCCGCTCCACCCCCGGGACGACCCATTGCAACACGCGCGGGAGCAGCAGGTTGTCGAGGCGCGTCACGATCCAGCTGATCGCCCAGATGGTGATCGCGATCGGAGCGAAGGCGAGCAGGCCGGCGATGAAGTAGCGCCGCACCGCCTCTCGAACGGCGCGCCAGACGGTTCGAATCATTGCGTTCCACCCGAGCCGGAATCCGCCAGCCATGCAATCTGCATCGGCAGGCAGCCGGACTAAATTAACCGGAGACGCCCCGCGGGGCGTCCGAGTTCTCCGGAGCTCTCAGGGCTGCGAGAGATCAGACGCAGCGCTAGAAGAGCGGGCTGTCGTCTCCATCGGGCGCGTAGGAGGTGATCTCGCAATCGAGCGAGATCATTTCGAACGTCGGCGGCGCGTAGCGCTCGTCGACCGGAGCCTGCTCGAACGGATCCGTCATGCAGGGATCTATAGCACGGCCCGGGTGCTAGCGGAGCAGCACGTCGCAGGCGTCGCGGACGGACCGCACCAGCCGGCCGAACGCGTTGTGGTGGACGTTGTGGCGCAGCCGGACCAGCACCCGGCGCTCGAGCGTGTGGCGCCACGGTCGGGGCCCCCGGCGACCGCCTCCCGTGCCCGGGATCGCGCTCAGCTGCGCTTCGAGCGCCGCGCGCTCGAAGCCCCAGCTGGTCAGATCGTCGTCCAGGAGACGAGCCAGAATCTGCTGGCATTGCAGTACCTTCTCTGGCCTTCCTTCGAGTGCTTTGGTCCATTTGTCGAGCGATCCCGTGGTGGGTCTGCTCTCGCGCGCGGCGCGGATCGGGTCGCCCAGTCCGCGCGGTGTCTCGATCTGGCCGCCGGGCTGCTCGCCGTAGTCGACCATGCGGTCCTCGAAGGGGATGGACAGGTGCTCGCACAGGCGGCGCGTCTGCCCCTCCGGGTCCTGGACCAGATCCTCGTAGCGCAGGTGGACGCGGGGCACCGGCCGCTCGCGCAGGAAACGCCCGATCGCCGGCACATAGCGCTCGAGCACCGGGTTGTGAGCGTGTGCGACCTCGTGGTTGCCGTCGAAGAACGAGTCGACGACGCTCGACCACACGGCCATCGGGTTGCGGGTCAGCACCACGTAGCGGGCATCGGGGTAGAGCTTGACCAGGAAGTCGAGTACCAGCGCATAGGCCGGCGTCTTGTCGACCAGCAGACGCCGTCCACTCGGCGCCAGCAGCTTGGAATACAGCGAGTCGGTGCAGGCGCGCAGCGCCTCGAGGTAGTCCTCTTCCTGCCGGGCCAGGGCCGGCACGAGTGCCCGCGCCGCACGCTGGGTGATGATCGGGTCGTAGGGCGCTCGCTCGACCTTGTCGTAGTAGCCGAGGTGTGCGAGCGGCGTGATCAGGTGGGGCTCGGCCGGTGCGTAGATTGCCCCGTGGGCGCCAAGCATGCGCGCGAGCAGGGTCGAGCCCGAGCGCATGACGCCGATCACGAATACCAGCCGATCCTGCACTCGCGCTGCTCTCCTCGCCCGCGGGCCACCCGGGTCCGAACCTTAGGCCGTGTTCGCGGTTCCAGTCGAGCGGCATCCGTTGCGCCGCGACTGCAAGGTGTGCGCTCCAACGGGGCGGAAGGGATACACCCGCCCGCGCAACCTGCCGAAGGGGCACGCATGGCACGCATCGTCCGGGCACTCGGCTGGCCTGCGCTGGCCCTCGGCGTCGTCTTCGCACCGGCGCTCAGCAACCTCTCCGAGGTCTGGAGCTCGCGCGACTACTACACCCACGGCTACCTCGTGCCGCTGGTGTCCCTGTGGGCAGCGGCCGGTATCGTGCCGCGCCGCCAGCAGCTCGCGATCGAGCCAGACGGGCGCGGTCTGCTCGGACTCGGACTGGCGGGCGCGCTGTACGCGGTCGGGCTCGCTGTCAGCTGGGTGCCGCTCCAGGGCATTGCGCTGGTGGCCGCCGTGGCGTCGCTGGTGTGGCTGCGCTGCGGCATGGCCTGGCTCTCGGTGCTGAGCTTCCCGGTCGGCTACCTCGGCTTCATGGTGCCGCTGCCGGATGCCTGGATCACACCGGTGATCGTCAAGCTGCAGCTGTTCGTGAGCGAGGTCGGTGTCGGGCTGCTGCGCAGCGGTGGCTTTGCGATTTATCGCGATGGCAACGTACTCGAGCTGCCGGGCGGCGAGTCGCTGTTCGTCGCCGAGGCCTGCAGCGGCATCACCTCGGTGATCACGCTGCTGCCGATCGCCATGGTGCTCGCCTACTTCACCGACCGCGCGCTGCGTCGGCGTGTCCTGCTCGTGCTCTCGGTGGTCCCGGTGGCGCTCGGCGGCAACCTGATCCGCGTCTTCACGACGGTGTTCGCAGCCGAGCGCTGGGGCGCCGAGGTGGCGACGGCCGGGTCGCTGCACGAGTCGGTCGGCGTTGCCACCTACGTGCTCGGCTGTGCCGTGCTGCTGGGGATCGGTACGCTGCTCCGGCGGTGGATTCCAGACGGCAGCTTCGCCAGCCCGCTCGCGCCTCGCTGAGCTCGTCCCAGGAGCTCGCCGGCTCCGTCAAGGACGCGGCGCGGGTCCTCGGCTTCGATCTGGTGGGGGTTGCGCCCGCTGCGCCCACCGAGCACACGCAGCGCTTGCGCGAGTGGATCGACCGCGGCTTCGCGGGCTCGATGGCGTATCTCGGTGAACGGCTCGAAGAGCGAGTCGACCCCCGGCGCGTCCTCGAGGGCGCCCGCAGTGTGGTGATGGTCGGCCTGGTCTACGACGACGGCTCGCCGCAGGCGACCGCCGACGCCTCGGTCGCGCTCGCCCGCTATGCGGTCGGAGACGACTATCACGAGGTCCTGATCGATCGCGTGCGGGCGCTGGCCGCGGCCGTCGAGGTGCTGGCGGAGCGGCCGGTCGCGGCGCGCGCCTACGTCGATACCGGCCCGGTTTCCGAGCGCGCGCTCGCGGCGCGCGCCGGGTTGGGCTGGATCGGCAAGAACAGCTGTCTGATCCACCCCGAGCACGGCTCGTATCTGCTGCTTGGGGCGCTGCTGCTCGATCTGGAGCTCGCTGCAGACGCTCCCGAGCCCGATCACTGCGGCAGCTGTCGCGCCTGTCTCGACGCCTGTCCGACCGACGCCTTCGCCGAGCCCTACGTGCTCGATGCCACCCGCTGCATCGCCTACACGACGATCGAGGACCCGGGCCCGATCCCGCAGTCGCTGCGCGAGGGGCACGGTCGCTGGGTGTTCGGCTGCGACATCTGTCAGCAGGTCTGCCCCTGGAACTCGCGCCGCGATCGGCCGCTGCTTGCGGATTCGTTGGGGCTGCGAGAGCGGCTGGCGCCCCGTGAGTCGTGGCAGCGGGTGACGCTGCGCTGGCTGCTCGAGCTCGACGAAGCGGCCTGGCAGGCCGCGACCCGTCACAGCGCGGTGCGGCGTGCAAAGCGGCGCGGTCTGCTGCGCAATGCTCTGGTCGCGGCCGGCAACAGCGGCGATCGCTCGCTCGCTCCCGCCATCGGGGTGCATTGCGACGGCGACGACCCGATGATCGCAGAGCATGCGCGCTGGGCGCTCGCGCGCCTGGCGTCGGGGTCCTAGAGATTGGCGTCTTCGCCTCGAGCGGCGGGGCGGCGCGTTGCACGCCGTGCGCGACGCGGAGGGATCATCAGCTCGCCGGTCGGCGCGCGACGAGCCGGGCGGAAGCCTCGGGGCGCGGGACCGTGACCGGCGCTTCGTCGTGTTGCACGATCTCGAGGCCGGGAAAGAGACGCGGCAGCTCGCCGGCTTCGAGCAGGAACGCCGGGCGGCTGGGTCCCCAGCCGTGCGCCGGCTGCTCGCGGGTAAAGGTCTCGTAGAGCAGCAGCCCTCCCGGTGCGAGCGCGTCCTGGATCGCCGCAGCCAGCGGCCGGAACAAGAAGCGGAACACCAGGATGGCCCCACAGCTTCCCGGCCGGACAGGAATGCCGTGTCCGCTCTCGAGGTCGCAGCAAACGGCCTCGACGCGCCCGGGCCGCGCCGCGGCGGCGAGCTCGCGCAAGGAGCTGCGGTTGCGGTCGAGGCCGAGGCAGTCGATGCCTTCGCGGGACAGCGCGAGCGCGTTTCGTCCACGACCGCAGGCGAGGTCGACGATCGGTCCGAGCTCGCTCGCGACGCGCAGCGGCGCGAGATGGCGGAGCACCAGTCCCGACGCAGTGGTCACACTATTCCGGGTAGAAGTGCGCGTGCATGCGCGCCGGGTCGTCCGTGATCAGGCCGTCGACGCCCAGCTCGATCAGCCGCGCCATTTCCGACACCTGGTTGATCGTCCATGCGTGGACCACGGTGCCGTGGGCGTGTGCGTGCGACACCAGCTGGGGGGTGATCAGGGGGCGTCCCGCGAACTCGGGGGGAATCTGCAGCGCCATCGCCTCGCTCGTTGGGGCGACGCCGGCGACTGCTGCCTGCACGAAGCCGACCACATCGGCGAGTGATGCGCCGATTGCCGGGTGGACGCCCGCGCGCCGCGTCTCGGCGCGGATGCGCGCCATCACGGCGTCGCTCTCGGCGGCGAGCAGCGTGCGGTCAGCCCGATCGTGCTCGGCGATCAGCGCGACCACGGATTCGACCAGTCCCGGGAGATCGGCCTTGATCTCGAGGTTGAAGCGCGCCGCGGGGAACGCCTCGAAAGCCTCGCCGAGTGTGGGGACACCGATTCCCCTGCCGCGCAGCGGGTAGCTGCCGTCGTCCCCCGCGAATCCGAAGGCGGCGTCGAAGCTGCGCAGCGTCTCCAGCTCGAGCGCTTCGATGCGCTGGGGAGAGCCCGTCATGCGTTCGAGCGAGGCGTCGTGCGACAGCACGGGAACCGCGTCGCGGGTTCCCTGCACGTCGCTTTCCAGGATGTGGGCACCGACCGCGAGCGCATGTTCGAACGAGGGCAGGGTGTTCTCGGGCGCATCCGCCGCCGCGCCGCGGTGACCGATCACGGTCGGTTGCGGCACCTCGAAGTAACTGTGCGGCATTGCGGCTACGTTACCATGCGCGCTGCCATGGCCGTCCTGACCCGTGAGGCGATCCTGCGCGAGCTCGATCTTGGGCGCCTCGTCATCGATCCACTCGATCGCGCTCAGATCGGACCGGCCTCGATCGACCTGACTCTGGGCGACCAGATCCGGGTGATCGAGCCGGACGAGATCACGATCGCGATCCGCAACGAGAGCGACTACCGCGAGCACACCACGGTGCGCTCGCTCGATCGACCCTTCGTGCTCGAGTCGGGCGCAACGATCCACGGCATCACGCGCGAGCGAGTCCAGCTGCCCGGCGACCTGTGCGGCTTCCTGGAGGGGCGCAGTCGCTTCGCGCGGCTGGGCCTGATGATCCACGTGACCTCTGCGCTGGTCCAGCCGGGCGTGAACAACCGCCAGGTGCTCGAGATGGGCAATGTCTCGGGCCATCCGCTCGAGATCCACGCGGGAGTGCGGATCTGCCAGCTCGTGCTGATGCGCACCGAGGGCGAGGCGATCTATCGGGGTCGATTCGCGAGCCAGGACGAGATCTGAGAGTCTGATGCGCGCCGTCGTCCAGCGGGTGAGCCGCGCCCGGGTGCGTGTTGGCGATGAGTGCGTCGCCGAGATGGCCGGCGGCCTGCTGGCGCTCGTCGGTGTGGCGCAGGGCGACGACGAGGCGAGCGCCGATGAACTCGCGCGCAAGCTCGTTGGGCTGCGGGTGTTCGAGGACGACGCGGGTCGGCTGAACCGCTCGCTGCTCGACTGCGGCCTCGCGCTCGGCGTGGTCTCGCAGTTCACGTTGTTGGGCGACGTGCGCAAGGGTCGGCGGCCGTCGTTCGGAGCAGCCGCCGACCCAGAGCAGGCGGAGCCGCTCCTGACCCGGCTGGTCGAGCAGGTTCGCGTTCAGGGTGTGACGGTTGTCACGGGTCGCTTCCGCGCGCACATGGAGGTCGAGCTGGTCAACGACGGCCCGGTCACGCTGCTGATCGATACGGCTCGGCGCTTCTGAGCGACCCCGTCAGTAGTTTGCCACGGCCGCAGGAACCCGGCAGACTTCCAGGGTATGGGGGATGCGGGGCGGTCTCTGACCGTACCCGCGAAGGGAGAGGAACTTGGACAAGATCAGAAGCAGACGAAGCGCCATTCGGCGCTTCGCGGTCGCGCTTGTGTGCGCGACTGCTGTCGTCTCTGCGCCGGCGACCGTGTGGGCCGACGATGTGGCGATGGCGAAGAATGCGGGGGTCGGTCTCGGCTCGGCCGTGGCCAGTCTGCTGTATGCGCCGGTCAAGACGGGGTACGCCTTCGGTGGAGTCCTCGTGGGCGGGCTCGCATTCGTCTTCTCGGGAGGAGATGCGGACGTGGCGCGCGTGGTCCTCGAGCCCTCGGTGATGGGGGACTACGTGATCACGACGGAGCACCTGTCGGGCGAACGCGAGATCGAGTTCTTTGGGCGACGCGAGCTGCCGCAGGATCGCTACCAGCGGGACTACGAGGCGGTAGAAGGGGACGTCGCCTCGGCGCCCGATGGCTGGTAGTCGCTAGCCGCGGGTCGCCGCGGACGGCAAGGGTTTCGGTGCCCCGCCTGGTACGCCGTGGTGGGGCGCCGATGCGCCCGGCCCCGTGCGGGCGAGAGCCAGAGGGAAGCTGGTGACCGACATCGTCTCCCAGGCTCCGCTCGCCTTCGCTGCAGGGGTGCTCTCGGTCCTGTCCCCCTGCGTCCTGCCGCTGCTGCCGGCGTATCTGTCGCTGGTCTCCGGGGTGTCCGTCGAGCAGATTGCGGAGGGGCCAGGGCCCGGGCTGCGGCGACGCGTGCTCGGCGCGAGCGCTGGCTTCATCGCGGGCTTCACCCTCGTGTTCATGGTGATGGGCGTCGGTGCGGTCGCGATCGGTCAGGTCGTGCGCAGCTGGCGAGCCGAGCTGCTGGGCATCGATTTCGGCCTCTCACAGGTGGCCGGCGCGGTAATCGCTTTGTTCGGCCTCCACATGACCGGCCTGGTGCGGATCGGCATCCTGAACCGCGACACGCGTCCGCAGCTCGGCGGTCGTGAGCGCGGGCTCGCCAGCACCGTGTTGATCGGAGCCGGCTTCGGGCTCGGCTGGTCTCCATGCATCGGTCCGATTCTTGCGGCGGTCCTCGCGATGGCGGCGAGCAGGGAGACCCTGGCGCAGGGAACCCTGCTGCTCGGCATCTACTCCGCCGGATTGGCGCTCCCGTTCTTGCTGGCGGGTTGGAGCATCGAATTCTTCTTCCGCAGCTTCGCGCGCATCAAGCGTCACTTCCGCGTTCTGGAGATCGTGTCGGGCAGCACGCTGGTCGCGGTGGGACTGTTGCTCGTGTTCAATCAGTTCACGCGCCTGAACCAGACATTCGCCTTCGTGGGCGACTGGATCGCCGCGCTCGAGGGACTGCTGTTGTGAGGTGGCTCGCGCTGCTCGCCGCCGGGGTGCTGGCCGCACTCGGCTGCAGCGGCGACGCCGGGGAACCCAGCGACCCGGGCGGGGTGGGTTCGGAAGCGACCGCGGCCGCCGCGATCGTCGAGCCGCGCCGGCCCGCTCCCGATTTCCGCCAGCCGAGACTCGGCGGGGGGGAGGTCGCGCTGCAGGCCCTGAGGGGTCGCATCGTCGTGCTGGACTTCTGGGCCACCTGGTGCCTGCCGTGCCTGGAGACCATCCCCGAGATCAACGCCTTCTACGACGCCCACCGCGAGGAGGGCATCGAGGTATTCGGCATCTCGGTCGACGAAGACGGCGAGGAGGTGGTCGCCGAGTGGATCGCCAAGCACCGGGTCCGCTACCCGATCCTGCTGGCAGATATCGGGCTCGCGCAGCGCTTCGCGGCGCCGGGCTTTCCCGCGACCTACTTCATCGCCCCGGACGGCACCATGGCAGACCCGCTCCTCGGGGATCTCGATCGCGCCGACCTCGAGCAGTCGCTCGCCCGGGTCCGCGCCTACTGGAGAGCTGTGGGCAGGCTGGACCCTCAAGCTTCACCGCGCGCCGGTCGATCTCCAGACAGCTGACCCCGGATGCGCCCGCGTCTCCGGAGGGCGGTTGCAGAGGGGCGCGAGATGGCCGACGGCGATACGGACAGCGAGATTCGCGAGGCGTACGCGCGTGAGCACCAGCCGGGCGACGTGATCTTCGAGGAAGGGGCCGAGGGCGCATCGGTCTTCGTAATCGAGTCGGGCGAGATCGAGATCTCGCGCCTCGACTCGGCGGGCCGCAGGACCGTGGCGCACCTGGGCGCCGGCGAATTCTTTGGCGAGACGAGCGTGATCCTTGGCACGCAGCACACGGGTCGGGCGGTCGCGGTCGAGCCCACACGGCTGCTCGAGCTCGACGCCGAGACCTTCGAGAAGATGTGCATCGAGCGGCCCGAGGTGTCGATCCGCGTGATCCGGCTGCTCGCGGCGCGGCTGATCGCGACCGAGAAGCGGCTCGCGAAGCTCGGCGTCGATGACCTGATGGCTTCGCTCGTGCGCCGGCTGGTCGACCGGGGCCGGACGGACGCCAACGGCCTGCACATCAAGACGACGCTGCGCGAGCTGGCCGACGAGAGTGGCCTCAGCATCATCGAGGCGCATCGCGCGCTGCATCAGCTGTTCGACCGCAACGTACTGCGACTGGTGGGAGACGAGCTGGTGGCGGCAAGCGTCGAATCGCTCACCGGCTGCCTCGCTCCCGCCTCTTGACACCCGCCGCCAGGACCCGCCCGATGGCCGCGACCGGGGCGCTCTGATAGCTTGATCCGGCAGATGGAGGGATCCGCCGTGGCGCGCGCGCGCAAGGCGCCCGCACAGCTGCTCTTCGTGGGTTTCTCGCTCTGGCTGTGGGCCGCGCCCGCGGCAGCCCAGCTGCCCGAGATCGAGCCAGGCGAGCCGGTCGAAGTCACCGCGGACCGCATCGATTTCTTCCAGGACCGCGAGCTGTACGTCGCCGAGGGCAATGTCCACATCGTCCAGGCGCGCAAGAGCCTGCGGGCCCGCTGGGCAACCTTCAGCGGGCGCACGCGCCTGGGCGTGGCGAGCGGGGACGTGCGCTATCGCGATGGCGGCGAGCTCGTCCAGGCGCGCTTCATCCAGTTCGACGTCGACAACCTGGAGGGCGTCCTGTTCGGCGGCGAGCTCGACCTTGGCGAGCAGGGGCTGCGGATCGCTGCCGAGCAGCTCGTGCGCACGGGTGAGGACCGCTACCGCATCCTCGATGCCGCCATCACCACCTGTCGCTGCCCGGATCCGCGGGCGACGCCGCCGTGGGAGCTCAACGCGGCCCGCTCGGACATCGAGGTCGGCGGCTACGGCACCTCGCGCAACACTACGGTCGAGGTGCTGGGCGTTCCGGTCGTGTGGCTGCCCTGGATCATGTATCCGGTAAAGACGGAGCGCCAGACGGGGCTGCTGGTGCCCCGCCTGTTGGCGGGCGGGCGCAACGGGCTGGCGGTCGAGCTGCCCTTCTTCTGGGCGGCGCGGCGCAACGTGAACATGACGCTGACGCCCGCGTATTCCGAGGATCGCGGCGCCAAGGGGGCGCTCGAGATCCAGACCGTCTACGGGGAGCGTTCGTTCACTCGTGCCAAGGGCGCACTCGCCTGGGACAAGAACCCGCCAGGCACCGGCGATCGCTTCGACCCGAGTCAGACGGTGGGGCAGGCACGTGGCTTCGCCGAGCTCGGCCACGATCAAGATCTGCCGGGCGACATCCGGCTCAAGATCAACGCCGCCTACATCACCGACAATCAGTACCTGCGCGACTACGATGACCTTCGCGATCGGAGACGCGATCGCTTCCTGGAGTCGGCGGCTTTCGGGTTCCGCCAGTTCGGCCGCGACGGCCGCTTCGGTCTCGAGCTGGCCAGCCTGTTCGCGGATGATCTGCAGAGCACCGACTTCGACGACCGCGATCCCTATCTGCTGCAGCGGTTCGTGGATCTCGAAGCGCAGTGGTTGCCGGGCCCGGTCGCCGGGCTCTCGTGGCTCGGATTTGGCCTGGACGTCGACTACGAGTACTTCGGGCGGCTCCAGGATCCGCTATCGACCTTTCGGGACCGCGGTTACACCACGTCGCCGCCGGTCCTCGGCCGCCGTTTCGTCGACGTTGGGATCAGCGCGATTCCGATCGCCCCGGGTGCACCGCCCGTCGACGACACCCGGGACAACGGGCTGTTCGAGGAAGGCGAGGCGCTGTTCGACTTTGGCCACCGCGCCACCCTGCACCCGCGGCTGTCGATCCCGCTGCGACTGTTCGGCGCCGTCGAGTGGAACGCGGAGATCGGCTGGAAGCAGACGCTCTACTACAGCGACCAGCAGGCTTTCGAGCAGCGCGGCCTCGCGACCGGTCGCAGCGATCTGCTGATCCGGATGGAGCGTCGTTATCAGCTGGGGCACGGGCGCTCGCTCGAGCACCGAATGATCCCACGTTTGAGCTGGGTCTACGTCTCGCAGGGCCGCGGGCAGTCCCGCAACCCGCTGTTTACGCCGCGGACCGCAGTCACCCAGTACAGACTGCGCCAGCGCGCGCTCGACAACTTGATCCTCGATCCCTCCGACGAGATTCCAGCGACCAACCGGATCGTGGCCTCCCTCGATCACCGGCTGTACCGCCGGACCGGCGGTCGCCGCCAGCTGGTGGGCGAGCTCGGCCTCGGCGTCGACTACGACTTCGCTTCGGGCGGACGGGCGGGTCGCTTCGTTGCGGAGGGGCGGCGCATTCGCCTCGGTTGGACGACCAACCGCTTCCAGGTCGCCCTCGACGCCCAGCGAGGCAAGCTCGACGAGGTTCTCGCGCGCTCCACCATACGCTGGCCGTGGGGGATCGCGACGACCTTCGGCTACCGCCGGGTACCCGACGGCCCGGACTTCTTCGAGAACTTCCAGACCGCCAGGTTCGAGAACTTCGTCGACCAGTTCGATGAGATCAATCAGCTCTCGGGCGCGATTTCGGTACGGCTGCTCGGTCGCATCCGGCTGAACTACCGCGCCAACTACAGCTTTGTGGGTGACTTCTTCCTGACGAACTCCGGGTCGATCGACTACATGTCGAGCTGCGATTGCTGGGCGGCGGGCCTCCAGGTCAGCTCGAGCCGAAGCGAGGAGGTGCGCTTCCAGTTCCGCTACACGGTGGTCGGGCTGGGCGACGACCTGGACAATCCGTTCGCCGGCAAGGGCTGGTTCCGGACCGACTGAGCGGCTCGAGGCCGGCTCGGTTGACGCCCCGCGTGGGCTCTGCTTCGATGTCTGGACCGCTCGTTCGCTCTCTCGTGCCCGTCGTGCTCCGCCGCCCCCCCGCGGAGCGAGTGAGGCCCCGTTGCTCCGCCCGTCGCTCGAACAGTTCGAGGAACTCGCCACCCAGGGCAATCTGATTCCGGTGGTGCGCGAGATCCTCGCCGACCTCGACACGCCCCTGTCGCTGTTCCGCCGGCTCGACGACGGTGAGACCAGCTTCCTGCTGGAGTCGGTGCAGGGCGGCGAAAAATGGGCCCGCTACAGCTTCGTCGGGACTGGTGCCCGGGCGCGCTTCCGCGCCCAGGGTCGTCAGGTCGAGTGGATCGAGGGCGATGCGCGCGAGCAGGTCGAGGTCGAGGGCGACCCGCTCGCCTTCCTGCGCGACAAGCTCGCCGAGCTTCACCCGGTCAAGCCCGAAGGCTTCGATCTTCCGCGCTTCGTCGGCGGCGCGGTGGGCATGGTCGGCTACGAGTGGGTGCGCTTCGTCGAGAACATTCCCGACACGAATCCGGATACGGTCGGCCTGCCTGATCTGTCGTTCACGCTGCCCGAGGTGGTGGTCGTCTACGACAACGTGCGTCACACGGCGCTGATCGTGAAGCACGTGCGCCTGCGCGACGGCGATGACCCGGCTGAGTGCTATGCGCGCGCGGGGCGCGAAATCGACGGGGTGATCGATCAGCTGCGCGCGCCGATCGAACCCGAGCCTCGGCGAGAGGCCTCGCGGCAGCCGATGGAGGTCGAACGCAACCTGACGCGCGAGGCGTACCACGAGATCGTGAAGCGCGGGAAGGAGTACGTCGAGGCTGGCGACGTCTTCCAGGTGGTGCTGGCGCAGCAGTTCACGCTGCCCCTGCAGGTGGATCCGTTCACGATCTACCGCCAGCTGCGGGCGATCAACCCGAGTCCCTATCTCTTCTACGTGCGCATCGAGGGCGCCATCGTGATCGGCTCGTCGCCCGAGATCCTGGTGCGGCTCGAAGGAGACCGGATCGATGTGCGCCCGCGGGCCGGTACGCGGCGCCGCGGGCGCGACCCCGAGGACGAGGCGCGCATGGAGCACGAGTTGCGTACCGATCCCAAGGAGATCGCCGAGCACGT
The DNA here is from genome assembly GCA_036336835.1 of Myxococcota bacterium. Classification (GTDB taxonomy): domain Bacteria; phylum Myxococcota_A; class UBA9160; order UBA9160; family UBA4427; genus JAYZFK01. Next base: position 88,879 of record JAYZFK010000094.1, on the reverse strand, counting down.
GATGCTGGTCGATCTCGGTCGCAACGACGTGGGCCGGGTCGCCCAGATCGGCTCGGTCGAGGTGAACGAGTACGCCAACGTCGAGAAGTACTCTCACGTCATGCACACGGTCTCGAACGTGCAGGCGAAGCTCGATCTCGGCTACGACTGGCTCGACGTCCTGCGCGCCACCTTCCCGGCCGGGACGCTGTCCGGAGCGCCCAAGGTGCGGGCCATGGAGATCATCGACGAGCTCGAGACGGTTCGGCGCGGGATCTACGGGGGCTGTGTCGGCTACATCGATTACTCGGGCAACATGGACATGGCGATCACGATTCGCACCATGGTGGTGAAGGACGAGAAGATCACGCTGCTCGCAGGGGCCGGCGTGGTGGCGGACTCCGACCCCGAGCTCGAGTTCAAGGAGACGCTCAACAAGTCCCGTGCGCTGGTGCACGCCATCGACCTGGCGCGCGAAGGGACGGACTGAGAGCGCGCCGATGCGGTTGTTGATCATCGATAACTACGACTCCTTCACCTACAACCTGGTCCAGTACCTGGGTGAGCTCGGTGCCGAGGTCGAGGTGGTGCGCAACGACGTCGAGCCGGTCGAGGCGTTGGTCGGGCGCGCCCCCGACGGTCTGGTGATCTCGCCGGGTCCGGGAACGCCCGACGACGCCGGGGTCTCGCTTGCTTGCGTGCGTGCCTTTGCCGAGGGAGGTATCCCGGTGCTCGGGGTGTGCCTCGGGCACCAGTCGATCGGTCAGGTGTTTGGCGGCCGCATCGTGCGAGCGCGATCGATCATGCACGGCAAGACCTCGACGATCGAGCACGACGGCAAGGGCGTCTTCGCGGGCCTGCCCGCGCTGTTCGAGGCCACCCGCTATCACTCACTGGTGATCGAAGAGGCCAGCCGGCCCGAGGAGCTCGACGTGAGCGCCCGCAGCGAGGACGGCGAGATCATGGGCGTGCGGCACCGCGAGCTCCCGATCGAGGGCGTGCAGTTCCACCCGGAATCGATTCTGACGAACGTCGGCAAGCAGCTGCTGGCCAACTTTCTGGGCCAGCGCACGAGTTCCGGTGCCGGAGCCGCGGAGTGAGCCTGCGCGCTGCGACAGAGGCGGCGATTGCCGGGCGTGAGGTCGGCGCGCGCGAGCTCGAGGCCGCGTTCGGCGAGATCAGGGATGGCGCGGCCCCTCCGGCCGCGATCGCCGCGCTGCTCGTCGCGTTGCGGACCAAGGGCGAGACGTACGGGGAGATCGCAGCGGCGGCCCGCGCGCTGCGAGCCCGGGCGGCGACCGCGCCAGCCGTCGATCCCCGCACCGTCGATACCTGTGGGACGGGCGGCGACGGTGCCAACACGTTCAACATTTCGACGACGGCCGCGTTCGTGGTGGCGGGCGCCGGGGTGCCGGTCGCCAAGCACGGCAACCGCGCGGCAAGCAGCCAGAGCGGGAGCTTCGACGTGCTAGAGGCGCTCGGCGTGCGCATCGACCTGCCGATCGAGGCCTGTGGTGAGATCCTCGCCGGCATCGGCATCGCGCCGTTCTTTGCGCGCACCGCGCACCCCGCGATGCGCCACGTGGCGGCGGTACGTCGCGAGCTCGGCTTGCGTACGATCATGAACTGCCTCGGTCCGTTGTTGAATCCTGTCGCTGCGCGCCATCAGCTCGTGGGCGTCTACGACGCTGCGTTGATCGAGCCGCTGGCGCGCGCACTCGGGGAGCTCGGCGCGCGCCGGGCGCTGGTCGTCCACGGTAACGACGGGCTCGACGAGTTGACGACCACCACGACCAGCGAGGCCGCGCTGCTCAGCGGCGGACAACTCGAGCGCTGGACGCTCGATCCCGAGACGCTCGGGCTGCCGCGCGCGACCCTGTCCGAGCTGGCGGGCGGTGACGCGGCACACAACGCGGCGATCCTGAACGCGATCCTCGAGGGCGAGACGGGTGCGCGTCGCGACATCGTGGTGCTGAACGCCGGAGCGGCCCTGTGGGTCGCCGGCGCGGCTGCGGACCTCGCGCAGGGCGTCGCCGCAGCGAGCGAGAGCGTCGCGTCCGGCGCGGCGCGCGAGAAGCTCGCCGCACTGGTGCGTGCGACCAACGAGCACGAGGCTCCAGCTCGTCCCGTCAGCGAGACGGCATGACGTCGATTCTCGATGAGATCCTCGAGCACAAGCGCCGCGAGGTCGCGGAGGCGATCGGTCGTGTGTCCGCCGAGGAGATGGCAGAGCGTGCCGCTGCCGTCGCGACGCCGGTGCGCGGCTTCCGGCGCGCGCTCGAGGCTGGCGAGAGGCCGGCCGTGATTGCCGAGGTCAAGCGTCGCTCGCCCAGCAGGGGGCTGATTCGGGCCGACTTCGACCCAGTGGAATGCGCCACTGCCTACCATGCCGGCGGAGCGGCGTGTCTCTCGGTGCTGACAGACGAGCACTACTTTGGGGGCGAGCTGTGCTTCGTGCCGCGGGTGCGCGCGGCCGTGCCGCTGCCGATCCTGCGCAAGGAGTTCGTGGTCGATGCCTATCAGATCGACGAGGCGCGGGTCGCAGGCGCCGATGCGGTGTTGCTGATCACGGCGGCGCTGTCGCCACAGACGCTCGTCGCGCTCGCCGAGAGGGCCGGCGAGTGGGGGCTCGACGCGCTCGTCGAAGTTCACGACGAGGCCGAGCTCGATCTGGCGCTCGAGATCGGAGCCAGCCTGGTGGGGGTCAACAATCGCGACCTGCGCAGCTTCCAGACCGACCTCGCGGTCACCGAGCGGCTGGCGGGTCGCCTCGCCGCTGCGGAGCGGGCGCCAGATGTGCTGCTCGTCGCCGAGAGCGGGATCCACTCCGCAGCCGACGTCGAACGGCTGCAAAGTGCCGGCGCCAGGGCCTTTCTCGTGGGAGAATCCCTGATGCGCGAAGCGGATATGGCGGGGGCGCTGCGGCGCCTGCGCGGTCTCGAGGCGCCCTGGCCGGCGCCGGAGGAGAGCAGAACGTGAGCGGCAGCGTGAGGATCAAGATCTGTGGCATCACGCATCCCGACGATGCGACGGCGGCGGTCGAGGCCGGGGCGGATCTGATCGGAGTGAACTTCGTTCCGATCTCGAAGCGCGGGGTGGATCTCCGCAACGCGGAGGCGATCTGCCAGCGGGTCGATGGAACCGGGGTCGAACGCGTGGCGGTGTTCCAGGACCAGGCCTGGAACGAGATCGAGCGCGTGCTGCGGCGGGTCGAGTTCGAGCGCGTTCAGCTGCACGGAGACGAGACCGAGGAGGAGGTCGAGCTGATCGAGCTTCCAGTGATCAAGGCTCTCGCCGGGGCGGACCTCGAGCTCGCCCAGCAATATCCCGGCAGCATGCTGCTGCTCGACCACCCGAGCGACGGGGGCGGCCAGGGCAAGGTCTGGGACTGGAGCGAGGCCTCCGCGCTGATCGAGATCGGTCTCGACGTGATCCTGGCCGGCGGACTCGATCCGTCGAACGTCGGCCAGGCGATCGATGGAGTCGGCGACATCCCGCCCTGGGGCGTCGATGTGGCGACGGGCGTCGAGGGTGAAGGGGTTCGCAAGGATCCGGACGCGATGAAGGCGTTCGTCGAAGCCGTGCGTCGCGCCGAGGACGCCGAGTGAAGAGCGAGGCCGACGAACACGGTCGTTTCGGGGAGTTCGGCGGGCGCTGGGTTCCCGAGGTATTGATCGCCGCGCTCGACGAGCTGTCTGACGCGTACAAGACGATCGGGCAGAGCGAGTCCTTCCAGAGCGAACTCGACCACTTGCTTCGCACCTATGCTGGCCGGCCGACGCCGTTGACCTTCGCCGAGCGTGTGACCGAGGATCTCGGCGGAGCGAAGCTGTATCTCAAGCGCGAGGATCTCGCGCACACCGGCGCGCACAAGATCAACAATGTGCTCGGCCAGGTGCTGCTCGCCAAGCGCATGGGCAAGCGCCGTGTGATCGCCGAGACGGGCGCCGGTCAGCATGGCTGTGCGGCCGCGACGGCGTGCGCGCTGCTCGGGATCGAGTGCGAGGTCTACATGGGGTCGGAGGACACGCGGCGCCAGGCGCTCAACGTCTTCCGGATGGAGTTGCTGGGTGCGCGGGTTCACACCGTAGCGTCGGGCTCGTGCACGCTGAAGGACGCAATCAACGAGGCGATGCGCGATTGGGTGACGAACATCGGCACCACCTACTACTGCATCGGTTCGGTGATGGGACCACATCCCTACCCGACGCTGGTCCGTGACTTCCAGCGCGTGATCGGGCTCGAGGTGCGCGAGCAGATGCTCGCTGCGGAGGGCCGGCTGCCCGACGTGTGCATTGCCTGCGTCGGCGGCGGCAGCAACGCGATGGGCCTGTTCCATCCTTTCATCGAGGACGAGGGCGTGCGCCTGGTTGGTGTCGAGCCGGGAGGCGAAGGTTTGGCCAGCGGGCGGCACGGCGCCACGCTGACGGCGGGCGAACCGGGCATTCTTCACGGTCAGCGCACCTTCGTGATGTCGGACGACGACGGTCAGATCTTCCCGGCCCACTCGATCTCGGCGGGGCTGGACTATCCGGGGGTCGGGCCGGAGCACGCCTATCTCAAGGATCAGGGCCGGGCAGAGTACATCGTGGCAGACGACGCCGAGGCGCTGGACTCCTTCGTGTACCTGTCGAGGCTCGAGGGCATCATTCCGGCGCTCGAGTCGTCCCACGCCGTGGCCGGCGCGCGCAGACTCGTCCCAGAGCTGCCCGCGGACGCGCTCGTGGTCGTCAACATCTCGGGCCGCGGCGACAAGGACGTGACCGAGGTGCGCGACCTGCTGGAGAAGGAATCGCAGCACTGATGTCGCGTCTCGACGAGCGGTTCGAGGTCCTGCGGGCGCGGGGCGAGCCAGCGCTGCTTCCCTTCCTGACGGCGGGTGATCCCGATCTCGACACGACGGAAGCGCTCCTGCTCGCCATGGCCGAGGCGGGTGCCGACGTGATCGAGATCGGCTTCCCGTTCTCTGATCCGATCGCGGACGGGCCGACCATCCAGCGGGCGAGCCAGCGCGCCATTGCGAGCGGCACGACGCTGCGCGCCGTGCTCGAGATGGTCAAGCGTGTGCGGCCGCGGATCGATGTGCCGCTGGTGCTGATGGGCTACGCAAACAACGTCCTCGCGATGGGTCCCGAGCGTTTTGCCGAGGCGGCGAGCGCGGCGGGCGTCGACGCCGTGATCGTGGTCGACCTGCCGCCGGAGGAGGGTGCAGAGTTCTTCGCGGCCTGTCGCGAAGCCGGCATCGATCCCGTGATGCTGGTGGCGCCGACCTCGACGCCGGAGCGGATCGAACGCCTCGTCGCCGAGTCGCGCGGCTTCCTCTACTACGTGTCCCTGACCGGCGTCACGAGCGCGCGGGCGTCGCTGGCGGAGGGGATCGAGCAGGGCGTGCGCGGAATCCGGCGACACGGCAGCATCCCCGTCTGCGTCGGGTTCGGCATCTCATCGCCCGAGCACGCCGAGCGCGTCGGACGGTACGCCGACGGGGTCGTCGTTGGCAGCGCGATCGTCGACCGGATCGAGTCCGCCGACTCGAGGGCCGAGATGATCGATGCGGTCGCAACTTTCGTCGCTGAGCTGAAGGCGCCGCTGCGCAGGCCGCGCTGACTCTGCGTCCAATCCCGGCGGGCGCATCCGGGAATCGAGCCGGTGAGGGCGGGGCGGTCCTCCGAGCGGCGCGATGGACCGGGGGGGCCGTCGGTCACGTCCCCGTGAGCTCCGCGTGGACGCGCTCGACCTGGGCGCGTGTCTGCTCGCGCGTGCCCGAGTTGTCGATCACGCGGTCGGCCAGCGCCCGCTTCTCGTCGATCGGCAGCTGCGCGTCGATGCGCGCCTGCGCCTCATCGCGCGAGCAGGCGTCGCGCGCAATCGTCCGTTCTATCTGGACCTCCACTGGGACCCAGACCAGGAGCGTCGAGTCGTAGCCCAGCTGCGCGGCAGTGCCGGTCCCGGCAGCGCGGCCTTCGAACAGCAGCGGGATGTCGAGCACGACCAGCTCGGCGCCTGCCGCGCGAGCGGCTTCGCTGCGCTGCAACATCGTCTCCCCGACCCTCGGGTGCACCAGCCGGCCGAGCTCGGCGCGTGCCCCGGGGTCCTCGAACACGATGCCACCCAGCGTCTTGCGGTCGAGGGCCCCGTCGGCGGTGAGCACCCTCGGCCCGAAGGCCTCGACGAGCTCCGCCAGCAACGGCGTCCCCGGGGCCTGCAGTTCGTGGACGATGGCATCGGCGTCGATGACCACCGAGCCGAGTTCCTCTAGCAGGGAGCTGACCGTGCTCTTGCCCGAGCCGATGCCGCCGGACAGACCAACCAGGTGTGTCATGGGAGCGAGCATGCCGGAGACAGCAGGCTCGCTCAAGCGCCTTCGGACGCGGCCTCGATGACGCAGTTCTTGCCCTGGTCCTTGGCGCGGTACAACGCGCTGTCTGCGGCGCGGAACATCCGCTTGCTGCAGCCTCGGAACAACGCCACGCCGATCGACACGGTCACTTGCAGCGGCTCCACGCGATCATCGATCGCGAAGGCCGACTGTTCGATGGTGAGCCGGATCTTCTCGGCCAGTACGCATGCCCCTGCCAGATCGGTACCGCTCGAGAGCACCACGAACTCTTCGCCTCCGTATCGGGCGAGCATGTCCGTCTCGCGGATCGCGCGGTTCAGCAGCTCAGCCAGGCGGCTCAATACCTGGTCGCCAGCGGCGTGTCCGTAGCGGTCGTTTAGCTGTTTGAAGTCGTCGAGGTCGATCAGCATCAGCGAGAGCGGGGCGCCGGTGCGCTCGAGACGCTTCGACTCGTGGACCAGCAGATCCTGGAAGTAGCGGTGGTTGTGAAGCTTCGTCAGACCGTCGGTGATCGACAACTGCTCGAGGACCTGGTTGGCCTGCTGCAGCTCGTCGTTGTTGGCGCGTAGCTGTTGATTGGTGCGCTCGATCTCGCGCTGGTTGGTGCGCAGACGCTGGAGCATGCTCTCGAAGGTGCGCGCCAGCAGACCGATCTCGTCGCTAGGCCCGAGCGGGTAGGGCAGGTCGAGCCGGACGTCGAGCTCGCCGCGCGAGACGCGGCGAGCGCCGTCCGACAGTGCGTGGATCGGCTCGAGGATGCGGCGCGTGATGCGCTGCGCGAGCAGGGTGAACAGGATCACCAGGCAGACGTCGGCAACCAGCACGCGAAGCGCGACCGCGCGGGCCGGCGCGAAGGCGTGGGCGCGCGCCACGCTGCTGACGAGATAGAAGCCCGAGTCGCCGATCGGCGTGGCCGTCGCGTAGATATCGGCTTCGGGTCCGCTCAGCTCGCGCGGCGTGGCCAGGGTCGGGAGCGCCCTGGCCAGCGTGTCGCGATGGGGCGCGGGATCGAGCACGCCGGCGACGGGGGCGCCCGCCGCATCGACGATCTGCAGGCCTCGCGATGCGGGGTGCTGGATCTCGTCGAGTCCGAGGGCCAGCAGCGGCCACTGCTCGCGCGCGGCGAGGGCCTGCTCCAGGTCCGTCTGCTGCCCGGACAGCCAGTGCTGGAGGCGCTCGTAGCGCCGTGCGAGCGCCGTCGGATGACGGCTCTCGAGGTCGACGCGCAGGGCGGTGCGCTGGGAGTCGATCGCGATCCAGCTGATGGCCAGCGAGCTGATCAGGGTCGAGATCGAGACGAAGGCCAGGACCCGGGAAGAGACGCTGTTTCGCGATTGCCGAAGACGCATCACATAGTGAGTGCAAATCACTACAGTCGAGGTGATCTTGTCCGTTGTCCCGGTGGCTGGCCGGCACTGCGGTGCGAGAGGGTCTCGGCCGCCGAGAGCGGGCGTTATGCGGAAGATCCTTTGCTTTTCTAATGGGTTGCGCCGGGAGTTGCATATCCGCCGGGTCGCCCGCTGGGAGAATGCGATAACCCCTTGTCTTCGCTATTGAATTGGACAAAATGGGATTTGCGACACGAGGTGCGCTCGAGTATCTTCCGCCAGCCTTTTCGCGGGATTAGCGGCGATACCGCTCGCTTTCGTGCCCGCTCCCCGCGGAGGCCTCGCCTTTGATGTGCCGGGTCCCCTTCGCCGGCAGCGTGTGTCCGGGCAACCGAGGTCCGAGCCGCGTGTCGCAAACCACTCGGGCCGGGAGCGCGTCCACGATGTCCGATGCAAAAGGACCCGACGCCGCTGCCGAGCCCGCGACCTCGCCGGAGTTCGACGCAGACCTCGGACGTCTGCGCGCAGCGATCGACGAGGTCGACAGCGAACTCCTCGACCGGCTCAATCTGCGTGCCGGGCTGGTGAAGCAGGTCGGCGAGTTGAAGGCGCGAAACGGTCGCGCCCCGGTCTACGTCGCCTCCCGTGAACGCGATTTGATCGCGAGCCTCACCCGCCGCAACGCCGGGCCCTTCCCGGACCGGGGCATCGAGCACGTCTTCCGGGAGGTCATCTCGGCGACGCGGTCGCTCGAGGAGGTGGTGCGCGTCGCATTCCTCGGGCCCGAGGGAACGTTCAGCCACCAGGCCGCGGTGCGGCAGTTCGGCGCGTTGGCCGAGCTCGTCGTGGCTGCGCACATCCGCGACGTCTTCGACCTGTGCGAGCGCGAGCTCGCGCACTACGGAGTCGTGCCCGTCGAGAACACGACTGAGGGGGCGGTGACCGAGTGCTTTGATTCACTGGTCGAGTCCGAGGTCACGATCTGCGGCGAGCTGCTGCTCGAGATCAAGCAGAATCTACTCACGAATGCGGGCTCGCTCGATCGCATCAAGCGGGTTGGGTCGCACCCCCAGTCTCTCGCGCAGTGCCGCGGCTGGCTCCAGCGCGAGCTGCCCGGTATCGAGATCGTAGAGATGGCGAGCACGGCGACGGCTGCTCAGGTTGCGGCCAGCGACTCCACCTTTGCGGCGATCGGCAGCGAGGTGGCGGCCGAGGCCTATGACATCGAGGTGCTCGAGCCTTCGATCGAGGATCGCAAGGGCAACAGCACTCGCTTTCTGGTGATCGGACGCGATCGGCCTGCCCGCAGCGGCAACGATCTGACCTCGGCGGTCTTCACCGTGAGCAAGGACCAGAGTGGCGCGCTGTTCCGGTTGCTGGAGCCGTTTGCAGCCCACGGTGTGAACCTGACGGCGGTACAGTCGCGGCCGATGAAGGGCAAGCCCTGGGAGTATCTGTTCTTCGTCGATCTCGAGGGCCACGTGGAGGACCCCGCGGTGGCCCGGGCGCTGAAGGATGCGGCGGCTGTCGCCCACTCGCACAAGACGCTTGGCTCCTATCCGGCGGCGAGCCACGGCGCGCTGGAGTCGCGCTCCGCGACCGGGGCTGCCTAGCATGGCGCTGCGCGATCGCATCAACCCGCACATTCTCGATCTCGCGCCGTACCAGCCCGGCAAGCCCGTCGAGGCGCTCGAGCGGGAACTCGGCATCTCGGGCTCGATCAAGCTGGCTTCCAACGAGAACCCTCTCGGGCCGTCGCCGAAGGCCATTGCGGCCATGCGTGCAGAGCTCGACGGAGTGAACCGATATCCCGACGGCGAGAGCTTTGTGCTGCGCAGCAAGCTCGCCCGGCGTCTCGGCGTCTCGGAGGCGCAGCTGGTCTTTGGCTGCGGCGCCGACGAAATGCTCGAGCTGCTGGCGAAGGTGCTGCTGGCTCCGGGACGCGACGTCGTCTACGCCTGGCCGTCGTTTGCGATGTATCCGTTGATCGCGAGGGGGATGGGGGCGACCGCAACGGCCGTACCGCTCAGCTCGGCGCAGGTGCACGATCTCGACGCGATCGCCGAGGCGATCGGAGACCAGACGCGGCTCGTGATTCTGTGCAATCCGAACAACCCCACTGGGACGAGCTTCGGCGCCGAGGTCTTCGAGGACTTCATGGCGCGGGTGCCCGACGACGTCGTGGTCTGCATCGATGAGGCCTACTTCGAGTACGTGCGCCGCAAAGACTTTCCCGAGGCGATCGGCTGGACGCGTCGCCGTCCGGGCACCGTGGTGCTGCGCACATTCAGCAAGATCTACGGTCTCGCCGGCTTGCGCGTTGGCTACGCGATTGCGGACGAGGAGCTGGCGGGCTTCCTGCACCGGGCCCGCCATCCGTTCAACGTCAATCGGCTCGCGGAGGTGGCAGCGGTTGCGGCGCTCGATGACACCGCGCACGTCGCCCGCGCGCAGCGCACCAACGACGAGGGCGCGCGATATCTCGAGAGCGAGCTCGATGCCCTCGGGATCGAGGTCTGGCCCACCGATGCGAACTTCCTGCTCGCCCGAACCGGCGCCGGAGCCTACGAAGCGCTGCTTTCCGAGGGTGTGATCGTGCGGCCGCTGCACGGCTTCGGCTTGCCGGACTTCGTGCGCATCACCATCGGGACGCCAGACGAGAACGAACGCTTCGTCAAGGCGCTGCGAAAGTTCGAGGAGGCGGTTCCTTGAGCGCGTCGGGCTTCGTGGCCTTCGAACGTCTGGCGGTGCTCGGGCTCGGCCTGCTGGGTGGCTCGACGGCGCGCGCGGCCCGCAGCCGCGGCGTCGCGCGCGAGACCCTGGGATACGCGCGTCGGCGCGGGCCGTTGGAGACTGCCGTTGCCGCGGGGACGATCGATCGCTTTGGCGATCTGGCCGAGGTGGTTGGCGGTGCGGACCTGGTCGTGCTCGGGACACCGATTGCCGCCATGGAGCGAGTGCTCGAGCGGGCGGCGCCGTATCTCGCCCCGGGCGCCATCGTCACCGATGTGGGCAGCGTGAAGGGTGATCTCGCCCGAGCCCTTCCGGCCCTGCTGCCCGAGGGGGTCCAGTTCGTCGGCTCGCACCCGATGGCCGGGAGCCACCGCGCCGGTGCCGAGCACGCCGACGCCGAGCTGTTCGTCGGCCGCTGCGTCGTCGTGACGCCGATCGAGTCGACCGACGAGCGGACTTGCGAGCGGATCTCGGACTTCTGGGCCGCGCTCGGGGCGCGTGTCGTTCGGCGGGATCCGGATGCACACGATGCTCAGGTCGCCTGGACGAGCCACCTTCCCCATCTGCTGGCCTATGCATTCTCGCATGCGCTCGAGCACATGCCGTCGCCGTCGAAGGAGCTCGTGGGCGCCGGCTTCCAGGACTTCACGCGCATCGCGCACAGCGGACCGGATCTGTGGGCCGACATCCTGACGACCAACGGCAAGGCACTGGTCGGCCCGCTGCAGCATTTCAGCGAGTCGCTCTCGCAGATCGCCCAGGCCGCCGAGGCCGGCGACCCCGAAGCACTCGAACGAGTTCTCGCAGCGGCTGGCGAGACGCTGATGGAGGTGGCCGCGCATGCCGCTCCACGGTGCGTCGCCCCGATGCGTGAGAATGCCCGATCCGGGGGCACGAGCCCCGAAATCCACCCCGCGACCGATGTCGAATCGTCGGCGAGCCGAAGGAAACAACGAAACCAACATGACTGAATCGAACGAAATCAGCTTTGCGGAGCTCTTCAGCCAGCAGACCACCCAGTACAAGGAAGGGGAGGTCGTCCAGGGCACGGTGTTGTCGATCGACGAAGACCACGTCCAGGTCGACGTCGGCGGCAAGTCCGAGGGTCTGGTCGCTGCATGGGAATTCATGAGCGACGACGGCAAGATCCTGATCAAGGTCGGCGACACCGTCGACGTGCTGGTCGAGGAGTCGGAGGACGAGGACGGCCGGATCGTGCTGTCCAAGGAGAAGGCCGAGCGGCTCAAGGTCTGGGACGAGATCTCGAAGGCCTACGAGAGCGACGAGCCGTGCGAGGGCGTGATCATCTCGCGGGTGAAGGGCGGTCTGTCCGTCGATATCGGTGTGAAGGCCTTCTTGCCTGGCTCGCAGGTCGACCTGCGGCCGGTGCGGAATCTAGAGGGTCTGCTCGGCGAGCGGATGCATTTCAAGATCATCAAGTTCAACAAGCGCCGCGGAAACATCGTGTTGTCGCGGCGAGCCCTGCTCGAGACCGAACGCCGCAAGCTGCGCGACGAGACCCTCAAGACGTTGTCCGAGGGGCAGATCGTCGACGGCGTGATCAAGAACCTCACCGACTACGGTGCGTTCATCGATCTTGGAGGGATCGACGGCCTGCTCCACATCACGGACATGTCGTGGGGCCGGATCACGCATCCAAGTGAGCTGTTCAACGTTGGCGACGAGATCAAGGTCAAGGTGCTCAAGTTCGACCCCGAGAGCGAACGTGTTTCACTGGGCCTCAAGCAGATCCAGCCGGATCCGTGGGTCGACGTGGGAATGCGTTGCCCGATCGGCAAACGCCTCGAGGGCAAGGTGGTGTCGTTGACAGACTACGGCGCCTTCATCGAACTCGAGCCGGGTATCGAGGGGCTGGTCCACGTCAGCGAGATGTCGTGGACCAAGCGTGTCAAGCACCCCTCGAAGATGGTGTCGATCGGCGACATAGTCGAAGCTGTGGTGCTCGACGTGGATGAGCGCGATCGCAAAATCTCGCTTGGCATGAAGCAGATCGAGCCGAATCCGTGGAGCGTGATCGAGGAGCAGTACCCGGTGGGTACCCACGTGTCGGGTCAGGTCCGCAACATCACCAACTTTGGCGTGTTCATCGGACTCGAGGAGGGCATCGACGGCCTGGTGCACATCTCGGATATCTCGTGGACCGAGCAGGTCAAACATCCGAGCGAGACGTTCAAGAAGGGCGACGAGATCGAGGCCGTGGTGCTGAAGATCGACAAGGAGAACGAGAAGTTCTCGCTGGGTATCAAACAGCTGCTGCCCAATCCGTGGGACGGGATTCGCAAGAAGTATCCGGTGTCGACCGAGATCACCGGTGCGGTGTCGAGCATCACGGACTTCGGCGTCTTCCTGCGGCTGGAGGACGGAATCGAGGGCCTGATCTACAGCTCGGAGCTCGCTCAGGAGCGGATCGAGAAGCCGGCCGAGCACTTCTCGGAGGGGCAGGAGGTGACCGCGTTGGTCACCAAGGTGGATCCGAGCGAGCAGAAGATCTCGCTATCGATCCGTGCGCTGACTGACAAGACGGAGCGCGCTGCCCTCAAGGAACAGGCGGCCAGCGAGGCTCAGAGCCAGACAACCACGCTCGGTGATCTGCTGGCCGAGAAGCTCGCTGCGCACGAGACTGACGGGGAAGAGACGGAATGACGAAGAGCGGCCTGATAGAAGAGGTGGCGCGGCTCACGCCGCACATCTCCAAGAAGGACACCGAGGTCGTAGTGAACACGATCTTCGATTCGATGATCGAAGCACTGAAGTCCGATGAGCGGATCGAGATCCGCGGGTTCGGAAGCTTCCAGGTCAAGATGCGCGAGGCGCGTGAGGGGCGGAACCCCAAGACCGGCGAGCCGGTGCACATCAGCGCCAAGCGCACGCCGTTCTTCAAGGTAGGCAAGGAGCTGAAGGAGATGGTCGACTCCGCCGCCCCGGACGGGGCCCCGGAGCGATCGGGTCAGGAAGGCTGATCGCACCGCCGGGACAGACGAGACGAGGGGGGGCAACGATGTCGTATGTGCGTCGGGGGCTGTGGATTGCAGTGTTCATCGCCGCTCTGGTCAGCGGCTGGACCTTTGCCGGCCACAATGCGGACCCGGTTAGCGTCGATTATCTGTTCGGCGCGCTCACTGCCGTTCCGCTGTGGGTGGCACTGCTGACGAGCTTCGTGATGGGCATCGTGGCGACGGCGCTGAGCCTGTTCGGGCAGCTGACTCGTTCCTCGCTGGCGCAGCGTCGCTATCGGAAGACGCTCGCGGCGCTCGAATCCGAGGTGCACCAGCTGCGCAATCTGCCGGTCGAAGCCGAGCGCGCTGACGCGGCAATTTCCGCAGAGGGGACTCAGGCCGACGTGCTCTCCGACCCCCCGGCATCGTCGCTTCCAGTCGAGGTGGCTCGGTGAACGGGGGAGGCGGTGGCGCGGGCTGACAGCGGCATCGATCTGGCAGCCCGCACGCGGCGCGCGCTGCAGGCGTTGCTCGAGGGCGACCTCGATGCGGCGGAGCGCGAGCTCGCGGAGGTGGTACGCGCCGACTCGAGCGACGCAGTCGCCTACCTGGCGTTGGCGCACCTGTATCGTGAGCGTGGCGAGATCGGCCGTGCCCTGCGCGTGCACCAGAACCTGCTGCTGCGCAGCGATCTCAGCGCGCCACAGCGCGGTCAGGTGCTGCGGGCGCTCGCGGCGGATCTGCAGGTGGGCGGCTATCGCGAGCGGGCGATCGCGGCCTACGAGCAGGTGCTCGAGGCAGACCCGGGCCGCAGCGAGGCGGTCGATGCCCTGGTCGAGCTGTTTGCGCAGACCGGTCAGCACGAGAGCGCGATTGCCGTGCTCAAGCGGAGCGCGGGTTGGCTGCGGCGGGCCGACCCGCGGCGAGAGTCCGAGCTGTTGACGGAGATGGCCCGCGAGAAGGCCGAACGCGGCAAGAACGAGGTCGCGCGCAAAACACTGAAGCGCGCGATCAAACGCGATCCGAGAGCCGCTGCACCGCGCGTGCTGCTCGGTGAGCTCGAAGCGGAGCGAGGCCACGACAAGGCCGCACTCGCCGCCTGGTGCGGAGCGGTGGAGCGCGGGCCCGACGAGCCCGACGTGCTGTGGGAGCGAATCGCCGCCACGTACTCGGCGCTCGGGCGGGCGGATGAGTTCGAGCCGTTCGCGCGAGAGTGTCTGGCCCGGTCACCCGACGATCGTGCCGCCTGCCGCGCATTGGCGCGAATGCTGGCAGCGCGTGGGGACGTGGACGCGGCGCTTCACGAGCTGCGCGGACTGCTCGACTCCGCGCCGGGCGACGCGCAGACGCGCGCGCAGCTGGGGCGGCTGCTGCTTGCCGAGAGACGCGAGACCGACGCTCTCAAGGCATACGAAGAATGGATCGAGGTTCTCGCGCCGGTCCAGGCGGCGAAGGCTCCCGGGAGGGATGGGGCATGACGGTCTCGGCCCTCGAGACACCGATGATGAAGCAATACCTCGCGGTGAAGGCGGCTCACCGCGACGCGATCGTCTTCTACCGGATGGGCGACTTCTACGAGATGTTCCTGGACGATGCCGAGCGGGCGGCTCCGCTGCTCGACATCGCGCTCACCACCCGCGACCGGAACAAGCCCGATCCCGTGCCGATGTGTGGTGTGCCGGTACACGCCGCCGACCAGCACATCAAACGGCTGGCTGAACTGGGCCACCGTGTTGCCATCTGCGAGCAGGTCGAGGACGCCAAGAAGGCCGGCGGGCGGCGGCTCGTCCGACGCGAAGTGGTCGAGGTCGTGACGCCCGGGCTGGTCGGCGATCCGTCGGGCCTGGCCGGAGAGCGGGAGGTCGCGGTAGCGGCCCTTGCGCTGCACGCTGACGTGTGCGGTCTCGCCGTGCTGGAAGCCTCCACGGGCGACTTTCGCGCAACGTCGGCACCCTGCGATGGCGTCGACGGACCGCTCCCCGAGCTTATCGTGCAGGAACTCGAACGGATCGGGCCGCGCGAGGTCCTCGCGAACAGAGAGCACGCGGACGCGGTGAAGAGCGCGCTCGGCGAGTCGCTGCCGGACACCGTTGTCACTGTGATCGAGCCCGGGAGCGACTCGCCCTCGTGCGAAGGACTGGATGCGGCGCCTAGCGAGGCGGCCAAGCACGCGGTCGCCGTGTTGCTGCGCTACCTCGGGGAAAACCAGCCGTTCGCCCTCGCGCAGGCGCCCCGACTCCGTTGCTATGCGCTGTCCGACGCGATGGTGCTCGACTCTGCAACCCGCACCCACCTCGAGCTGTTCGAGAACGGCGAAGATCGCGGGCGCCGCGGCACCTTGATCGAGCAGGTCGACCGGTCGACGACCGCGCTCGGCGCGCGTCGACTCGCGCGCTGGATGGCCTATCCGCTACTGGATGTGGCGGCAATCCGCGAGAGGCAGGACGCGGTGGCATTCCTGGCCGAGCGCGATCGTCCGCGGGCGCGTCTGCGCGAAGCCATGCGTGCGATTCGAGATCTCGAGCGGCTGCTCGCCCGCTGCTCGCGTCCCGGTGCGGTGCCGCGTGATCTCGGTCAGCTGCGCAGCTCCCTCCAGGCGCTACCGAGGGTAGTGGAGGTGCTCGAGGCCGACGAGCAAGGTCTGCTGCCGCCGGAGACCACGAGGCCCCCGTCGCTGCGCCCGCCCGGGGTATTGCCCGCGCTCGTGGCGCTGCTCGCCGACGCGCTGATCGACGATCCGCCGGTCGTTGCGCGTGGCTCTCGCGGCGCGGGAGCCACCGGCTACATCCGCGTCGGGTACCGCTCGGAGCTCGACGCGTTGCGCGAGAGCGCGGACAAGGGACGTGAGTGGATCGCGGGCCTGGAGGCCGATGAGCGCGAGCGCAGTGGCATCTCGAATCTGAAGGTCCGCTACCACCCGGTGCACGGCTACTCGCTCGAGGTCCCGAAGAGTCAGCTGTCGCGCGTGCCCGATGACTACGAGCGCCGGCAGACTCTCGCCAACGTGGAGCGATTTACGACAGGGGCGCTGCGCGAGATGGAGAGCCGGGTGCTCGGCGCCAACGAGCGGGCCGCCGAGCTCGAACGGTCGCTGTTCGAGGGCCTTCGCGAGCAGGTGGTCGCCGAGAGCGCTCGCATCCGCAGCGCAGCCGATGGTGTGGCGGAGCTCGATGCGTTGGCTTCGCTGGCCGAAACAGCACGGGTGCGCGGATGGGTGCGGCCCACCGTCGACGAGGGGACGGCGCTGTCGATCGTTGGCGGGCGCCATCCCGTCGTCGAGGCGCTGCTCGAGCGGGCGGGCGGCGACGGCTTCGTGGCCAACGACGCGCAGCTCGACGCCTGCGATTCGCAGATCCTGCTGCTGACTGGACCGAACATGTCGGGGAAGAGCACCTATTTGCGACAGGTCGGCTTGATCGTGTTGCTGTCGCAGCTGGGAAGCTTCGTGCCCGCCGAGAGTGCGCGGATCGGGGTGGTCGATCGAATCTTCACGCGCGTCGGTGCCTCCGATCGGCTGTCGCGCGGGGAGTCCACCTTCATGGTCGAGATGCGGGAGACGGCCGAGATCCTGCGACAGGCCTCGAACCGGAGTCTGATCATCCTCGACGAGATCGGCCGAGGCACGTCTACCTTCGACGGCCTCGCGATTGCGTGGGCCGTGGCGGAGTACCTGCACGACACACCCGGTCTGGCAGCACGCACGCTGTTTGCGACGCACTTCCACGAGCTGATCGAGCTGGCGCTGACCAAGGAGCGCGTGCGCAACGCACACTTCGACGCCCGGGAACTGGACGGGCGCGTCGTGTTCCTGCGTCGCCTGGTCACGGGCGGGGCGAGCCGCTCCTACGGCATCCAGGTGGCTCGGCTCGCGGGGTTGCCGCATGCCGTGATCGAACGCTCGCAGCAGATCCTTTCCAACCTCGAGGGGGGCGAGCTCGACGCGCGCGGCCGACCGCGGCTCGCGCGCGGTGGGCCGGAGCCCGACACCGGTCAGCTCGCGTTTGCGCTGGGCGGCGGCAGCTCGTCGAGCCCTGCGGAGCGCGAGGTGCTGGCGGCACTGCGTGGGCTCGACGTCGAGCGCACGACGCCCCTCGATGCGCTTCTCGAGCTCGGGCAGCTACAACGCGAGCTCGCTGAGGAGGGCGAGGAGTGAGGGCGCGGGCTGGCCTGATCGCTCTGCTGGTGATGCTGCTGCCGCTGATGCTGGCCGTCGAGCGCCCGCGCGGCCTGGGTGACGTGCGCGACGTGCGAACCTGGTCGCACGAGGAGTTCACGCGTGTCGTGGTGGAGCTCACGCGGCCCGTCGAGGTCGAGGTCCGACGGCTCGGGGCGGACCGGTCGGCCGGCAAGCCGGCGCGGCTCTATGTCGATCTTCAGGGGATCTGGGTCGGGCGCAGCTATCAGGACGGGATCGCGGTCGGCGATGGTCTGCTGCGGGGCGTGCGCGTCGGCCAGAACACCCTGCGGACCACGCGGCTCGTGATCGATCTCGAGCGCTACGACCGCCACAGGCTGCTCACGCTGCGGTCTCCCGACCGAGTCGTCGTGGACGTATACGGGCCGCGCAAGAGCGTGGGGCGCAAGCCTGCCGACGCTCGGCCGGGTCTTGCGCTGCGCAGCATCCGCAAGGTGGTAGTCGACCCGGGTCACGGCGGACGCGACCCGGGTGCGATCGGTCTAGGCGGCGTGCGCGAGAAGGATATCAACCTCAAGCTCGCGAAACGGCTCGCCTCGAGCCTTGCGGCGCGTGATTTCGAAGTCGCGATGACGCGCCGCGATGACCGCTACCTCGACCTCGAGCAGCGCACCGTTCTCGCGGAGTCCGCGGGCGGCGACGTGTTCGTCTCGATCCACACCAACGCCTCCTCGCGCCGCGGGACGCGCGGGATCGAGATCTATTACCTCGACGAGGATCACGAGCGGCACAGCCTCGAGGTCGCGGCGCGCGAGAACGACGTGCCCCGCGGCGAGCTCGATAGCCTGCAGAGGACGTTGGCCAAGCTACGCGTCTCGGAGACGGGTGCCCATTCGAGGACGCTCGCAAGCGTCGTCCACGAGGACATCGTCAACGGGCTGTCGCGCAACCGCCGCACGCGATCGATGCCGGATCTCGGGGTCAAGAAGGGGCCATTCTATGTGTTGTTCCTGTCGAGCATGCCTTCGATCCTGGTCGAGGCGGGATTCCTGACGAACCGCCAGGATGCGAAGTTGCTCGCAAGCGATCTTTACCTCGATCTACTGGCCGACCGGATCGCTCAGGGCATCGAGCGGTACCGCGAAAAGATCGGGCTCCGCGTGGCGGGCACGCGCCCGTGAACCGCGCGCCTACGATCGATCGCTGGCTGGGCGAGATCCCGCGTCCCGTCGGACGGGAGTCGCGCGCAGTGGTCGAAGCGGTTCGCTCGTATCGTGCCGAGACCCGCGAGTACCTCGAGCGGCTGCAGCGCGAGCAGAAGTCCGGGCGCGTCGTCAACGAGTCGAACTCGGATCTCACCGATCGGATGGTCCGGCGCCTGTTTGCGCTCGCCGAGGAGAGCATTCTGGTCGAGGGCGGCGAGCTCGATACGGGAGTCGCCGTGGTTGCGGTCGGCGGCTACGCCCGGCGCGAGATGTCGATCTACTCGGACATCGATCTACTGGTACTGTACCGCGACGCGCTCACGCCCTATGTCGCACAGATTGCTGAGCGATTGCTGTACTGGATGTGGGACGCGGGCCTGACGGTCGGATGCGCGACGCGCACGATCGCCGAGACGATCGAGCTCGGCCGAGCGGACGAGACCGTTCGTACCGGCGTGCTGATGGCGCGCTTCCTGTGCGGCGACGGCGAGTTCTTCCACGTCTTCGCAGATACGATCCGTTCGGAACTCCTGCCGGACGTGGCAGCTTTCGTCGCTGAGCGGCGTGCGGGCATGCGCGCTCGACACGAGCGCTACGGTGAGTCGCTGTTCCTGCTGCAGCCGAACGTCAAGGAGGGTGCGGGTGGGCTGCGCGATTATCACGCCGCCTACTGGGCAACGCGCGGCGCGCAGCCCTCGGTGCGCGATCTCGACGACTGGCTCTACTTCGGGCTGTTGACCGAGCTGGAGATCGCCGAGCTGCACGGCGCGCTCGATTTTCTGTGGCGTACGCGGAACGAGTTGCACCGGATCTCCGGGCGGTGCAACGACCAGATGAGTTTCGAGCTGCAGGAGAGGATCGCCGAGTCGCTGGGGTACGGCAGTCGCGACGACTCGCCGTCGGACGAGGTAGACATCGAGCTGCCAGTAGAGCGTTTCATGCGGGACTACTATCGACAGGCTCGCACGATTCAGAACTACTCGGAGCTGGTGCTCGATCTCAGCGAGGCCCGCGTCGCGCCGAGGCAGGGCCCCCCAGAGGTGCTCGATACGATCGACGGCTTCCGTCTCGTGGCCGGGTACCTCGAGCTTCCGCACGCCTCGCATCTGCGTGACGATCCGCGCCGACTGCTTCGCGCCTTCGTGGTCGCGCAGCAGTGGGGCGTGCCGCTCTCGCGCATCGCGACGCGCTGGATCCGGGAGTCGCTCGAGCTGGTGGACGAGCGCTTTCAGCACGATCCGGAGTGCGCACGACTGTTCCTGCAGATCCTGTCCGCCGAGCAGCGCGTGATGCGGACACTGATGGCGATGAACGACGTCGGGCTTCTGGGTGCCTATCTGCCGGAGTGGGAGCACATCTTCTGTCGCTGGCAGCACGTGATCTATCACACCTATACGGTCGATGTTCACTCGATCTTCCTGGTCGAAGAGTTGCGCCGGCTCTGGCGTGGCAAGCATGAGGAGAGCCTTTCGGAGCTGGCGGCTCTGGTGCGCGAAGTCGACGATATCGAGGCGTTGTACCTCGGCTGTCTGCTGCACGACATCGGCAAGGGGTTTGGCGGGGACCACTCTGCCAAGGGAGTGCTGCGAGCGCGGGTCTGTATCGAGCGCTTGGGCCTCGCGCCGGAGCGGAGCGAGCGAGTGCTGTTCCTGGTGGAGCATCATCTGCTGATGTCGCACCTTGCGCAGCGCCGCGACCTGTCGGATCCGAAGCTGATCTCGGATTTTGCGCGGCTGTGTGGGGACCGGGTGAACCTGCGCAATCTGTATCTGTGCACGTTTGCGGATATTCGGGCGTCGTCGCGCGACGCCTGGAACGATTGGAAGGGCGATTTGCTGCGCGAGCTATTCGAGCGCAGCTCAGAGCTCCTCGAGACGGGCGCCGAGGACTCCTCGAAGGCACTCGAGTTGATCGAGAAGCGCGTCGAGACGCGGCGCGAGGGTGCGATCAGCGAGCTCCGCGAGCACGGGGTCGGCGAGGAGCAGGTCGAGGCCTACTTTGCAGCGTTGCCGCGGCGCTACTTCGTCTCCCACACGCCGCGACAGATCGCGCGTCATGCGCAGGTCGTCCTGAAGTATCGGCCCGAGCAGGTCTGCGGGACCGGGTTTCGCGAGATGCGCGGTGGATTTACCGAGTTCATCGTGTGTGCTCGCGACGTCCCGGGGCTCTATTCGCAAGTGGCCGGGGCACTGACTGCGGCGACGTTGAACATCCTCGGCTCTCACGTCTACACCCTGCGCGGTGGGCTTGCGCTGGAGGTCTACCGCCTGACTACGCCGCCCGGCGGGGAGGGGGAGCGGGAGCTCGTGCGAGAAGAGTTCGCCGCGACGCTCGAATGCGTGCTTCGGGGAGAGTCCGATGTCGCTGCGCTACTGCTCAACCGGCGGCGCCGGGGGTTGTCGCTGCCGACCCGCAACGCGCCGAGCGTCATCGTGACCAACGCCGAGTCCGACTTCTACACACTCGTGGACGTCACTGCGGACGATCGGATCGGCCTGCTGTACGACCTGACGCGGACCCTGGGCGATTGCGAGGTCGAGATCTTCGTTTCGAAGGCGGCGACGATCCGCGACCAGGTGGCTGATACGTTCTACGTGCGTGCTCGAGATGGTGCCAAGCTGACGCCCGAGCAACTCGGGCCACTTCGTGACGCGCTCCTCGCGGCCATCGAGAGCCCACTGGGCGATTCCGGTGGCTGAGGTGACTCTCGACGCGGCGGTCGATGCCTTCCTCCAGCATGTCCTGCTCGAACGCGGGCTCTCTCGCCACACGGTCGCGGCCTATTCTCGGGATCTGGCGCGCTTCGTGTCGGGGACGATGGCCAGGGGCACGGGCACGGTGGCTTCGCTGCGAGCCGAGCACGTGACCGCCTATCTGGACGAGCTCGAGGCCGCCGGGCTCGCCGCGCGCAGCCGCGCGCGGGCGCTCGTGTCGCTGCGTCGCTTCCTGCGGTTTGCCGAGCAGGAGCACATGCTCGAGGACGACCTGCTCGAAGGCATCCACAGTCCGCGCCTGGCGCGGAACCTGCCGCGGACGCTCGGGCCCGAGGAGAGTGCGGTGTTGATCGCCGCGGTCGACAGCACGACGCCGCTTGGCGCTCGCGACCGGGCCATGCTCGAGGTGCTCTACGGTGCGGGGCTGCGGGTCAGCGAGCTGATCGGTCTTCCCCTGGCCGGACTGGACCGACGCGGTGGTCTGGTTCGCGTGCGGGGCAAGGGCAGCAAGGAGCGACTGGTGCCACTCGGCGAGGCCGCGCTCCTTGCCTGCGAGGACTATCTTCGCGACGCGCGGCCGCAGTTGGTGGGCAAGCGACAGAACGACGCCTTGTTCCTCACGCGGCGCGGCGGGGTCATGTCGCGTCAGAACTTCTTTGGGCGCCTGCGTGGGCTCGCAATCCGCGCTGGCCTGGACCCGGCGCGCGTCTCCCCGCACGTGCTGCGACACGCATTTGCGACCGATCTGCTCGAAGGGGGCGCTGACCTTCGTTCGGTGCAAGCGATGCTGGGCCACACCGACCTCTCGACGACGCAGATCTACACGCACGTCAGCCGCCGGCACCTGCGCGAGACCGTCGATGCCCGCCACCCGCGCGGCGGGGGCCGGCGAAGGCGCCGGCGCCGGACGGGGGCTTGAGTGGCCAGGATGGACGTGCGGCTGCTGCTCGCCGCGCTTCCGCCGGCACAAGAGGCGCTCGTCGAAGCGTTGTGCGAAGGCGTCTCTGCCGAGGGGGCTACCCTCTACGCGGTAGGCGGGCCCGTGCGCGACTTATGGCTGCGGCGGCGGGTGCGTGATCTCGATCTGCTCGTCGAGGTCGACCACGCGGGTGCGGTCGAGCGGATCGCGCGCGGCCTCGAGATCGACGGGTTACAGGTCGTGAAGCACGATCGCTTCGGGACGTTCGAGCTGCGCGGGGCGGAGGTCGATCTCGACATTGCGATCGCTCGTCGCGAGACGTACGCGCGGCCGGGTGCTCTGCCTACCGTCGAGCCCGCGACGCTCGCCGAGGATCTCGAACGGCGCGATTTCCGGGCGAACGCGCTGGCGCTGCCGCTTTGTGGTGTCGAGGATCCGTCGCGTGCGCCGGTCGAAGCCGTGCCCGGGGCGCTGCTCGATCTGCGCGAGAAGCGGCTCACCGCGCTGCACAGCCGTAGCTTTCACGACGATCCGACGCGTTCGTTGCGGGCCGCGCGGCTGGCTCCGCGGCTCGGTTTCAAGCTCGCGCGGGAAACCCGCTCGGCGCTGAGCGATGCCATGCGGGACGGCGCCTTTGGCGGGGTCAGCGGGGACCGCTTCCGACGCGAGTTCGAGAAGCTGTTTTCGGACGCGACGCTCGGGCTCGATCCAGTGGCAGCGCTCCGGCTGCTCGAGGGCTGGCACGTGCTGGGTGCGCTCGAGCCGGGGCTCGCGTTGCCGCGGCCGGCGCTGACACCGCTGCGCCGGCTCGGTCGGTCGATCGCGGATCCGCCGTGGCGCTTCGCTCGCCACCGGCCCTGGGTCTCTGGGCTGGCGCTGTGGCTGGCTGAGCTGTCGCCGGCCTTGCGCAAACGCGCGCTCGACCGGCTCTCGGTACGCGGAGAGACCGCAGCGCGAATCAGCGGCTTTCGCAAGCTGCGCGACCGCACCATCCGGCACGTCTCTCGCGCGCGCGGGCGAGGTGCCGTCGACTCGGTCCTGGGCGAGCTGGACGAAGATCAGGTGATCGCCCTTCACGCGTTCGCCGCGCCTGCGTTGCGACGTCGGATCGTTCGCTGGGCGGCCGAGGATCGGGGTCGCCGGCCGTCGTTGACGGGCACGGATCTGGTCGAGCTCGGACTGGAGGGAGATGCCATCGGCCGCGTGCTCGCCCGGGTGCGTGCCGCCTACCTCGACGGAACGCTCGCGAACCGGGAAGAGGCGCTGGCGCTCGCGCGCGAGCTCGCCAGGCGTGCGAGTGTCAGGACATCGGCGCGTTGATGCGGGCTGCGCGGCCGGCGCGAACGAGCGGGTCGCCGGTCCGCCGGCTGCCGATGCTCATCTCGTAGCACAGGCCCGCTGGTGCGAACCCGAGGATTTGGATTCGCGACGCGATCGCCAAGGACCAGGCGGTTCCGTTCTTCCGGTACCGTCTCCTCGATGCCTCCGCCGGTGTCCCGTTACGAGCTGATGCGCAGCGTGTTCCTGCGCGCGCTCGGCATCGTCTACGCGGTTGCCTTCGCTTCGCTGGCCGTGCAGATCGTCGGGCTGGTGGGCGAGAGCGGCATCCTGCCGGCAGCCGAATATCTCGAGAGCGCGCGACGCGGTGAGGGCGCGCGTGCCTATCGGCTGCTGCCGACCCTCTGCTGGCTTTCGGCCAGCGACGGCTTCCTGCTCGCGCTCGCGTGGGGCGGGGTCGGTCTCTCGCTGCTGCTGATCGCGGGAATCGCTCCGATGCTCTGCCTGCTGCTGCTGTGGCTGTTCTACCTGTCGTTGACCGTCGTCGGGCAGGTGTTTCTCCACTTCCAGTGGGACACACTGCTGCTCGAAACCGGCCTGCTCGCCGCCTTGTTCGCTCCCACGACGCTGGGCCGCGGGGGGCTGGCCGAGCAGCGGGTGTCGGATCTAGTGCGCTGGCTCCTGTGGCTGCTGCTGTTCAAGCTGATGTTCCTGTCCGGCATTACCAAGCTCGTGAGCGCTGATCCGACCTGGGTCAACGGCAGCGCCCTGGCCTTCCACTACGAGACGCAGCCGCTACCGAGCTGGACGAGCTGGTACGCGCACCAGCTCCCGGCTGCGATCCAGCTCGGATCGCTCGCGTTCATGTGGCTGGCGGAGCTGGTCGCGCCGTTCGCGATCTTCGCACCGGCTCGCCATCGCTGGCTGCGCCGGGCCGGGTGCGCGGTGATGGTGTCGTTCCAGCTGGCGATCGCTGCAACGGGCAACTATGGCTTCTTCAACGGACTGACGATCGTGCTCTGCCTCTCGCTGCTCGACGACGATGTCTGGCGCTGGTTGCTGCCGGCACGCTTTGGCGCTCGTCGATCACACGATCCCGGGCCGGCGCCGCGCTGGGCGACCGATCTGCGGGTCGTGGCGGCGATCGTGCTGGTGCCGCTCTCGGCCCTGGCCTTTGCGCGCGAGATCGCATACACGGTGCCGCGTGCTCCGGGCGGGAGCCGCCCGCTCGCCTGGTCGGAGCCGCTGGTTGGCTGGGCGCGGCCCTTTCGCAGCGTGAACGGCTACGGCCTGTTCCGCACGATGTCGACTGAGCGCCCGGAGATCGCCATCGAGGGTCGTCGAGCGGGCGGCGACTGGGTCGAATATCGCTTCCGCTGGAAGGCAGGTCCGCCCGGCGAGGCCCCGCGCTTCGTGGCGCCCCACCAGCCGCGTCTCGATTGGCAGATGTGGTTTGCCGCGCTCAACCCGCGGCGCCACGAGAACTGGTTGCTTCCGCTCGCTCACCGCCTGCTGGAAGGGAGCCGCGAGGTCCGAGCACTGCTCGCCGACGGTCCCTTCGGCGACGCGCCCCCCGACGAGCTTCGCTTCGTCGTCTACCGCTACCGCTTCAGCCGCTGGGGCGAGCCACAGGCGGACGGCGCCTGGTGGGTCCGTGAGCCGCTCGGTGCGCTCACGGGACCCATCTCACGGCAAGCCTTCGAACGCGCTCGCTAGGCCGCGTCGGCCTCCAATGGACATAGCGATCGGTTCGACGCCAGCTCGGAATCGCCACGGAGCAGCGGATTACCGGGCTTTGCGCTGCTCGCGCTGCCACACGGGAACGATCGGCGCCGTGCCGGCCAGCTGCTCGGGCAGGTAGCCTCCGAGGCGGTGGCGCGGGCCGGGGTACCCGCTCACGCGCCAGCCTGCGTAGTCGCGATTGCCGCCGTACTCGGGGTCCGCGAGGAAGCCGACGATCGTGTGCAGGCGGAGCGTTTCGAAGAAGAGCGGCGACGGCAACTCGGTGAGCGGCCAGTCGGTCGCACTGCCGGTTTCGAGGGCGGCCAGGACGCCGTCGCGCTGAGCCGGCTCGAGCGCGACGAAGGGCTTCGCAAAACGTCTGGTGCAGACCGCATCGAGCGCCTGGAGTCCGTCGGTGTAGAGCGGCCTGGCGGCCGCATCCTCGTTGGCGAGTGCCTTGTCGATGAAGTTGACGCAGCCGGCCTCGAGCGCCCCGGGCTGGTGATCGCTCGGCAGGATGCGGCTCGTGATCGCCTCGACCGTCTCCCACTCGTGCGCAGAGAAGCTCACCGGCGCGCTCGAGGCCGCGGCGGCTGCCGCGGTGGCCGGTCGGGGTAGCCGCAGCGAGAGCCACAGCCCCGCCCCGTAGAGGCTGCCTCCGCGCACGAAGTCGCGTCGTGTGACGCCGCCGCTCACGACTGGCGCGCCTTGGCCCGGCGCACGAACGCGTCGGCCACGCGGTAGGCGTTGGCCAGGATCGTGAGCGTCGGGTTGTAGCCACCATTAGTCGGCATCACGCTGCCGTCGACGACCCACAGGTTCGGTACAGCGTGGCTGCGGCAATCGCGGTCGACGACCGACGTCTCGGGATCGCTGCCCATCCGGCAGGTACCGTGATTGTGGGCGTTGCCCTTCTGCGCGCGTGTCTCATCGATTTGGATGCCCGGGAGCCGGCCCGTAGCCACCTTTGTCGCCCCCGTGGCCTCGGCGAGCTCGACGAGCTTGCGCTCGTACCAGCGATACATCGCGATGTCATTGGGATGCTGGCGCTTGGTGATGCGCGGCACGGCGAGTCCGAAGCGGTCGGTCACCGTTGGGTCGAGATCCACGCGGCTGTCGGCCATCGGCAGCTCTTCGCAGATCGCGGCCAGCACCAGCGTGCGAGGGAAGGCTCGGATGCGCTCCTTCAGGCCCGGGCCCCAACGCGACCCGAACGGCAGCGCATCCGCCAGGAGTGTCGAGAAGGCGATCGGCTGGTGCGTGAACGTGTTGAGCTCGGCGATCACGCCGCCCCGGATGAAGCCCCGCTTCGGATCGCTTGCGTGCAGATCGTCGACTGCCGCGTGCGTCTCGAGGCCGGTATAGGCCCGCAGGTCTTCGTCGAACACGGCCAGTGCCGACGGATGGTGATGGAAGGTGAGATTGCGCCCGACCTGATCGGACGAGTTTGCGAGCCCGCGCGGAAACGCACCCGACGTCGAGGAGAGCAGCAGGTGCGGCGTCCCGATGGTGCCGGCTGCGACGACCGTCTGGCGCGCTCGCACCTCGTGTTGCACGCCCTCCGCGTCGAGATAACGCGCGCCGCTCACGCGGCCGTGGGCGTCGAGCGGCAGCTCGTACACCATCGCGTCCGGTACCAGCTCGAGCCTGCCGGTGCGCGCTGCGCGTGGCAGCGAGACCGAGAAGGTCGTGGCCTTCGCGTGGATCGGACAGCCGTACGCGCGGCAGGCGCCGCCGTACAAACACTGCGGACGACCGCCGTGGGGGCGTGAGTTGATGGCCATCGGGACGGGAAAGGGTGTGTAGCCGAGCTTCCGCGCGCCCTCGAACAGCTTGCGACCGGAGACCCGCTGTGGGTGCGGCGGATTCGGATACGGCGACTTGCGAGGTGCCTCGAACGGGTTGGCCGCCTGGCTCCCGGCAACGCCGAAGTCGCGCTCGGCGAGCTCGTAGTACGGCTCCATCTCGGCATAGCTGACGGGCCAGTCCGCCAGGCTCGCCCCGGCGACTGCGCCCTCCTTCGAGAGCACTTCGAAGTCGTCCTCCAGGAAGCGCCACGACCAGGCTGCCCAGTGCGTCATGGTGCCGCCCACACAGTGTGCGATCTGGCTGTGCCGCCCGGTCTCGCTCGGACTCGTGGCGGTGAAGCGATAGGTCTCGAGCTGATGGGGCGAGAAGATCTCGTCGCGCACTACGTTGCGCAGCTCGTCGTCGTCGAAGTCGGAGAGCGACAGCTGCGGTCCCCGCTCGAGCGCGACCACGCGCAGCCCGGCCGCCGTCAGGCGGTCGATCATCACGCCGCCACCCGCCCCGGTGCCGATCACGCAGACATCGAAGTCCTCATCCTGCGGCATCTCGGCCTCGCTCGTGGGAGCCGGACGGTATCACGCGCGGCCTGCCTTTCGGCCGGGCTGCAAGCGGCTTCACTCAACGAGACCTGTGCCGCTCACGGTCGGGTTCGCTCGTTGCGCGGTCGATATCCGGCTCGGTCATCTCGATCAATGCCCACCGGGTCCGGCGCAGCGCCGAACAAAGTGCTCTCCTTGGAAGCAATGACTTCGAGGCGCCGTCCTGCGCCACCACTCGCCTCGGGAAGCGCGGAGTTCTCGAGGCGCTGGCTCGGGCAGGTTCTCCCCGCAGGTGGGCCGCGCCAGCCCGCGTTGCCGCGTCCAGGGGGATCCTCCATACTCCAAACGCCGTTCGAGCTGTCGCCATCTGGTGTCGGCTCCTCGGCAGGCCGCGGCCCCCACCGCGTGCGCACTGCGGTCAGATTATGAGTTCACACGAGCCGCACAGCGACGTCGTCTTGGTCGAGGATCACGGCCTTGGGGCTGCTGCTGCCTATGCAGTCAAGCTGCCTGTCTTCGAGGGCCCGCTGGATCTGCTGCTGCACCTGATCCGGCAGAACGAAGTCGAGATTACCGAGATTCCGGTGGCGCAGATTGCCGATCAGTACCTCGGCTATCTCGAGCTGATGCGCGAGCTGGAGCTCGACGTGGCGGGCGAGTACCTGGTGATGGCGGCGACGCTTGCGCTGATCAAGTCGCGCATGCTCTTGCCGCCCGAGGGCGCGGAAGACGAGGGCGAGGGCGTCGATCCACGCGCCGAGCTGGTGGCGCGGCTGCTCGAGTACCGTCGTTACAAGGAGGTGGCCGAGCTGCTTGGGCGCCGCCGCCTGCTGGGGCGCGACGTCTTCGATGCGCAGGGTGGCGGACCCCAGCGGGTGCCCGACAGCGAGCGCGAGATCGAGGTGGGGCTGTTCGAGCTGCTCGACGCGTTTCGCTCCGTGCTGGCGCGCTGCGAGGACGAGTCCGTCCACGAGGTCGAGCTCGAGGCCGAGAGCTTTGCCGTGCGCGATCGGGTGGTCGCAATCATGGAGCTGCTCGAGCGGGTCGATTCGATCGAGTTCTCGCAAATCTTCGAGCCTATCGTCGAGGGGCCGCCGTCGCGCCCGCTGCTGGTGGCGAGCTTTCTGGCGATTCTCGAGCTGGCGCGGTTGCAGGCGCTCTCCCTCTATCAGGGGATCGGTGAGCGCGGCAGTCCCGAGGGCCCGATCCGTCTGCGCGCGACGCGCGACGGCGATCGCGTTGCGCCTCGCTGGCGCGAGCGCATCTCTGATCTCATGTGAGCGAGGCATCGAATGGATCGCACCGAGCAACGACGCATCGTGGAAGCACTGATTCTGGCTTCACCCGAGCCGATCTCCGCCCAGCGGCTGGCGGAGCTGATCCCGTACGTGAAGCCAGCCAAGGCGAAGGACCTGGTCAACGAGCTCAACACCGAGTATCAGGAGCAGGACAGGGCGTTCGAGATCTGGGAGGTCGCGGGGGGCTATCAGGTCCGGACCCGGGCCGAGTTCTCCGGCTATCTGCAGAAGCTCCATCGCCAGCGCCCGCTGCGGCTGTCGCGCGCTGCGCTAGAGACGCTGTCGATCGTGGCCTACAAGCAGCCGGCCACTCGCGGTGAGGTCGAAGCTGTGCGCGGCGTGGAGTGTGGCCCGGTGCTCAAGAGCCTGCTCGACCGCCAGCTAGTGCGGATCGCCGGGCATCGCGAGGTGCCCGGCAGGCCGATGGTCTACGGCACGACACGTCGCTTCCTCGAGGTATTCGGACTCGACTCACTCAAGGAGATGCCGGCGCTTCGCGAGCTCGACGAGCTGGCGCGCGAGCAGGGCCTGCTGCGCTCCGAGGATGCCGAGTCGGACGGGCTCGTCGAGCCCGCCACCGGTACCGAGGGAGGGGAGCCCGAGATCGTCGTGCCCGATGGCACGGTGGACGTCTCGGCGACGACGGTGCAGGCGGGCGCAGAGGCTGATGAGCCCGGCGAGTCGGAGATCCGGACCGAGCCCGAGATCGTAGACTGAGGCGATGGCCGCCAGGAGGACTCGCGGCGCGCGCCCCGCGTCGTCGGGCGCGCTGCCGGCAGGGCGCTCTCGGTTGCAGAAGCTGCTTGCCGCCACGGGGATCGGCTCGCGGCGCAGCTGTGAGGCCCTGATCCGCGACGGGCGCGTGTCGGTCAACGGCGCGGTCGCGCAGCTCGGCGACAGCGCCGACCCGGTACGGGACGCGGTTGCTCTGGATGGCGAGGGGCTGATCTTTGCGAAGCCGAGCTACTGGGTCCTGAACAAGCCAAAGGGCGTGTTGACGACACTGCGCGATCCCGAGGGACGTCGCACCGTTGCCCAGTTTCTGCCGCGCGACGTCGAGCGCGTCTTCCCGGTCGGTCGACTCGACGCGGACACCGAGGGGTTGCTGCTGCTGACCAACGACGGCGCCATCGCACACGCGTTGCTGCATCCCTCGCTCGGCAGCGAGCGCGAGTACGAGGTAGTGGTGCGTGGCGAGCTTGGCGACAAGGCGGTGCGTCGACTCGAGCGCGGCGTGAGGCTCGACGGCGGCATGACGGCGCCCGCGAGTGTGAAGAAGCTGCGGCCCGATCCCGATGCCGGCATCACACGGCTATGTCTGGTGCTGCGCGAGGGGCGCAAGCACCAGATCCGACGCAGCCTGCTGCTGGTCGGTCACCCGGTAAAGCGACTGGTGCGCGTTCGGCTGGGCCCATTGCGCTTGGGAAGACTCCCCCGCGGCAGGGCGCGTCCGCTGCGCGGCGACGAGGTCGCGGCGCTGCGCAAGCACTGCCGGGAGCTCACCGCGCGGACTCCGGCCCGACTCGGCAAGACTCAGGGCCAGCAGCGGCGCCGCCCGCGCTAGGAGTCTCGGGACGGATCGCGAACCGAGCCGCCCCCCACGCGGGCTGCCGGCTCAGTGCGTGACCAGCGGTCGCAGCAGTTCGATGGCTAGCCAGCAGCCGAGCAGGAAGGCGAGCGCGCCAATCGGATCACGGGGCATCTCGATCGACTTTGCAAGAAGCGTGCGCGCCGCGTCGACCGCGCGTGGTTGAGCGTGCAAACAGGGACATCGGACACAGAATGCGCGCGACCTGCGCGCGCGGTGGCAGGCCCGGCGGGCAGGGCGCGTGCCGTTCGTGGTCAGACGACTTCCCTTGCTCCGTGTCAGCTCTCGGAAGCGGGGTCCGGGTCGCGACCGAGCCTTGCGATCGCCAGCGTGGCGCCCAGCCCCAGCGCCGCCAGCCCGAGTGACGCGCCGACCTGTCCGACGCTGGGTGCGAAGCGCTCGAGGCGCCAGTCTTCCTGCTCGATCTCGGCCAGCGTCTCGGCGCGGACCAGCTGGCCCTTGATCACGTCACCTGGCTTGGGCGCGACCGGTATCTGGAACGGCCACAGACCGACGACCGCACCCAGCAGCAGGCCCAACAATGCGCCCAGCGTTGGCTTAGCGTGCCGATCGAGCAGCCACTTGATCGCGTTGGAGACACCGACGACGCCGATCACCACGCCGATGCCGACGGGAACGACGACCCGCAGCGCATCGAGCAACAGGGCGACGTCGATTCCCGCGTCACCGAGCAGACCGCGCTTCAGCTGGTCGATCGCCCCGAGAATGGTCTCGTACTGCCCGAGCAACAGCAGCAGATAGCCGCCGCTCACTCCGGGCAGGATCATCGCAGAGGCGCCCGCCAGCCCAGACAAGAGGAGCAGCAGCAGGCTGCCATCGGATCCACCTGTGCCGTCGCCGCCGAGCTGCATCAGTAGCATCGCGGCGAAGGCCGCGGCAGCGCCGCCCAGGACGGCCGGTGTCGCCGGGCGGGCGAGCTTCCAGACCAGGGGTACGCCGCCCAGCGTGAGACCGATGAACAGGCTGTACATCAGCCAGCGCTGTTCGACGACGAGCGACTTCATCAGCCCCGCGAGCAGCAGGATCGCCACCCCGGCGGAGGCCGCGACAGTGCCGACTACCAGCACGCTGCGCGCACGGAGGCGCAGTGTCGTGAGCTCGGCGATGCCCGAGATGAACGAGGGATAGACACCTGCCGCCAATAGCATGGTGCCGCCGCTGATGCCGGGCACCAGGTTCGCGAGCCCCATCAGCACGCCGCCGATCGCAGCGCGCACGGCCAGGATCGGCGTGGGCGCCTGGCTGTCCGCGAGCATGCTCGACTCGCTGGTGTCCGGGGCGTTGGGCGGGGACATCGAGCTCCTCGTTCAGGATCGGCAGGGCCGGTACTCTAGCGCCGTGTGCGGCCGCTACACGCTGACGAGCAGCGGACAAGAGCTCGCGAGCCACTTCGAGGCGCAGCCGGTGCTCGACCTACAGCCGCGCTTCAACGTGGCACCGAGCCAGCCAGTGCCGGTCGTGCGAATTGCGGCAGCGGGTGAGGCCGGCGCCGAGCCGGGCAAGCGGCAGATTGCGCTGCATCGCTGGGGCTTGATTCCGACCTGGGCTCGGGATGCGTCGATCGGCAGCCGGATGATCAACGCCCGCGCGGAGACGGCCGCCGACAAGCCCGCCTTCCGCGAGGCGATCCGCAGGCGCCGCTGCCTGGTCCCGATGACCGGGTTCTTCGAGTGGCGCGGCGGCGGCGGTCGCAAGCTGCCGAGCTGGTTCCATCCCTCGGAAGGCGAGGGCGCGCTGTGGGTGGCCGCCGGCTTGTGGGAGAGTTGGTGGGACCCAGGCGGCCAGGCGGTGCACAGCTGCACGATCCTGACCACCGCCGCGAATGCGATCGTCGCAGAGTTTCACGACCGCATGCCGGTGTTGCTCGCGGCTACGCACTACGCTCGCTGGCTCGACCCCGAGCTGGAGGACCCGCGGGCGCTTGCAGACCTGTTGGTGCCCTGGCCGGCCGAGCACACGGCCGTGCGAGCCGTCTCAGATCGCGTGAACGATGCGCGCGCCGAAGGACCGGAGCTGCTCGCGGCCCGAGAGCCGCCGGCGCAGGGAGAGCTGTTCGGGTGAGCGGAGGAGTTCAGCGCGAGGCGCATGCTACGACCCCCTCCATGGCCGAGGCCGCCCGACGAAGCCGCCTGCGCGCGCTGCTGCTCGGGGCGATCGGTCTGCTCTATCTCGTCTCGATTCCGTGGTACCGCGCGGCCGATGCGGTGCCACCACTGCTGTTGGGGCTCCCCAACTGGGTTGCGATCGCCGTCGGTTGCTACCTGGGCGCGGCCTGCCTGAACGCCGTCGCCTGGTGGATCGCGCCGCTCTCGGACGCTCTGCCCGCCGACCGGAGTGATGGGGGTGAAGCGGGTGGCGGGGACGACCGGGATGCCGGTGACGAGGGCGCAGCGTGAGCCTCGAGCAGCTGGGTCTCGTGGCGCTCGGGCTCTACCTGGCGGGGCTGCTCGTCGTCGCCGAGTTTGCACACCGGCGCAAGCGCGACAAGAGCGCGAGTGATCACTTCCTGGCCGGGCGCGAGCTCGGGACCTTCGTGCTGTTCCTGACACTGTACGCCACGGCGTACAGCGGCAACTCGCTGCTCGGCTATCCGGGCCGCGCCTATCGGAGCGGCTTCGAGTTCGTGATGTCGACGGGCTTCATGCTCTCGATCGTCGTAGTGTTCCACGCGCTGGTACCGAAGCTGCGGCCGCTGGCGGTCGCGCACGGCTTCGTCACGCCGGGCGACTACCTGCGCAATCGATTTGCGGGAGAGCCGGGTGCCCGCGCGCTGGGCATCGCGGTCGGCGCACTGATGACCGTCGCGCTGGCGAACTTCCTGCTCGCACAGCTGCAGGCGATGGGCGAGGTCACCAGTGTCGTGACCGGCGGTGCGATTCCGTACGCATGGGGCGTCAGCGGGCTCGCCGCCGTGATCCTGTTCTACGAGACGCGCGGTGGTATGCGCGCCGTCGCCTGGACCGATGCGGGGCAGGGCCTCTTGATGCTCGTCGGGCTCGGGTCGCTGCTGGCCTGGCTGCTGAGCGAGGCGGGCGGGCTCGCAGGGATGACCGGCTCGGTCGCCAAGGTGCGCCCGGCGGTGTTGGCAGTGCCCGACGCGACGAGCGTTGCCAACTGGTTCAGCACGATTGGGCTGCTCGGACTCGGCAGCGTGCTGTATCCCCAGGCGATCCAACGCATCTACGCCGCTCGGGACGCGCGCTCGCTGCAGCGTTCGCTCGCCGCGATGTCGTTCATGCCCTTTGCCACCACGCTGGTGGTGACACTGATCGGCGTCGCAGCGATCGCAAGCCTCGGGGAGGGCGTTACGCAGGACGAGGTGATGCCGCGGCTCCTGACGCAGTGGGCCGAGACCGGAACGCTGGGAACCGTTGGCGCCGTGATCGTCTTCCTGGGAGCACTCGCCGCGATCATGTCGACTGCGGACTCGTGCCTGCTCTCGCTCGGTGCGCTCGCCGCACGCGATCTGGTCACCCGGCCGCTCGGTGACGAGGCAACGGCTCGCATCGGCAAGCGGCTGGCCGCTGCGATCCTGCTGGCGATGGTGCCGTTCGCGCTCCAGGGCGACATCACCCTCTGGCGGCTGATCGAGCTCAAGATGGAGCTGCTGATCCAGTGCGTTCCTGCATTTCTGCTCTCGATCCACTGGTCGCGGCTGCGGGCCGCACCGGTGCTCTGCGGCCTGGTGGTCGGTACGCTTTTTTCCGTCGGTCTGACCCTGGCTGGCGTGACGCGCTGGGGCGGCGTGCACATCGGCATGGTGGGACTCGCATTGAATGCCGCGACCGCGGTCGTCGGAAGCTGCCTGCGTTCCGGTGGAGCGGGCTCGCGCGAGGCTCGGAAGCTTCCGACGGTGAGCTAAGTTGCCCGAGATCGGGAGAGTCGTGACCCAGGACCGCAATCCGCTCTTGCGCAAAGGCGAGCTGCCCCATTTCGACGAGATCGAGCCGGAGCACGTGGAGCCGGCGATGCGCCGCGTGCTCGAGGATCAGGGCGTTGCGCTCGAGGCCCTGGAGCAGGCGCTCGCGTCTGGCGTCGCAGCCGGCTGGGAGAACCTGGTCGATCCGCTCGAGCGCATCGGCGACGCGCTCACCTCGGTATGGGGAGTGGTTGGCCATCTGATGGGCGTGAAGAACAGTGACGCGCTGCGCGCTGCGTTCGAGGCGGTGCAGCCGGACGTCGTCGTGTTCGGACTGAAGCTGGCCCAGAGTCGGACGATCTACGACGGACTGCGGGCCCTGCGCGACTCCGACGCGTGGGGGGGGCTCGAGCCGGCCCAGCAGCGCATTCTCACCAGCTTGCTGCGCGACGCCAGGCACGCGGGGGTCGGGCTCGAGGGGGCGCAGCGAGAGCGGTTCAGCGAGGTCGCGCAAGAGCTCGCCGAGCTCTCGACCCAGTTCAGCAACCACGTGCTCGACTCGACCAAGGAGTTCGCGCTGGAGCTCTCCGATCCGGCCGATGTGGCAGGCCTGCCCGAGTCCTGGCGGGCGGGTGCGGCGCAGGCCGCTCGGGACCACGGTGAGCCGGCGGCGACCGCGGAGGACGGTCCCTGGCGCGTGACGCTCGACTCCCCGAGCTATCGACCCTTCTTGGAGCACAGCCCGCGCCGGGAGCTGCGCGAGCGGCTCTATCGCGCCTATCAGACGCGGGCGAGCTCGGGCGAGCACGACAACGGACCTCTGATCGAGCGCATTCTCGCGCTGCGGGCAGAGCAGGCGCAGCTGCTCGGTTTCGAGCACTACGCCGAGCTCTCGCTGGAGGTCAAGATGGCTCGCGACGTCGGGCGCGCAGTCGGCCTGCTGGAGCAGCTGCGCGAAGCGTCCCGCGCCGCCGGGCAGCGCGACCTCGAGGATCTGCGCGCCTTCGCTCGCGAACAGGGCGCTCCCGGGGCCGAGGATGTGACGCACTGGGACGTGCCCTACTGGGCCGAGCGTCTGCGCGAGCACCGCTACGCGTACAGCGAGGAGGAGCTGCGGCCCTACTTCCCCTTCCCGAGGGTACTCGATGGGCTGTTCGGGCTGGCTGGGCGGTTGTTTGGTGTCCGAATCGCGCCGGCCGATGGCGAGGCGCCGGTCTGGCACCCGGACGTTCGCTTCTTTCGCGTGTGCGACGAGCAAGGGGCGCCGCTCGCGGCTTTCTATCTCGATCCGTACACCCGGCCCGAGGAGAAACGCGGTGGGGCCTGGATGGACGAGTGTGTCGGCCGCAGTCGCGCGCTCGCGCCGAGTGGAGCCGACGTGCGCCTGCCGGTGGCACACCTGGTGTGCAACCAGACGCGGCCGGTGGGCGACACGCCCTCGCTGATGAGCTTCAGCGAGGTGCTGACGCTGTTCCACGAGTTCGGGCACGGCCTGCAGCACATGCTGACTTCGGTCGACTACGGGCTCGCCTCCGGGATTCGCAACATCGAGTGGGATGCAGTCGAACTGCCCAGCCAGTTCATGGAGAACTGGTGCTATCAGCGTGACACGCTTCGCAGCATCTCGGCGCACGTCGAGAGCGGCGAGCCATTGCCGGACGAGCTGGCCGAGAAGCTCGACCGCGCGCGGATCTACCGCGCAGGCAGCGACATGCTCGGGCAGCTGCTCTACGGCCTCACCGATCTGGCTCTGCACGACGGCAGCGCGAGCGGGGCCTCGCCCGACGCGGTGCAGCGGCGTATCGCCGAGCGCACCACGGTACTGCCGCCGCTCGAGGAGGATCGATTGCTGTGTAGCTTCGGGCACATCTTCGCGGGTGGGTATGCAGCGGGCTACTACAGCTACAAGTGGGCCGAGGTGCTGTCGGCGGATGCCTTCGAGGCGTTCGAGCAGGCCGGGCTCGACGACGAGGCCAGGGTGCGCGAGGTTGGCCAGCGCTACCGCGATACCGTGCTCGCCCTCGGCGGCAGCTTCGACCCGATGGAGGTATTCGTCGCCTTCCGAGGACGGGAGCCGAGCACCGATGCGCTGCTGCGGCACGCGGGGCTGCGGGCCGCGCAGTGATGTCTCGCGGACCGAACGACGCCCGCGCCGGCAGCTACTCTCGGATCTACCGCATCGTGCGTCGGATCCCGCGCGGGCGCGTCGCGACCTACGGGCAGATTGCCCGGCTGGCGGAACTGCCGAGCAACGCGCGCCAGGTGGGCTACGCGCTCCACGCGCTGTCGGAGGGCTCGGGGGTACCCTGGCAGCGCGTCGTCAACCACCGCGGCGAAGTCAGCGCTCGCTCGTTCGCGGGGATGGAACGAGTCCAGCGGGCACTGCTAGAGGCAGAGGGTGTCGAGTTCGACCCGCGCGGTCGTATCGATCTGACCCGGTCGCAATGGCGGCCGCGGACCACTGCGCCGCCCGCTGGACGCGGAGGGAAGTGATGATCCGGCTCTCGATCGACTTCGAGTGTTCAGCCGAGGAGTGGTGGGAGAACGGCGGTCGCGATCTGTGGGAGAGCCTGGCGGAAGGTTTCGACAACAATGACGTGCTGCTCGACGAGCCGATTGCGCAGTCGGTCATGGCGCAGGCCGCTCAGCTGCCTGGCTGGGAAAGTGGCCACGACCATGCCCCGCACCCGCTGCGCCTCGAAGATGTCGACGAAGACGAGGAGCTGTGACACTCGTACGCCCCGAGTCTCTGGGCGTGCCCCCGCCGGTGCGGGCGCTGGCCGAGCGGCTCGGCGAAGCGGGCGGGCGGCTGTTGCTCGTCGGTGGCTGGGTGCGCGACGGTTGCCTCGGACTCGCAGCGCGCGATCTCGACGTCGAGCTCTACGATCTCGATCCGGCGACGGCCTTCAGCGTGTTGCGCGAGGCGGGACTCGAGACGATCGAGGTCGCGGGACGCCACTTTCCAGTGCTGCTCGCGCGCGGCGCGGGCTTCGAGCCCTTCGAGATCTCGCTGGTCGAGCGGTCCGGCGAGCCGGATCCGAACGCCGGTTTCACCCGGCGCGCCGCTGAGCGAGCGGGCCGACGCGATCTGACGCTCAATGCGATGGCGCTCGATCCGCTGACGGGTGAATGCTTCGATGCGCGCGGTGGCTTTGAGGATCTGGCGTCGCGCCGCCTGCGCGCGGTGGATCCGAGTCGCTTCGGTGAGGACCCGCTGCGCGTGCTGCGCGTCGCGCGGTTGGCTGCCTGGCTGGAGGCCGAGCCCGATCGCGAGCTGCTCGCGTGCTGCCGGGCGCAGGATCTTTCGCAGCTCGCGGTCGAGCGCATCTTCCGGGAGCTCGACCGGCTACTGTGCGCGTCGAGACCTTCGCTCGGGCTGCGCGTGCTGCACATGACTCGGGGGCTCGCTCCGCTGCCGGAGCTGGCAGCGCTCGAAGGGGTGCCTCAGGATCCGCATTGGCATCCCGAGGGCTGTGTCTGGACGCACACGCTGATGGTGGTGGACGAGGCGGCCGCACTGCGCAGCGGGCACGCCGAGCGCGACGGCTGGCTGATGTGGTCCGCGCTGCTGCACGATCTCGGCAAGCCTCGGACGACGCGCCGCGAGGCCGGTGCGGTGCGCTCGCACGGTCACGGCGCCCTGGGCGCTGGCCTCGCCGCAGCGCTGCTCGAGCGGCTGCGCGCACCGGGAGCGACGGTGGCGGCCGTCGAGGCACTGGTTCGCCATCACCTGGCGCCGGCACTGTTGATCGCCCAGGAATCGAGCGATCGGGGCTTCCGGCGGCTGGCTCGCCGTCTGGCGCGCGCTGGTGTCGATGCCGACCTGCTGCAGCGCGTCGCCCGCGCGGACCATTTCGGGCGAGCGACCCAGGACGCGCGGGCGCGCCGCTTTGCTGCCGGTGACGAGTTCGTCGCGCGCATGCAGAGTCTCGAGACGCTTGGCGGGCCGCCTGCCGTGCGGGTGCGAGGACGCGATGTGATCGCCGCAGGGCTCGAGCCAGGCCCGGCCGTCGGCGCCGTGCTCGCCCGCTGCGAGGCGATCGAGGACGAGACCGGCTGGACCGATCCGGCGCGCATCCTCGAGCGAGCGCTGCGCGAGCACCGGGGTGCAGCGGCCGACTGACTGGCTGGAAGGCGTAGGCCACCCGGGGGTCCGGCGCGCGGCCGAACCGGGCTGAGCCCGGACGAGACCGTTTCGGCGGCCAGGGGTCAGGCGAAGTGGGCGGAACGCTGGAGCGCGAGGATCGCGTCCGTCAGCGCGAGCACGCCATGCGCGTCGAGGCCGGGGTCGAGCAGCCGGCGGCGCATCAGGTGAACGGCGTCCCGGGGAGGATCCGGACGCTCGAGCGTCGCACTCGCCCGCCTCGGGTCAAGCTGGCTTGCTCTGAGACTGGCCATGGTTGTGAGTGCCGTGCTCGCCTTGCGGGGTGACGTCGCTCCAGTGTGCGCGGAGGGCGATCCGCGTGTCGATCTCGCCCGGAAGACGCAACCGCGCAGCGGCCGCGCAGCGAGTGCGCAGACTCGCAGGGCAGCGTGGCGAAGCGGGATCGTCCGCGGGCGTTCCACTCGAGCAGTCCGCGGGCCGAGCCGCCGCAAGGGCCACGTACCCTGCGTTACGAAACAGCCCCATGGAGCTACTACGTGTTGGGCTCAACTCGCGGAAATCGCTTCTCGAGACTCCTCGCAGCGGCGAGTGAGGGGGAGCGGCTCGATCCTGGGCCGCTCAGGGGCTGCTAGATTGCCGCCAGCAGGCCCGCCCTCGCGGGTTGGAGGAAGACCGGTGGATCGACTCGGAGCGACCGTGATTGCCGCGGCACTGATCCTGGGCGGCTCGATCGTTGCAGCCGCCTGGATGGTGTCCAGTGCCGTAAACGACGCGAACGCGACGCTGTCCGAGGTCGAGGGCGCGCTTAGCGAAGCCGTCAGCGATCTCGGAGAAACGCTCGCCAAGGCCGCCCCGGCGCGTGCTGCGGAGCCTCGGCGCCGCGGGCCGGATCCGGCCAAGGTCTACTCACTGGCGACCGCTGGTGCGCCGGCGCTCGGACCGGAGACAGCGAAGGTCACCGTAGTCGAGTTCTCGGATTTTCAGTGCCCGTACTGCTCGCGCGTCTATCCCACACTGCTGCGCTTGCGCCAGGAGTACGGCGACGACGTGCGCATCGTGTTCAAGCACATGCCGCTCGCGATCCATTCGAAGGCGCCGGCCGCTCATGCTGCCGCCGAGGCCGCCAAGCTCCAGGGGCAGTTCTGGGCCATGCACGACAAGATCTTCGCAGGGCAACGCCTGCTGTCCGATGCGCAGTACGAAGCATGGGCGAAGGAGATCGGCCTCGACGTCGAACGTTTCAAGCAGGATCTGGCTTCGCGGGCCGTGAAGGATCGCGTGGACGCGGATCTGTCCGAGGCCCAGAAGCTCGGTGTGACTGGCACCCCGGCGTTCTTCATCAATGGGCGATTCCTGTCGGGGGCGCAGCCGTTCGCCAACTTCAAGCGCATGATCGACGACGATCTCAAGGGCTGATCGAGCGGGTTAGCGCGGGTCGAAGACGACCTCGAGCTTCGGTGGCGAGCGGAACATCAGGCCCGTGATCGCGGGCGCCGGCGCCTCGGGGTCGAGTCGCAGGTTCGGCAGCCGGGTGAACAGCTGTTCGAGCAGAACCCTCGTTTCCATGATCGCCAGATGCTGGCCGAGGCAGCGGTGCGGGCCGAAGGCAAAGGCGAGATGCTGACGCGCGTTGGGCCGTCGCACGTCGAACCGCCGGGGGCTGGCGAACTTCGCCTCGTCGTGGTTGGCCGAGCCGAGGTTCACGAGGATCGCGGTCTGGTCGGCGACCGGTACGCCGCAGACCTCCGTGTCGCGCGTCGCAGTGCGGATGATTCCGGTGAGCGGGCACTCCCAGCGGAGGCCCTCTTCGATTGCGTTCGCGACTAGCGATCGATCATTCGACACCGCATCCCACGAGTCGGGGTCGCCAAGCAGCCCGACCAGCAGGTTGCTCGACGAGCGGTAGGTGGTCTCGGCGCCGGCGGGTGCGAGCAGGCGTAGGAAGGCAAAGATCGACTCGTCATCGAGCTGCTGTCCGTCGAGCTCGGCCCCAGCCAGCACACTCATCAGGTCTTGGCGCGGCTCGGCGCGCCGTTCGGCGAGTACCTCGGCGAACAGCGCGCGCAGATTCTGTGAGCCGGCCATGCCGCGCTCGGGATCGATCTGGATGCTGATCAGCTCGACCGCCCAGCGATGGAAATCGGCCAGGCGCGACTCGGGGAGGCCGATCATCTCGGCAATCACCATGACCGGAAAGGGAAACGTGAGCTCGCGCACCAGGTCGGCTCGCCCGCGCTCGGCGATGCGATCGATCAGGGCGTCGATCGTCGGCCGCACGAGATCGTGCTCCCAGCGCTCGAGCGCGCGTTTGGTGAAGGCCTGCTGGATCAGAGCGCGATGGCGTGCGTGTTCGGGCTCGTCCATCTCGAGGATCGAGTGTCCCATCACGGGGCCCATGGTCGCGCGGTACATCGCCGATGAGAAACGCTCGCCGTCGCGCAGCACCTCCTGCACCGCGTCATAGGACACGGCCGCGAAGCCGGTCGGGGTGTCCCGCGGCGAACCGGGCTCCACGATCTCGCCCGTCGCGGGGTCGATCTCGACCAGCGGGCTGGCCGCGCGGTAGCGCGCGAAGTCGGGGTAGGGATCGTCGATTTCACCCGCGCCCTGGGCTCGGCTGAACTCTTCGAACGGATCGTAATCGCTCGTGGTGGTGCTCGTGGTCGGTGGCATGCGGTCTTTCTACCCGCGGGCCCAGCGGCAGGTCAAGCGCCCGACTGCGACGGGCGGCAGGGCGCTGGCTGGGCAGCACGGAGCGCATACTCGTCGCGGAGCCCGTGGAGCTCGTGCATGCCCGGGCGCCGAGCGATCTCGACGCGTTGCTGGACAGCCGGGGCCCCCAGCGCGATCAGCTGCCCGTCCTGTTGCTGCACGAGATCCAGGCACAGGTCGTGCGGTCCCTCGCGCATCGGCGCCCGCAGCCACAGCTGCCCAGAGAATGTATGCCCTGGGGCGAGGTCGCGATCGAGGTTCAGCACGCCCGTCTCGAGTGCGAGATCGCTGTCTGCCTCGCGCCAGGTGTAGCGGAGCAGTACGAGCCCCTCGTGGTGCACGTCCAGTCCCGCCCAGGCGACCGAGCTGTGGTTCGCGACGCGCAGTGACAGCGGATTCTCGGTGCCTGCGGCCTGTCTCGGGGGAATCCGCGCGACGAGCTCGGCGCTGTCGCCAGCGAGCGCGAGAGGGGTTCGGGGCACCCCCTCGGCCGTCGTCGGGCCCGGCTTCGCGGCGAGCAGCCCGTCGATCGCGCTGCCGCTCGCGGCGGACGCGCGCAGCTCGTAGATGC
Source organism: Myxococcota bacterium (assembly GCA_036336835.1). GTDB lineage: Bacteria > Myxococcota_A > UBA9160 > UBA9160 > UBA4427 > JAYZFK01. Next base: position 47,067 of record JAYZFK010000094.1, on the reverse strand, counting down.
GATGAGTGGAGTCGGCGAAGCGGGTGGTGAGCAGGCCCTCCGCGTCGTGTCGGTGCCAGAGCGCGATCTCGCGCGGCGCGAGATCGCGCTGATCGACGACGAAGTAGCGCACCCCGGTGAGGCGGCCGAGCTGCAGGATCACCTCGCGCTCTGGCAGGCGAGCTCCGAGGCGCTGGAGCAGCGGATGGCTCGGCGGAGGATAGCCCGTGTAGCCATTCACCAGTGGGCGCCAGTGCAACGTGCTCGCGAGCAGTGCGCGCGATCCGAGCTCGATGGATTGCAGCGGTCCAGCGAATGGCACCTCGACCACCGGTCCGGGAGGAAGCGCGGAGAGCGCGGCATAACGCCGTTGTGTGGCGTCGGGATCGTCCCAGGCGGCCCGGGCGGGGACGGAGAACCACTGGAGACTCGCGGCGAGCCCACCGAGGACCAGCGCGAGAGTCGCGATGCGTGCCAGGCCGTGTCGGGGCCGTTCGAGCGCGGCCACGCCGATGCCGGCCAGCAGCGGCATTGCCACGCTGGTGACGATCCACCAGCGCACGGGACCGCGCAGCATCTCGAACCCCGGAAGCACGGCTGCGAACAATCGGGAGGGAAGAGGTACTCGCCGTCCGAAGAACTCGATGCTGCCACCTAGAGCGAAGACGAACCCCAGCAGTGACACGGCCCACAGTCCGACGACCGCGCCGCGCAGCTCCGGCGTCCAGGCGGATCGCCGGGACGCGGGGCGTCGGGTCCACGCGGCCACCCCCGCAACGAGCGCCAGGACGAGTACGCCGGCCGGCAGGTCGAAGGCCGCAGCGGGCGCCAGGGGTGGTGTCGAGGTCCCGGCGAGCCAGCCCGGCAGGCGAGGCAGGGCGAGCCCAAAGGTGCGCTCGAGCCCGAACGAGAGGGCGGGGTCGAAGCCCGGTCGGAGGTCGGACGCCTGGCGAGCGAGGTAGGGCAGGGCAGTCAGCCCGAGCAGGGCATAGCCCGGAGCGAGGCAGGCGGCGATCCGAGGCAGTCGCGCGCGCCGCGTAGCGTCGCCGAAGCCGATCAGAGCTAGCAGCAGCCCGCAGCTGAAGGAGAGGAAGTAGGCCAGGTAGAAGGACGACAGCAGCTGGAGCGCGACCGCGATGACCAGGACCGCCTGCTCTCCTCGGCCGGGAGAGCGATACACGGCGCGCACCAGCAGCCACCAGATCAACGGGAACCACTGCACGCTGGCCAGCTGCAGGTGCGAGATCTCCGTCAGACGCCAGGGCATCATCACCGCTGCCGCCCCCGCGGCGAAGCCGGCTGTGCTCGAGCCTGTCCAGCCGCGAACCGCCAGGAAGCTGGTGGCTGCCAGCCCGACGGCCGACAGCACGAGCGCGAGCTGATGCAGCCCGACGGCACCCGACAGCAGCGGCCGAAATGGCAGCGTCTGGACCGCGACCCCGAGCAGGTGCTCGGAACCGGTCAACGTGCCGCCGGCCGGGTAGAAGGCGTTCGTGTCGAGGATCCCGAGCGGCGCCGACAGGATGCTGCGCTGCACCCAGTCGAGGATCCACGCATTGAGCCGCGAGTCCGCTGCCTCGGTCAGCTGTCGCCCGGCGTGGAGCGCGTCGAAGTCGGCAAAGCTCGACTCCAGGCCGAGCAGGATTGGGCCGTAGCGCCAGGCGATCAGGCCGCTCAGGCCCAGGGCCGCGGCGAGTGCAGGTGCCCAGCCCGGAAGGCCGCTCCGAGTCTCCAAACGCCTCTGCTCCTCTGGCCGTTGGCGCCGTGGGGCCGACCGGATGGTACCGCGCCGCGTCGAGTAAAAAGAAAGCGAGAACACGCTTTTTTCTACCAGTAAAAAGCGACTACTTGCTTTCTTTTGCTACGCTGCTCCAACCGATGGCGACCGTACCCGGGATTCGACCGCGCCAGGCTCGCAGCATCGCCACGCGGCGGCGTCTGCTCGATGCGGCCGTCAGCTGTCTGGTCGAGCACGGCTATGCCTCGACCACGACCGCGGGCGTCTGCCAGGCGGCTGGCGTCTCCCAGGGCGCGCTGTTCAAGCACTTCCCGACCAAGGCTGCCCTGCTGGTGGCGACGGTCGATCATCTGTTCGCCGAGCTGCTCGTCGACCTCCGGCGCGCCTTCGACACGGCGGCGGGGGAGGACGACCCGATCGCGGGAGCCCTCCGCCTGCTCGACCGCACTTTTCGCGAGCCTCGTCTGCTGGCGGCTCTGGAGCTGTATGTGGCGGCGCGCACGGATCGCGACCTCGCTGCGGCGCTCGAACCGGTTGCGGCCGCGCAGCGCAGCGCACTGCGTCTCGAAGCCCGCTCGCTGTTTTCGGGGGCGGCCGAGACCAATCCGGACTTCGACCCCTTCGTCGACCTCGTGGTGGCCGCGATCCAGGGGCGCGCTCTCGATTCACTCGTCGCGCTCGACCCGCGAGCGGACCTGAACGGGCTGTTGACCCTCTACCGTCTGGCCCGGCGCGAGCTCGGAGAATCCCCGCCCAGCTAACGCCATTGGACACCCGCTTGCTCGCGATGCTGCTCTTCGTGGGGTGCAGGGGGCGAGAGTCGGGTCGCCGCATCGCTCAGCGGCGGTGGAGCGCCACGTTCGGCGACTCGCGCACGCGAACGGGCGCCTGTCCCTCGTCGAAGGGCAGGTCGTCGCGGACCAGCGCCTCCCGGGCGCGCGCCCGGTCGGTTTCGCTGGGCTCAGCCGTGGTGCAGCACCACTCGACGAGCGTGCGGTTCGGGTCGGTGGTGTAGATCGAATGGCACCAGCCGTGGTCGATGTCGAGCACATCGTATCCGCAGTCGAGCCAGTGCTCGGAGCGCTGCTCGAGCTCCTCGATCGTGTTCGCCTTGAAGGCCACGTGGTTGACCCAGGGAGGGAGCCCGGCGGCTTCCGCGAGCCCGGTCTCGAAGTCATCGCCGATCTGCTCGTCGTGAAGCTCCCAGAATGCCAGCAGCTCTCCATCTCCTGCGTCGTAGAAGAAGTGCTTGGCCCAGCCGCCTTCGGGCGTCTTGGCGATTACTACGCGCTCGAGCGAGAAGCCCATCGCCTCGCGGTAGAAGCAGTCGATCGCGGTCATGTCGTGTACCGCGAGCGCGAGGTGGTGGTAGGGCATGCCGGGAGTATACCGGCGGCACGGGCCCTCGACGCAGCGCGCAGGCTGCCTCAGAATGCGGCCACCGACTCATCGCTCCGGAGTTGGGCATCATTTCGGGAGGCCGCTTGCTCCGTCCGCTGCTCCACTTCCTTGTGATCGGCGCGCTGCTATTCGCGGCCAATCGCGTGCGTACCGACTTCGTGCGGGACGAGGGGCCACTTGGCACGATCGAGCTCGACGGGGCGACGCTCGAGCGGCTCGCGGGCGAAGCAGTGGCTCAGACCGGCCGGACCCCGGGCGAGCGAGAGCTCGCTGCGAGAGCGGCGCTGTGGGCAGACGAAGAGATCCTGTACCGCGAGGCCCGCCGCATCGGGATCGACCGTGTGGATCCGGTGGTGCGCTCGCGGCTGGTCCGGAACATGCGCTTCCTGGCCGAGCCGGACGATCCGCGCAGCGACGATGAGCTGTACGCCGCGGCACTCGAGCTCGCGATGGATCGCAGCGATATCGTCGTGCGCCGGCGACTAGTGCAGCAGATGCGCTTCCTGCTCGAGGCGACCGCGCCGCGGGCGGCGCCGAGCGACGATCAGCTGCGCGCCTACGTCGCGAGTCGGCCCGAGCGCTATCGCATTCCCGAGCGCGTGCGGCTCTCACACATCTATCTGAGTCGCGACCGCCGAGGGAGGTCGCTGGTGGACGACGCGCAAGCACTGCTCGAGCGCGTTCGACGCGAGGGCACGTCGCCGAAGGCCGGTCGCGAGCTCGGCGATCCATTCTTGCATCCCTCCGAACTCGGCCTACAGAGCGAGGCGCAGCTCGCCAGGCAGCTGGGGGCGACGTTCGCGCGCGGCGCGATCGCGCTCGAGCCGGGCAGCTGGCAAGGGCCGGTCGAGTCGGCCTACGGCATGCATCTCGTGTGGCCGCACGAGCGCCAGCCGGCGCGAGAGCCCGAGCTCGATACGGTCCGACGCTCGGCGTTATCGTCGCTGCAGGCCGACCGCAATGCCGAGGTACTCGAGGCTCGACTGGCGACGCTGCGCGAACGCTATGCGGTCGACCTGTCGGCAGCCGGGGATCCCCGTTCGTGAGCGTCCGCCGCACGCTTACCATCACCGCCTTGTGCGGCTGCATTGCTGGCGGAGCCTCCTCCCATCCGTTGGCTCCGGCGCTGCTGGCGCTCGAAGCCGAGCCCACGGGCGAGGTCGCAGTGCGCTGGAAGTTGTCGCGACTGCAGCCGACCGGCAGCGAGCTGCGTCCGGTCCTTCCGCCGCACTGCCAGGCTCTCGATGCGCCTCGGGTCACCGTCGGTGACAGCCAGGTCAGCGAGAGCTGGCGCGTCGATTGTGGCGAGCAGGGTCTGGTGGGTCACACACTGGCTGTGAGCGGGCTCGAGCGCAGCCGGACCGATGCCTTGATCCACGTGCGACTCGCCGATGGGCGCTCGGTTCGGGGCCTCGTCAATGCTGGGCAGGCCGTCTTCCTCGTTCCGGCGCGCGAGAGCACCATGTCGGTGGCGCGGGACTACGTCGGCCTCGGTGTCGAGCACCTGTTGACGGGACTGGATCACGTGCTGTTCGTGATCGGGCTGGTATTGCTCGTCTCGGGCTGGCGAGCGCTGGTCGCGACCGTCACGTCGTTTACGCTCGGGCACTCGGTCACGCTGTCGTTTGCGACGCTCGGGTGGGTACGCGTGCCGACCCTCCTGTTCGAGCTCGCGATCGCGTTCAGCATCCTGCTCCTCGGAGCGGAGTTGGCTCGCCGCGACGACGGCGTGAGCTGGCTGAGGCGCTGGCCCTGGGCGATGGCCTTCGGCTTTGGACTGCTCCACGGATTCGGTTTCGCGGGGGCGCTCAACGAGATCGGGCTGCCCCAGGGTGACATCCCGCTGGCATTGCTGTCGTTCAACATCGGTGTCGAGCTGGGCCAGTTGATGATCGTCGTCCCGCTGGTCGCTGGGATTGTGTTGGCAGGCGAGCGACTGGCGCTCGTCCCGCCGCTGCTGGCTCGGGTGCCCGCCTACGTGATCGGCTCGCTGGCCGCCTACTGGTGCATCGAACGAGCGGCGCTGATGTTGTGAGCGGCCCCGTCAGGCCAGCCGGCGCAGCAGAATCACCGGAATGTCGCGCTCGGTTCGCCGGGCGTACGTGCGGTAGGGCGGGTTGTACGCCTCGAGCAGCGGCCACAGGCGCCCGCGCTCAGCGGGGTCGGCGAACTCGGCGCGCGCCTCGAAGTGCTCGCGTCCGATCTGGATGATGGCCCGCGGATCCGCCCGCAGATTGTGACACCACGCCGGATCGTGGCCCTGGCCGCCGTTGCTGGCGACGATCACCGGACAGTCGTCGGCGTCGGGATAGTAGAGCAGCGGTGTCGTGCGAAGCACTCCACTTCGTCGACCGCGAGAGGTGAGCAGGAGTATGGGCTTGCCCGCCAGCCGGTGGCCGATTCGTCCATCGCTGCGGCGGTAGATGGCGAGGTGGACGCGTCCCACCCAGTCCCAGCGGCCCATGGCGGGTATGCTACTCGCTCGGCGAATCTCGCGGACGAATTCGGGCGGTCGAGGTCGTGGGAGGTCGGAGGCGGAGCTTGGCTGGCTGGAACCTGGGGGACTTGTTCGAGGGGGTGGAGGCGGGGCTGCCGGCCGATGCGCCCGCACTGATCCACGGAACCGAGCAGATCAGCTGGGGAGATCTGGCGAGTCGAACGCGTTCGCTGGCCGCCGCGCTACAAGCTCGGGGCGCGGCGCCAGACGACAAGGTGGCGCTCTACTTGCGCAATGGCACCGCCTACACCGAGACGCTCGGTGCCTGCTTCAAGGCGCGACTCGTGCACGTCAATGTCAACTATCGCTACGTCGACGATGAGCTCCACTACATCCTCGACGACTCGGACGCCGCCTTCGTCGTGTTCGACGAGGAGTTCCAGGACCGCGTGCTGCGGATCGCGAGCCGGCTGCCGAGGGTGAAGGGCTGGATCCAGGTCTCTGGGGCGGAAGGCGGTGCCGTGCCAGAGATTGCGGAGTCGTATGCCGCACTGGTTGCCGAGCGGCCCGATGCGGAGCTCGCGGTCGAACGCTCGCCCGATGACCTGATGTTCATCTACACCGGGGGCACCACTGGGATGCCCAAGGCGGTGATGTGGCGTCATGAGGATATCTGGGGCGCGCTCGGCGGGGGCGCCAACACACCCGCCAGCCGCGGCCGGAGACCGTCGACACCGGCTGAGCACATCGCCAATGTGACCGCTCATGGTCCGGGACCGCGCCAGCTGTGCGCGTGCCCGCTGATGCACGGGACGGGTCTGCTCACCGCGATCGGAAACCTTCTCGGCGGCGGCGCCACCCTGACGCTGTCCGGCACGCGTTTCGATCCAGCAGCATTGTTCGACGAAGCCGAGCGACATCGCGCGCAGTCCCTGGTGATCGTCGGCGACGCCTTCGCTCGGCCGATGCTCGAGGTGCTGGATGCAGAGCCCGATCGCTGGGACCTGTCGAGTCTCAAGGTGGTCCTGTCGTCGGGAGTGATGTGGAGTGGCGAGGTCAAGGAAGGGCTGTTGCGGCATCTGCCTGGCGCCGCGCTCGCCGATCTGTTCGGCTCGTCCGAGGCGGTTGGCTTCGGAACCTCGGTGACGCGTCACAAGCATCGGGTCGAGGGGGCGACGGGGACGTTTCGCGTCGGCGCGCACTGCAAGGTCTTCTCGGAGGATCACCGGGAGGTGATGCCGGGCAGCGGGGAGCGCGGCTTCATCGCACGCTGCGGCTCGATTCCGCTCGGCTACTACAAGGACCCCGAGAAGACCGCAAAGACCTTTCCCGTGATCGACGGCGTGCGCTATTCGATCCCGGGCGACTGGTGCAAGGTCGAGGCGGACGGCACCCTCACGCTGCTCGGCCGCGGCAGTGCCACCATCAACACGGCCGGAGAGAAGGTGCACTCCGAGGAGGTCGAGGAGGCGCTCAAGCTCCATCCGAACGTGGCCGACGCGCTCGTCGTCGGCATTCCGGATCCGAAGTGGGGCCAGGCCGTCACCGCGGTCGTCGAGCTTCGCCGGGGAGAGTTCGACGAGGACGAACTCCGCGCGCACGTTCGTGTTCACCTGGCGGGGTACAAGACGCCCAAGCGTGTGTTCGCGGTCGCAGACGCGATGTTTCGCGGTGCAAACGGCAAGGCCGACTACCGGCGCGCTGCGGCGTTCGTTGTCGAGCAGCTCGCGGGCGAGTGATGAGCACGGGCACGGACACGCTGCGAGTCGGCACTCTCGGGGCGGCCCGGATCACGCCAACAGCGCTGATCCGACCCGCACGGAAGGTGGAGGGAGTGCGCATCGCGGCCGTGGCCGCACGCGACGTCGCGCGTGCGCAGCGATTTGCCGACAAGCACGGCATCGAGCGCGTGCATCGCAGCTACCGGGCGTTGGTCGAGGATCCGGAGATCGATGCCCTCTACAACCCGCTGCCAAACGGCCTGCACTGCGAGTGGACGGTGCGTGCTCTCGACGCCGGCAAGCACGTGCTGTGCGAGAAGCCGCTCGCTGCCAATGAGCGTGAGGCGCGTCGGATGGCCGACGCGGCAGCCGCGAACGATCGTGTGCTGGTCGAGGCCTTTCACTGGCGTTACCACCCGCTGGCCGAGCGCATCCTCGAAATCGTGCACAGCGGGGAAATCGGTCGCGTGACGCGAATCCAGGCGGGGATGTGCTTCCCGCTGCCGTGGCCGCGAGACATCCGTTTTCAACTCGCGCTGGCCGGTGGCGCCACGATGGATTGCGGCTGCTATGTGGTGAGCCTGGTACGCCACCTCTCGGGTCAAGAGCCCGAGGTGCTGTCGGCGTCCATGAAGGCGATGTCGCCCGGTGTCGATCGCTTCATGCAGGCCGAGCTGCGCTTCCCCGACGGCGTCACCGGACACGTGCGCTGCTCGATGTGGTCGGCTCGCCTGCTCGAGCTCGCGGTACGGATCGAGGGCGAGGACGGGGAGCTGCGCGTGCTCAATCCCGTGATGCCTCACCTGTTCCACCGCCTGCGGCTGAGCACGCGCGCCGGACGTCGGGTCGAGAAGGTCGCCGGTGAGCCCAGCTACACACACCAGCTACGGGCATTCCTGGCGGCCGTGCGCGAGGCTCAGCCGGTGCCAACGGATGGCCCGGACGGTGTTGCCAACATGCGCGTGGTCGACGCGATCTACCGCGCTGCCGGCTACTCGCCCCGCGGCGAGGCCTAGCGGCCTGCGGAACGACCCGTTCCGATCGCCCAGCGGCGTCTTCCCGGGCAGCGCTAGGGCAACGGCCCGGGGCCGCGAGCTCGTCCCTGTTCCGAGTTGCTGCCGGGACGGATGCAGCTCGGATCGTCAGGGAAGTCGACGGCCCCGTCGTCGTCGTTGTCCCGTTCGTCGGCGCAGTCGGGCCGCGTGAGGGCGACCAGCTGGTCGCGGTAGGCGCTCAGGTCGACCGCGTAGGTCCGATTGCCGAACAGGGCGGCGCCCTCCGGCTGTCCCGCGTGCTCCGAGCGTACGATGATGATTCCCGCCAGGACGAAGCGGCCTTGCTCACGCACGAACACGGCACCGCCGGAGTCGCCCTTGACGGCCTGGGCTTCGTAGGGCGTCGCGTCCGGCGCACGCGGCGGTGTGAACGTCATTGCAAGCACTCGGGTCGTGATGCCGCGAAAGGTGATCTCGTCGGGCGCGGCATCGAGGCGGTTGGTCCCCCAGCGCAGGCGGCGGGAGGAGGCGGGGCGCCAGCCCCGGTGCGTATCGCCGGTGGCCCCGATCCAGCCGATTGCTTCGCCGCGGTCATAGCCGTTGCCGACCAGGATGAGCGCGCGCCCGGGCGCCGGGCGCGTGCGCGCGATCGGCAGCAGCGGCAGCGGGGGGGCTGCGCTCGTTCCGGCTGTGCGGGCGTCGATCCGGAAGGCGATCAGGTCGCTTGGCGAGCCATCGCGATTGACGACCGTCGTGACCGAGCGATCGATCGGCGCGTAGTCGCGTCCGGCGAACTCGACGCCCCATGCGCCGACGTGCGCAGCCGTCAGCGCCCAGCGATGGCCGAGGTAGATGGCGCTGAACTCGCCACGGCGCCCGACGTGCTGCCACGGAAGGTCCGGGCGGGGCGAGCGGGTATTGCCAGTCCCGTCGCCCGATGCGATCAGTACGCCTGCCGCAGGCGCCGCCAGCAGCAAGGCGAGCGCTGCCAGAAGGGATGTGACGGCGTGGGAGCGGCCTTTCACAGCGAAGCATCATGCCACAGCGGCTTCGCCAGCCGCGGGCGATGCTGTGAGGTCGCTGTACCCTCGGCGTGGCGGAGGTGAGGGCGCGTCGATGGTGGTTCGAGTACTGCTTGCGGTTGTCCTGGCGGGTGTCACCGCGTTCGTCTATGCCCCGGTCGCTGGCTTCGCCTTCGTCTCGCTCGACGATCCGCTCTACATCACCGGGAACGAGTGGGTGCTGCGGGGGCTCGACGTCGAGAGCGTCGAGTGGGCCTTCACCCGATCGTTGGGTGCCAACTGGCTGCCCCTGACCTTCATGTCGCACATGCTCGACGTCGAGTGGTTCGGCCTCGATCCGGGCGCTCACCACGTTACGAACCTCGTGCTTCACATTGTCGCTACTCTGCTGCTCTTCGCGGTGTTGATCTCGATGACCGGGCGTTCGCTTCCATCGGCGCTGGTTGCCGCCGCGTTCGCGTTGCACCCGCTGCACGTCGAGTCAGTGGCCTGGGTGACCGAGCGCAAGGACGTGCTCAGCGGTGTGTTCGCATTTGCGACGATCGCTGCCTATCTCCGATTCGCTCGGCTCGGCGGTGCCGGTCGATACCTCGTCGTCACGATCGTGCTGCTGCTCGGTCTGATGTCGAAGGCGATGCTGGTCACCCTCCCGTTCGTCCTGTTGTTGCTCGATGGCTGGCCGCTCGGGCGGATCGCACCCGGCTCGGATTCGCGGTTGGCCGCCTGGCTCGCGAGCAAGGGGGGCGCGGAGCGGCCGGGGCGCTACCGACCCGCGACGCCCGGGCAGCTCGCGATCGAGAAGCTTCCGCTGATCGGGGTCGTGCTCGTGATCAGCGTGGTGACCTACTGGGTCCAGCAGCACGACGGGGCGATGGCCGTCGGGCGAGGTCTGTCGCTGCCCGAGCGAATGGCGAACGTGGTCTACTCGTACGGCCGCTATCTCGAGCTGCATCTGTGGCCGCACGAGCTGTCGGTGCAAGTGCCGCATCCATTCCTGCCCGGCGACGGAGGGCGCGGACTCACGGCCGCGTCGATCGTCACCGCTGGTCTGGCGGTGTGCGCCGCGCTGGCGGTAGCCGTGCGCGAGGGTGGCGCGGTCGGCGTTGGCGTGGCCTGGTTCCTGGGGATGCTCGTCCCGGTGATCGGGCTCGTCCAGATCGGGCCGCAGGGGATGGCCGATCGCTACAGCTATCTGCCCTCGGTCGGCTTGTTTCTCGCCCTCGTCTGGCCTGTGGCCGAGTGGTTGCGCGGCAGGGCACCGGGCGTGCGGTGGCTCGGCGCCGTATTCGCGACCGGGCTGATCTCGGCACTTGCGGTGGCGACCTCATACCAGCTGGTGCACTGGCATGGCTCGCTGCCGTTGTTCGAACACGCGATCGCGGTCGATCCGGGAAACCACCTGGCACGCTTCGGGCTCGCGTCGGTTTATCGGTCGGTGGAGCGCAACCACGATGCCCTCCAGCAGTACCGCCATGTGCTCGATGTGAGTCCGCAGTCGGCTCGGGCCCACAACGGGATGGGGGCAGTCCTGCGTCTCGAGGGCGAGTTGCCGCAGGCGATCGAGCATCTCGAGCTCGCGCTCGCTCTGAAGCCCGATCTCGTCCTCGCGCACAACAACCTGGGTCTGGCGTTGCGCAGCCTCGGCGACTGGGCCGGCGCCGAACGCGCGTTTCGCGCGGCGATTCGCCACGATCCCAACGCGGAGCAGGCGCCCCTGAACCTCGCGCGCCTGTTGCGCCAGCTCGGTCGAAACGACGAGGCCATTGCAGCGTACCGTGCCGCCCTGGTGCTGCGCCCCGACTCGCGCGTTGGCCGCCGGGCGCTCGCACGCCTGCTGAGCGCGCGCGGAGAGAACGAGGCAGCGGAGGCAATGCTGCGCCGCCTGCTCGATGAGGATCCCAATGATCGCGCTGCGAGATCGCTGCTGGACGAGCTCGTCGGCGCCTCGGAGGCGGAGCGGTAGTCCACATTCGCGGTGCCATGTTGCTGGGATGGCACCGCGAGCACGCTCGAGCGGACGCGGGGCCCGTCGCCGGTTGCGCTCGACCTGGCGGTGCGTGCTGGGTGCGCGCTGGGTCCGCGGGTCTAGTTCGATCCGGTGGGCAGCACGGCGGCCGGCGCTGTCTTATCGCTGGCAGTCTCCTCGGCGTCGGCATCCGGCGGCCGGTCGATCACCGTGACGCCACTCAGGACGAGCTGCAGCAGCTCGCCCTGCCGGTTGGTGTCCGTCTTGGCGAACACCTGCTTGAGCTGACTCCGCGCGGTATTGAGTGTGACGTGGCGAGCGGTGGCTGCTTCCTCGAGCGATCGTCCCTGTGCGAGCAGCTGCGCGAGTTCCGACTCTGCGGGCGTGAGGCCATAGACCTCGCTCAGGACCGTCGCGAACGAGACATCGCGACAATCGGGATCGCTCACGAACATCACCGCTGCGCCGTCAGCGATGGTGCCGCGATTCGTATGACCGAGGATGGGAGTGATCAGCAGCGGGAACGCGCGCAGGCCGGAGGAGCGCGGCAGACCCATGAAGCCTCCTCCGGCGAGCTCGTGTCCCGGCAGCGGATTGACGGCCGAGTCGATCAGACTTCGCAGCTGCGCGGTGGAGGTCTGGTCCTTTCCGCGCGGGCCTCTCTCGTCGATCGTCAGCCCATCTTCGAGCTTCAGAATACGAGTGGCCATCCGATTGACGAACAGCGGCCGGCAGCTCGTATCGAGGATGATCACGCCCGTCGGAATGCGATCGATCACCTCGTGTAGTGCGACCTGTTGATTCGCGACGTTGGCGAGTCGGCTGGAGATCGCGATCGCGCGTTTGAGGTGCGGGACGAGGCGATCGGCGACACCCAGCTGTTCCTCGGTGACCGGCGAGCCCCCTTTGCGTCGACACACGGAGATGCCGGACGACAGCACGGCTTCTTCCGGAGAGATGATGTGTACGATCGGCCACTCGGGTGCGAGTCCTTGCGGGATCAGGAACTCGCGCACGAATTTGCTCTCTGCCAGATCCTGCTGGGTGTAGTAGTCCGAGACCCGAATGAAGCGCTTGCCGAGGTCGTTGCCCGCGGCCGTCATCCAGGCCAGGCCTTCCTTCCACGAGGACCGGGCTTCGCGCATGAGGTCCCGATCGAGTCCGACGTGGAACTCTCCGTCGGGCTGGCCGAGCCCGGGCGCTTGAATGTCTAGGATGAGTGCTGCACCGCCGAACAACTCCGACAGTGCTTTTGCGACGGGTCTCCAGGCCTCGGGGTCGGTGGCTGCCCGGTAGGTGAGATCGACGAGTTCGATGGCGCGTTGTTCGGGGTTCATCGTGATAATCCGGCGAAAACGACTCCCGGACGGTAGTTTAGGCACTTTCGTCGAATGGCGTTAGTCAAGTGATGGGGCTGTTCCCCCCTCGAGCCGCGGGTCGTGAAAACCCCTTTGAATTCACTCAAATGAGGGATGGATAGGCTTGTGGCGGGTGATACCTATTGAGCTGGAGGTATACCGTTTTTCGCGGCGGGTCAGGATGGAGAGGAAGGCGAGGCCACCACGACTGACTGTCTTCCAGAAGTCCGCACTCTTCCTTGACCCAACCCTTCCCAGAGGCGATGGACGGAACCCTCGGGCCCGTCCGGCAACCGCCGGGCGGGCCCCGTCGTTCCGCGAGCCGGACTCCAGGCTCCATGCAGCTCGCTGGCCGCGCTTGCCGTGGGAGTCCCGCGGTGGGCTGCTAGACGCGCAGCAGCTGCCAGCGCCCACGCCCGAAGCGAGTCGCGAGCACGGCCGACTTCACGATGTAGTCGCCGATCAGCGCCGCGTAGACCCACTCCACGGAGAGCCCGAGCTGCCAGAACAGCACCGCGAGTGTGAGCCGCACACCGATGAAGCCACTCATCACCGAGATCAGTGGCCAGCGCGTGTCGCCGGCTCCGCGCAACGCGCCGGACAGCGAGAATTCGATTGCCATCAGGGGCTGGACCAGGCCGAGCACGTTGATGAACACCACCGTCAGCCTCACTACCTCGGGATCCTCGTTGAAGAACGGCGCGACCCAGGGCGCACTGGCGACGATCGCAACGCCGAGCACGATCATCGAGTAGATGGACAGCCTCATGCAGCGCCAGCCGGCGTCGGTGGCCTGCTCGGGCTCGCCTGCTCCGAGGTACTGGCCGACCAGCGTCGAGGCGGCGATCGAATAGCCGAAGCCGATCACGAACGACAGTGACAACAGCTGGACGCCGATGTTGTAGGCGGCGTTCGGCGCCGTGCCGTACTGCGACACGATCACGATGAAGACGTAGAAGCCGCCCTGGAACACGGCCTGCTCGAGACCCGATGGGTAGCCGATGTGCCACAGCCGGCGAAGGCGATCGAGGGTCAGCGAGCCCGCGGCGCGCGGCCGCAGTCGCAGCCGTCCAGCCAGATAGAGCCCGAGCATGACCACCGAGCCCAGGGTAAACGCGAGCCCGCTCGCGATGGCCGCGCCACGCACACCCATCGGCTCGATCGGCAGCGGGATGCCGGGCAGCTCGCCGAACACGAGTCCGTAGACCAGCAAGACGTTTGCGACGTTGGTCAGTGCCCCGATCGCCAGCGGCGTTTTCACATCTCCGGCCGCGCGTAGCGCCACGCCGATGACGAACTGGATCGTGAACCCGATGTGGAAGGCAGAGAGCCAGCGGATGAACTCGGTCGTCTGCGCGGTCGTGGTCTCCGGCAGTCCGAAGCTGGCTGCGAGGGGCGCGGCGAGACCGACTCCCAGCGCGCACAGCACCAGGCTCAGCCCGCAGCAGAAGACAAGGGAGGCGTGCGTCGCGCGCTCTGCTTCGGCGCGTTCGTTGGCACCCCAGGAGCGGGCCACCAGCGCGGTCGTCCCGGCGGTGATTGCCATCATCACAGCCTGTCCGATGAAGAAGATGCGGTGGCCGCTGCCCACCGCCGCCTGCGCGTCGACGCTCACGCGGCCGACGATCGCCATGTCCACGATGCCGACGATCGACTGCAGGACGTTGGTGGTGATCGACGGCCACGCGAGATCGAAGATGCTCAAGTTGGGCCGGGCCGATGAACTCGCCAGGGCAGCGACGGGTCCACTCTCCAGATCGAACTCGGCGTGCACGGGGCCGACACCGCCGTCGGGGTCGGTGGCTTGATTGCTCACGAGAGCTCCGTGTAGCCCCGGCGAGGCGCATGGGCGCCGGGTGGCACGACGATAGCGCGTCAGCCGCTGCCGAAACGTCGGGCGAGCACTCCGCGCGGCGCCTCCCCGAGTGCGCTGCGGGCGGCGCCGCGAAGCGCGCGCCGCCAGATGGCGGTCTTGCTGCGTGTCGTGTTGGCGGGGCTCGTCGAGGGCAGGGTGCGAAGCACGATCGTCGGGTGCGCGATCTCGAAGCGCGGTGAGAGCAGGCGCTCGAAGTGGCGGCGCGCGGCCTGGCCGTTGAACAAGATGCGCGCCGGCCGGACTCGTTGGGCGAAGGCGACCAGATCGTTGGCTCGTGGCGAACGGATCGCCTGGTCGAGTGAGCCCGCCCGATCGCACTCGGCAAGCACGTCCCAGAGCGCGAAGCCAAGATGCCGAAGGCGAGCGCAACGGCTTCGGTAGGGCAACGAGCGGGCGATGCCGAGCACCTCGGCCACGTCCCAGAAGGCGTTGCGCGGATGACCGTAATACTGCTGTGCCTCGAGCGAGGCAATGCCCGGCATCGAGCCCAGGACCAGGGTGTGCGAGCGGCGCCCCGCCAGCGGCGGCAGGCCCCGCACATGCCTTGCGCTCACACCTCCGGCCACTCCGGCCAGTCCTTGCCCACGCGGAGCTTCCATACCGGGTCGCGGCGCTCCAGGTAGGCCATCACGCCCTCGATCGCGTCCGGCCGTCCCATCAGGTGGCGATGGAGGGCCGTCTCGAGCCGTTCGGTCTGCGACGGCGACAGCATCGGGCTCTGCCACAGCAGCTTCTTGGTGATCGCGACAGACAGGGGAGCTGCGTTCACTGCGATGTCGCGGGCAATCGCGAGCGCGCTGGGCAGCACCTCGTCGGCGGGTACGCAGCGGCTCGCGATGCCCAGGGCGAACGCCTCGTCGCCGCTCAGCCGGCGGCCGGTCAGCAGGATCTCGGCCGCGCGTTCCAGCCCGACGATGCGCTGCAGTGTCCAGTTGGAATAGGCGTCGGGCATGACGCCCCGGCGAACCTGCACGACACCGTACTTGCCCTCGCGCGCGATCACCCGCAGGTCGCACTGCAAGGCGAGGGTGAGGCCGAGACCGATGGCGTGCCCGTTCACGGCTGCGATCACGGGCTTGCGGAGTGCGAAGGCCGGGGGATCGACCGCGGCGGCAGTAAACTCGTCGGACTCCGGCTTGGCGAAGGTGTCCTCACCGACCGACATGTCGGCCCCGGCGCAGAAGGCGCGCCCCGCTCCGGTCAGGACGATCGCCCGCACGTCGTCGTCCTGGTCGCAACGCAGGTAGGCCTCGCCGAGCTCCCGCCCCATCGTGCCGCTGAAGGCGTTCAGCGCGTCCGGGCGGTTCAAGGTGATCGTGGCGACGCCGCTGGCGAGCTCGAAGCGAATGTCCTGGTACGGCACGGGACCTCCGGGGCTGCGGCGCTGCGCTCCGCGAGCGCCACACTAGCGCGCCGCGTCAGTCGGACCCGAAGGGCGGCGTCGGACCACTGGCTCCGCCCGCGATCAGTCGCAGCGGCCGGCGGGCCTGTGGATCGCTCGTCAGCGCGTACAGCAAGGCGGCCAGCCAGCCGAGGCCCGTCCAGCCGAGCAGCAGCGTCGCCGCCAGGACCGCGCCGTGCCGGTGGTGCTCACGGGCAACGGCCGCGATCCACGGTACGAGATAGCCGACGAACAGCGCGAAGGCCACGAACTCCACGGCGTCAAGGTAGCAGTCGCGGGTGCAGTGCTGGCACGTCCGCGGCGGGTGGAGGAAGCTCGCACGATGGCGTCCGATCCGAACGCAGAGCGCATCGGTCTCAGCCGCCTGGCCGCGCCCGTCAGCGTCGGGCTCGCGCTGCGCGTCTGGAACCTGCGCGAGCAGATCGTGGGTGACGACGAGCTCCACGCCGTGCGTGCGGCCATTTCGATGCCGCTCGATCAGATCCTCGTCACCTGGCAGCAGACGGACCACAGTCTTCCGCTGACGGCGCTGTATCGACTCTGGCTCGACGCGGGCGGAGTCCTTTCGGAATCCGTGCTGCGCGCGCCCGCACTGCTCGGGTCGCTCGCGCTGCTGCTGGTGGCGCCGCGGCTGCTGGCTCCGCTGGCGGGCGCGCGGGTCGCGTGGCTCTGGGCCTGGTTGCTGGCCCTGTCGCCGATGCTCGTGATCTACGGCCGGATGGTGCGCTCGTATTCGATCACCGTGGCGCTGACGACGTGTGCCGTGCTCGCGTTCGCCCGCTACGGCCAGGGTGGGGGGCGACGCTTCGGTGCCGTCTACGTCCTCTGCGGAGCCTTTGCGATCTTCTTCCATCTGGGAGCCGGGCCGGTGGTGGTCGCGCCGCTCGGCGCGGGGCTGCTAGCCATCGCGCTGCAGCCGCGTCTCGTGGCGTTTGGGCTGCCGGGGATCGCGTGGCTCGCTGTCGGGTTGCTGCTCACAGCAGGGATGATGTTGGCGCCCGGTCTGGACACGCTGGCTGCACTGGTCGGGGCCAAGAGCGGAGTCGGGGGGCTCGATCTCTCGATCGCGTGGGAGGTGATGCGGCTGCACGCCGGCAGCGCGGGGTCACTGGTCGCGCTGGGCTTCTGGGCCGTCGTGGCGGCGGGTCCCGTCGAGCTCTGGAGACGGGGGCAGCTGCTGCTCGCGCTGCTCGTTCCCACAGCACTCCTGGGCCACGTCGTGGGTCTGCTCGTGCTTGCTCCCGAACTCGACTCGCCGATCCTCGCGACCCGTGCCTTCCTGGTGACGCTGCCCATGTCCTTGCTAGGTGCCGCCGCCGGCATCGATGGTGTGTTCGCTCGCTGGCGAGTGGATTCCGGCGGGCGGCGGGCGGCCGCGCTCGGCTGCCTGGCCGTCGCCCTGCTGTGGGCGGGCCCGTATCTCGACGGCGGCTTCTGGCGTTCGTCGTTTCGTCAGCACGACGACTACATCCTGTTCACGCGTTCGCGTCCCGAGATCGCACGCTCGGAGCTGCCTGCGTTCTACCGCGAGCTCGACAGAGAGCCCGGAGGTGGGCTGGTCGAACTCCCCTGGCATCCGTCCTGGGGCTTTGGCCACGCGGTCCCGGCGTATCAGGAGCACCACCGGCGAGCCGTGCTGGTTGCCAACGCCGAGCCGCTCGTTCGCAACCCGAAGGTCGCGCTGCGGCACTACCTGCTGGCTACACCGGCTGCCCTGATTGCCAGTGGCGGACGCTATGCCGTGATTCATCTCGATCTCGAACGCGAGGAGCGCGCCGCTCGAGCAGCGCGCGGGGGCCCGGACCCGACGCGACCCCATCCGGGGATCTGGCAGGCGCTGCGGCGGGAAGCGAGGCGCACCCAGCGGCAGCTCGATGCGCTCTGGGGGCCGGCGGACTATGACGATGGGGTCGTGGCGGTCTGGGATCTCGCGCGCATCCGCTCCTCGTAGCGGTCTCGGTGTCGCTATCCGAGCGGCCCACCCGTCACAGCACCAGCCGGAGCAAGAGCGCCCGCCTGCCGGCGGCCGCCACTATACTCGGCGTTCCTGTCGTTCCCCGCTCGGGAACGGCGCAGAAGGAGAGTCCGGATGGCCATGACGCTGCAGGAAATCTCCGATCGCATGGAGATCCAGGATCTGCTGGTTCGCTACTCGCACTGCATCGATACGCGCGACTGGGACGGGCTCGATGACGTCTTCACACCCGACGCTTTCATCGATTACACGGCGCTCGGCGGGAGCAAGGGGACGCTGCCGGAGACCAAGGAGTTCCTGGGCAAGTCGATGGTGCTGTTCAAGAGCTTCCAGCACATGATCTCGAACCTGGTGGTCGATCTCGATGGCGATCGCGCCACGGCGCGCTGCATCTGCCACAACCCCATGGTGCTCGATCGGAACGGCGCGGAGCACGTCTTCGTCTGTGGGCTCTGGTACGTGGATCGGCTCGTGCGCACTGAAGCGGGCTGGCGCATTGCCGAGCGCATCGAGGAACGCTGCTACATCGACAACATGCCCGAGGACTTCCGTCCGCCGAGCTAGGCCGTTGTCGTCGGGCCGACATCTCGCGCTGCTGTACAGCGTCTACTGTGTGGCGGTATTCGCGGGCGTCTTCGGGCTGGCCGAGCTTGCGGTGCGTGCGCGTGGCGACGTCCCGTGGCGATCGGAGGCCCCCGCGCTTCGCGTGGAGCCCGGCGGGCGGCTGTACCAGGCGGACGCCGTGCTCGGCTACCGCATGCTGCCCGGGCGTTACACGGTGCGTTTCGCGAGCGGCTCCGCCTTTCGCGTGACCCACGGGCCCGACACGCTGCGCATCACGCGCCCGCCCGAGAGCCCGCAGGATGCAGGCCGGGATGCCCCGGCCCTGTGGATCTTCGGCTGTTCGTTCAGCTACGGCTGGGGCGTCGACGATGAGGCCGTCTACGCGTGGCAGCTCCAGCAATGGCTCCCTGACTGGCAAGTCGTCAACTACTCCGTGAACGGCTACGGAACGCTGCAGTCCCTGCTGCAGCTCGAGCGCGCGCTCGAGCAACGGAAGGCGCCTGCGGTCGCGGTGCTCGCCTATGCCGCGTTCCACGTCGATCGCAATACCTTCGTGCGCGAGCGCCGCAAGCGCGTTGCACCCTTCAGCTCGCTCGGACCGCTGATCCAGCCCTTTGCTCGCCTCGATGACGACGGAGAGCTGAGCGTCGAAATGGCCGAGGTCGAGTACCGGGAGTGGCCGGGAATGCGGTATTCGGCGCTGGTGCACGCGGCCGAGCGGCGCTGGAATGCGTTCGAGCGCGATCGCGCCAACGGTCCCGCGGTCACCCGAGCGCTGGTACGCCGATTCGTCGAACGCGCGCAGCAGGCGGGCGCTCGGGTCATCGTGGCGGGCATCGCCGGCGCCAGCGAGGAGGTGCTCGCCGAGGCTGCCGCGCTTGGGGCGACTCCTGTGCGACTGGCTCTCGATCTCGATCGTCCCGGGATGCGCAACCTGCCGCACGATGCGCATCCGAGTCCACTGGCGCACCGCCAGTACGCCGGGCGCTTGTTGCGCGCCGTCCGCGCGGTGGCGGGAGCCGACGCGACCGCTCCGACCGGGTCGGAGCCGTGACCCGGGGTCGAGCCGTACTCCGCGCGCCCACCAGACTCGAGGGGATCTGGCGAGCGACGAAGTCGACGACCTGGACCAGGCACAGGACGCCGAGCACCGATCCGCGGTAGGCGGCGCTGGCGGGCGCAGGGACACGGGGCGCTCAGCTCTGCGCGCGCTCGATCAGCCGGCGGGCAAGCGTGAGGTGCGGCGCGTCGACCATCTTGCCGCGGAACACGAAGGCTCCGCGGCCCGCGCCGCGATGCTCTTCGTAGGCCGCGAGCATCGCCCGGGCCGTCTCGAGCGTCTCGACTCCGGGAGTGAAGGCTGCGTTCACCGGCTCGATCTGGGCCGGGTGGATCGTGAGCTTGCCGGTGAACCCGCTGGCGGCGGCCTGCTCGGCCTCGCGCGCGAGGCCAGTGAGATCGCGAAACTCGGTGTAGACGCCATCGATCGCGGCCACTCCCGCGGCGTGCGCAGCGAGCAGCGTGAGCTGGCGAACCAGCTCGAATACCGGCAGGTAGCGTCCATCGTCGCTGCGGGTACGCGTGGCTCCCAGTACTGCCGAAAGATCCTCCGAGCCCCAAGTCAGCCCGACGATGCGCGGGCCGTCGGCGATCTCCTCGAGCCGCAGTGCGGCGCGCGGTGTCTCGGTCGCGATGGCGATGACGCTCGTGGAGCCGGTGGCGAGGCCGTGTGCGGTCTCGAGCTTGCAGAGCAGGCGGTCGACCTGCTCGAGATCGCCGGGACGCTCGATCTTCGGGATCATGAAGCCGTCGGGACGCGCCGGCAGCGTGGCCTCGAGGTCGGCGCGGCCCCAGGGTGTGTCGAGCGGGTTGATGCGCACCAGACGATCGGCCGAGGTCGGGGTCGAGCGGAGCCACTCGGCGACCTGCGCGCGCGCCGCGTCTTTGTCCTCGGGTATCACCGCGTCCTCGAGGTCGAGGATCAGCGCATCGGCCGGGAGCGATGCAGCCTTGTCGAGCATCTTGGCGCTGGCGCCGGGAACGAAGTGGAGGCTGCGCCAACGGCGCGCGCGATCGAGTGACATGCAGCGTGAAAGGTAACGTGGGCGGCCACGCTGAGCCGGGATCGCGGAACAGCGATTCGGCGCCCGAGCAATCGCTTCCCGGCCCGGCAGGCCTCGCCAGAGCTGCGTCATCGTGACTCCCAGCGGGCGCAGGGCGAACGCGACAGGGCTCTGGCGTGCCGGATCGAAAACAGTGTCAGAAGGCGGGGCGCGGATGCTACTGCAGGTTCGACGCGGCGTTGCCGAGCGGGATCACGTCGCTGCGCAGGCCGAGTGAGCTGAGGCGGTAGGCTTCGTCGGCAGCGTCGAGGATGTGTTCGTAGCCGGTGAGGTGGACATCGTAGTACTCGGTGTCCTGACCGCTCCAGGCGATGACGCGCGCCGGGTGGGCGTCGCTTTCGTGCTGGCGAGCCAGCGCGAAGGCGGCCTCGCGCGAGGGCTCGCTGGCGATTCGCAGGGCGAACCCCGATCCCGGTGGCAGGCCGATCGCGTCCCGGGTGGCGGTCGCACGTTCGAAGGCGATGCGCCGCTCGATGCTGTGCGCGAGCAGCGAATCGCTGTCGGGCAGTGCCTGCAGCTGGATGGCGATGACGATGCGCGCCCGTCGCCCCTGCTCGCTCCGAGTTGCGAACAGGTTGCCGAGCATCGGGATGTTCATCAGGAACGGGACGCCTGTACGCGTCACCTGACGAAATCCTTGCGTGGCCCCTGCGATCAGCAGCGCCTGACCGGGCAGCAGCGAAGTCGTCGTCTCCAGCTGACGCTGGGTAAAGGTCGGGCCGACCTCCGCGACGTTGCCGGTCAGCGAGGAACGCAGGTTCTCGATGTCGAGTGTGACGTCGAGCTGTGTCGCTCCGGTTGCGCCGACCGAGGCGCGCAGGCGCAGTTCGATGCCGACGTCGTGTCGCTCGATGGTCGTCTGGTTGTTGCGTAGGTTGGTCGCCTGTCCGGTCGTGCTCGGAGCGACCGGGATCGGCACGTTGTTGCCCACGAACAGGGTCTGCTCCTCGCCGCTCAGCAGCACCAGGTGCGGACGCTGCAGGGTCGCCGAATCGACCCCGGACTGGTTCGCGATCAGCTGGAGCTGATGCGGGAGGTTGATCGTGTGGATCAACAGCGCGTCCTCGAGAGCCTGCGGGCGAAAGCCTCCCGCGAGGCTCTGCAGTTCGATCCCGACGATCGGGTCCGAGCCGACGACGGTCGCGCCGATCAGCGACAGCTCCAGGCCCTCGTCATAGGCCCATTCCTGCACCAGCACGTCCGCGACCACCTGTGGTGCCGGGCGATCGAGCTGTGCAACGACGTCGTGGACCAGGGCGATCACCTCCGGGGCCGCGTTGACGATGAGTGATTGCGTGCCGGGCTCGGCGACGACGTTGAGTGCGGCGCCCGACAGCAGCGAGCGACTCGCCAGCCCCACGCCGCCGCCCGTTGCCAACGCGCGTAGCTGGTCCGCCAGGCGCTCGGGATCGGCGTAGTGCAGCGCGATGACGTGGATCTCGCCGGGCATCTCGGTCGGCTGGTCGAGCTCGTCGAGCATCCTGGCGATCTCGCGGCGCTGTGCTGGCGGGGCGCGGTAGATCAGGGTGTTGGTGCGCTGGTCGATCCAGGCGCTGACGCGGCCGTGCAGAGCCTTCTCCTCGGGGTAGCGTGCGTTGATCACGTCGAGTGCGACCGTGGCATCGCGTTCTCGAAGCGTTCGCAACCGCAGCTCGCTGTTGTCCCGAACGTCGAGTCCGCGCAGCAGCGAGATCACTGCCGCGGCCCGGCGTTCGGTGGTTGCGATGATCAGGGAGTTGGTCGAAGGCAGAGGGATCGCGATCGTGGTCGGATCGAGCAGCGGCTTGATCACCGGGAGCACGTTGGTGACCGAAACCTCGTGCAGCGGAATCAGGGTCAGGATGCGCGACTCGCCGATGGGCGAGGGCGCAGCCAGCGTCCACGGATCGGAGTCTCCCGCCGCGCGGAGCGGCACCACTTTGTAGCCGCCCGCGGGAGTCGGCTGTGCCGCGAAGCCCTTCAGCGCCAGCGCCGCGTGGAGCAGCTGCCAGGCCTCGTTCTTCGACACCGGCCGGGGCACCGCGATCGTGACCTGTCCCTTCAGCGTCGCGTCGTAGATGAAGCGCGCTCCGAGGGCCGGCGCGAGCCGGTCGATGATGTCCGCGAGCTCGGCCCGCTTGAAGCGGACCGGGATGTGTTCGCGTGCCTGCGCGGTCGCGGACGTGGCAGACATCGCGCCGAGCAGGCACGCGATCAAGAGCTGGGTGACAGCGCGCATCGCTCGGACAGTATCCACGGCGTGGGGCCCGCGCTAAGACCGGTCAGGACGCATCGCGGCGTTTCGAGTCGATCGGACCGCAGGGCGAGCGCAGCGAGACGAGGCCAACGCCGATGTCGGCGCGGGCCGCGTGCGATTCGACGTTGGTCACGGCGTTCTCCCCCCGATCCAGGGCCTCCCATGGAGGGTGCCACGGAGCACGCTCCGGACGTTTCGTTGGCGTCGGACGCCCGGCGCCGGAAGCGGAGGGGCGCCACCGTGTCCCCGCGGATTGTCCTGAAACCCTCTGCCAAGACGGATAGTTGCGACGGATGATTAGAGCAGTTTCAGCGATCCGTACGAGACTGGCGGGCGGCCCGGGGGCGGTGCGACCCTGGGGCTCGGCGGGAACGTCGGTCGGGAGGGCGAGATGACACGACTGACGGTCCATCGCGAGGGACCGGGCCGCTCGGCGGTCGCCGACACGGCGCTGTCTCATGCGCTGCTGCGGTCGGTCGATGCACGGGAGGCGCCGGAATCCCTGAGGCTCTACCGCCCGCGCGACGCCATGGCCTTCTCGCTGCTCGATCGGACCCGGCCCGGCTTCGGGCGCGCCGTCGAGTGTGCGCGGCTTGCCGGCTTCGAGCCGATCCTGCGACTGGCGGGCGGTCGGGCCGCCGTCTTCGAGCGCCACGCACTCGCCTTTGCCTGGACGGTCCCGGCGCGCAACCCGCGTGCAGGGATCCGCGCGCGCTTCGAGGTGCTGGCGTCGCTGGTCGCCCGTGCGCTCTGCTCGCTCGGGGTCGACGCGCGCGTCGGGGAGGTGACCGGCGAGTACTGCCCCGGCGAGTTCAGCGTCAACGCGCGCGGCGCGGTGAAGCTGATGGGCGTCGGCCAGCGCGTGCTGAGGAGTGCGGCACACGTCGGAGGCGTCGTGGTCGTACAGGGGGCGCCGCGGATCGCGGCGGCGCTCGAGGGGGTCTACGCGGCGCTCGGCTTTCCGCTCGACGGATCGCGGACCGGCGCGGCAGGCGACGAGGTGCCGGGCATCGACGCGGACGCGGTTGCGGACGCGTTGCTCGCTCAGATCGAGCAATTTCGTTCCGTGGAGATCGGGGCCGTGCCGAGCTCGATCCGCGCGCAGGCGCGCCGGTTGGAGCCGCTGCACACGCCGGCCGGCTCGGACCTCCGACCCGCCCCCTGAGCTCCCGGACGGGTCTCGCGCATCGGTTCGCGCGGTCGGTTGCCGCGTCAGCTCCGCTCGGTGTCGCGGCCTTCGGCGAGCAGCAGGCCGCCGAGCAGCGCGTTGCGCAGATCGCGCGGATCGATCACGTCGTCGACACCCATGCCCGTGGCCATCCGGTACGGCCCGGCCGTCTGCGCTTCCTCCGCCGCGCGCTGCTGCTCGTCACTGAGCTTGGCGGCGCGTCCGCCGCTCGAGGCGGGCATCGCCGCGAGGTTCACGCCCGGCAGGGCGAAGCTGAGCGTCTGGTGGTCGAAGGGTGTGCCCGCCATCGTGACCATGCCGAAGCCGAACGCCTTGCGCATCGTCACGTGGAGCTTCGGGGCACGGATCCGCCGCTCGGCCCGGAACATCTTGCCGCCCCACTTGAGGATGCCTTCGCGCTCAGCCCGGGTCCCGGCCATCACGCCCGGGTTGTCGGCCAGGAAGATCACCGGGTGGTGGAAGTGGCCGACGGTCTCGAGGAAGTCCATTGCCTTGATCGCCGCCGCGCTATCCACCGCGCCGGCGCGGTGGGACGGATCGTTTGCCACGATGGCGACGGCGCGCCCGCCGAGGAATGCCATGCCGACGATCAGCGACTGTCCGTATCGCGGCTGGATCTCGAAGAAGCTGTCTTCGTCGACCACGCGGTCGATCACCTTGCGCATCTGGTAGGGCGTGCGGTCGCTCGGGGGAATGATCGAGAGCAGCTCCTCCACCCGCCGCGGCCCGCTGTCGGGCCCGTCGCGCCGCGGCGGCGAGCCGTCGCGCGAGAGCGGGAAGTAGGCCAGATAGTCGCGAGCCATCTCGATTGCAGCCGAGTCGTCCGGTGCCACGTTGTGGACCGAGCCCGCGATCTCGGCACACACCTGCGGTCCGCCGAGCTCCTGCTTGGTCACCTCCTCGCCGGTGGCGCTCTTCACCAGGGGCGGTCCGCCGGTGAACATCGCGGCCTGCTCGCTCATCACCACGAAGTCCGACAGCGGGGCGGCCAGCGCACCGTGACCGGCCGAGGCGCCCAGCACCAGACAGACCATCGGCACGTGGCCGCCCAGGTCGGCCATCGCGAGCAGGTCGTTGGGCGCGCGGCCCCCGCCGCCGGTGTCGGTCAGCCGGTGGCCCGCACCCTCGAGCATCATCACCAGCGGCACGCGCTCCTGCATGGCGAGCTCGGCCATGCGGTAGCGCTGCGCGGTTCCGCCCTGACCGATGGAGCCGCCCAGCGTGGAGAAGTCTTCGACGCCGGCCAGACACGGCCGTCCATTGACGCGGCCCATACCTCACACGAAGCCATCGCCCGGCACGCCCTCCACATTTCCCACGAGCACGCCGAGCTCGACGAAGCTGCCGGCGTCGAACAGTCGCTCGATGCGCTGGCGCGCGTCGAGCTTGCCCCGCGAGTGCATGAAGCGTTCGACGCGCTCGGGGCCGCCGAGCTCGCGGGCCCAGGCCTTCTTCTGCTCCAGCTTCTCCAGCAGCGGCTTCCAGTCGGCCGAGTGGTCGCGCTTGGCCAATGTTCGTTTCCTCGTAAGAGCTGGGCAGGACGCAGCCTACCCCAACCGACTGGCTCGGGGCTGACGCCCCCGGGTAGAGTGGTCGTGGGAGGTGCGATGTCGCGACGTTGGTTCCAGCGCTCCTGTCCGATCTGTGAGGCGAGCTGCAGCCTGCGGATCGAGGCCGATCCAGAGCGGCGCGAGGTCGTGCGCATCGAGGGCAACGCGGCCGATCCGATCAGCCGGGGCCACCTGTGCCCGAAGGCGTACGCCCTGAAGGGCGTGTTCGACGATCCCGACCGTCTGCGCCGGCCGCTGCGCAAGACGCCGGGCGGCAGCTGGCTGGAGATCGGCTGGGACGAGGCGCTCGATCGGGCTGCCGAGGGCATCCGCGCGGTGCAGTCGGCACACGGCGACGACGCGCTCGGCATCTATATCGGCAACCCGAGTGGTTTCGATGTGGGTTCGATGCTCTACAGCCGGTTTGTCATGCACTCCTTGAAATCGCCGCGGGTCTTCTCCGCGGCGACCATGGACCACTTCCCGAAGTTGTTTGTAGCGCGTGTGATGTTTGGCAAGGGCTCGATCCTGCCGATCCCGGACATCGATCGTTGCGACTACTTCCTGTGTCTGGGCGGCAATCCCCTGGTTTCCCAGGGCAGCTTGATGTCGGCCCCCGGCATCGGCAAGCGCCTGCGTGCGGTCCAGCAGCGGGGCGGCCGATTCGTCGTGGTCGATCCGCGAAGGACCGAGAGCGCCAGGGCGGCGGACGAGCACGTGTTCATCAGGCCGGGCAGTGACGCGTACTGGCTGTTCGCCATCGCGCACGTGCTGTTCCGCGAAGACCGCGTGAAGCTCGGTCGCTTCGCGGACTTTACCGACGGCGTCGACGAGGTGCGCAGGCTGGCCGAGGAGTTCTCTCCCGAGGCGGTCGCCCCGGTTACCGGCATCGCAGCCGAGACGACGCGCCGGATCGCGCGCGAGCTCGCGGCGCACCCGCGCGCCTGCGTCTACGGACGCATCGGCACCTGCACCGTCGAGTTCGGCACGCTTGCGAGCTGGCTGATCGATGTCGTGAACATCCTGCTCGGTCGCTACGACGAACCCGGCGGCATGATGTTCCCCCGACCGGCCACGGGTCAGCACGAGCCCGGTCACGAGCTGCCGCCGATCTCGATCGGTCCCTACCAGACGGCGGTGCGCGGGTTGCCGGCGATCGACGGGCACCTGCCGGCCTCGGCGTTTGGCGAGGAGCTCGATCCGCAGGCCGCGGGCGAGCGGCGGATGCGTGCGCTGGTGGTGGTTGCTGGGAACCCGGTG
This sequence comes from Myxococcota bacterium, assembly GCA_036336835.1. GTDB lineage: Bacteria > Myxococcota_A > UBA9160 > UBA9160 > UBA4427 > JAYZFK01. The sequence goes on along the minus strand of JAYZFK010000094.1, from coordinate 20,275 downwards.
CTGTCGATGCCGGCCGGGGACCGCCTGGCTCGCGGGCTCGAGGGGCTCGAGTTCATGGTGGCAGTCGATCTCTACGTCAACGAGACCACACGCCACGCCGATCTGATCCTGCCCACTGCGCCCCAGCTCGAGCACGACAACTTCGACTTCCTGGCGCAGTCGACCACCGTGCGAAACTTCGTGCGCTACTCCGAGCAGGTGTTCGAGCCCGAGCCGGGCTCGATGCGCTCCTGGGAGGTCTTCCTCGAGCTCGCCGCGCGACTGCAGGGTATCCCGCCAGCGCAGCTCGACGATGCGATGCTGCTCGAGAACGCGGTGCGCTTCGCTGCGAAGATTGGCCGCGAACCGGAGCAGGTGCTGGCCGAGCTCGGCGACGAGCGCGGGCCGATGCGACTGATCGAGCTGCAGCTGCGCTGCGGGCCATACGGCGATCACTTCGGCGCGCGGCCCGAAGGACTGACGCTCGCGCGGTTGCGCGAAGCGCAGGGCGCGATCGATCTGGGACCGCTCGAGTCGCGCTTCCCGGAGATCCTGCGCTCGGAGGGACGGCGCATCAAGCTGGCGGACGGGTTGATCACCAGCGACGTCGAGCGCCTTCGCGTGCGCATGGCCGAGCTCGCAGCCGACACCGGGCTCCGTCTGGTCGGGCGCCGGCAGGCGCGCAACATGAACTCGTGGCTGCACAACCTGGCGGTGCTGGCGCGAGGCAAGCCGCGCTGCACCCTGCTCGTGCATCCGGACGACGCCGCGCAATACGGTCTGGCCGATGCAGGCCGGGCGCGCCTGCGCTCGCGGGTCGGCGAGGTCGAGGTCGAGGTCGAGGTGAGCGACGAGATGATGCCTGGCGTCGTCAGCCTGCCGCACGGCTTTGGGCACCGTGAGGCGGGCTCGCGTCTCGCGGTGGCGGCGCAACAGCAGCCCGGCGTCAATGCCAACAGCCTGACCGACGAGCTTCCGCTCGATGCCCCGTCGGGCACCAGTGTCGCCAACGGGATCCCGGTCGAGGTCACTGCAGCCTGAGCCCGGGGAGGAGCGGCTGCTAGCCCTTCTTCAGCAGATCCTCGACCCAGCCGAGCATGACGCCGTACATGGTGTCGATTGCCTTGCTGGCTTCTTCTTCCGATACGCCGTCGGGCTCGTACTGGCAGCTCCAGGAGAGGCGGCCCTTGCCGCCGTCATCGGTCACGAGCATGGTCGCCTGGTAGCCGGTCACCGGGAAGGGGACGCCTTCCGGGATCGAGTAGGTCAGGCTGCGGGCTGCGTCGTCGCGTGCCTCGAGTTGCTCGTGCACCTTGCCATCCGGCCCCTGGAAGATGCGGAGCTGGCCGATGCCCTCGCCCCGGATCTCGGCGTTCTCACCTCCCGGAATCCAGCTCACTTCGTCGAAGGCGCGGACCACGGCCCACAGCTCGTCGGGACTGGCATCCAGGGTGCGCGTCACATTGGTCTGGGCCACGAAATCTCCTCCTGGGTAGCTTGTTCGCACAGGCAGCGGCAGCCTACCACGCGGGTCGGGGGATTCCCGGGCTGGCCGTCCCACCAGCTTGCTACGGTGGCCGCATGCCCGGCCCGCTCGACGGCTATCGGATCGTGGATCTCTCGACCATGATCTCGGGGCCGCTCGCGACCATGTGGCTCGCCGATCAGGGCGCCGACGTGATCAAGGTCGAGACGCCCGGAGGCGGCGACCTGGTGCGGCACCTGGGCTCCACCAAGCAGGGCTTGTCTGCGACGTTCGTCACGGCCAACCGCAACAAGCGCTCGATCGCGCTCGATCTCAAGTCCGAAGGCGGTCGCGCGCTGCTGTGGCGACTCGTCGACTGGGCCGACGTGTTCGTCCAGAACTTCAGGCCCGGCACGATCGAGCGGATGGGCTTCGGTCACGAGCTGCTGCGAGCGCGCAATCCGCGGCTCGTGACGGTGGCGATCTGCGGCTTTGGCGAGACCGGTCCGTACGCACACAAGCGCGTGTACGACCCGCTGATCCAGGCGCTCTCGGGGCTGGCGACGATCCAGGGCGACCGCGGCGAGGGACGCCCGCGCATGGTGCGGCTGATCGTGCCCGACAAGGTGACGGCGTTGACCGCCGCGCAGGCCATCACCGCCGCGCTACTCGGCCGCGAGCGAAGCGGCGTGGGTCAGCACGTGCGCTTGTCGATGCTCGACGCGATGGTCGCCCTGGCCTGGCCCGAGGGCATGGCCGGACAGACCTTCTTGGGCGCACCGGGTACGCCCCCGCGCGCCGCCCTGGCGCAGGACCTGGTGTTCGAGACGGCCGATGGCTACATGACCGCGGGCGCGGTGTCCGACTCCGAGTGGCACGGACTCACCAGCGCCCTCGGTCACCCCGAGTGGCTGGATGACGATCGCTTCCGCACGCCGGCGCTGCGTGTCGCCTACGCCAAGGAGCGGCTCGAGCAGACAGCCGACGTGCTGCGCACGCGCACGACGGCCGATTGGCTCGAGAGGTTCGACGCGCATCAGGTGCCCTGCGCGCCGATCCTGCCGCTGGCCGAGGTGATCCGCCATCCGCAGATCGTCGCCAACGAGCTGGTGGTCGAGAGCGACCACCCACACGCGGGAAGACTGCGCCAGCCGCGGCCCGCGGCAGACTTCAGCGACACCCCGGCGGCTCTCACCAGACCGGCGCCCCTGCTCGGCGAGCACGCCGACGAGGTGTGCCGCGAGCTCGGGCTCGGCGAGCCCGAAATCGCCGCGCTGCGAGCGAGCGGGGCGTTCGGCGAGCGCCGCAGGTAGTCGAGCGGGTCCAGCGGGTGGCTGGGGTTGCGATCGCCGTTCCACTCGCCACCCGTTCCCTCGCCGCGAACGATCAGGTAGCGACGTCCCCGGCGATCCGGCGTGCCCCACTCCCACGTGCAGCCAGTGTGGGCGTAGTGCGCGGAGATCGCGCGCCGAAACCCGGACGTGCGGTTGCGGCCCGAGCCATGCAGCAGGATCGGGTGGAAGAAGACAGTGTCGCCCGGCGCCATCGACAGGTGGACGCGCTCGTCGACCACTCGGGCGACGTCCCGCGCGCCGAAGTAGCCGCCGTTGAGGTACTTCCAGTCCGCGCCTTCCGGAGCGCCGTGAGTCAGCAGTTCACCGCGGTGCGAGCCCGGTACCACGACCAGGCAGCCGTTGTCCGGGGTGGTGGGCTCGAGGGCGGTCCAGCTGGCCACGATCGAGTCGGCCGGGCGAAAGGGAAAGTAGAGCAGGTCCTGGTGCAGGGGATGGCGGCCGTCCACGTTGGGTGGCTTGTTGATCAGCATGGTGTGGATGGTCATGATGTCGCCACCGACGATGCGTTCGGCGCCGTCGAGCACGGCTGGGTGACGACGGTACTCGTCGAGCACCGGGTCGCACTCGTAGTCCTGTAGCTTGGCGATGGCCTCGAGCCGGCTCGCCGGCGAGACGACCCCGCGCGCCACCATCACATCCTTCATGACCAGCATGCCCTCGGCGGGCTGGACGCGTCCCAGGACGATGTCTTCGAGCCGGCAGAGATAGCGCTCGAGGTCCTCGGTGGGCACCAGGTTTCGAGCCACGGTGTAGCCGTGCTGCCAGTAGTGCTCGAGCATTGCGTTCGAGATGGCGGAACTGCTCGTCGCGCTCACGCGGGCCACGCTCCCGGCGTCTGGATCGACGACCAACGGGTAGCGCAACCCCGAGGCCGGCGGGGCGGGCTACCCCGTGCCCGAGCCGTTCCGTGCTGCGGCGCCGCTCGATGCACGGACGAACTGCTAGCCTGGGCGGTTCGGGAGGAAGCGCCGGCGATGTTGCGGCTGCTCGGAAAGCTTGTGACCACTCTCACGGGCTGGCAACGGGAGGGGCCGCTGCCCGAAGCCCCGCGCTGCGTGCTGATCGCCGCTCCCCACACCAGCAACTGGGACCTGCTGCATCTGCTGACGCTCGCCTGGGCGAGTGGGATCCAGCTCTCCTGGATGGGCAAGCACACGTTGTTCCGCGGTCCGCTCGGGCCCCTGGCGCGCGCGCTCGGCGGCGTTGCGGTGCATCGCGGTCGTAGCAACGATCTGGTGCACCAGATGACGGAGGTGTTCGCCAGCCGCGAGCGTCTGATACTGACCGTGCCGCCCGAAGCAACGCGCTCGCGCGCAGACCACTGGAGATCGGGCTTCTATCGGATCGCAGCCGAGGCCCGGGTACCGATCTACTTCGGCTATCTCGACTACCGGACGAAGAGGGGCGGCTTTGGCAGCTATGTCGAGCCGAGCGGCGACATCGCTGCGGACATGGATGTGATCCGCGCGTTCTACGCCGACAAGTGCGGGCGCTATCCCGAAGGCTTCGGCCCGGTCCGGCTGCGCGAGGAGGCGGAGTCACGGACCTGAGTCGTGCAGCAGCGCGCGCGTTGCCTCTGCCATCTCGCGAGCGAATGTGCGGGCGCCGACGCGTTCGACGTGATGCGTGTCGAAGACCTCGAGGCTGAGTGGTGCCGGGCTGCCGATGCGATCGAGCTGGAACAGCAGCGCTGCGAGATCGGCGGTGCCGTGGCCCGGCAACAGCCGCGCGTGGCGGGTGGCGTGGGCGTAGTCATCGGGCTCGCGCGCGGGCGCGTCGGACAGCTGAACGCCGCCGATTCGCTCGCCCGGCACGTCGGCGAGGTCGCCGAACGAGCCCGGGCCCCAGTGCACGTGCCAGGCGTCGAGCATGATGCCGCCGTTCGGACGGCCGGCCTGCGCAACGACCCGGCTCGCACCGAGGAGGTCGGGCGGTGTCCGCGAGCGGCTGAACTCGAGGTGCACCCGCAGGCCGTGGTCGGCGGCGCGGTCGCAGGCGGCGGCGAAGGCGGCGACGACAGTCTCGAGCGGTGTCTCGCTCGCGCCGGCCACGATCAGATTGACACCGCGAGCCGCCACTGCGCTGGCCAGCTCGAGCACGGCACGTTCGGGGGCCTCCTCGAAGTACGGGCTGCCGGGATCGTCCGGGCCGGCCCACACAACGGCCGCATCGACGTCCTGGACCTCGAGACCGCTGTCGGCCAGCCGCCGAGCCGCCTCGCGGAGCGGCTCGGCGCTCGCCTGCTCCGGGTGGTAGGACGCGGGCCAGAGCGTGAGACCGGCGAATTGCCCCGCGTGAGCGGCATCGATCAGCTCGGCGAGCGGCGGGTTGCCGACGGCGCCAGAGCTCAATACGAGATCGGTCGGACCTAGCACGAGGCCCAGGATACCCACTGACTCCGAGTCGGCGAGCTGTCGCCGAGATGCCGCGAGCGACAGCGTGGCTACTCGGACGAGGTCCACTCTGCGGAACGTGGAGCCGCCCGAATCCGCTTCGATGTTGAGCAGTTGCATTGACGCAGCGGATCGGGCGGCGCACCCTAACTGGCTGCGCGGTCCATCGGCTGGGTCGCCTCGATCTCGACCCGTAGCGAGCCGAAGGAAGACTCCATGCCCGGAACCCAACCCCTCCCGGCCGGCGAGGTCCGCCGCCTCGCGGAGACCCGGAAGATCGAGCACGTCGTGGTGCTCGGTGCCAACGGCACGATGGGCTATGGCAGCGCCGCGCTGTTCACGCACGCCGTCCCCCGAGTGACCTTCCTCGCCCGCAGCACGGAGAAGGCCGAAGCCGGCCTTGCCGCGGCGATCAAGCAGGTCCGGTCGCCCACCGTGGCGTCGGCCTCGGAGTGCGGCAGCTACGATGATCTCGAGAGCGCGCTCGCGACCGCCGATCTCGTGTTCGAGGCGCTGACCGAGGATCTCGCGATCAAGAACGAGATGTTCGACCGTGTCGCCGAGTACCGTCGCGACACCGCGATCATCGCCACGGTCACCTCCGGACTGTCGATCAATCGGCTGTGCGAGGGGCGTGGCGAGTCGTTCCGCAAACACTTCCTCGGGCTCCACTTCTTCAACCCGCCGAACGTGATCGTCGGGACCGAGCTGATCGCAGGTGGGGACACCGATCCTGAGGTGGTCGACTTCGTCGAGGCGTTCTCGCGCGTGCGACTCGGGCGCGAGATGATTCGCACGTACGACACGCCTGGCTTCGCCGGCAATCGCGTCGGCTTCAAGGTGCTCAATGAGGCCGCGCAGCTCGCGGCGCAACTCGGTCCGGTGCTGACAGACAAGGTGATCGGACCCTACACCGGCCGAGCCCTGACGCCGCTCGCGACGATCGATCTCGTTGGCTGGGACATTCACCGCGCCATCGTCGACAACGTCTACGAGCAGTGTGATGACGAGGCCCGCGAGACCAACCGGCTGCCCGACTTCATGGCGGGGTTGATGGGCAAGGGCGTGCTCGGTGACAAGAGCGGCGGGGGCTTCTTCAAGCGCGACGGCAAGTCGCGATTGGCGCTCGACATCGCGACCGGCGACTACAGGCCCGTCTCGGACATCGAGCTGCCGAAGCTCGGCTACATCGACGAGGTTGCCAGTCTATACGCCCAGGGGCGCTACGCCGAAGGCATGCAGGTCTTCCTGTCGGCCGACGACGAGTACGCCCGGATCGCGCGCCGCGTGATTGGCGGCTACATCTCGTACGCCTTCCACCGCGTCGGTGAGGTCGCCGATGGGATCGACGAGATCGATCGCATCGTGGGCATGGGCTTCAACTGGGCGCCGCCCGGCGTGCTGGTCGACGTCATGACGCCCCGCGGAGCGATCGGCATGATCGAGGAGGCCGGTCTTCCCGTGCCTCCGGCTCTGATCGCCGTGGCCGAGGACGGAAAGCGCGTGTTTGCGCATCGTCACATCAACATCGGGAAGTTCTTCGTCGCCGGCTGAGGCCGGGCACGGCGAACTGCGCATCCGGACCGAGAAAGAGGAACACCATCATGGCAGCTGGCTCGGAAGTCTACGTACTCGGTGGCTATCAGACCGACTTCGCCCGAAACTGGACGAAGGAGGGCAAGCACTTCTCCGCACTGATGCGCGAAGGCGTCCAGGGCGCACTCCAGGCCTGCGACATCGCGCCGGAGGAGGTCGAGAGCGCGCACGTCGGAAACTTTGCGGCGGAGCTCTACTGCATGCAGGGCCATCTCGGCGCCTTCTTCACCGAGGTCGATCCCGCTTTCAGCGGACTGCCCACCAGTCGCCACGAGGCCGCCTGCGCCTCGGGCAGCATTGCCCTGCTGGCCGCGTCGGCCGAGATCGAGGCCGGCCGCTACGACCTCCAGGCGGTGGTCGGCATCGAGCAGATGAAGACCGTGTCGCCGGGCGAGGGCGGCGCCTTCCTCGGAACCGCAGCCTGGTACGAGGAAGAGGCCAAGGACATCGAGTTTCCCTTCCCCAAGCTGTTCGGCAAGCTCGGCGACGAGTACGACAAGCGCTACGGACTGGCGGACGAGCACCTCGCCGAGATCAGCCGCATCAACTACGACAACGCCAAGCGGAACCCCAACGCGCAGACACGCACCTGGTACATGAACAAGGAGCACGCGTTGTGTCGCACGGAGGACAATCCGGCGGTGGGCGGTCGCATCCGCATCGCCGACTGCTCGCAGGTGACCGATGGCGCGGTCTGCGTATTCCTCGCCTCGCGCGAGTATGCCGAGGGCTGGGGACGGGGGCGGGCGCTCAAGCTCGAGCAGATTCCGCGCATCAAGGGCTGGGGCCACAACACCGCTCGTCTACGCTTTGCCGACAAGGTCGCCGAGAGTGCCGATGCCGAGTACGTGCTGCCGCACGTGCGCTCGACCGTCTCCGCGGCCATGAAGCGCGCCGGGCTGGCCGATGTGAGCGACCTCGATGCAATCGAGACGCACGACTGCTTCACCACCTCCGAGTACATGGCCATCGATCACTTCGGCATCACCAAGCCCGGCGAGAGCTGGAAGGCCGTCGAGGAGGGCTGGCTCGAAATCGACGGCAAGCACCCGATCAACCCGAGCGGCGGTCTGATCGGCGCCGGGCATCCGGTGGGCGCGACCGGCGTGCGACAGCTGCTCGACGCACACCTGCAGGTGGCGGGCGAGGCCGGCGACTACCAGATCGAGGGCGCAAAGAACGTCCAGACGCTCAACATCGGCGGGAGCGGCACGACCAGCGTGAGCTTCGTGGTGGGCGTGTAGCCCCTGCCGCTGCGCTCAGGGTAGATGCTCTCGCGAGTGGAGCCGCGCGCTCAGACCGGGCGGTCGCCGGTGATCGCCGCGCGTTCCATCACGCGCCGGTGGGGCCAGTAGTCGTTCGAGGCGTAGTGCTGCACGCTGCGGTTGTCCCAGAGCGCCACGCTGTCGGCCTCCCAGTGGAAGCGGCACTGGTACTCGGGAACGGTCGCCTCATCGTACAGTCGCTCGAGGAGCTCGTGGCTCTCCGCGGGCTCCAGACCGACGATGTGGCTGGTGAAGACCTTGCACGCGTAGAGCGCCTTCTTGCCGGTCACCGGATGGGTGCGTACCAGCGGATGTGCGACCGGCGGAAACTCCTGCTGCCGCTGTTTCTTCGTCTCCGGGTCCAGCGCGAGACCGAACGAGAAGCTGAAGTCGTGAATGGCCTCGAGCCCATCGACGCGCTCGCGCAGCTTCCCGGGGAGACCTTCGTAGGCCGCATGCATGTCGGCGAACAGGGTGTCGCCGCCGTACGGCGGCACCTCGATCGCGCGCAGCAGTGATCCGAGCGCTGGGCGTTCGCGCCAGCTCACGTCGGTGTGCCACTGGTTCTCGACCCCGGTCACCTCCTCGCTCTTCTCGAAACGAACCAGCGCCGCGTCGCTGCCGCTGGTCGGCAGGAAGGGATGCTCTTCCAGCTCGCCGAAGCGGCGCGCGAAGGCGAGGTGACTGGCCGTGTCGAGCTGCTGGCCGCGAAAGAACAGCACCTTGTAGTCCAGGAAGGCCTGCTCGATCTCGGCGAAGCTCTGATCGTCCACCTCGGCGAGCTGGACGCCGGCGATCTCGGCGCCGATGGTGGCGTTACAGGGTCGGACCTCGATCCGTGAATAGCAGCGGCTCTCGTACTCGCGCCGCATCTGGTCGAGATGCGGTCGCGGTCCGTAGAAGAAGCGCATGGACTGGTCCTCCTGAGGTCGTTCCCGGAGGAATAGCGCGCGACCACGCCGCCGCCCATTGGCGCTAGCATCAAGCCCGGAGTGCGAAGAGAGAGTCCCATGAGCGTCCGCTTCCAGCCCTTCGATCCGGCCTTCTTGCAGGACCCGTACGCGACCTACGCCCAGCTGCGTGCCGAGTCGCCCGTGCACCGGGTCCGCATCGGTCCGCTCGCGCTGCTCGGCTTGCTGCGACGCTTCTCGGCGATGCGGCGGGCCTCCGGTGCACCCGGGCTGGTGCGCACGGCGTGGCAGATGCGCCGCGCGCGGGCGCAGCAGTCCGAGGCGCGGGAGGCGTTCGGTCCGCTGCGGCGGCAGCTCTACGCGGTCTCGCGCCACGCCGACGTGAGCTACGTGCTGCGGCACCCCGAGATCTTCTCGTCGAAGGCGATGGGTGGCGCCGGATCGCGACCGCCGGGAGGCGAGCCGGCGCCGACCGACGGCTCGCTGATCGGGCTCGATCCGCCCGAGCACACGGCGCATCGGGCGACCGTCAACCGCGGCTTCACGCCGCGGCGCATCGCGGAGATCGAGCCGCGCATCCGCAAGCTGGCGGACGAACTGGTGGCTCGCTTCGAGGCACGCGGCGAGTGCGACCTGGTCGAGGCGTTCACCAACCCGCTGCCGGTCGCGGTGATCGCGGAGCTGCTGGGTCTCGATCCTGCCCGGCGCGAAGACTTCAAGCGCTGGTCGACGGCGCTGATCATCGGATCGACCCAGGCCGGCGCCGTGCCACAGTTCGAGCTCTTTCGAGAGTTTCGGAAGTACATGACAGGCATCGCACGGGAACGCAGCAATACCCCCGGAGAGGACTTGATCTCGCTGCTGGTTCACGCCCAGGAGGAGGAGGGGGTCCTCGATCCAGAGCAGGTGGTTGGCTTCGCGAGTCTGTTGCTGGCCGCAGGTTCCGAGACGACGACCAACCTGATCGGCAACGCCCTGCTCGCGCTCCGTGCCGACCCCGATCAGGCGGCGCTGCTGCGTGCGGATCCCGGAAGGATTCCGCAGCTGCTCGAGGAGACGCTGCGCTACGACTCGCCGATCCAGTTGCTGATGCGCGTGACCGAGTGCGCGACGCAGATCGGCGGGGTCGAGCTGCCGAAGGGATCGATGGTGCTCGTCCTGCTCGGCGCGGCGAACCGCGACGACGCGATATTCGACCAGCCCGATCGCTTCGACATCGAGCGCAACGCGCAGGGCCATCTGGCGTTTGGTCTCGGCAACCACTTCTGTCTGGGCGCGTCGCTGGCGCGCCTGGAGGCCCGGATCGCGTTGGAGACGCTGCTCGTCCGATGCCCGGACTGGCGGATCACGGCGCGGGGACCGATCGAACGCCACGGCTCGTTCCTGGTGCGCGGACCGGTTGCGTTGCCGGTGCGCTTCACGCCGCCGGCGCGCTGAGCCGCCGGAGAAGCGAATGAAGCGGAGCGCCAGGAGGCGGCGCCCTCTGCGTTGGCAGCGCAGGGTCGCGCGAGGCGCCTAGCTCTCGCCGTCTTCCTCGAGCGTCCGGAGGACGCGGGCCGGGTTGCCGGCGACCACCGTGTGCGGTGCGACGTCGCGCGTGACGACCGCGCCGGCCCCGACCATTGCGCGTTCGCCAATCGTCGTCCCGGCCAGGATCGTGGCGTTCGCCCCGATCGAGGCCCCGTGGCATAGCCGTGTGCGCGGCCAGCTCTCGGGCTGCTGCTTGCTGCGCGGAAACAGGTCGTTGGTGAACGTCGCGTTCGGGCCGATGAAGACGTCGTCTTCGACCTCGATACCGTTCCAGAGCTGCACGCCGCTCTTGATCGTGACGCGATCGCCGACCGCGACCTCGTTCTCGATGAAGACGTGACTGCAGACGTTGACGTCCCGACCGATCCGGGCGCCGTCGAGGATGTAGGCGAACGCCCAGATCCGCGTGCCGTCTCCGACATCGCGGGTCTCGCACAGGGCGTGGCTGTGGATGAAGGGCGGGGGCACGCGGGCAGCATAGCGAGCCGCTCACGGCCCGGTGGCTCGAGGACGACGTCGGCGGGCGACCCTCGCTTGCCCGAGTTCCTGCGAGATCGGCCCGCAGGCTCGCTCGACCGCTGCGACGGGACGTCAGATCTCCCCGGCCAGGAAGCGGATCAGCAGGTCGTTCGTGCGCTCCGGCGCCTCCTCGGGGATGAAGTGACCGCACAGCGCCCCGCGCGTGCGCAGGTCGGGAAAGTGGTGCGCAAACGAGTCGGCGTATGGATTGCCGCTCGGGATGTAGCCGTCGGCGGGCAGGGCACCGTCCACGAACGCGTCGGGCACGAGAAACGGGCTGAACAGGTAGAGCGTCGGGTTCGCAAACCGGCGCTGCCAGTCCTCGGGCGCGAACACCATGAAGTGCTCCTGCCAGACGGGATCGGCGAACAGCAGGTCCGGACGCCGCCACATCGCGGCGACCGTCGGATCGGACAGGAACTCGTGCGTCACGCCACCCGTCGCAGAAGGGTCCGCGCGTTGGATGTGGAACGGCAGGCCGTGGCGGTAGTAGTCGACGGCGTGGAACCAGCAGCCGGGATCGGCGAACTGCTGCTCGTAGACGGCGACGTCTTCCGCAGTCCAGAACTGCGTTGGATCGAAGCCGTCCAGTGCTGCGCTGCCCGCCGAGCCCTCGACGGCTGCCCAGGGCGATTCCGGTGGCCCGGCATAGGGCGCGGGCTCGCCAGCGAACAGCGAGCGGATGAAGGCGCGGTGGTGCTTGGCGAAGAACTCCTCGGCCTCGGGCTCGCACTTGAACCAGTAGCCGTGGATGCCCCATGGGATCCAGACCGAGACCAGGGTGTCGATCAGGGCGAGGCGCTCGACTCGCTCGGGGAACTTGAGCGCCACGGCGGCGGCGATCACGCCGCCCCAGTCGTGCCCGACGAGGTGGGCGCGTTCGATCTCGAGCGCGTCGAGGAAGTCGACGATGTCGCGCGCCAGCGTCTCGCGCGATAGCCGGACGCGTGGCTTCTCGCTGCCGCCATAGCCGCGTGTATCGGGGGCAAACAGGTGGTAGCGCTCGGCCAGCACCGGGATCTGATGCCGCCACATGTGGTGGGTCTGTGGGAAGCCGTGCAGCAGTACGACGGGCTCGCCATCGGCCGGGCCGGTCTCGAGCGTGTGGAGGCGCAGGCTGCGGGTCTGGACGTCGCGGGTGCTCGTCATGGCTGCTGCTCTATCACGTCACACGGGGGCGCCGCCAGGCGGCGGCCCGGCGCGGGCGGTGCGCGCCTTCGGGTGCCAACATGCCGGCGTGCGCGTTCGGCGGCTCACGGCACTGCTCCGGGCTGGCTTTGCAGTCGGCGTCGGCTGGCGTCGGAGCGGTGGCGCCTCGGATCGCTCTGCGGAGGCGCTGTGAGTACGACCGTCCGCCACGCCCTCTGGATCGCGCTGGTCTGCGTCGGCTACGAGGCGCTGTTTCTATACGGGCCGCCGAACCCGATCGACGAGGGCTGGCCGCTGTACGCGGCCAAGCGGCTGCACGAGGGCGGCACCCTCTATGCGGACACCTTCTTCGTGTTTCCGCCCGGGCATCTGCTCCCAGCCTGGCTCGCCTTTGCCATCGCGCCGCCAGGCGTAGAACTCAGTCGTGTGCTGTACGCGGCCTTCGACCTGGCGCTGGCACTCGCGCTCTACGCCCTCGGACGTCGCCTGCTGCCGCCCCATCTCGCGCTGCTCGCCGCACTGCTGGTGGCCGTGGCGAGCTTCCGCGCGCACTCGCACCACAACGTCTTCGGTTACCGATACCTCGTGTGGAGCGTGCTCGCGTTGCTCGCGTTTGCCCGCAGCGGCGAGGCTGAAGATCGCCGCTGGCTGCTGGGGGCGGGCATCGCGGCCGGGGTCGCGACCAGCTTCCGGCTCACTCCGGGCTTCGCCGTCAGCGTCGCAATCGGGCTCACGACCCTCACCAGGTCCGGTGGCCCCGCGCGCTGGCTGCGCGACTGGGCCTGCTATGCGGCGGGTGTCCTCGTGGTGCTGGTGCCGCTGATCGCCTGGGCGACGACCGGGACGGGGGTCGACCTGGCGACGCTGTGGCGCGAGGTGGTGGTGCGCCCGGTGGTGATGACGGAGCAGCAGTATCTGGCGGTGCCGCCGCTGTGGTCGGGCGACGTCTCGGGTCGCGATGCCTGGACCGCCTCGTTCGTGGCGCTGCAGTTCTGGCTCTACCCCGTGCTGCTCGCGGGCTACGGCGTTGCCTTCGCCGCAGCCTGGCGGCGGGCGCGCCGTGCCGGACCGCGCGCCGAGTCGTTCGGCGAGCCGCTGCTGCTGTGTACCTGGCTGTTTGCACTGGTCTACTTCACACGCACGCTGGGTCGCTCCGACGAGGCGCATCTGGTGTCGGCGCTTCCACCACTGTGTCTGCTCGGGGTGCACGCAATGGGTGTGGTCGCTCCGCGACTGCGCGAGCCGCGAGCGGGCGTCGCGGTGGGAACCGCGGTCTTCGTGCTGTGGGTCGGCTGCTGGGGCGCGGACCGCGCGCTGGTGCCGCTGCTGCGCGATCTCACGGGCAGCGCGGCGAGCGGGCAGACGAGCTGGCTCGAGCAACGTGCCGCACTGCGGGCGAGCCAGCGCGCCGCCCGGGCGCGGATCGAGCGGGGCGACCCGGAGCGGCTGCTGCTGGACCTGAGCGCGCGTCCGCTGCTCTATACCACCGGCGAGTTCGCCGGGCCCGGCTGGCTCGACGTGGTCATGCCGGGGACGTTCATCAGCGAAGCCGAGGAGCGCGGCTTCGTGCAACGGCTGCAAGCACGGCCGCCGGTGGGTGTGTTCTGGCCGGCCGAGCCCTTCGACGAGCTGCCCGAGCGCGGTCTGGATGCGACCGCGCCGCTGCTCGCTGCCTGGGCGCGCTCCGTGTACGGGCCGCCGCCCTGAGCCTCAGGGGCGGCTGGCGTGCAGATCGAAAGGGCGCTCGGACCAGGGCTCGGCAACGGGCTCGCCGCCGCGCACCACCCAGGGCCGGTCGTCGTAGCGTTCGCCCGTGACCTCGTTGCGTTGATCGCCACGGCAGTACTGGATTACCCAGGCACGTCGATGCCGATCGGCGGTCAGGTTTCCGACCGTCTGGTGGACGAGCAGTGACGAGAAGACCAGCAGGTCGCCCGCCGCGGCGTCGAGCGGCACGGCCCGCTCGGTCTCGATGCCGGCCGTGTCGATCACTGCGTGCGGGCCACGCATCTCGTGGGGCCGGTCTCCCAGCCGGTGCGAGCCGGGGATCGCCTCGAGCCCGCCGTTGTCGAGTGTCGAGGTGTCGAGCGCGAGCCAGCAGCTCAGGTACTCGCCGATCCGTCCGCGCGTATAGCCGTTGTCCTGGTGCCAGGCGATGAAGCTCCCGGCGCCGGGCCGCTTGTCGATGCCCTGATCCCACCAGAAGCGCACGTCGTTGCCGAGTACGTCGACCGCGATTTCGAGCAGGGCCGGGTGTCTCAGGAAGCCGGACAGGGTCTCGCTGCGGAAGCCCAGCATCGCGCGATAGGGATAGACGCCTTCCTCGGGCGTGCCGAGCGTTTGCGCTTCGAGTGTGACGAGCTGGTCGTACTCGCGTGCGATCTGGGCGAGCTCGTCATCGCTGAATACACGACCGAGGTTGACGAACCCCATGCTGCGCAGCTGGTCTCGCTGGGTCTGGTCGAGCACGCTCGCAGTCTAGCCGCACGGCGAGGCGCCGCGCGGTACACTCGGCAGCCCCTGGCGGAGACCCGGACGCCCTGGCTCACACGGCTCGCACTCGACGCTGGAGCGTCACCGCAGCGGCGTTGATGCTCGCGCTCGGCTGTAGCGAGCCCGCGAGGTCGCCCCGCTGGAACCTGGTCCTGATTACGCTCGATACCACACGGGCCGACGGCCTGTCCCTGCTGGGCGGTGTGGAGGGAGCGACCCCGAACCTGGACGCTCTCGGAGCGCGATCGGTCGTCTTCGACGTCGCCTACAGCGAGACCAACGTCACCAATCCCTCCCACCTCTCGATCATGACCGGAATGGGCTCGCTGCGGCACGGTGTGACGAGCAACTTCGCGAGGCTTCCCGACGGTCTCGATTCGCTGGCGGAAGGACTGGCACGTGCGGGCTACGCGACGGCGGGCTTCGTGGCGGCGCAACCGCTCGGCCGCGCGTTCGGCTGGAAGGGCTTCGACACGCTGCCCGAGGTCGCGGGTGTGCTCGACGCGGCCGAGGTGACCCGTCGCGCCCTCGACTGGCTCGGCGGGCCGCGCGAGCAGCCCTTCTTCATGTGGGTCCACTACTGGAACCCGCACACGCTGTACGAGCCGCCCGACGAGGTGTTCGAGCAGTTCTACCAGGGTGACCCCACTGCCGGCGATGGGCCGCCGATCGCAGCGGCGCCCTTCTTCGAGCGCGCCACCCATTTCGGCGTGGGGGAGCGGCTGAAGCGCTGGCTCGGCGACGTGCGCGATCCCGCCTGGGCGCGCGCGAAGTACACCGCCGAGCTGCACTACACGGATCGCGAGCTCGGCCGTCTGCTGGGTGGACTCGAGAGTTCGGGGCTCGCCCGGGACACGGTGATCGTCGTGACGGCCGACCACGGCGAGAGCCTGGGCGAACACGGCATCTACTACGCGCACGTCGGCGTGTACGACGAGGTGCTGCGCATCCCGCTGCTGGTGCGTGTCCCCGGCCTGCTGCCCGGCCGCTCGGCCTTGCCGGTGTGGACGCTCGACATCGCCCCGACCGTGGCGGAGCTGCTCGGCGTCGAGCTGCAGCACGCGGTGGACGGACTCAGCCTGGTCTCGGCGCTGCGCGGAGAGCCGGACGAAGCGCTGCAGCAGCGCCGGCGCTTCGTGCACCCGCACGCGTCGAATCGCGCCGTTGCGATCCGCGAGGGGCGCTGGAAGCTGATCTGGCCCGTCGAGCGCAACGACCACGTGCTGGGAAGCCAGGTGGAGCTGTTCGACCTGTCCGAGGATCCCGCCGAGCAGCGCAACCTCGCCGAGGACCACCCCGAGGTGGTCGAGCGGCTGCGCGTGGCGATCGAGCCGTGGGTTCGCGCTGGGCGCAGCGACCCCACAGTGAAGCCGAGGCTCGATCCAGGGATCCGCGAGCAGCTCGAGGCACTCGGTTACGCCGAGTGACCGCGCGTCCGATTGTCGCTGTGCAGCGGCTCGATGACCTCGCGGCCGAACGCGGCCAGTGTCTCGGGTGGCGCGAAATCGCTGAACCACGCGTAGCAGCGTTCTACGCCGCGCTCGCCCAGCTCGGCGAAGTGGTCCCGCAGCTCGCCTGCTTCGCCGAGCCGGAAGCCCATCGCGGCAAAGCGCCGTTCCGCGAGCTGGCCGACCGCAGTGCGATCGGCGCCTTCGGGCACGAAGGCCAGCATCTCCTGGATCGACGCACGCGCCTTGCCGACTGAGCTGAGCAGCTCGTCGAAGCGGTCGAGCGCGTAGAGCGGACAGTTCCACCAGTCCGCGTGAGCCTCGACCAGTCGCAGCGTCTGCGGGCCGGCGCCGCCGATCAGGATCGGGATCCGGTCGAGCGGAGTTGGCTGCTGCAGGCCGCCGCGAATGCGGTGGTACTCGCCCTGGAAGTCGACGCGCTCTCCGCTCCACAGGAGCTGGAGCACCTCGAGTGTTTCGTCCAGGCGTGCGACCCGGGCCTTCGCCGCGGTAGCGCCGACGCCGTAGACCTCGAGCTCGTGGGGAACCGAGCCCCAGCCGATGCCGAGCTCGAAGCGGCCGCCGCTGGCGTGATCGAGCGTAACCGCCTGGCGCGCCAGGACCGCCGGGTGCCGGAACGCATCACACAGCACCAGGTGGCCGACCCGCAGGCTCGACGTGGCCGCCGCGATCCAGCCCGCCGAGATCATCGCGTCGTACATCGGCATCGTCTCGATGCCGGGCGGGCTCAGGTGGTCCATCAGCGCGATGCCGGCGAAGCCCGATGCCTCGGCCGCCCGCGCTCGCTCGACGATTGCGTCGAGCGGCATTCGCATCTGTGGCAGGAACAGGTAGAACTCCGGCATCGTCGCCTCCGCCGGCGCATCCTGCTCGATTGCGCCGCGCGCTTCCAGCGCGATCGGACGGAGCGGGGCGGGCGATCAGCCGCGGAATTCGTCGAGCCGCTCGGCGAGGCGCTGCCGGTACTCGGCCACCCGCGCGAGCTTGAGTGCTTCGTAGCCGCGGATCTCGCAGGGCAGGGCGGCGATCGACGCGGCCTCGTCGAGATTGTCGGGCTTCAGGGACTCGAGGAGGGTGGCGACTGCCTCGCGGTACTGCGCCGGAAGCGCTCGCTCGATGCGCCGGATCCTGGGCCAGCCGAAGGGATCGAAGCGGCTGCTGCGCAGCCACCGGGCCGCAGCCAGAGCGCGGATCAGCGGTGTGGCCCACAGGCCGATGGAGAGCTTGCGGCGCAGCCCGAGTGCCCGCAGCAGCGGCGGATGCAGCTGCCACGCGATCCGCGCGTCGCAGCCGGCGAGCCCGGGTAGCCGGAGACGAAGGCGGCGGTGTGCAGTCCGGCAGATCGGTCGACTCGCAGCTGCTCGATCGGAAGCCGGGCCAGTGCCTGCAGCCCGGTCATGAACACCGTACCGCTGTCGGCGGTGTAGCGGTCCGAGAGTCGGTAGTCGGGCGCGAGGCCGGGCGGGGAGTCCTCTCGGTCGATCACTGGGGTACCTCGTCGCCTGGTATCGGCCAATCGGTGGCTGGGCTTGGCAGTTCCTGCAGCGGCACCCAGTGGGCAACTGCCGAGCCGGGCACGCGCAACTTGCGGCGGCGGGATCCGCTAGGGTCCGGCGCCAGCGACGTCTCGAGGAAGCAACCATGGACGCCCTGCAAGCTCGAATCCGCGAAGCCCGGCTGCGATTCGAGGCGATCTGTACCGATCCGGTCCCGCTCGATCTCACGCGCGGCAAGCCATCGGCTGCACAGCTCGATTTGTCGCGCGAGATGTTGACCGCGCTCGGACCGGACGATTACCTCGACAGACACGGCAACGACTGCCGCAACTACGGCTTGCCCGATGGGCTGCCCGAGGCTCGCGCGCTGTTCGGCGAGCTGCTCGACGTGCCCGCCGAGGGCATCCTGATCGGCGAGAACTCGAGCTTGACGCTGATGCACGACGCCGTCAGCAATGCGGTGCTGCGCGGCGTCCCGGGCGGGAGTGGCCCCTGGCAGGGACAGCAGGCCACGCTCCTGTGCCCGGTGCCGGGCTATGACCGCCACTTCGCGCTGACCGAGCGCCTCGGGCTCGGCATGACGAATGTAGACATCTCGGAGCAGGGCCTGGACATCGAGGCGATCGAGCGGCTCGCCGCGTCCGACGAGCGGGTCAAGGGCATCTGGGTGGTGCCCAAGTATCAGAACCCGGTCGGCACCACACTGAGCCCGGAAGAGGTGCGCGCGCTCGCCGCGATGAAGACGGCCGCGCCCGACTTTCGGATTCTCTGGGACAACGCCTACGTGGTGCACCACATCGATGAGAAGCTCGCTTCGGTGGCCGACGTGCTGCGCGCCTGTGCCGACTCGGGCAACCCGGATCGCGTGTGGCTGTTCGGGTCGACCTCCAAGATCACGTTTGCTGGCGCCGGAATTTCGGCCTTCGGGGGCAGCGCGGCCAACGTCGAATGGATGCGAAGCCATCGGGGTATCCGCACGATTGGCGGCGACAAGCTCAATCAGCTGCGGCACGTGCGCTTCTTCGGCGACGCCGACGGAGTGCGCGCGCACATGAGGCGCCACGCCGAGCTGCTGCGGCCCAAGTTCGCTGCGGTCCAGCGCGGACTGACCGAGCGGCTGGCTGGCACGGGACTCGCGAGCTGGACCCAGCCGGACGGCGGCTACTTCGTGAGCCTCGACACGCAGCCGGGCAAGGCGCGGCGGGTGTTCGAGCTGGCTGCGCGCGCCGGCGTCGCGCTGACCCCCGCCGGGGCCACGTTCCCGCACGGTCGCGATCCGCAGGATCGCAACATCCGAATCGCGCCGACGATGCCACCCGACGACGAGCTCGAGCGCGCGATCACGGTTCTGGCGACCGCGATCCTGTGCGCGGCCGACGACTGACTGCCGCGTCTCGTCAGGTCGCCTTCTGGCCCTTGTACTCGCAGAATGCGCCCGGCAGCGTGACGCGGGTACGCGCGTGCTCGAAGCCGGCCTGCTCGAGTGCGTCGACGATCTCGGCCGGCGGGACGCACTGATCGACCGTGTCCCAGTAGTAGTCCATCAGCAGCCTGGCTTCGCGGCTGCCCGTGAAGAGCTGCGTGAGCGCGGGGATCACGCGGCCCCAGGCAAAACGGGTCAGCGCATAGCCCAGTCGCGACGCGGCGACGTGTCCCTCCAGGATCCACAGCCTGCCGCCGGGCTTGAGCACGCGCAGGTATTCGCCGAACGCCGCCCTCAGATCCGAGACGTGGCGCAGCGCGATGCCCATCGTGACGAAATCGAAACTGTCGTTCGCAAACGGCAGGTCCTGCGCGACACCTCGGACGAGCGGTCCGTCGAAGTGCTTGCGTGCCTGTCCCAGCATGGCGCGGTTCGGATCGACGCCGAGCACCCGGCCGCTGGGCCCGACGATGCGTGCCGCGCCGCGCGCTACGGCGGCGGTTCCGACCGCGACGTCGAGCAGCTTCATGCCCGGTCGCAGACCGTTGATGCGCAGCGCCCAGCGGCGGTAGAGCAGGCCGGCGTTGCCGAAGATCCTTTCGATCGTGTCATAGTGGTGGGCCGTCTTGTCGAACAACTCGCCGACATAGCGGCTGCGATCCGCATCGTCGGCGTAGTAGGCCCTCAGCGTTGCGTGGGGCGGCAGCTGCCGCGGCTCGCCCAGCTGTTCGCTCATCCGTATCTCCTCGATCGGCACCTGCGGCGGTCGACGTCTGGCACAGGATACCCACGGCGGCCGCGCCGGGGGTCGACCCATGCCGCCTGCGGACTGGGGTAGGGTCTACTACCAGCGTTCGAGTCCGACGCGGTCGGGGGATCGCCTCCGAATCGAGCCGTGGGAGCCCGGGATGGACAGCTGGCTGATTCGTCATGGCACGGTCGTCGATGGGACAGGAGCCCCGGCGGGCCTGGCCGATGTACGCGTCGTCGCAGGGCGCATCCGCGAGGTCGGTAGTGGGCTGCGACGCGAGGCCGGCGAGCGCGAGATCGACGCCTCGGGCTGCTGGGTGACCCCCGGCTTCGTCGATCCGCACACCCACCTCGATGCCCAGCTCTGCTGGGATCCCACGGCCTCTCCGTCCAACCTCCACGGCGTGACCAGCGTCGTGATGGGGCTGTGCGGCTTTGGCGTCGCACCCTGCCCGAAGGACGGGGGCGAGTACCTGCTGCGC
>JAYZFK010000093.1:0-84097 GCA_036336835.1 Myxococcota bacterium | reverse complement strand
CTCGTCTCCGAAGGCGTAGCGGTTTCTCGGGATGTAGTCGCGATCCTCGAGCATCGGCAGGTAGGTATAGGACTCGACGTCGCACATGACACCCGGGTATCGATTCCAGTACCAGGTCCCGCCGATCCCTCCGGCCTCATCGATGATTCTGATCCGGCGAACACCGGCCTTGCGGAGCTGCGCCCCAGCTACGACCCCCGCCATGCCACCGCCGATGATTGCCACATCGACATCGTCGGACACGGCATCGCGCTCTTCGTACTCGGTGAATGGATCGCGCCGGTAGTCAGCGAAATGACGATCCGCGCGGAGATCGCGGATGGCCGCTCTACCCTCGACGAGCCGCTTGTCGCGCTCCCGCAGGTACTTCTTCCGGACCGCGTCCAGCTCGAGTCCCTGGGGATCGTCCTCGGAGTCCTTCATCTCCATCCCTTGATGTGTCGTTCCAGTCGCAGATCGCGCACCGAGCTGTGTACTTTCGGCGCCTGGCCTCCCGGCAATCTCGACACCAGTCTCCCGTTCGGAATCGCCCGGCCCCTCGCAAAAGCCTAGTGCGGATCCAACCGTAGGAACTGCCTCGGTGCGAATCCGGTGAAGACGTATGCGGCGAGCGGGAACCCGGACTCGTCGAGGAGGCGTTCGCGTTCCTGTTCGCTGACGGGTACGGCGTGGTAGTCACTGGTTTCGCCATCGCGAGTCACGCGGACATTCGGATTCTCGAGCGCGCGGTGATACCACGCGCGCGGCCAGTGGTTCGCGGCGACAAAGAGCTGGCCGTCGTCGTCGATGGGCGACAACACCCGCTCGTGGGGCGTCCCGTCCGCACTCGTGGTGGAGAGAACGATCGTGGGTCCCCCGAGATTCTCGGGCTGGAAGGCGGCGAATGCCGTCATGCAGCCGGTGTGTGCCGCGGCGAGAACGCAGAGGCTCAGGGTGGCGATGGCTCGGTGGCGCATGGTTCCTCTCGTAGGTCCGCGACATGCTACCGGCTTGGTCGCGGGAATTGCCGGCTTCGTCGCCGAAAACGGGCCGGAAGTCTCTGCAAGAGCAGACGGAATGGCGGAGAGAGTGGGATTCGAACCCACGGCACGTTTTACCGTACACACGCTTTCCAAGCGTGCGCCTTAAGCCACTCGGCCATCTCTCCGCGAAATCGTGACCCCTCGCACCGGGGCGGCACACCCCGCCAATACGTGCGTCAAAGCTGGCGGAGAGGGAGGGATTCGAACCCTCGAAAGGGGATAAGCCTTTACTCCCTTAGCAGGGGAGCGCCTTCAGCCGCTCGGCCACCTCTCCGCGAGGGCAGAGGAGGGTATCAAATGAGCGGGCTGGCGGAGAGGGTGGGATTCGAACCCACGAGGGACGCTAGCCCCTGGCGGTTTTCAAGACCGCTGCCTTCAACCGCTCGGCCACCTCTCCGGGTCGGGCAAGAACGTAGCGCTCCTACTCGTCGAGCAAGCAGGGGCCCTCGTGCTCGAATCGACACCCGGCGCGCAGCTCGGCGGCCTCGCGGCGGCTGCTCCTGATACCCTGGCGACCAGGAGGACCGCGCCGTGCTCGATCACCTGCTCTCCCCGGTTCGAATCGGCTCGACCCGGCTACCCAATCGCATTGCGATGGCCGCGATGGGTGTCGAGATCGTCGACAGCGACGGGCACGCGCGCGAGCCGGTGATCGCGTACTACGAGGAGCGGGCGAAGGGCGGCGCCGGGCTGATCATCACGGAGGTGTGTGCGGTCGCCTATCCACAGGGCGCCAACTCCGATCACCAGCTCGCGCTATCGCGCGACGAGTACCTGCCGGGACTGCGGGAGATGACCTCGCGCGTGCAGCAATACGGCACGCGGATGGCCGCCCAGCTCGTCCACCACGGGAAGGTCTCGCGGCTCGACGTGAAGCAGGGGCGCGAGGTGTTGATGCCCTCGATACCCGACTGGCACGGCGAGATGACGATGGGCAACGATCTCACGGGCGACGAAATCGGCATGATGGTCGGCGCCACTGGCGGGCTGCGCCCGAAGTACCGCGCGGCGACGAAGCAGGACATCGACGCGCTGATCGATTCGTTCGCCGACGCAACCGAGCGCGCGCGGCGCGCCGGGTTCGACGGCGTCGAGCTGCACGCGGCTCACGGTTACATCCTGTCCGAGTTCCTGTCGCCGCAGTGGAACCGTCGCGATGACGAGTACGGGGGGCCGATCGAGAACCGCGCCCGCTTGCTATGCGATGTGATCCGAGCCTGCAAACAGCGCGCCGGCGACGACTTCACCATCTGGTGCCGAATCGATGCGAAGGAATTTCGCACGCCGAACGGCATCGTGTTCGAGGACGCCAAGCTGGCAGCAAAGCTCGCGCAGGACGCGGGCGCCGATGCAATCCACCTGTCGGCGTACGCCGATGCGACGTCTGCGCCCGGCTTCACCGAGGCCCCGCTCGTCCACCAGGAGGCGGGCTATGTCGAGATGACGAGTGAGCTCAAGCGCGAGCTCGACGTCCCGGTGATCGCGGTCGGCCGCATCGAGCCCGAGCTCGGCGATCGACTCGTTCGCGAGGGCAAGGCGGACGTGATCGCGATGGCACGCAAGATGCTCGCCGACCCGCACATCGCCCGAAAGCTCGCCGAGGACCGCGCGGCCGACGTGCGTCCCTGTGTCTACTGCTACACGTGCGTGGCGCAGGCCTTCTTCGACAAGCGCGTTCGCTGCGCGGTCAATCCGGTGACGGCGAACGAGGCCAAGCTGGCCGACGTCGAGGTCGAACGCGCGGCGCAGAGCAAGCGCGTGCTGATCGTCGGCGGTGGCCCGGCCGGCATGGAGGCCGCTCGCGTGGCCGCGGCACGCGGCCACGACGTCACGCTGTGCGAGCAGAGCGCGCGGCTCGGCGGAACGCTGCGCTTTGCTTCGCTCGTCTACGAGCCCAACGAACAACTGCTGCGCTGGATGGTGCGCCAGGTCGAGCGCTCCGCTGCGACCGTGCGACTCGAGACCGCGGCCACGCCCGAGCTGGTGCGCGCCCTGTCACCCGACGTCGTGCTAGTCGCCGTCGGCTCGAGCCGACACAACACGGCCATCGCGGGCATCGACCGCCCCCACGTCGTCGACCGCGCGGTTCTGCGGGCGCTGCTCACCGGGGAGGGCGCGCCCGAGGCCGTGCGCAAGCTCTCGCTGGTGGGGCGACTCGCCGTGCGCGCCGGACGCGCGGTCGGCGTGACGAGCGATCCCGGCAGGCTGCGCCAGGCGTCGAGGGCCTATATGCCGATCGGCCGGCGCGTCGTCGTCCTCGGTGGAGGCCTCGTCGGCTGCGAGCTCGCGGAGTTCCTGCACGCGCGCGGCCGCGAGGTCACCGTGCTCGAGGAGACCGCGCATCTCGCGACGGCGATGGCTCATCCGCGCCGCTGGCGCGTGCTGTACGAGCTGCGCGAATCCGGCGTCGAGCTGATCACGAACGCAATCTTCCGCGAGATCACCGACGACGCGGTCCACTATGAGCTCCCGCCGACCAGCGAAGGAGAGGCGCCGATTCGGCACGCGGCCGCCGCCGACAGCGTGATCATCGCCACCGGCCTCGCAGCCAATCCCGAAGCCATCCGGCCCTTCGAGGGCCTGGCCCCAAGCGTCGAGGCGATCGGGGACTGCACCGGCATCGGCTACCTGGAAGGAGC
Source organism: Myxococcota bacterium (assembly GCA_036336835.1). Lineage (GTDB taxonomy): Bacteria > Myxococcota_A > UBA9160 > UBA9160 > UBA4427 > JAYZFK01. Next base: position 80,436 of record JAYZFK010000093.1, on the reverse strand, counting down.
GATCCACGATGCCTTCCGGGTCGCCAGCGAGCTCTGAAGCGCGGCTTTCGGGCCCGACTGGGGTCCTCAGCGTCGCACGCACTTCGCGCACAGAGCCAGCGCCGAGAGCCCCCCAGCCTCCACACCCAGGAAGGCCCGGTCGCCCTTCTGCAAATTCAGCCCGCAGTCGGCACAGGCCTGTGCGCGGTTCAGCACCAGCGGCTGCCAGCCCAGCACGTCCGGAAACTCCTTCGGGGCGCGCTTCCCGTCGGCATCGCTACGCGCCTCGCTCCGGGGGGGCTCGGCCTGCTCGTCGCGCTGCAGCTCGTCCTCGATGTCCGCGTCGTGCCCCCCGCGGCGGCGGTGGCTCCGCCGACCGTGGCGCGGGCGATCGCGCCGGCTGTGCCGCTGATCGTGGCGCTCCCTGCGGTGATGCATCCGCTCGCGCGCTTCCTCGGCCTCCTCGAGCAGATCCTCGAACAAGTCGCCCACGTTGTCGGACACCGTCTCGACGACGCTGAAGACCTCCTCCAGTACGTTGCGCACCAGATTCGAGGCCGGCACCCGGAGATCCTCCGCGAAGCGGCGGATGTCCTCGGACAGCTCATCCGAGATGCGCGTGTGGAGCACCCGCTCCTTGCGCCCACGGCGCGGGCCGTCTCGCCGAGCTCTGCCCTCGGCACCCTCGAAATCGCCTCGGCCCGGCCCGCTGCGGGTCGCGTCCTCGTGTTCGTTCGTCGACATCGTGCCTCCTCCAGGCGCGTAATCGAATGTGATACAACGTAATACATCGTCGGTCAATGCAGCCCCGGTGCTGCACCGGGGGCCGGCCAGAAATGCCCGTGATTTCGGGCCTATGCTTGGGCCGTGCAGGAGGTCGAAGCGCACTACGCCGTCGGGGAGGTGATCTGTCACCAGCGCTTCGGCTACCGCGGGGTGATCGTCGACGTCGATCCCCAGTTCCAGGGCAGCGACGAGTGGTACGAGACGATGGCGAAGTCCACGCCCCCGAAGGATGCGCCCTGGTACCACGTCCTGGTCCACGACGCCTCGCACATGACCTACGTCGCCGAACGCAACCTGGAACGCGACATGGCGAGCACGCCGATCCGCCACCCGCTGCTGCGTGCGTTCTTCGATGGTCAGCGCGACGGCCGCTACATCAAGCGGGACGCCGTCCTGCAGTAGCCCCGTTCAGAGGTGCGTGAGCCAGCGAACATAACGTTCGTCTTCGCCCTTGGCCGCGCGGAAGAACGACTCCTGCAGCTGCCTTGCCACCGGGCCTCGGCGTCCCTCACCCACGGCGCGCCGATCGATCTCGCGGATCGGCGTCACCTCGGCGGCCGTTCCCGTCAAGAACACCTCGTCCGCGATGTAGAGCTCGTCGCGTGTAATCGGCGCCTCCACCACCTCGATGTCCGCGTCGCGCGCGATCTCGATCACCGAGTTGCGCGTGATGCCGTCGAGCACGGTCGGCAGCGGCGGCGTCTTGACCACTCCACCTCGTACGGTGAACAGGTTCTCGCCCGTGGCTTCCGAGACCAGTCCCTGCGTATCGAGCATGATGGCCTCGTCGTAGCCATCGAGCAGGGCCTCGCGCTTGGCGAGGATCGAGTTGACGTAGTCGCCGCAGGTCTTGCCCTTGGTCATCTTCGCGTTCACATGCTGGCGCGAGAAGGTCGACACCTTGGCGCGAATGCCACGCTCCATGCCTTCCTTGCCGAGATAGGCGCCCCACTCCCACGCGATCACGGCGACCCGCACCGGATTCGAGCCCGGGTTGAGCCCCATCGCGCCCGCTCCCAGGAACACCAGCGGCCGGATGTAGCCCTCGTCGAGGTGGTTGCGGCGCAGTGTCTCGAGGCATGCCTCGAGCACCTGCTCGCGCGGAAACGGCACGTCGAGCAGGTTGATGTGGGCGGAGTCGAACAGCCGATCGATGTGTTCCGAGAGCCGGAACACCGCCGATCGCCCGTCGCTCGTGCGGTAGCAGCGAATCCCCTCGAAGACACCGAGCCCGTAATGGAGGGTGTGCGTCAGGACGTGAACGCGCGCCTCGTCCCAGGCGACGAACTTGCCGTCCAGCCAGATCGCTTCGCCCTGAACTCCCGTTCCCGCATCGTCCGCCATCCGAGCCTCCGAAAGCTCAGCGGCGGAGGATGCGCCCGATGAGCCCCTGCTTGCTGCGTCGCATGTCGATCAGCCGCAGCTCGCGCTACGCCTCGACCGACTCGGGGAGGATCTCGACGGCGCTTGCGAGCATCTTCTCGGCCGCGTCGATCTTGCCCGTCGCCTGGTACAGGCGGCCGAGAAAGAGGTAGGGCTTATCCCGATCGCGTGCCAGCTTGAGACCGCGCCTCACGAGCTGGTTCGGAATCGGGCCGCCGCGAAGCGATGAGCGCCGTCATGTCAGCCGCGAAGGGCGGACAGCGACTCCCCGTAGTCGGCGCGCGCAATGCCGCGCTCGGTGACGATCGCCGACACGAGCTGCGCCGGTGTGACGTCGAAGGCGGGATGACGGACGCCCACACCGTCTGGCAGGATCTTCGTACCGCCGAGTTCCGCGATCTCCGAGCGCCCCCGTTCCTCGATCGGAATCGAATCTCCCGTCGCGGTCTCGAAGTCGACCGTTGCGAGTGGAGCAGCGACGTAGAAAGGCACACCGTGTTCGCGGGCCAGCACGGCTAGCGGATAGGTTCCCACCTTGTTTGCCACGTCGCCGTTGCGCGCGATCCGGTCGGCCCCGACGACCACGATGTCGACCTCCCCGCGTTGCAGCAGTGAGCCCGCCATGCTGTCGGTGTGCACCGTCACGGGGATACGATCGCGCGCGAGCTCCCAGGCGGTAAGCCTTGCACCCTGCAGGAACGGCCGCGTCTCCCCGGCGAGCACCCGCGGCGCACGACCCTGCTCGGCAGCCGCGCGCACGACTCCGAGCGCCGTGCCGTAGCCCGCGGTTGCGAGAGCGCCGGCGTTGCAGTGGGTCAGGATGCGCGCGTTCTGCGGCACCAGCTCGAGCGCGACGCGACCAATCGCGCGACAGCTGGCGAGATCCTCATCGATCAGGCGCTGCGCCTCGGCCACCAGCCGCGTGCGAAGCGAGTCGGCGCTGGCGCCCGAAGCACTGCGAGCAGCGTGCAGCGCCTCGCGCATGCGGCCGAGCGCGTAGAACAGGTTGACGGCTGTGGGTCGCGTCGCGCCGAGCCGTTCGAAGGCGGGCTCGAGCTCGGCGACCAGTGCATCTGGATCCGCGGCTCGGCTGGTGCGTGCTGCCAGCGCGATCCCGAGACCCGCGGCACAGCCAATCGCCGGGGCGCCGCGGACGGCGAGGTCCTCGATCGCCTGTGCCACCTCCTCCAGCGTCTCGAGCCGCAGAATCTCCTCGCGGTCGGGCAGCAGACGCTGGTCGAGCAGCTCGACCACCGGATCGGCCCAGCGAAGAGTGAACCAGTCATCGCCCATGTCAGCGCCCTCCACCGCCGAGCACCTCGCGCAGCAGATCGGACGCCCCGGCGCCGAGCGCCTCGTCGATCTTCCTGCCGAGCTTGCCGTCACTGCGCAGCGCGTACTGCGCAACGAAGCGCGAGACATCCTCGTCGCGCAGCGCAATCGTCGGATCGGTCAGCGTGCCGCCGACACGGGCGAGTGGAATCGTGCGCTCGCGGCCGGTCGGCGCACCCGAGAGCGCCGCATCGAGCTCGCTGCCGATCACGATCTCGCCGCGCAGATCGAGCGCCCAGTCGGCCAGCCGCACCGCTCCGCGCAGATTCGCGCGGTACTTCTCGTGCACGATGTACAGGTCGTCGGTGCGCGCCTCGCCGCCGTCGATGCGAAACCTGCCCCCGGCCACCCGGAATTCCTCCGAGTAGTACTCGTCGAGCGTTCGACCGCGCTGCGCGGGCAGCACGAGCAGGGCCGCGTGGCCGAGCGGGCCGAAGCGATCGAAGACCTGGCGCAGCAGCGACACCCCCCGCAGTCGCCCACCCGCCTGATCGCCACCGATCTGGAAGAACAGCTCGCCCGACAGGCGCTCGAGGGCCGGGCGCCGCGCCGCCGCGTCTGCGAGGGAAAGCCCGGCGTCGAGCTCGAGCTCGAACGCCCCGAAGACCGCGTCGCGGAGCCCGTCGATCAGCGAGAAGACGCTGTTGCTCTCGATCGGCTCGGGCGTGCTCAGGCGCACGGAAAGATCGCGCGCTCCGAACAGATCGGAGATGCCGCCCTCGAGCCGGAAGCGCGCCGAGCCCGTCGTGGCGAACATCTGGCGCAGCACCAGATCGGTCCCGGTTGCATCGACGAAGCCCACGATCTCGATCGGCACCACACCGTCGCCCCCTGCAACGACGGTGCGTCGCAGCTCGACGCTGCCCCGCAGCTGCGCTGGCTCGTCGGTATAGACGAGCCGATCGACGACGAGCTCGCCGCTCGGTGCGTAGCCTGCGAGCGCGGGCACCGTCTCTTCCCAGCCCTCGAGCGCAAATTCGGGGACCGCGAGCTCGACCCGCAGCGACGGTGCGCTGCGAAGCCTCGCTTCCGCTCCCAGGTTGCGCAGCTGGAGATGAAACTCGCTGGTCGTCCCGGCGGCGTCGATGCGCACGCGACCCTCGAGACGACCGGGCTCGCCGGCTGCCTTGTGGACGGCGCCGTCGGCGATATCGAGCGTCGCGCCCGTCAACTCCACGGTGTACGGGCCCTCGAGCACGCCGTCCTGGAAGCGCAGCTGCGCGGTCACGTCGACGGCGCCGGATGCCGTCGTGCCGCCCGATGCGGCGTCCAGCGCTTCGCTCGACGCCCTTGCCGCGAGCTCGATCGCACCGTCGGGCACTCGCACCAGGTCGATCTCCAGCGAGCCGGCTCCGGCCGCGCGATCGAGGGCTTCGAGATAGCTCGCAAGTGGCGCGAACGAGAAGTCCGCGAGCTCGATGACGGCTTTGCTCTCGCCCGCGAGCGCCGCGCGCCCCTCGATTCGCAGCGCGCCACCGCTGGCGAGCTGCGCCGCCAGGGCGAAGTCCACCGGCGCGGAGGTCGGTTCGCCCGTCGCGTCGAGCCGGACGTTCTCGAGCGCCCAGACCACCGGCGGTGCGGCGACGCGATCGTCGAACACGATGCGCGACCCGCGCAACGAGATGCGCCGCAGCGAGATCGGCGAGTCGGCCGCCGCAGGAGCGGCGGTGGCCGCGGGCAAGGCTGCGGCCAGCAGGTCGAGGCCCTCGCTCGTGCGCAGCATGCGCAGCTCGGCGCCGTCGATCACGAGCGAGTCGACCACGGCATCGCCCCGCAGCAGCGGCCGCCAGGCGAGCGCGAATGCGGCACGGCCCGCACGCAAGGCGGGCGCGGCGCCGGGCGTCGCACCGCCAACCACGATGTCGCTCACCTCGATGCGCGGCGGCAGGATGCCGATCTCGAGCTCGCCGTACTCGAGGCTTCGGCCGATCGTGTCGCGCGTGGCGCGGTCCAGGCGCGTGCGCAGCTCGGCGCCATCGACGATCGCCGGCAGGGCGAGAGTCAGCACGACCAGCCCCGCGAGCCCAAGTGCGACGAGCCCGAGCGCGACTCGCGCGAGCGTTCGCATCAGGCGCCGCGCAGTCGGGTGGCGAGCAGCGCTCGCACCTCACCGGGGTTGGCCTTGCCCTGGGTTTGCTTCATCACCTGTCCCATCAATGCGTTCAGAGGCTTGTCGTCGCCGTCGCGGATCTTCTCCGCGATGTCGACGTTGGCCGCGATCACCGTGTCGACGATGGCCTCGAGCTCAGCCACATCGCTCACGGCTTCCAGCCCGCGCTCGCGCATCAGCGTCTCGGGGGCGCCACCGGAATCGACCAGCACCGGCACCAGCTCGCGGGCGCTCCTCACGGTCAGGCGCCCGTCGTCGACCAGTACGAGCAGGCCGCTCAGCGACTCGGGCGTGATCTTCGTGTCCGCCACCTCGCACTCGCGTTCGTTCAGCGCCTGCAACAGATCGCGCAGCACCCAGTTGGCCAGCACCTTCGCATTGCCGTAGGTCGCGAGTGCAGCCTCGAAGAAATCGGCCAGGCTGCGCGTGGCCACCAGCTGCGCGACGTCCTGGCTCGACAGACCGAGCTCGCTCTCCAGGCGGGCGCGCCGCGCGTCAGGCAGCTCCGGGAGCTCGGCTCGCACGGCCTCGATGCGCTCGGGCGCGATCGCAAGCGGGATCAGGTCCGGGTCCGGGAAGTAGCGGTAGTCGTTCGCGTCCTCCTTGAGCCGCAGCACGTGGGTCCGCCCCGTGCCGGGGTCGTAGGCCATCGTCGCCTGCTGCACCCGGCCACCCTCGTCGAGCAGCGCGGCCTGACGCTCGATCTCGGCCAAGATCGCCTCCTCGACGAAGCGGAACGAGTTGATGTTCTTGAGCTCGGTACGCGTGCCGAGCTCGGAGGACCCTCGCGGACGGATCGAGACATTGGCGTCGCAGCGGAACTGGCCCTTCTCCATGTCGGCCTCGCTCACGTCGAGGTAGCGAAGGATCTGCCGCAGAGCGCGCAGATAGGCTCCCGCCTCCTCGGCCGAGCGCAGATCCGGCTCGGAGACGATCTCGAGCAGGGGGACGCCCGCGCGGTTGTAGTCGATATGCGTGCCGTCGCGGCCGGCGACAGCGGTGTCGTGGATCGACTTGCCGGCATCCTCCTCGAGGTGCGCGCGAGTGATGCCAATGCGCTTGCGCACGGAGGTTCCGGCCTCGGCGGCGACCTCGATCTCGATCCAGCCGTTGCTCACGACGGGCTCCTCGTACTGCGAGATCTGGTAGCCCTTCGAAAGATCGGGATAGAAGTAGTTCTTGCGCGCGAAGACCGAGTGCGTGTGGACGGTGCTGTGTGTTGCCAGGCCGAGTCGGATCGCGAGATCGACCACGCGCTCGTTGAGCACCGGCAGCACGCCGGGCATCCCGAGATCGATCGGATGCACGTCGTGGTTCGGCTCGTCGCCGTAGCGCACGGGTGAAGGGCTGAATAGCTTCGACTCTGTCCGCAGGTGGGTGTGCACCTCGAGGCCGATCACAGATTCGTAACGCTCGAGGATTTCATCCAGCACTTCGCTACTCACAGCGCGATCTCCGGGCGACGCTCGTGATGATCGGTCACTCGCTGGTAGGCGTCGGCCGCGCGCAGGACCACCGCCTCGCCGAGCGCGGGACCGAGCAGCTGCAGCCCGACGGGGAGGCCTTCGGCCTCGCCACAGGGAACCGAGATACAGGGGATGCCCGCCAACGGTGCAGACACGGTGTAGACATCCGACAGATACATCCGCAGGGGGTCGGACGCCTTCTCGCCCAGCCGGAAAGCGGTCTCCGGGCTGGTGGGCGTCGCGATCACGTCACACCCCTCGAACGCTTGCTCGAAATCGCGCCGCAACAGGGTTCGCACCTGCTGCGCCTTGCGATAGTAGGCGTCGTAGTAGCCGGCCGAGAGCACGTAGGTACCCAGCACGATCCGCCGCTTCACTTCGTCGCCAAAGCCCTCGCTGCGCGTCCGCCGGTACATCTCGCCCAGGTCGTCGGCCGAGACACGCCGGCCGTAGCGAACGCCGTCGTAGCGGGCGAGGTTGCTCGAAGCCTCGGCCGTCGCGATCAGGTAGTAGGCCGCGATGCCGTACGACGTGTGGGGCAGTGAGACCTCGCGCGCCTTGGCCCCCATCCGCTCGAGCGCATCGACCGCCTGGCGCACTCGCTCGAGAACGGCGGGTTCGGCGCCCTCGAGCTCGAAGTACTCGCGCGGCAGCCCGATCACCAGGCCCGAGACGTCGCCCGAGAGCTGGGCTTCGAGCGCGGGCGCAGGCTCCGGGATCGAGGTCGAATCCCGCGGATCGTGACCGCAGATCGCTTCGAGCACCATCGCGCACTCGCGCGCACTGTGCGCGAGCGGGCCGATCTGGTCGAGCGAGGAGGCGAACGCCACCAGACCCCAACGCGAGACGCGCCCGTAGGTGGGCTTCATGCCGCTGACACCGCAGAACGCGGCCGGCTGCCGGACCGAACCCCCCGTGTCGCTGCCGAGGGCGAGAGCGGTGATCCCCGCTGCCACGCTGCCCGCGGAGCCACCGGACGAGCCCCCGCAGGCCCGCTCGGGGTCCCACGGGTTGCAGGCCGCCCCGTGGATCGTGTTCTCGGTCGACGAGCCCATTGCGAACTCGTCCATGTTGGTGCGCCCGATGATCACAGCACCCGCCGCCGCCAGCCGTTCGGCCATGGCGCCATCGTAGGGAGAGACGAAGTTCTCGAGCATCCGCGAGGCGCAGGTCGTCGGCTCGCCGAGCTGGACCATGTTGTCCTTGATCAGGGCCGGGATACCGTCGAGCGGGCCGAGCGACTCTCCGCGCGAGCGCCGGGCGTCGGCGGCGTCCGCCTCGGCCAGCGCCGCTTCGGCCCGCGTCCCGACGACCAGCCGGAGCGCCTCACAACACTCGGCCCGCTCGAGCGACGCCGTCGTGAGCTCGCGCGAAGAGACGCGCCCCTGCCCCAGGGCGTCGCGCTGCAGGGGCACCGTGTCGAGCGTCTCCGGCATGGCAACGGTCAGCCTTCGTCTTCGGAGGCGATCACCTTGGGTACGACGAAGGCCGTCCCCTCCGCCTGCGGCGCGTTCAATATTGCCAGCGCCGGGTCGATCGGCACGGCCGCCTCGTCCGCCCGCAACGGGGTCGGGACGGGGATGGGGTGAGAGGTCGGCTCGATGCCCTCGGTGTCGAGTCGCTGGAGCGACGCGACGTAGTCGAGGATGCGATCGAGGTCGCGTGTCATCGCGTCGCGCTCGTCGGCCGAGAGCTCGAGCCGGGCGAGATGAGCCGTGCGCTCGACTTCTTCGGGGGAGATTCGCGACATCGGGCGCGAAGGCTAGCAGGTTGCCGAAGCACCCCTGCCCGGATAGCCTGCCTCGCCAGATGGCCGAACTCTCAGAACTTTTCGCCGCGTGCGCCGAGGATATCCAGGCCGCTATCCGCGATCTCGGCTGGGCGGACCCGATGCCCGTTCAGTCCAAGACCATCCCGCTGATGCGCGAAGGTCACGATCTGATCGTCCAGGCGCGCACCGGCAGCGGAAAGACCGGCGCCTTCGGCATCCCGATCGTCGAAGCGGTCGACTGCGACCTGGCGGAGACGCAGGCGCTGGTGATGCTGCCGACGCGCGAGCTGGCCAACCAGGTCGCGCTCGAGCTCAGCGCGCTGGGCAGGCACCGCGGCGTGCGCGTGCTCCCCATCTATGGGGGCGTCGGCTACGGCGCGCAGCTCGAAGGCCTCGAGGCCGGCGCGCACGTGGTCGTGGGAACACCCGGGCGAGTGCTCGATCACCTCGGCTCGAGCCGCATGCACCTCGATCACGTCAAGATCCTGATCCTCGACGAGGCCGACGAGATGCTCTCGCTCGGCTTCTGGCCCGACATGCGCGAGATACGCAGCTACCTGCCGACGGAAGGTCGCAGCTCCTATCTGTTCAGCGCGACGATGCCCGAGAAGGTCCGCTCGCTAGCTCGCTTCTTCCTGAATGACGAGCAGTTCGTGACGCTCTCCGAGGGGCAGGTGGCACCGCAGGAGATCGAACACTTCTTCTACGTGTGCACGGCACAGGAGAAGGAGAATGTGCTCGCGCGCGTCATCGAGTACGAGGACCCCGAGAGCGCCATCATCTTCTGCAACACCAAGGCCGACGTTCGGTATGTCACCAGCTTCCTCCAGAAGCGCGAAATCGACGCCGACCAGATCTCCGGCGACCTGAATCAGGCCGCGCGCGAGCAGGCGATCCGGCGCATCAAGGCCGGCGAGCTGCGCTTCCTCGTCGCGACCGACGTCGCGGCGCGCGGGCTCGACATCAGCGATCTGAGCCACGTCATCAGCTACGCCGCACCGGAGTCGCCCGAGGTCTACGTCCACCGCACGGGTCGGACCGGACGAGCCGGCAAGAGCGGCATCGCACTCTCGCTGGTGTCGGGCCTCGATATCGGCAACTTCAAGTACCTCGAGAACGTCACGAAGATCTCGATCACCGAGCGCAAGCCGCCGACGGAGAAGGACATCACCATCCGGATCCGCGAACGGCTCGAAGTCAAGATCGAGCAGGAGATGCGGCACATGTCGCCGACCCAGCGCGATCTACACGTCGACCGCATGGTGCCCATCGTCGACGAGCTGTCGAACAGTGCCGAGGGCCGCCGCGATCTCGCGGCCATCGCAGCGGCCTACCTCGTCGAGCACCGACCCGAGACGACCGTCACCGAAGGAGAGCTCATTGCGGACGACGCCGCGAGCGAATCCAGCGACGGCTCGACGCGCAAGGCCGACGAGCGCCGCGAAGACCGGCCGCGCCCCCGACGCGGTCGTGGCGGCGGCGGTCGTGGCGGCGGCGGTCGTGGCGGCGGCGGTCGTGGCGGCGGCGGTGGCGGTGGCGGTGGCGGCGGTCGCAACCGCCGCTGACCGAGGTCACATCATTCGGTCCGGCCGGCTCGCAGGATGAGGGGATCGCCAGCGGGCCCTCGCCACTCGAGTTCGCGCGACGATGGGCGAAGCCTCACCTGCGCCATCTCCCCCTCGGCCACGTCGTCTCCGCGGAGCCAGTCTCCCGTGAAGCGCTCCGCCTCAGCGATGCGTTTGCGCACGGACGTCTCCGCAGCGGCCGTCCCCCCGGCCAGCGCGCTGTCCTGTCCCCGCTGCCGTAGGCGACTCCCCCTGGCAGAGACGTCGACCACCGCAAACTCTCCCTCGGCGTCGCCCAACAACAGCGAGAACTCGCCGGCGCACGGGCGGCGCAGGCACCACTCGAGTGACGCATCGAGCGCGGCGAAGCGCTGCAGACAATCCTGGACCAACAGCCAGGCCGGCGCCGCAGCGAGCCCGGGCTCGACCGAGCCCGAAGGCGACGAGGCGACGACGGCGGCCAGCCCGGCCTCGTTGAGACCGGCGATCCCGCCGACCAGCCAGGGCAGCGTGATCTCGACCGATCCGAACCCGATCTCCGGCTGGCTGCCGCGCGCGATCCAGGGGAGGTCCGGGGCAAGGGCGCGCGCGATCACAGCGCTGCTCGCGTCGCTGGCCTCTCTCGCACCGACCGCCACCGCAGGAGCAGTAAGCGGGTGGTCGCCGCCCCCGTAGGCAGAGGCCACGACGTCGTCCATCAGGGACTCGATTGGAACGCGGGCCGCGCGCGCGATCCCGGACATGCGCTCGACCAGGTGCGGGTAGTGACGGACCACCTCGCGCCCGACCCCGGCGCCGAGCGTGGCGCCACCGGTCAGCCTCCGCAGCGTCGGCAGGGTCCGTGGCCTGGCTCGTAGACCGCGCGACACGAGCCAGACTCTGATGGCCGAGGCGCAAACACGGCCCTGATCGAGCCCAAGGGCACGCGGCGTGCCTTCACAGCGGAGCGTCTCCATCAGCTGGCGGATGGATCGCGTACGATCGCCAAGACCTCGTTGAGCGAGCCGGTGCGATAGCCCTCGAGGTCGAGCGACACGAACTGAAAGCCAAGCGGCTTGATCGCCCGCGCAATCGCCTTTGCCATCGCCGGGTCGAGCGCCTTCGGCAGCTCGCTGGGCTCGACCTCGACCCGCGCGAGCGCTCCGTGATGGCGCAGCCGGACCTGCGCGAAGCCCAGCTCCCGGAGCCGCTGCTCTCCCTGCTCCACCTGACGCAATCGCTCGCGGGTCACCTCGGTCCCGTAGGGCAGACGCGACGACAAGCAGGCGGAGGCCGGCAGGTCGGCCGTCGGCAGTCCGGCCTCTCGCGATAACGTCCGAATCTCGAGCTTCGACAACCCTACGTCGAGAAACGGCGACAGCACCCCGTGCTCGTTGGCCGCGCGGTGGCCGGGGCGAAAGTCTCCGGTGTCGTCGGTGTTGACCCCATAGGCGACCGCGGAGAACTCCAGCTGCCGGCAGAGCCGCCCCAGCTGCTCGAACAGCTCGGCCTTGCAGTGGTAGCAACGGTCGGGCGCGTTGCGGCGATAGGCCTCGCTCTCCATCTCGCGCGTCTCGATGAAGCGGTGCGGAATCGCGAACTCGCCCACCACGCGTTCGGCCATCGCACGGTGATCGGCCGGGTAGGAAGGCGAAACCGCCGTCACGGCCAGCACGTCGTCACCCAGCGCCTGCCTGGCCGCCCAGGCCAGATAGCTCGAATCGACCCCGCCCGAGAAGGCGACCAGGAGCCTCTCCGCGGACTCGAGCCGCTGCCCGAGCGCGTCGCGTTTTTCTAGCAGTTCCGGAGGGATGGCGGACACACGGCGAGGGTACAGAGGTCGCTACGACGCGGTCAACCGGGACGCTGGTCAAGCTCGGACCTCGTCGGCCGAGGGAAAGAGAGGAGGTCGCGGGGGGTCTCCAGCCGCGGGGGGCCGCGGGCTATGCTGGGGCGGGCGATCCGCTCCGTCGATTTCGAGCCGGGGAGTCGTATGGCCAAGCTGCGCGTGGGACTGCTGTTCGGCGGACGTTCGGTCGAGCACGAGGTGTCGGTCGCGTCCGCGACGTCGATCCTCCGCGCGCTCGATCCGTCGCGCTACGACGTCCAGCTGATCGCCATCGATGCGGACGGCCACTGGCACCTGGGGCGGGGCGACCTCCCGCCCGAGCTGGTCGCCACACGCGGCACCGAGGTCGCCCCGCCCTCGGCCCCGGGCCGGAGGACGCTGGTCGAGATCGCCGATGTCGTCGGCGGGGGCGAGCAGACTCCCGAGCTCGACGTGATCTTCCCCATCATCCACGGCACACGAGGCGAGGACGGCACGCTGCAGGGCATGCTCGAGCTCGCGGAGATCCCGTACGTCGGCGCCCGGGTGCTCGGCTCGGCAGTCCAGATGGACAAGGACCTGGCCAAGCGCCTGCTCGCTGGCGCCGGATTGCCGGTGGTGCCGTGGGAGACGCTGCGCGGCCGCGACCTGTCGCCCACCGAACGCATGGTCGCCGCGCGATCCGCCCTTGACCGCTTCGGCTTCCCGCTCTTCGTCAAGCCCGCAAATTCGGGCTCGTCGGTTGGGACCTCGAAGCCGGCGAGCGCCGACGAGCTCGACGCCGCTCTAGCCGAGGCCGCACGCTACGACACCAAGGTGCTGATCGAGCAGGCCATCGACGCCCGCGAGATCGAGGTCGCGGTGATCGGCAACGAAGACCCCCGGGCGTCGGTGCCGGGCGAGATCCGCCAGCGCCACGATTTCTACGACTACGCGGCAAAGTACGCCGACGACGAGACCGAGCTGCTGATCCCGGCGCCGCTCGACGAGGCGACGACCGAGCGGATCTGCGCACTGGCCCTCGAGGCCTATGCATCGCTCGAAGGCGAGGGCTTCGCGCGCGTCGACTTCCTGCTCGATCGCACGAGCGGTGAGCTCTACATCAACGAACTCAACAGCCTCCCCGGATTCACGGAGAGCTCGATGTTCCCGCTGATGTGGGAGGCGTCGGGCCTGCCCTATCCCGCTCTGCTCGACCGCCTGCTCGAACTCGCTCTCGAGCGCCACGACCAGCGCAGCCGGCTCGAGACCACCTACCGCCGCGGCTGATCCGACCCCGAACGACCTGCTAGTCGATCTTGTAGCCGAGTGCACGGAGCTGGTTGAGCCGCATCGCGTCGAGCTCGATATCCAGCGTCTGCCAGGCCGGCTCGGTGTCTTCGAGGAATGCGTCGATTTGCGCGCGAAGATCCTCTGCAACCTCCGGCTGGTCCTGCAGAACGTTCTCGAGCTCGACGGGGTCGTCCCTGTGGTCGAACAGCTCATCGCTCGCCGGCAGTCGGAGCCAGCGATACATCCGATGCGGCCCGCGCACAATTGAAATCGAGGGATCGTCTGGCTTATTTACCTTGCCCCAGCGTCGATCGATCTGCGCAAAGATCGCGCGATCGCGGAATGCTTCGGGCACCGGCTCTCCGCCGGCGGCCGCCATGATCGCGGGCACGGCCGACAGGCCATCGGCATCGTGCAGCGGAGGAAGACCGACGAGATCGAGCAACGTCGGCCAGATGTCGATGCTCGCAACTTGCGCCTCGACGACGATCGGTTCCGGCAAGTCGAAGGGCAGCGAGATCAGCCACGGCGTGAACTGCACTTCCTTGTAGAGGCCCTTGGCGTGGCCCTCGAAGCCGTGCTCTCGAAAGCCCTCACCGTGATCGGAGGTGAGCACGACGATCGTCTTGTCGAGGATGCCCAGGATCTCGAGTGTCTTCACGACCCGCTCGACGTTGATGTCGAGCCAGTGGATCGAGTTGTCGTAGAGATCCCCGAAGTCGCTGCCGAACAGATCCGAGTCCGAGTCATAGCTGTACTGGTGGACGTCCATGTAGTGGACGTACAGGAGAAAGCGGTTGTCCGAATTGGCCCCGATGAACTCGCTCGCGGACTCGGTGACGTCGAGATCGCTGCCCGTCAAACCCTGAGCCGACGGATTCGAGACCTGCAGGCGCTCGCGGTTGAAACTAGGGGCCGACTTCACGTACCGCTGGAAGCCCTGGCCGAAGCCGAAATTCGGCCCGACCCAGCTGTTGCGGTAGATGCCGGCCGTCGCGTACCCGGCATCGCGGAAGATCTCGGCAGGCATCAAGGCTTGCTCCGGGATGCCGTCCGCGTAGCGGTGGATTCCGTTGCGTTGCGGGTACATCGCGGTCCAGATCGAGGCCATCGACGACTTCGTCCAGCTCGACTGCGCCTCGACGTTGGCGAAGCGGATCCCCCGCTCGGCCAAACGGTCGATATGCGGGCTGGTCGGCCGCTCGTAGCCATAGATCCCGAGGTGATCGGCGCGAAGAGTGTCCGCCACGATGAAGACGACGTTGAGGTCCCCGCGCTCCGCCAGCGTCGCGATCTGATCGAACGTTCCGGCGGGCTTCGGCGGCGAGCTGTACCGGAACTGCGACGCCACCGCGCCAATTGCCAACACGGCCGCGAGGCTGAAATAGAACCACGGTGAGTCGAGGAGCCCGCGCACTCCCCTTACTCTAACGCGCTCGGTTCGCGCTGCGCGCGCAGAGCGAGCCGAGCGCGCACGAGTAGTTGGCGCGCCTGCTCGTTGGCCGGCTCGCGCTCGACGATCTGCTCGAGCTGCTCCAAAGCCCGGGCCGGCTCGCCCAGCTCGATCTGCACACGCGCCCGGCGCTCGAGCGTCGCCGAGCGCTCCGGCTCGAGCTCGAGCGCCGCGTCGTACTCGGCGAGCGCCTCGCCCCAGCGTCCCTGGTGCTCGCGCACGAGCCCGAGCAGATGGCGGCCAACCGCGCTCGCCTCGAGCTCGAGACCCCGCTCTAGCTGATGCGATGCGCGAGCATAGTCACCCGCACTCGCCAGCTCGCGAGCGAGCTGGACACGCTTGGGAGCGCCGTCGCGGGCGATCCAGGCGAAGCGCTCGATCGCCTGCTCGGCGCGCGACAGATCGCCGCGGGCCAGCGCGCGCTGAAAGCCGAACTCGCTCTCCCAGAAGCCGACTCCGGCGATCGCGATACTCATCGCGCCCACCCCCGATACGATCCAGCGCGCGAGCGGACGGCCCCTCGATTCCGTGTCCACGCGAGCCTCGCCACCGGCCCGAGACACGCGAAGCAGCACCCTGGCGACCCGGCCGTCGCGCAGCTTCCAGATCACCCCGTCCAGCACGAAGTGGTGAAGGTTGACGACCGAAGCAACCATCAACGCGAGCCCGGAGTCGTACGTCATGCCTCCGAGCAGTCCGGGCGCAAAGAGCAGGCCCGGCAGGATCCAGACGGCAAAGCCCGCGAGCACGGCCTTGCCGAGGAAGGCGGCCCTGCCCCGCCCGTCTCGCGCGGTCGCGTAGTAAACCGTGATCCACAGGTACTGCACCGCATGGGCCGAGGCGACCCACAGGAAGCCGTACGAGGAGAACGGGCTCGCCAGGCCCGGCGCCTCGGCAATCACTCCGCTCATCCGCAGCATCACGGGCAGCGAGAACCAGACCGCCTGGGTCGCCACCAGCAGGGCCGCCGGAGCGACGGCCCGGACGCCACCCGCTCGGATCAGACGGAACAGCGATACGCCCAGTGCGAGGACGTAGCCGGCCATCAGCAGCGCCATCATCGGCGAAGCCAGCCAGTACGGGATCCCGAGCGGGAGCAGACGGACACTCTCGCCGGCGGAGCTGACGGGTGCGTACAGTGCACCGGGCTGCGCGCCGTGCATCGCCAGAACAGCCAGACCGTAGGAGGCCACGAACGACCCGCGGACCCAGCGCTTGGTTGCCGGCGTGACCTCGACGCCGCGTCGCACCAGCAGTATCAGCGCGATGCCGTAGTTCTGGCCCGTGTAGTGCCAGGGGCTCCATGTCAGGTACAGGGTGAGAACGAGCGAGCCCACCAGCGCGGTGTGCAGGCTTACCGCCAGTAGCGCGACGAGCGCCAGCGTCGCGTGTAGCGCGAAGACCCGGTAACGAGCCCGGTCCTGCGAGGACTCATAGACGCGTACCAGCGTCGCGCCGTAGTGGGGCAGCGAGAAGAGCAGGATCAGCATGCCGCCCGGTACGCCGCCCGCCACCGCCTCGCCGAGCGTGAGATGGACCGCCGCAATCAGCAGATACGCACCGCCGCAGCCGAGCAGCAGGTCCGACCCGGGTCCGAAGAGCCATCCCTTCGGGGTAGCGCTCATGCTGGTGACTCCGCCGCTCGCGGCACGGCACAAAAAAGGGCGGCCACCCGAAGGTGGCCGCCCGAAGATGCCGCAGATGCAGCGCTAGGTCAGATGACTCAGCGCTTCATCCGCTTGCGGCCGACGACCAGCAGGCCGGCAACCGCCGAACCGAGCAACAGCAGCGTGCCGGGCTCGGGGACGTACTTGAGAATCATGACGCCGGCGCCCGGGAGCGGCGGGTTGCCGGTCACCGTGGAGGCGTTGATGTGCACCGGTGAGACCAACGTCACCTGTTGCACGCCGGACGTACCCGTCGCGAAGCCGGTCGTTCCTGCCACCGTCACGACCGTCACGCCGTTCTCGGCAAGGATCAGGACGTTCTCGTTAACGCTCGCCAACAGCGTAAAGCCGATGCCCGTGACACCAGCGCGCGTCCCGTTCGTGATCATGATGTGGTTCGTGGCCACATTCGTCATCGTCTGGGTACCGGTGAACCACTGAGCGCCCTCATTGGCGATCGAGGACAGGGCCAATGCCACCGTCACCTTGCCGCCAACTCCGATATTGCTCACCGGAACCGCAACCGGGATACCGACATCGACGAGCACCTGACCGAGGAGGGTACCCGCGCCACCGAAGCACGCGGTCGTGCAGACCACATCGCCCTGGAAGGTGCCCTTGCCCACGCCGTGGGTGAACGTCGCGGCTCCGTACTGGAGCGTGAAGAACAGGTTCAAGATCGTCGGCGTGCCGGTGAGGAACTGGGTCCCCTGCTCCCGACCCTCGGCCTGGAAGAGGTTCGGCTTCCCCATGCCCTTGGCCAGGGTCACGATGATCTCGGCACCCGCGCCGCCTGTCAGCGACGCGTTGCCGCCGGCAGAAGCGCCACCAGCAACCTGGTTGCGGCCGCCGCCCCCACCAATCCGGACCTCGAAGAAGCTTCCCTTGGGATCGAAGATGTGCGCGTTGGCGACCGAAGAAACCAACAGAGCCGCACTGGCTACTAATACAACGAGTAATCGCATGTCTATCAGCATCCTATGTTTGTGGTCCGCGGCAGGTGGCGACGGTGGCCACGCCGCGCGCGGACGATCAGTCGAGAGAAGTGCAAACTAGATGCCAGCTCTCACCGCAGGCACCCGGTCGCTCAACCAGTTGAAAAAACAGAGCTTTCTGGCATGTTCCGGACTCGTTCCGCTAGCTTCCGAGAGGCGCCGAGGAAAAGGTCTCGCGATATTAGGAAATCTTGTTCCACTCGTCACGATCGCTTCCTCGAGGCCGCGTGCTCGTCAGCCCGGAGGCGACCGGCCGCGGTTCCTATCTTGCCGGAAGTCTTCACCTTCTCGGGCTGCGCGGAGATCGACCGGGCCGCCGGAGAGACACCCTGTGAACGCTTGGAAGCGCCACAGATTCGCACTAGGATCGGCGGCCTTTCGCCCCCCAATGGAGGTCCCTCGCGCCATGTATCCGGGCCGCTCCGCATCCTGCCTTCGAGCCAGCAAGCCTCAGTGGCTGACGGTGCTTCTCAGCCTGGTCCTCGCAGCGTCGGTCGCCTGCCAGGGCGACGTCGAGTCTCGCCTGGCCGAGATCCGGTCGCTGCAGGAGGCCGGTGAGTTCGAGGCGTCGATCGAGCCGCTGCGCGGACTCGTCACCACCAATTCCTCGCACCCCGAGGTGAACTTCCGCCTCGGCCTCGCGCTGGTCCGTACGGGACGACAGAGTCTCTCGATCTGGCCGCTCCAGAAGGCCCTCGACTCGGAGGCGCACGGACTGGCGGCCGGGATCTTGTTGATCAACGCCCTGCTCAACACGCAGGACTACGAGGAGGCCGTGCGGGTCGCCGATCGGGTGCTGGCAACCAACCCCGACAACGAGATGGCCCTGTGGGGTCGAGCCAACGCCAACATCTCAGGAGCCATGCCCGAAGCCGCCCTCGACGACGCGGACCGCCTGCGCGCGCTCAACCCCAGCGACCCGCGTGCGATGATCCTGCGTTCGGCTGCATTGGCCGACCTCGATCGTCTCGACGAGGCCGAAGCCGTCCAGCTCGAGGTCGAGGAGATCGCCAGCGAGGCCGGAGATCAAAATCAAGCCGCGCGCGCGTGCGTGGCGCGCGGTGTGTTGCTCGCGAGGACCGACCGCCCCAGCCGGGCCAGCGAGACGTTCCGGACGTGCGTCGAGCGCTATCCGGCGGATGCCGTAGTACGCAAGCAAGCGACCGATCACTTCGTGGACCAGCGCGAGTTCGCCAGCGCCGTCGAGATGTGGCGCGCAGCGGTCGACGAAGAGCCCGAGGACGGAGCGCTACGCGTTCGGCTCGCCGAGCTGCTTCGTCTGGATGAACGCACCGACGAAGCCGAGGCCGTCCTCGCAGAGATGGTGGAACTGTTCGACTCGGCCTCGGCATGGCGCGCAATGGCCACCTTCCGGCGCAACTCGGGTGAGATCGCGTCGGCGCGGGAGGCACTCGAGCAGGCGATCGAGCGAACACCCGGAGACACCTCCCCGCTTCGCTACGAGCTCGCCGATCTGTATATCGAGAGTGGTGATCTCGACGGCGCCCGACAGATTGCGGGCGAGCTGGACGAGCCGGCGTACAGCCAGCTGCTTCGCGGAGCCATCGCGCTGAAGGAGAACGACCCGAAGGGCGCACTCGAATACTTCGAGTCGGGCCTGCGCCGTTGGCCCAACAACGCGAGCGCGCGGTATCTGACAGGCGTCGCCGCGGAGCAGCTGGATGACCAGCCGCGCGCGATGGCGGAGTACCGCGAAGCGATCCGCAATGACCCCGGGCGCACGGATGCCGCGCTGCGGCTTGCAGAAATCCACTACGCACGCGCCGAATACCGCGCAGCACTGGACTTTGCCAGGACTCACATCAACAAGCGGCCGTTCTCGGGAGCCGCCGGACACGTCCTCGTCGCACGCTCCGCGACGGCCCAGGCCGACCATGAGAGCGCGGCCAGCGCGCTCCAACAGCTGATGAGCCAGCCCGGACACGAGGCGACCGCCCTGGCCGAGCTGGCCAGCGCCGCCGGTCAGGCCCACGGTGCCGAGCAAGCGGTCGAAGCCATCGAGCTCGCCGGCGCCGAGCACCCCGAAGCGGTGGCCTCCGCCGAGGTGCAGCGCGTGCTCGTGGGCTTGCTCAGCGAGGCAGGCCGCACTGAAGACGCGCTGGCCCGCGCGCGGGTCAATCTGGCCAGCGCACCGGACGACGCTCTGGCGCACGATCTGGTCGGCCGCGTCCTGCTGCAGCTTTCCCGCATCGACGACGCTGCGACCGAGTTCGAGCAAGCTGCGGCGCTCGCTCCCGAGGCAGCCGCCCCGCAGGAAGGCCTCGGCCTGGTCGCGATGTCGAGGGGAGACTACGCCGGAGCACTCAGCCACTTCGATGCCGCCGCAAAGCTCGATCCATCGATCGGCGAGTACCTCTACCGCGGGGCACAGGTTTTACTTGCGACCGGTGACCGCGACGGCGCCATGGCGCGACTCCGCGAGACAGTCGAGACCGAGCCGGCCCACGCCGGCGCCTGCAACGACCTGGCATGGCTGCTGGTGGACACCGGTGGCGATCTCGAGCGCGCGCTCGAGCTTGCCCGCCGCGCCGTCCGAGTGTCCACGAACGGGGCAACGCTCGACACGCTTGGCTGGGTCCGCCTCAAACGCGGCGATGCCGACCAGGCCGAGCAGACATTCGTACGCGCCATCAATGCCGCGGGAGAGAGCCCGTCGTTGCAGTATCACCTCGGCCTCGCGCTCGCCCAGCAGGGCAAGACGAGTGAGGCGATCGAGGTGCTGCGCAAGGCCGTCGCTGCCGATGCATTCCCCGAGTCCGATGCCGCCGTCGCCGAACTCGCTCGGCTCGAGCAACCCTAGTCTCGACACCGGGGCGGGAAGCCAATGACGACAGGTCGAATGATCCCCGACGCGGCCCGGGTCTTGCTGACCTGCGGGCTGCTCGTGGCTTGCCTCGATGGGGAGACCCGCGCCAGCCGGCACGCCGAGCAGGCTCGCCACCATCTCGAGGCGGGCCGCATCGAGGCCGCGTTGATCGAGCTCAACGGCGCGCTGCGGCACGCGTCCGACAACGCAGACTACCCGGAGCAGATCGCTGGCGTGCTGCTCGCGATCGACGACGCGGCGAGTGCGCGGTTCTACCTCGGTGAGGCGTACCGAATCGATCCAGCGCGAGAGAGCACAGCCGTTGCACTGGCACTGCTACTCCTGGGCGACGACCCGGACCAGGCGGAGGCGCTGCTGTCGGAAGTGCTCGCGCGCAACCCCGACAGCGCTTGGGGCCAGATCGGGCGGGCCGAGCAGGCGCTGGTCGCCTTCGACGTCGCTGCGGCGCTGGCGGCCGCGCGCCGTGCCGTCGAGCTGGAGCCGGCGCTGCCGGACGCGCATTGGCACCTGGCTCGAGTCTATGAGGCGCACAGCCGTGAGCGCACGCTACTCGGAGAATCGACCGACGATGAGACGTTCCGCGCTGCGCAGGCCGCGATCACCCGTTTCGGAGAGCTCGACCCAACGCGGCGCTGGCAAGCAGGGGTCGAGCACGCTCGCCTGCTCGCCGCCTGGCCGGGTCACCAGGAGGAGGCCGAGAGCGCCCTGCGGGAAGCGAGCGAACAGCTGGCCGGACTCAACCTGACGGGCCAGGAAGACCGGGTACTCAACCTGGCCATCGAGTTCGCTCGCACGACCGGGAACCCCGAACTCGAGCGCTGGGCCCTCGAGCGCAAGGTCGAGATCGCACCGCGCAACTATTCGGCCTGGACAGCACTCGCCGAGCTGAGCGAGCACCAGGGTGTGCCGTCGCGCGGGATCTACCTGCGGCTCATCGCAACCCTGCCGGAGGAGACGGAGCCGCATATCCACTACGCGCGGCGAACCGGGCGCGTCGAACGACCCGTTAACGCAATCGCGTACCTGACCTCGAAGATCGGCAAGGGGTTCGATGACGCGGCGCTGCTGGCCGAGATCGCAAGGATTCAGCTGGGTGCCAGCCGGCTGCAAGCCGCGCTCGGGACGATCGAGCAGCTCGAGAATCAACACCCGGAGGCGCGGCAGACTCGCATCATGGTCGCCTGGGCACTGATGCATACCGGCCGGCCGGAAACGGCCCTCGAACGGCTCGCCGAGCTGGACTGGGCGCACCAGGAAGTCGGCGCGCAGCTTCTGCTCAGTGACGTGTATTCCGCGCTGGGCGATTCCGCCGAGGCGCTCGCCGCGCTCGAACGCGCAGCCAAACTGACAACGCATCTCGACACCCGCAGCCTGCGTGCGCGTGCGCGCTTGCTCTACGAGCTCGGCCGTTGTCGCGAGGCGCGCAGTGCCTACCGTACGCTCTCCCGCGCGGCAGCGCTGCGTCCTGCCGACCGCGCGCTGCTCGCACACTGCTACATCGAAACCGGGGGTCGAGCCATCGGCATCCGGATGCTCGAGCGTCTGGTCGACTCCCCGGCACCGCCCGAGGCCGCCGTGCACGAGCTCTACGTGCGCGAGGGGAGTGCGCCCGAGCAGCGCGAACGGCTGCGCAGCGCGTTCGCAAAGCTACTCGAGCCCAGACCCAACCACCCCGGTGTCCTCGAAGCCCTCGCCGAGTTCGAGATCGCAGCGGGCTCGCCTGGGCTTGCGAGAGAACCAATCGAGGCATCTCACGCGCTTGCGATCGGAACCGGCGTTCCACGAGGATCGCTCGCTCTGCTGCTCGCGAGGCTCGATGCCGCCGAGAACGAGCTCGACGCCGCCCGAGAGCGGGTGCTCGGAATCCTCGACGACGAGCCGACGACGCCGGGCGTCCTCGAGTTCGCGCTGTGGCTCTACCCGACCCGGGACGACGCGATCACCGCCATCAAGGTGCTCACCAGCAAGGGGCCCGGCCACGAGCTTCCCGCGTCGCATCACGCGTTGCTGGGCCGTCTGTACCATCGCGCTGGCAACGGCATGATGGCGCGCTGGTCGTACGAGCAGGCGCTGAATGGCGGGCTCGAGCTTCCGATCCTGAAGAATGACCTTGCGTTCCTGCTCGCCAAGCAGCACCGCGACCTCAAGCGCGCGCAGCTGCTCGCCCGCCAGGCCGTCCAGTCGCTCCCAGACGAGCCTGGGGTGATCGACACGCTCGGCTTCGTCATGCTCGAGCTCGGGGACGATGACCGGGCCGCCGAGCAGTTCCGGAGCGCCCTGAAGATCGCGGAAAAGCGAGGACTTCCCCAGGCCACGATCCAGTACCACCTCGGACTGGCGCTCACGAAGCTCGAGCGCTTGATCGAGGCGGAGCAAGCCTTCGCACTCGCGCTCGAACAGGGCGAGTCCTTCTCCGACGAAGCCGCCGCGCGCCACCAGCTGGCACGCCTGCGCGGCGAGATCTAGCAGCCGGAAGCAAGCCGGCTAACGCTTGCGGATCGCTTCGAAACGCCGATCGCGCAGCAGGAGCGCGAGCTCGCGCTCGATCGCCTCTGCGTACGGACCGTCGATCTCGAGCGAGCGACGATAAGCGCGCTCCGCGCCAGCGAGATCGCGCAGCACGATGCGCGCCTGTGCGAGCACCCGCAGCTCGGCCTGTGACGGGTCGGTCCGCGCTGCGAGATGCTCGACCATGCCCCGGGCGAGCTGATCGACGAGCGCATCGAACCCCGCGTGGCCGCGCAACGCGACATACACCGGATCGGACAACAGCACGTCGAGCCGATCGAAGCCGCGTCCGACCGCTTCGCGCAACTGTCTTGTTGCCGCATCCCCGTCTCCAGCGGCCGCAGCCCGGTAGGCGCTGCGGAGCCGGGCGATCTGGCCGTCGGGGTAGACGCGCTCCGTGCGGGCGAGCAGGAGCTCGGGGTCGGCCCACAGCGTCGCGTGTCGGTTCGCCGCAAACCCGAAGGCCGCGATCCCCAGTACCGCGACGACGGCTGCGGCCGATCGCGAACGCGCCGAAGGCGCTGGTCCAAATCGCTGCCAGGCCTCCGGCAGCGCGAACGCGAGCGCCCCGAGTAGCCCGGGCAAGATGAAGTAGAGATACCGATCGGCCATCGGATACGGCAACGCGACGATTCCGCTCACCGGAGCAAACGAGGCGACGGCCCACACCCAGTACCCGAGCTCCTGCGAGCGCCGTCGCACCAGCGTCACCGATCGCCACGCGATCGCGACGACCAGGGCGAGCCCCCCGAACCACCACGGATCGAGCCAGCTGCGCGCGGCGGCGGGTTCGTGGAAGAGCGAGAGCTTCCAGCCGCCGATCGCCATCAGCGCATAACGAAATGCGATCGCAACTTGGGAGCGAAGCTGTTCGGCCGGCCCGTCGTACAGTGACACGGCGCGGCCGGCGGTCTCGAAGAACGCCGCGAGCTCCGCGGCGGCAAATCCCGCGAAGGCTGCGGCCCAGCCCCCTAGCCACGCCAGTGAGCTCGCGGGCTCGCGACGCGCCCAGCAGAAGACCAGCGCGACCGGCAGCGCGACCGCCGCGGTCGGCTTCGCGAGCAGGGCGAGCCCGAAGGCGAGCAACGCCAGTCCGGGTCGCCGGGGGTGCAGCAACAACGCGGTCAGCGCAAGAACTAGCGAGCTCGACGTCTTGAGCTGTGAGATCCACGCTACTGCCTCGACGTTGGCCGGCGCCACCAGGAAGAAGGCGGCGAGCCCCAGCGCGGTGCGGCGTGGGATCCCGCTTCGCGCGAGCAGCGCGAACAACAGCGCCGATCCGAGCGCGTGCATCAGCACCCCCAACACGTGGTGCCCGAACACCTTCGGACCGAACCACTGCCAGGCGAGCGCGTGGAGGGTCAGGTGGACGGGTGCCCAGTTCTCGACCATCACCACGACGATGCTGGTTGGGCTCCAGATCTCGATCCAGTTCTCGAGGCTCGGGTTCTGGATGTAGAGGTTGCGCTCGACGTAGTGCTGGTCGTCGGAGAAGAAGGGACCCTCGAGCGCCGGCGCGTAGACGGCAAGTGCCAGAACCGCAAAGCCGATCGCGACAGCGACCGGATGCGGGCCGGCGCCAGAAGCGCGCGGTCGCTCAGGGTGTTGACGGGACTTCTTGGCCATGGTCCTCAGACGCGTCGCGCTCCGTCTCTAGATAGCCGAGCCCTTCGAGCGCGCGACGCGTGGCGTCGTCGATCTCGTCCCCCGTCCCGGCGCTGGCGGCACTCGTCCGGGGCGGCGGTAGTACCCCGGTCAACTCTTCCAGACGTTCGAGCAGCGAGTCGGTCCTCGACACGGCAAACTTCGCGCGATCCTCGTCCTCGCCTGCGGGAGCCCCGAGATCGTGGAGCTTGTGCCGACCGCGACTGTTCCACATCAACTTGTGACGGCCGACGACGAGGGCACGCCAGTCGCCCTTCGCAAACATCAAGGGAAGCGGGTAGAGCTCGGCGAGCACCGCGTCGTCCCCCCGCACGCGCGGGCCGCCGGCGCGCGGCAGTGACGGCAATCCGAGCCCCTCGAGCAGCATCGGTGCAATATCGGTCAACTGGATCGGCGCCGCGTCGACACCCTGGCCTCCACCGGGACGCTTGATCACCAGCGGAATCCGGATCTCCTCCTCCCACAGGTAGCGACCGTGCCCCGCGGTTCCATGCTCGCCGATCACGTCACCGTGGTCCGCGGTCACGATGATCCAGGCCGGCGCGTACAGCCCCAAGTCGCGCAGCGCGTCGAGCAATCGTCCCAGATGATGGTCGGCGAAGGCGATCTCGGCGTCGTAGAAGGCATTCGCCTGCTCGAGAGTCATTGGCTCACCGGGCTCGGGCAGCGGTCGACCACTGGCGATCTGGTCGGCAAAGCGATCGCGCCAGCCGTCGGGCGGCGAGTAGGGGCTGTGCGCATCGTAGTAGTTGAGGAACAGCAGGAACGGCGCACGTGTGTGGCTACGCAGCCAGGCGATCGCGGCATCGGTCAGCGCATCGGCCCGACGGCCGTTCTCCTCGTCGATCCCCTCGTCGTCCCAGTGGTCGAAGCCGCTTGCGAGACCGAACACGCGCTTCATCCACGGTCCCGCAACGAACCCGGCCGTTGCGTAGCCCGCCTCGGAGAGACGGCTTGCGAGAGTCGGCTTGTCCGCGTCGAGTCCGCGCGCGCGGTAGCGCGTCGCAGACCGGTGATCGATGGCGTCGCTCAGCACGAGCGGTCCGTCGGTGTCGTAGCGAACACCGTGGCTGTAGGTGTACTCGCCGGTGAAGAGCGATGCGTGGGCGGGGAGCGTCCAGCTCGTGGTGGAGTAGGCCGAGTCGTAGCGCGTCGCGTCCTCGCACAAGCGGTCGAGCTGCGGGCTCGTGGGCAGCGCGTAGCCGTAGCAGCCGAGCCGATCGCTGCGAGTGGTGTCGAGCGTGATCAGCACGATCGGCGGCCTCGCGGGATCGAGCGCGATCTCGGGAGCGGGCTCACCGCAGCCGAACGGCAGGAGCGCGGGCAAGACGATCGAGAGCCTGTACAGCGCGCTGCGCGGGGACATCGGCGGCTCGCCGTCTCCGTGTCGTTCGGCACCGGCCGAGGAGCGCGAGACGATAGCGCAGCGTTCCAGCAGGGGTTCATCGCCTGCTAGGCGCCCGGAGCCTCGAACGGGTAGCCTTCGGACACTTCCGACTGCCCGCTTCACGCCCCGTGTCGACCGCTTCGGGCTCCGAGACGGCAACGGGCGATGCGGAGGGAGAGCTCCTGGATGGACCGCTGGGTGCGCGAGAACGAGCTCGCGGTGCTCGTGCTCGGCTGGCTCGTGATCGCGGTCGCGTGGGTCGGACTCGCGGTCGCGGCAAACGGCCCGGGCATGCTCTACGACGAAGCATGGCTGGCACAGCAGGGTCGGGCATTCGTCGAGCCGCTGCGCGAGGGGCTGATGCCCCCCGGCACGCAGAAGACGTGGTTGTTGGGCCGCCCGTTTCCGCTGTTCGCGCTGCCCTACCTGGGCTCGCTCAAGAGCCAGCTGTTGATCCCTTCGCTTGCCCTGTTCGGCAACGAGCTCGCCACGGTTCGGCTCACCACGCTGGGCACCGCGCTCGCCGCGCTGCTCGCGACCATGCTGGCCGCCCGGCGCATCTTCGACCTGCGCGTCGCCCTGCTCTGCGGAGCCCTCGTCGCTACGGACCCGACGATTTTCTTCCACGCGCAGTGGGAGTGGGGCCCCTTCACGACCGGCTGGCTGTGCCGCGCCCTGGGTGCGGTCCTGCTGCTGCGCGGATACGCGCTCGAACGACGCGGCGCGACGCTCGCCGGCAGCTTCGCGCTCGGCCTCGGCGTCTACAACCGCGCCGACTTCGTGCTGATCGGCGCGGCGACCCTGCTCGGCCTCGCGCTGTTCCACCGCGCGGCACTCCGCGATGTCTGGAACCGACGACGCGGTGAGCTCGCCGCCGCGACGGCTCTGTTGTGCGTGGGCGCCCTGCCCATGCTCCTCAACGCGGGCCGCGTGTTCGGAGGCATGGGCCAGCTGACCACCCGCGGCGATTTCACCGAACGTGTGAACACACTGTTGTCGACGCTGGACGGCTCGTACCCGCACCGGCTGATGTCGGTCGGCGGCCGCTACGAGGCACTGGCGACGGTCGACGCGCCCGTCGCGTTGCTGGGAATTGCCGCGGTCGCCGCGCTCGTGGCCTGCGGCGTCGAGGCGGCGCGGCGCGGTCGCGCCGCCCTGTCGGACGGGCGCGGCGCCGTCGCCGTTGCGACCGCGGCCATCGCCGCGGCGATGCTCGCGCTCCCCGGTGCCACGCGCGCGCATCACATGTTGAACCTCGCGCCGTTCGTCCACCTGCTGGTGGCGGCACAGCTGGTGCGCGAGGCCGATCGCGGCGGCGCGCGGCGCGGAATCGCCGCCGTCGCCGGAATCGCCGTGCTGGCGAGCGGAGCTGCGTCGATCGCGTCTACGCGATCACTGATCGAGCGCACCGGCGGACGAGGCTGGTGGAGCGCGGCGATTGTCGAGCTCGCAAGCGATCTCGATGCCGACGACGTCGTCGTGAGTCTGGACTGGGGCTTCCACCTCCAGCTGATGTTCTCGACCACGCATCCGAGGGTGATCGAGCCGTTCTGGCGGATCGGTCTCGACCTGGAGATGCTCGGGCAGTGGAGCCATCTGGGGAGTCCATCGACCCTCTACCTGGTACACGATCGGCCCTACGATCGTTTTGGTTACGGCCCGCGATTCCTGCAGGCAATGGCCGCGCTCGGCGATGACGCGCTGACACGCATCCACCGCGACCGCGAAGGCGAACCCGCTTTCTACAGCGTCCGCATCGCCCGGCCCCATCGGCTGCACCTCGACCGCCGGGGCTTCAGCGTCGAGTTCTAGTCCGCGGGCTGGCCGGGCTCGTCTCGGTCGCGCCAGCTGACGACGCGGCCCTCGAGCACGGCGCGCTCGGGCACGAACAGCACCCCCGCATCCTCTCCGCCGATGCGAATGCTCCAGACCGGGTCGGTGACGACCTCGTGGGGACCCGAGTCGGGTCCGGCGGGCGCGTTGGCATACGGCACCAGCAGCTGCGCCGTGCCCTCGGCGTTGGATCGCGCTGCGGTTCGGTAGGTGAACTCGCGGCCCGTAGGCGTTCGCACGCGCAGCCGCGCCTCGACGTGCCTCTCGGGTGCGGCGGCGATCTCGAGTCGGGCGCCGCGCACGATCTCGAACAGCTTGTAGGGCACGAACTCGCGCGGCCGCTCGAAGGGCGGCTCGAACGCGGCCTGGATCGGACGCCCGCCGCGCGGCCCCTCCGTCACCAGCCGGAAGCGCCGCAGCGCCGGGTGACCACCGCGTCGCAGGCCGTCGTCGCGAAACAACCGATCGCCAATCCGGTCACGAGCGGGACCGGGCGTGACGACGACGTACCGCGCGCGGAGCTCCCCGGCGAGCTCGACCGCGCGGCGCTCGCGCGTGGCGTTGAGCAGTCCGAACGCCCGGTCCCAGTTCTCGGGGCCGATGTACTCCCAGAACGGA
The DNA here is from genome assembly GCA_036336835.1 of Myxococcota bacterium. Taxonomy (GTDB): domain Bacteria; phylum Myxococcota_A; class UBA9160; order UBA9160; family UBA4427; genus JAYZFK01. The sequence goes on along the minus strand of JAYZFK010000093.1, from coordinate 51,991 downwards.
TCCGTGGGCGTCGCCCGGCGCGCGACCCACTGCAGCGCGTGGCCGAGATTTGCGTGAGAGACGATCCCGTACTCGGGCCGCGCCGCCGGGTGGGTGAAGCCAGTCGTCTCGGGGGTCACAGCTCGCACCGCCTTTGCAAAGCGGTGGATCGACCATCCGATCGTCTGGGGAGGCGCCACGGCCTGACCCGGTGAGGTCCCCAGATTTGCCACGGCTCGTCGGGCCCACGGCAGATAGAACCTGGCGATCGGTTGAGCGTAGAGCGCTGCGCCCAGCGCGAAGATCGCGGTGCCGGCGACCGCCCCCGACAGCGAGCTGTGCCTGCGGAGCAGCGACGCCAGCTGCGCACCGCCAATGGCGAAGCCCACCGAGGCCGCCGCCGCAACGTCGTTGCCATAGCGCCGCTGGGTCAGCGCGAGCAATCCGAACACGGCAGCCCAGCCCGCAACGAGCAGCGACTGGGCGCGCTGGGCCGCCTGCGCACGCGATCGCGCCCAACCCAGCAGCGCCACGGGCGCGAGAGGCAGCAGATAGGCGTAGGCACCCCAGGTGTTCGCCGCCGCACCCTCTCTCGCTCGGCCAAAGAGGGGGAACAGCGCGAACTGCTCCACCGTCATGGCACCCGCTGAATCGGTCATCGTGAGGAAGCGAAGCGCGGGTACCAGACCGGCGCGCGGGCCGGGCAGGGACAGCACGCCGAGCCCGAAAACGATGGCGACGGCGGACAGCTCGCCGAGGCGCACCAGCACACTGCGCTCGCGCTCGGAGCGCGCTGCACGCAGCCAGCCTGTGAACGCGACGAACCCGGCTCCCGCCACCAGGATCAGATGCAGGCGCGACAGGGCGATCGACGAGTAGAGCCCGAGCAGGGGCGTCGGGAAGGTCGCAAACAGCGGACCGATCACCAGCAGCGTCCCGACGGCGCTCGCGGCGTGCACCGCGTGCAGCTCGCGCCGACCGCTGAGCGCGCCGGAGAGCAGCAGCGCCGCCTCGGCAATCGCGAGGTACAGCAGGCTCCCGTGCCAGGTCAGCAGCAGCGTCGCGCGCACCAGAGCGAGCGCGAGCGCGAGCCGGCGCAAGCGAGCCGCGCTCGCACCCGGGGCGAGCAGCTTCACGCACACCAGCAGCAGACACGCACCGACAGCCGCCGCAGAGACGTGGTGATCGGGATTGCCCACTCGACCGTAACTGACGCTGATTGGCAGCAGCGCGTAGAGACAGCCCGCCCCGACGGCGACGACTCGAGGAGCGAGCTCGCGCGCGAGGAAGTAGATCGGCAGCGCGCCGAGCGCGCCCACGAAGGCGGGCCACCAGGCGAGGATCGACTCGAAGCCCGCATCGCTCCGCGCGAACAGCGCGGCGATCGAGCCCGCGACGACGTCGGGCAAGGGCGACCAGGGCACCGGCGCACCATCGGGATAATTGACATACGGATCGGACAGCAGCACGTGCGGCCAGCTCTCGAACGTGTAGTAGGATCGGCGCACGTGGTACATCGCGTCCGCAGGAGCGAAGATCACCTGACCCGCGTGGAACACGTTTGCGAAAGGCAGCGCACGGAACAGCAGCGAGAGCGCGGCGACCCCGCTAGCGCAGACCCACTCGCCCAGCGCGGACGGACATCTGGACAAGCCTTGGGAGCTCCTCGCGGTGGCACGGCTGGCGTCAGTCCCCGAGGTTAGCGATCCCTCGGCGGGCCGGAGAGGCGTGCAGCGCGACTCTCCAGGCTCGCGCTGAGACAGCACGGGGAGAGGGTCGTTCCAGTGTTCTTCCGGAGCCTGCCAGCGATCAGTTCTATACTCGCGCCCCACGTGCGCTCGACCGCCCTGCCCCTCGTGATCGCCCTCGCATTCGGCTGCTCCGGACAGCCCGCAGAGAGGCTGCTCCTGCTGGTCACGATCGATACGCTGCGCGCCGATCACGTTGGCGCATACGGCGCCACACAGGAGCTGACGCCGCGTATCGACGCCCTCGCGGCGAGAAGTCTTCGCTTCGCGGCGAGCTACGCACCCGCCTCGTACACCCTTCCGTCGATCGCCTCGATCCACACCGGCCGCTATCCCGAGGAGGTCGGCATCCTCGCCAACCTGAATCTGTTCCGCGGCAGCAGCGTGACGCTGGCCGAGATCCTGCGGCTCGAAGGCTGGCGCACGGGAGCGGCCGTCAGCAACTACGTGCTCCGCCGGGGGACGGGTATCGAGGCCGGCTTCGACGAGTACGACGACACCTTCACGCAGACCGAGGCAAACCGCGATCAGCCGGAGCGCACGGCAGAGCACACGACCGACGCCGCCCTTGCGGTGCTCGACCGCCTGCGCGAGAGCCCGGGCAACGGCATCTTCCTGTGGGTGCACTACCAGGATCCGCACGGGCCGTACCAGCCCCCGGGAGACCTCCGCCAGCGCTACCTCGACGCGGCACTCGCGCAAGAGGACGGGCGCCGCGAGCTGCCCTCGTTCGGGATGAACGCGGTGGGCGCGATCCCGCGCTACCAGCTGATCGAGGACCGCCACGACGTGGGCTTCTATCGGGCGGGCTACGCAGGCGAGGTGCGCTTCGTCGACGATCAACTCGGCCGCCTGCTCGACGGACTCGACGAACGCGGCTTGCTCGAGACCGCGACCATCGCTCTGACGGCCGATCACGGCGAGAGCCTCGGAGAATCCAACTACTGGTTCTCGCACGGCGAGTTTCTGAGCGACGCCCTGGTGCGGGTACCGATGCTGCTGCGAATTCCAGGCGTCGAGCCCGGCATCCGGCACGATGTCGCCTCCTTGATCGATCTGCTGCCGACGCTGGCGGGCCGGGCCGGGGTCGCGGCCAACGCGCAATTCGAGGGTCGCGACCTGCTCGCCGCCAGCGCCGAGAGCATTCCTGGCCGCGCCTATCTCGCGACCCTGATGGGGTCTGCGAACAAGCGCTGGGGCTGGGTCGAGAACGGGCACGTGTTCGTGCGCAGCGAGCTTCGCGACGGGCGCGCCACGGAGGAGCTGCGCTCGCTCGATGGCGGCGGTCCGCTGCGCGATCCCGAGACGCGCGCGCGGATGCGCGAGACACTCGCCCACTTTCGCTCGGGGCTCCACGTACCAAAGGCGGTAGAGCAGAAGCTCTCGCCCAACGACCGCGAGATGCTTCGGCAGCTCGGCTATCTGGAGTAGGCCCCATTGCGCTGGTCGATCGGATGCGCGTTGATCGCAGGCGCCGTATTGCGGGGCCTCCGACTGCGCAACCAGCTCCTCTCGGGCGACGAGTTCCACGCATTGAATGCGGCGCTCGAGTGGCCGCTCTCGCAGATCCTCTCGACCTGGACCTACCACGGCGCCGACTACGGCGTACCGATGGGCGCGCTGATCCGGATCGCCTTCGACTCGGGTGCCAGGCTGGGCGAGTTCGAGCTCCGGCTGCCGGCGCTACTGCTCGGCACGCTGGCGATCGCCGTGATGCCGTGGATGCTGCGCGAGCGGCTGGGCACCCGCGCAAGCGGGTGGTACGCCTGGCTGCTCGCTCTCTCTCCGCTGCTCGCCATCTACTCGCGAATGGTCCGCTCCTATGCCCCGGCGGTGCTCCTCGCGTTCGTCGCCGTCGTCTGCTTCGAGCGCTGGTGGCGCGAGCGAAATCGACGAGCCGGCGCCGGCTACGCGGTCTGCGCCGGACTGGCGCTGTGGTGCAACCTATCGGTGGCACCCTTCGTCGCCGCACCGGTGGTGTACGCGACGGCGCGGCTTGCATTCGGAGACGCCGAGCTGCGCGCGCGAAGCCGCGAGCTGACCGCGGTCGCAGCGGCGGCGTTGGTGTGCGCTCTGCTTCCGCTGCTGCCGGCACTCGAATCGCTCTCGCTGCTGAGCGAGGTCCACGGCAGCGGCGGCCGTCCCACACCCGCAACCTGGCTCGAGGTGGTGCGGATGCACTCGGGGAGCACGAGCCCAATCCTCACCTTGCTGGTCCTCGTTGCGCTCGCGCGCGGGATTGCTCTCAGCTGGCGTCGCGATCGCGAGTGGCTGCTCTACCTCGCGGCGCTCGTCGTGCTGCACGTCGTCGGGCTGCTCGCGCTCGGACCGGATCAGCTCGACAACCCGATCGTGATCAACCGCTACCTGCTGGTTCTGACGCCCTTCGGACTGGCGCTCGTAGCACGAGGGCTCGCCGAGCCGATCGCACGGCTCGGTGCGCGGGTGCACGGACTGGCAATCGCGGCACTGCTCGTTGCGTTGCTCGCCACCGGACCGTTTGCAACGCGCACCTTCGCGCGCACCAGCTTCTCGACCGCATCGACCTTTGCCTATTTCGTCCGCGACGGAAACACGATCGCAAGCCAGGACATGCCACCGTTCTATCGCGAGCTTGCCGAGACCAGTGAAGTCCACCAGCCGGTGCTCGAGTATCCGTGGTCCAATCTGGCGACCCACGCCTTCGACGCCTATCAGAAGCATCACGGGCAGCCGGTGTACGCGGTCGCGCCCTGGCGGCAGCTGAACGACGACCGCTTGCGCCTCGAGCAAACGTTCATGCCCAGCACCGAGCGCTACCTCGATTCACCCGCGCGCTGGCTGATCGTGCACCTCGATCTCCAGCGCGAGGAACGCCGCATCCGCACCAGCGACCCCAACCACTGGATGCGGCTCGACGAGCGCCCCGAGATCTGGCGACCGCTGCGCACGGCCGGTTCCAAGACGACCCGCTTGCTCGAGCGGCGCTTCGGACCGGCCGACCACCAGAGCGACCTGCTGCGCGTGTGGGATCTCGATCGGTTGCGCGAGACGCGCTAGGCGCGCCCGAAGGCGTCCACCGCGCGCTCGGTGCGCAGAGCCGCGCCGGACTTTCGGGGCAGGACCCTGCTAGGCGAGCCGCGTTCGGATGCGCTGCACGTATTGCGCACATCCCAGCGCCCGGAGGCCCGGCAGTGACTCCACCAGCGGTTCAACGGCCTTGCATACGATCGCGATGGGGTCCGGGCTGAACATCGGAACCAGGCCGATAAACTCGCGCTCGACGACCTCGCCGCCGGCCGATTCGAACCAGCGATCGAGGCTGCGCGGCGCAAAGCTCTTCTCTTCGTGCGCCACGTGATAGGAAGAAACTCTCTCGATCACCTTCAGAATGGGGTTGTAGCCGTTGGGGTCGCAGACCACGACCTCACGAGCCATATTGCTGATCGCTGCGATCGCCGTCGGCGGGTCGTACAGGTGGTGGAGCATCAGCCGCACCACCGCGACATCGTAGGGCTCACCCGTGCGGGTGAGCTCGTAGATGTCTCGCACCTCGAAACGGGCGTTCGAATAACCAGCGCAGCGCCGGCGCGCCGCTTCGATCGACTCGCCCGCCGCATCGATGCCCAGCACTTCCGCCGCACCGGCAGCGAGCAGCTTCTCCGTGTACACGCCGTCTCCGCACCCGATGTCGATCACCCGCCTGCCGGCCGGCCTGGCGAATGCAAGAACGGCCCGGTCGATCCGACCATTCGCGAAGCGACACGAGAGCTTGTCGTCCGTGGCGTAGAGATAGCCGCCCGCCTCGGCGACATCCGCCTCGAAGGTGCGGACGCTGCGCTCGCGGACGCTCAAGCGCCGTCCCCGTCGGCACCGAGGTGCTCCTCGGCGGCGTCGCGCACCTCGCCGTCGCGCACGATCGAGCGCCGCAGGAAGTGCGGGCGCCGCTTCACCTCTTCGAAGATCTTTGCGATGTACTCGCCGACCAGACTGATCGCAAACAGGTTGACGGAGCCGAAGAAGAGTACAACCAACAGTACCGTCGTGATGCCCTTGGGCGCCGCATCTGGGAATGCGAGCTTCGCGAGGATCTGCAACATCGCCAGCGCGCCGAAGACGCCGATGCCCAGTACTCCCGCCGCGGAGAGCAAGTTCAGCGGCGTCTGGCTGAACGATAGGATGCCCTTCTTGGCCCAGCCGAGGTTGCTCAGCAGGTTGTTCGTCGAGCGCCCGAACATGCGTTCTGGACGCGCGTAGTCGACGCCCGCCTGGCGAAACCCGACGAATGCGCGAACACCGCGCAGGAAGAAGTCGCGCTCGGGAAACTTCAACACGCTGCGTACGACGCGCTTGTCCATCAGCGAGAAGTCGCCCGCGTCGTGCGGAATGCGCAGATAGGAGAAGCGATCGAACAAGCGGTAGAAGGCCTTGTACGCGATCCGCATCCCCCAGGGCGCCTCGCGTTTCACCCGGCGTCCGTAGACGACGTCGTAGCCCTCGCGCCACTTCTCGACGAACGACTCGATCAGTTCGGGCGGATCCTGCAGATCGCCGTCGAGCAGGACACAGGCGTTCTTGGTCGCGATCTCCATCCCGCTGCGGAATGCCGCCTGCGAGCCGAAGTTGCGCGAGTGGCTGATGCCGACCACGTGACGGTCGCGCGCGCTGATCGCGCGAATCGCCTCTTCTGTGTCGTCCGGGCTGCAGTCGTTGACGAAGATGATCTCGTAATCGACGCCGAGCTTCTCGAACACGGCCACGAGCCGCTCGTGCATGACCGGGATCGCCAGCTCGTCCCGGTAGCAGGCGACGACTGCACTGATGCTGTGGCGCGTGTCGGGCCCGAACCGCTTCGAGCTGCGCTGGTAAGCCTCGAGATCCTCGAGACCTCGAATCCAGTCTGCGGTTCGCGCGAGCCCCTCCTCGAACGAGATGCGCGATCGCCAGCCAAAGGCGTCGGCGGCGCGAAGCGGGTTTGCGTACCACTCGCGCGTATCCCAATCGCGCGCCGGCATGCTGAAATCGGGCTCGGCGGCAATCTCGAAGCGGTCGCGCGCAAGCTTCGCAACGTCTCCGATCGTCGTGCAGGTTCCGGTTCCGATGTTGAACGACTCGCCGTAGTGCTCGGGCTCCAGCCGGAGCGCCGCGTCGAAGAAAGCCTCGACCGCGTCGTCGACGTAGACGAAATCCCGCGCGATGCCAGGGTCCACGAACGGCGGCAACTCGCCGCGAAGACCGGCAGCAACCACGGTCGGAACCAGGCGGGACGCGTCCTCCCAGGGGCCGTAGACCGAGTAGAAGCGCAGATTCACGCAGGGTAGACCGCACTCCTTGCCCATGTAGTGCAGGACACCGGCGGCCGCAGCCTTCGACGCCGCGTAGTGGCTGTTCGGCAGCGGCGCCTGCGATTCGGGCGGCGCAGCCGAGCCGGCTCCGTACTCCGACGACGAGCCCGCGTGCACGAAGGCTCGCACACCGCGGTGCACGAGCTGTTCGGCCAGCGCCACGGGAAACGACAGGTTGGTGCGGTAGATCAGATGCGGATCGCGTTCGTAGGAGTAGGCACCGTAGGCAACACAGTCGAAGACGCAGAGCGGCCGCACCCGGTCGAGCAGCTGGACCAGATTCGACTCGACCAGCAGATCGTTCGCGAGCGTGTTCGCCCCGGGCAGTCCCTCGAGACGCCAGGCCGGAAAGCGTGATGCGGTGCCGTAGACATCGGAGCGGTGAGCAAGCAGGCTGCGGAACAGGTTGGCACCGACGAAACCGCTGGCCCCGAGTACCAGGATCGGCCCGTGCAGGCCGAGGATCTTGCGTTCGAGCTCAGCAGTCATCCGACCTCGCTCCAGAGCTTCGCGCTGCGCTCGATCAGGCTCACCGCATCGAGCCCGCACTCGCGCCGGTGCCAGGCCTGCGAGCCGTAGCGGCCCGAAGGATAGCCTCGCGCGCAGACGTGCTCGAAACAAGCAACGTGCACCCCGCGCTCGAGCAGGCTGCGCGCAATCGCTTCTCCCGCACTACCCGTCGAGACGTGTTCCTCCGCCACCAGCAACGCGCCGCTGCGCTCGATCGTGTCCAACAAGTCGGCCGGGATCTGCGCGGGCTCGATCGGCAGGACTCCGAGCAGCCAGACGGCGGGGCGCTCGGCCTCGGGTCGCTCGAGCAGCGCGGCGACCAACGGTCCGACCAGCGGCCCGACGGCGACGACGACGCCGCGCGCGCCGGCCAGCAGCCGGCGCCACGCCGAAAACGGTGGAGGCGTCCAGGACGGCGGTGCCTCGCACCGCCCGAGCCGCAGGTAGCCGGGGCCCGCTTGCGCAGCCAACTGTGCGATCGCCGGCTCGACGTCGTCGCCGAACGCCGGCACCACCGCGCGCATTCCCGGGAGCACGACCAGCGATCCGTAATCCTCGAGCGCGTGATGGGTCGCGCCCATCGCCCCGTATCCGTAGCCGCCGCCGTTGCCGACCAGCTTGACCGGAAGCCCGTGCTGACACACATCGTTGCGGATCTGTTCGTAGGGCCGCGCATAACAAAATGGCGCAATGCTGTAGACCCACGCATCGAGTCGCTGGGTTGCGAGGCCGGCGGCGACGGACACCATGTTCTGTTCGGCGACGCCGGCGTTGATGAAGCGGTCTCCGAGCGCGGCACGCAGCGGCTCGAGCGCGCGAAAACCGAGATCACCCGTGAGGAATACGAACGAGTCCTTGCGCTCGGCGAGTGAGACCCAGCTCTGGCACGCCCGATCCCTCATCCGGCCTCGATCTCGGCGACCGCTCGCGCGTAGAGCTCGTCGTCGAGCGGCAGATAGTGCCACTCGAGCTTGCCCTCCATGAACGACACACCCTTGCCCTTGACGGTGTGCAGCAGGATGGCGCGAGGGCCCTGCGAACCCGTTACGTCGTCGGCGAGGGCCGACTCGATCGCCGCGGCGTCGTGTCCGTCGCACTCGGTCGCGGCAATGCCGAATGCTTCGAATCGCTCGCGCAGGTTCGCGATACCACCGACCTCGTCGGTCGACCCAAAGCCCTGCAGGCCGTTCTGATCGACGAGCAGCACCAGCGAAGCGAGTCGCTGATGGCTCGCAAAGATCAGCGCCTCCCAGTTCGAGCCTTCCTGCCACTCGCCGTCCGAGCACAGGCAGAACACGCGACCCCGCTGGCCCTGGAGCCGATGCGCGAGTGCAATTCCTGCCGAGACGGGCAGCCCGTGTCCGAGGCTGCCGGTCGCGAACGGAATCCCGGGTGTCCAGCGTGCAACCGGGTGTCCGGACAGCATCGAACCATCGGCGTGGAATTGCGTGAGTGCCTCGTCACCGAGCTCACCGAGGGTCCACAGGGTGACGTAGAGCGCCCCGGCGGCGTGGCCCTTCGACAGGATGAACGTGTCGTCCGAGCCCATCACGCGGTGATGCAGCACGAGCATGGCGTCGAGAGCCGACAGGTTGCCGCCAATGTGCCCGACGCCGGCCTCGCGATGCATCCTCAGCAACCGAAGACGCGCGCGTCGCGCGAGCTCGTTGTGGTCGGTCGAGGTGGCGGGCAAATCAGTCATGGCAATCGGTCGACCGAGTGTATCGGTCAGCGGCCGCACTAGGAAGTGAAGTGAGGTGAAGGGAAGCGAAGGAAGAGCAAGCCAGGCAAGCCCGATGCGCGGCTTCCTGGAACCCAGAGGGCAGCCGAGGCGCATGTTCGCTCGCTCAGCGGCGCAGGTAGAGCACGTAGCCGCCTTCGCGCAGCACTTCGTTGAAACGCGCCCCGCCGTGCTCGAGCACACGCCGCCGCGCAGCGTCCCGGCCGCCGCAGTCGACCGCGATCACCGCGTCGACTCCTCTTGAGATCGACTCGCGGGCGGCCGCTTCTCCCGCAGGCGACGGAGCCCCGCAGTGGCTCGCCCACTCCCAGGCCTTGAGCCGGCGCACGCCTTCATTCGGATCGCCCGCGTTGGCGAACACGTGCCGCGTATCCTGCAGACGGCCGGCTTCGATGCGCAGGCTCGGCACCAGCAGCGCGGCCGTCACGCTGATTCCCCGCGCGGCGAGCAGATGGCGAGCCGCGAGCTCGCCGCGAGCGAGCCGCACGAAGCGAAGCTCTGCGGGCGGGAGTCGGAGCTCGAGTGGTGCCTTCGTTGCATAGCGATGCTCCATGTAGGCGAAGCCCGGAGGCGTCGAGAGACGAGCCGCAACCGCGCAGAGCGCCACCAGCCCGACGACGACGACGGCAACCCGACGCGAAGGTCGCCCGTCGGCCAGCGCGGCGAGCGTGATCCCCGCTGCGAGCGGCACCGGGAACAACAGCATCACCCGCCAGTACGAGCCGGGCTTGGCCGCCTCGAGCCAGAGGGGCCCGAGCACGGGGTTCAGAAAGATCACGATCAACGCCGCGCCGAAGCCGACGAGGAAGGCGCGTCCGTCGCCGCGCAACAGGACCACCGGAACCGCGAAGGCGAGCAACGCGTTGCGGACAGCACCGGCCGCGTGCGGCGCGACCAGGCGGAGGTTGTCGAACCACGAAGCGGGGAAACCCTCGACCCAGGCGCGCAGGTCGCCGGGCTGCGCGAGCGTGCCCGAGAAGACGAGCGCAGCAACGCCCAGGCAGTAGAACGAGGCGAGATTCAGCGAGCCGCACTCGATCGCGCGGCGAAGCGAGAGCGGACGTAGCAGCAGGCCCGCCAGCGATGCGGCCGCAAACATGCCGGGCAGCAGGAACACACCCGTGCCGCTGGTCGCCACCGCACAGATTCCGCACGCCGCAGGGTGCAGCAGCCGCGCTGGCGAGGGATCGCACAGATAGCGCCAGGCAAACAGCAGCGCCGCCGGAAGCACGACCAGCCATTGCACCATCTTGCCTACCCACAGCATCCGGTAGGCGATCGCCCAGGAGCGAACGCTGGGATCGTCGACGTACAGGAAGGCGATCGCGCCGAGGACGCCGACGAGCGACCCGCGCGCGCTGAAGCCCAGCTCGCGCAGCCAGAGGGCGAGCAGTGTGGTGAGCAAGAGGTTGCCGAGGATCACCGCGCCGTTGTGGTAGACACCCAGCGCAGAGAGGCCCAGCGCCTGGGCCAGCATCGCCAGCCCGAGCTCCCAGGTGGTGATCGCGTGGAGCGGCGAGATCGCCGCCAGGCCCGGGACGCCAAAGGCGGTGTCGCCACTGGAGAACGGCTCGCCGAGGTGCCCGAGCTGCCAGACCGCGCGGTGGAAGAAGTTGAAGTCGTCGCCGCTCGGCGTGAGCAGGACGAGCGCCGGCAACGACGCGGCCGCCCCCAGCCCGAGCGCGGAGAGCGCGAACGAGCGTTCCTCGCGCGGCACACGGCGCACGCTGACGAACCGCCGCCGCCCGGCGAACCCGATGGCGGCGACCAGCAGGCCCCAGGCCGGCCACGCCCACCACGCCGCGATACCGAGCGCCATGCAGCCGTGCACGGCAAGCGTCCACGCGGCGAGCAGCTCGACCGCGAGCTCGAGAGCGAGCCATAGCCAGGGCATCGTGGCCAGAACCTATCTCAGGAGCGCGGGCTAGACTTCGGCGCGCATGCCTGGCCGCCTCGAGTCGTTCTTCCTGCGCAAGACGTCGACTGCGAGGCTGCAGCTCGATGCCCTCGACGGGCTGCGCGGCGCGGCCGTCCTGATCGTCGTGCTGAGCCATCTGAGCAACGCCGACCTGTACCTGCTGCCCGGCCTGGACCTTCGCGGCACCGGGAAGTCCGGCGTCTACCTGTTCTTCGCGCTGAGCGCCTTCCTTCTCACGAAGCCCCTGCTCCGCAGCGAGATGGATCTTCGGGATCCCCGCGGTTGGGTACGTTATGCGTTGCGGCGGGTCTTGCGGATCTTCCCTCTCTACTGGCTGGTCCTGTTCTCGAACTGGGCCTTCGCGCAGTGGGCGCCGACGCGAGCGATGCCGTCACTGACGACCGACGAGTTCGTCGGGCACCTGCTCCTCCAGCAGGGCAAGGGTGTCTACTGGACGATCCCCGTCGAGGTCACCTACTACCTGGTGCTCCCCTGGGTCGCCCTCGCCTACCGTGCGCTCCGCCTCGACCTCGCGCTCGTTTCGTGCGCGACGGCGGCCGCCATCGGAGCGGCGCTACTCGCCTGGCCGCCGGCGGAGTCGGCCAAGGATACGCTGCACCTGGGCGTCTATCTGCCGATCTTTCTGCTCGGCTCGTACGCCGCGGTCGTCGACGCGCGTGTCGAGCGGCTCGCCGGCCAGCAGACGGCGCTGCGACGCATCGCCTCGGCCCTGGCCTGCGCGGGCCTGCTGGGCGTCGCTGCCCTGTCACCCGCGGTGGGCTCCGCCGTGTTCGGCGAGGAGCTGCCCAAGGACTGGACGCACCGTCAGTTTCTGGCGTTCGGCGCGCTGTGGGGTGCGGTCGTGTTCGGCGCGGTCAACGGCGGCGCCTGGCTCGAACGGGTGCTCGCGTCGAGGCCCCTGCGGCTGATTGGTGTCGTGAGCTTCAGCATCTACCTGTGGCACGTGCCGGTCGCGCGCTCGCTGGTGCTCGCACAGCTCCCGAGTCCGTGGCTCATCAGCTGGGCGGTGTTGCTGGTGAGCATCGCAGTCGGCATGCTGTCGTTCGCGCTGATCGAGTGGCCGCTGACGCGCTCAGCACGGGTCGCGCGCTGGAGGCGCAGCGTCGCGGGCCGTCAAGGGCCGTAGCCGAGCTCGCGGAGCCGCTCGATGCCCTTTTCGTAGGCCAGCTCGAGCAGTCGCAGTCGCGGCTCGATCCCGAGGTCGAGCGCGCTGCGTCCGCCCGCGAGCTTGGCCTGGCCCTTGATGGCCTGCAGTGCACGATCGTCGACGGACCTCGTATCGGCGGCAATCTCGTCGGCGAGCGCCCGCAGCTCAGCCTCCTCGAGCGGACCGTAGGGAAGCTGGGGATCGAGGTAGTGGACGTACAGGAGCCAGGGTCGGTCCGTCGGCTGCGCCGAGAGCCAGAGCGATGCGGCCAGCGTCACGTCGGACGCGGATGCCTGCCAGTCCGCGAGCGAGTCCAGGAACGCGTCGAAGCCCTGGTCGAAACCGTAGGGTCGCACGAGCCACGGATTGCTGAGGACGGCAGCCGTCGCGTAGCCCGCGCGCTGGTAGAGCTCGGCGAGCGTCGTGAGCTCGGGCGCGAGCACATCGGTCTCGAGCACGGATGCCCCAGCCGTGCTCGTCGAGGTGGCTCAGGACCCCGTGAGCCGACGGCTCGAGACCCGTGAACAGCGATGCCACGGAGGGTTTCGTCCACGGTGCAGTCGAGTAGGCGCGGCTGAAGAGCACGCCCTCCCGGGCGATGCGCTCGAGGGCCGGCGCTCACGCTCGCCGAACTCGAGCTCCCCACAGCCGATCTCGGCAGGCGCACACGCAGTCGCGCCCGCGAGAACGACTCCGACCGCCGCGCGCAGCAATGTCCCCATGTCGGGGCGTAGGATACCCCCAGACCGAGGTGCCGATGAACCCCATCACGCTGCGCGGACTCGACCATGTGGTACTGCGAGTGTGCGATCTCGAGGCCGCGCTGCGCTTCTATCGGGACGCACTCGGTTGCGCAGTGGAGCGACGCAGCGATGCGATCGGCCTGATCCAGCTGCGCGCGGGCACGAGCTTGATCGACCTGGTGCCGCTCGACTCACCGCTCGGCGTGGCAGGTGGTAGCGGGCCCGGAGACGAGGGGCGCAACGTCGATCATTTCGCTCTGGCGCTCGAGGACTTCGACGAGCCCGCCCTGCGCAAGCACCTCGAAGCCCACGGCATCGAGCCCGGCGACGTCGCGAAACGCTATGGCGCCGCGGGGATGGGACCGTCGATGTACATCCGCGATCCCGACGGCAACGTGGTCGAGCTGAAGGGCCCGCCAACCGCCTGAGCGTTCGAGGTCGAGCGCCGTGCCGCACACCAGACCCGGCTCGCGGACTCGATCCGCCCGACCGGGCGCCGCGCCCTCGCGGGAGACACGGCGACGTCTCAGGCCGGCTCGAGGCTTGCAAAGCGCAGCATCACCGTCTTCACTCCCGCTCGATCGAATTTGATGCGCAGCTTCTGATCGGGCCCGTTGCCGATCACCGCAACGACGCTGCCGAGGCCGAACACGGGGTGGCGCAGCCGCATGCCCTTGCGAATTGCGAACTCCTCGGACCCCTCCTGAGTGAAGGAGTGTTCGATCGAGGGCTCGTCCTGCGCGTACTCGTCGAAATCTCTGCGTCGGTCGCCAGCCGCGCGCTCCAGAGCACTCGACTGGAAGACCTCGACGAACTCGTCGGGGATCTCCTGCAGGAAGCGCGAGATCCGTTGATAGCTCCGCTCGCCGTAGCGGCGCCGCTCGGAGGCCCAGCACAGCGTGAGCTCGTCCATCGCCCGCGTCATTCCGACGTAGCAGAGACGCCGTTCTTCCTCGATCCCCTCATCGCTCCTCGCGGACGAGCCGTGTGGAAAGATTCCCTCCTCCATCCCGGCCATGAACACGACCGGGAACTCGAGCCCCTTGGCCGAGTGTGCCGTGATCAGCGACACGCGATCTTCGCGCTGCTCGTAGCTGTCGAGGTCCGAGATCAACGCGACCTGATCCAGGAACAACTCGAGTTCACTGCGTTCGTCGTCCGGTGCGAGCGCGTTGAGCGAGTGGAAGTCCTCGGCGCTGCTGACCAGCTCCTTCAGATTGTCGAGACGCGCTTCGGCTTCAGGCGTCGCCTCCCGGGCGAGCGCGGCGAGGGTGCCACTGCGATCGAGCACGAGTGCGATCGCCTCGTCGACGCGCCGATCCGGTAGCTCGCGCGACAGCTCCGCCATCAGGTCGAGGAACGCAACGACGCGCTTGGCGCTGCGGCCCGCGCCGCCGGTCTCGACCAGCCGCCCGAGCGCGTCGTAGAGCGGAAGGCTCTCGCGTTCGGCGAGCTCCTGGGCGCGGTCGATCGTCGTCTTGCCGATGCCGCGCGTCGGACGGTTCACCACGCGGCGCAGCGCCTGATCGTCTCGCGGGTTGGCGACCAGCTTCAGGTAGCCGAGCACATCCTTGATCTCGGCTCGGTCGTAGAAGCGAACGCCGCCGACGACGACGTAGGGTACGTCGTACTTCAGCAGCTCCTCCTCGAAGACGCGCGACTGCGCATTGGTGCGATACAGCACCGCGTAGTCGCCCAAGGAACGCTCGCCCTCGCGGCTGCCCCCGAGGATGCAGCTCACCACGAACTGGGCCTCATCGCGATCGTCGTAGGCTTCGAACCGGCGGATCGCAGCCCCCTCGACCCGATCGGTGAACATCTGCTTTTCCTTGCGGCCGGCGTTGTTGGCCACCACCGCCGACGCTCCGGACAGAATGGGCTGGGTCGAGCGGTAGTTCTGCTCGAGCTTTACGACCTTCGCGTCGTCGTAGTCGTGCTCGAAGTCGAGGATGTTGCGGATGTCGGCGCCACGCCAGGCGTAGACGGACTGATCGGGATCGCCGACCGCACACAGGTTCCCGTGATCGGCCGCGAGCATGCGCACCAGCTGGTACTGGACTCGGTTCGTGTCCTGATACTCGTCGACCAGTACGTACTGCCAACGCCGTTGGTAGTGGGCGAGCACTTCGGGGTGGTGCCGGAACAGCTCGACGGTGAGTAGCAGCAGATCGCCGAAGTCGAGCGCGTTCGAGTCGGCCAGCAGGCGTTGGTAGGAGACGTAGAGCTCTGCCGACAGCTCGTCGTCGAGATCGGCCGCCTCGGCGATGGCGCCCGCCGGCAGCATGCCCTGGTTCTTCCACTGGTCGATGCGCCAGCGCAGACGCCTCGGATCGTGTGTCTTCGGATCGAGCCGGTGGCGCCGCAGCACCTCCTTGATCACCGCAAGCGTGTCGCTGTCGTCGTAGATCACGAAGCCGCGCGAGCGGTCGAGGTGACCGATCTCGCGGCGCAGGATCCGGACACAGGTCGAGTGGAAGGTGCCCACCCAGAGCCCGTACGCGACGGGGCCGAGCAGCTTCTCGACGCGGTCGCGCATCTCGCCCGCGGCCTTGTTGGTGAACGTGACCGCCAGGATCGAGTCGGGCGGAATGCCGCAGCCGCCGATCAGGTGCGCGATGCGATGGGTCAGTACCCGTGTCTTGCCGCTGCCCGCTCCAGCGAGCACGAGCAGCGGGCCCTCGGTGGTCTCCACCGCCTCGCGCTGACCGGGATTCAAACCGTCGAAGATGCCGGCGAAGCCTTCCACACTGTGCTCCAGCGGCCCGGGGGACCGACGAGGCTAGCGCGTGGCGGCCACTCGTTCACCAGCGCATGCACTTCCCGCAGTATCCTTCGACTCCCGGACCCGGGGGATCTCGAGCCTTGGCAGATTCGTTGGATGTCGACTTCGGCCGCGACCCGCTGCCGGATCTACACGCGGTGCTGGCGGAACTTCGCGGGCGACACCGGATCGCGCGCGTCCGCTACGACGGCGGTGACGCCTGGTTGATCCTGCGTCACGTCGATCTGGCCGCTGCACTCCGCAACGACCCGACCTTTCCCGCGGAGGCCGCGTATCGACGCTTTGCCGAGCCGGCGCAGGGCCGGACGATGCAGTGCATGGCGCCGCAAGAGCACCGTCGCCAGCGCGCGCTGGTGGCACCGTGGTTCTCTCCGAGCGCCATCGCCGAGCTGGTTCCGACCCTGCTGGAGCCGCTGGCCAGGGAGCTCATCGAGCGCTTCGCCTCGTCCGGTGAGGCCGACCTCGTCCGCGACTTGACCCGCCCGTTCCCCTTCGCGGTGATCCGCTCCCTGCTCGGTCTGCCGGAGGGGGACGAGGCCGTGCTCCAGGGCTGGGCGCACGGCCTGCTCAGCCACCGCATCGATCCCGAAGGCGCACGGGCGGCACGGGCTGGCTTTACCCGGTACCTGGCACCCGTCCTGGCCCAGCGCCGACGCGCACCCGAAGACGACTGGCTCTCGCGTCTTGCGTCGGCCGAGGTCGACGGCACGCCGCTGGCAGACGAGGAGATCTTCTCGTTCGTCCGGCTGCTGTTCCCGGCGGGTGCGGATACCACGTATCTCGCACTGGGCAACCTGCTGATGAACGTGATCGCGCACCCAGCGCTCCACGACTCACTTCGGCACGACGCCGGCGCGCGACAGCGCGCGGTCGAGGAAGGCCTGCGATTCGAGCCCGCGGTCGCGCTGCAGCCGCGGGTCGCGTCGAGCCGGGGAGCGCGCATCGCGGAGCTGGAGATCCCGCCGGATGCCTGGGTGCTATTCGGCCTGGCCTCGGCCAACCGGGACCCCGCGGTGTTCGACGACCCCGAGCTGTTCGACATCGACCGAACCGAGCGCGCATCGCTCGCCTTCGGGGCGGGGACGCACCATTGCCTGGGCTCACACCTGGCCCGCGCAGAAATGGAGGTGGTGCTGCGCGCGGTGTTCGAGCGGCTGGCAAATCTGCGGCTGGCCGCCGGGGCCGAGCCGACCGCGCGAGGGGCAATCTTCCGCGGGCCGCGCAGCCTGCGGATCCGCTTCGAGGCGCGTTAGCGTCGGGGGGGGATATATCCGTGAGTGAAGACGAGCTGGCGCGCTGGGAGCCGTTGTTCCCCTGGCTGGAGGAGACCTTCGGCGGGAGGATCGTGCGCCGCGAGCGCCAGGGACGAGAGTCCGGCGGGCGCTTCGCGTGGTTCGTCGACCTCGACGTCGCGGGGCGCCAGCTCCGAACGTACGTGCGCGGCACGCGCGACCGCTCGTTTTCGTACACCAGCGTGTACTCGACGCGACGCGAGGCCGAGATCCTGCGTGTACTCCACTCCGAGGGGGTCCCGGTTCCCGAGGTCCTCGCCTTCCACGAGGAGCCCCAGGCGGCAGTGCTCGCCCACGTCGAGGGACGCGACAACTTCAACGAGCTCGAAGACGAGGCCGAGCGCGAATCGGTCGCCGAGCACTTCCTCGAGCTGCTGGCCCAGCTCCACGCGATCGACCCGAAGCGATTCGAGCGGGCCGGGCTGCGCATCCCCGAGACCCCGGAAGAGATCGCACTCAACGACCTCGAGGTCTGGCAGTCGACCTACGAGGCGGCCATCAAAGAGCCGGTGCCGCTGATCACCTTCGCCTGCCACTGGCTCCGACGCAACGTGCCGCAGAGGCAGGTCGCGCCCGTGCTGGTCCAGGGCGACACCGGACCGGGAAACCTGCTCTTCCACGAAGGCAGGGTCTCGGCGCTGGTCGACTTCGAGCTCGCACACCTGAGCGATCCGATGACCGACATCGCCTGCCTTCGCTCACGCGATCTCTACTACCCGATCGGGCGCTTTCCCGAGCGGATCGCGCGCTACAGCGAGCTGTCGGGTCGCGAGATCGACTACGAGTGTCTTCACTTCTACAACGTCAAGACCCAGGCACTCGTCCCCATGGCGCTCGCCCCTGTGGTCGAGAACCTGAACGCGCGCACCGAGCACGCGGAGTGGATCGCCCAGTACGTCTTCTACCTGCGCACCACGGCGCAGGCGCTCGCCGAAGCGATTGGCGCCGAGCTCTCCGAGGTCGATCTCCCCGCTCCCCGGCCGACACGCTTCTCGCGCTACTACGACATCCTGGTCGAGAACCTCGAGCAGGAGCAGGCGCCGGCCATCGCGGATCCCTTCCTGAAGAATCGAATGTGGTTCACCTCCCGGATGGCTCGGCACCTGCAGAACGCAGAGACCCTGGGGTCCGCATTCGACGCTCAGGAGCTCGACGATCTCGCAACGCTGTTGGGCAAGCGACCCGCGAGCGTCGTGGACGGCCAGCGCGAGCTCGACCGGCTCGTGCGCAGCGCCGGCCCCGAACGCGACGCGGAGTTGATCCAGTACTTCTACCGCTTCGCCCGACGCGAAGAAGCATTGATGGCGGGTGCGCTGGGGATGTGCGAGGGCGCCCAGCTGTCGCCGCTGCGCTAGGAGCCCTGCGGCTTGCGGAAGCGCAGGGTGAAGCGGTCGCTCTCGCCGATCGCGTCGAAGGGCGCGCGGTCGAAGGCCGGATCGTCCGGCTCGCCAAACGCCGCGGTCCGCGCACTGGGCTTGAGCGTCCAGACACCGAACGGATGGTCCGCCGTGTCGGCGGCATTGCGGTTGACCGCCGAGTCGGCCTCGAGCACGAAGCCGGCCTGTTGCGCGAGCGCGACGACGACCGATTCGTGGACATATCCCGAGCGGAGCTTCGGGTTCGCCTCTCGGTCCTCCGGCAGGCGGTGATCGACCACCCCGAACACACCACCGGGCCTGAGCGCGCGAAACGCATCGGCGAACACCTTCAGGGCATCACCAGCGGGCACCCAGTTGTGGACGTTCCGGAAGGTGAGCACGAGATCGGCGCTGCCGTCGGGCGCGACGCCCTCGGAGCTCGCGCCGACGACGGTGACCGCGATCTTGCCGTACGTCTCGGGCCGGTCGACGAAGTTCTCCTGGAAGGCGCGGCGGCCGCGCTGCGCGTACTCGCGCTCGTCGTTGGGATCGAAGCCAGCGGCGATGAACATGCCGCCCGTCCGATTGACGTAGGGTGCGAGGATCTTGGTGTACCAGCCGCCACCGGGCGACAACTCGACGACAGTCATCCCCGGCGCGAGGCCAAAGAATTCGAGCGCCTCGCGCGGATGGCGCTGCGAGTCGCGCGCGCGATCGGCCTCGCTCCGCCAGTCGCCCGCCAGCGCATCGTCGAGGTCGAAGGCGCCGCCGTCGGCCGTAGCAGCCGCGTGGTGATCAGCCGGCGCGACCGCCGGGGAGCCGATCAGCAGGCAGGTGATCAAGATCATTCGGTCGAGCCGCATCGGATCCTCCCAGGCGGTTTCGGAGTCGGCGGGCAGCTGACGATTTCAGCGCCTGGGCGACTCCCACGTATCATCGTGTGTCGGCGCGATCGCGTCCATCCCACGATCGGCTCTTCCCGCTGGCTTGACCCCGCGCGCTGGCTGCCCAGCGGCGAGGCCGTGCTCACACTGACGGCGCGTCGCGGCGCTGGCCGCTACTCGACCGTGACACTCTTTGCGAGGTTGCGCGGCTGATCGACGTCGGTGCCCTTGCGGGTGGCGACGTGATAGGCGAGCAGCTGGAGCGGGGCCACCGTCAGGATCGACGTCAGGAACTCGCCGAGGTGGGGGATGTGGATCACGTCGTTCGCCTTGTCGGCCATCTCATCGTCGCCTTCGGTCGCGATGGCGATCACCCTGCCGTCGCGCGCACGGACCTGCTCGAGGTTGCTGATCAGCTTGTCGTGGAGCTCGCCGCGGGTCGCAATCACGACGACGGGCAGGTTCTCGTCGATCAGGGCGATCGGGCCGTGCTTCATCTCGCCCGCGGCGTAGCCCTCGGCGTGGATGTAGCTGATCTCCTTGAGCTTGAGAGCGCCTTCCATCGCGATCGGATACATGATGCCGCGCCCCAGGAACAGGAAATCCTGCGCCTTGAAGTAGCGGTGCGCGATCTCGCGGATCTGGGGGTCGAGCTCGAGCACCTGCTCGAGCGTTCGCGGCAAGCGCACCAGATCGCGGATACGCTCGCGCAGCTCGCTTCCGGTCAGCCTTCCGCGCACCGAGGCGAGCTTCAGCGCGAGCAGATACAGCGCCACCACCTGCGTGCTGAAGCACTTGGTCGAAGCCACGCCGATCTCTGGGCCGGCGTGGGTGTAGAGCACGTCGTCGCTCTCGCGCACGATGCTCGAGTCGCGGCTGTTGCTGATCGACAGGATGCGCGAGCCCTGGGCCCGGCCTTCGCGCAGCGCCGCCAGCGTGTCGGCCGTCTCGCCCGACTGGGACACGGGTAGGACGATCCGGTTCGGCCCGAGGATCGGCTTGCGGTACCGGAACTCGCTTGCGAGATCGACCTCGCAGGGGACGCCGGAGAGCTGCTCGATCATGTAGCGGCCGACCATGCAGGCGTAGTAGGCGGTGCCACAGGCGACCAGCGAGATGCCCTGCAGCTTCTCGACCTCCTCGCGCGTGATCTCGATGCCATCGAGATCGATCTCGGCGGTCACCTCGTCGACCCTCGTGCCGATCGTGTCGGTGATGGAGCGCGGCTGCTCGAAGATCTCCTTCTGCATGAAGTGGTCGTAGCCGCCCTTCTGGGCGGCGACCGGATTCCAGTCGATCGTCCGAAAGTCGCGCTCGATCGGATGCCCGTCCGCGTCCACGATCTGGGCGGCGTCCTCGGACAGCACGGCGAACTCGCCATCGTCTAGAAAGGTCAGCTGGCGCGTGTAGGGAAGCAGCGCGGGGATATCGCTCGCGAGATAGCTATGGCCCTGCCCGAGGCCCAGGATGATCGGACTCCCGCCCTTCTTGGCCGCGACCATGATCGACGCATCGGCGTCGCAGATCGCAGCAAAGGCGTACGAGCCCGTGAGCCTGCGACAGGCCGTGCGCGAAGCCGTCAGCAGATCGGCACCCGCCTCGACCTCCTGGTCGATGCAGTGCGCGATCAGCTCGGTGTCCGTATCGGAGGCGAGCTCGCGCCCCGCGGATTCGAGCTCCGCGCGCAGCGCGCGGTAGTTCTCGATGATGCCGTTGTGCACGATCACGACCGAGCCCCCGCGGTGCGGATGCGCGTTGTGCTCGGAGGGCTTGCCGTGGGTCGCCCAACGCGTGTGGCCAATGCCCACCCGGCCTTCGACCGGGGCGTCCTCGAGCATGCCTCTCAGGTTGCGGAGCTTGCCGACGGCGCGACGCAGCTCGATGGCGCCGTCGCAGAGGATCGCAACGCCGGCCGAGTCGTAGCCCCGGTATTCGAGTTTCTCGAGCCCGTCGAGCAACACGTCCATTGCGCGCTGTTCCCGACCGACGATTCCGACGATTCCGCACATGGCGGGTTCTTCCTCCGTCCCGGCTCTGCAGCGCCGCTAGCGCCGCTTCCCGGGGGCGTTCTGATCCACCGTGTCCTCTGCGGTGTCCTCGCCCACGGGCTCACGACCCTGGCGACGCGCGGTCCAGCCCTCGATGTTGCGCTGCTTGCCGCGCTCGACCGCAAGCGCATCGTCGGGCACGTCTCCAGTGATGGTCGAGCCGGCGGCGACGGCGACCGAGTCACCGATCGTGACGGGCGCGATCAGGTTCGCGTTGCAGCCGATCTTGCTGCCCTTGCCGACGATCGTCTTGTGCTTCGCGTCCCAGTCGTAGTTGACCGTGATCGCGCCGCAGCCAAAGCTCGAGCCCTCACCCACCTCGGCGTCGCCGATGTAGGACAGGTGGTCGGCCTTCACGCCGGGCCCGAGCACGCTGTTCTTGATCTCCACGTAGTTGCCGACCCGCACGCCCTGCATCAGGTGGCTGCCGGGGCGCAGGTGCGCACTCGGCCCGATCACGACGTCGTCGTCGAGACGGCTCGACTCGATCGTGCAGTGGGGCTTGACGTGGACGCCCTCGCCGAGCACCGATTCGCCCTGGATCACGCAGCCGGGCTCGATCAGCGAATCGCGACCGATCCGCACGTCGACGTCGATGTAGGTGTGGTCGGGATCCACGATGCTGACGCCGTCGGCCATCAGCTCGAGTGCCTTGCGCTTGCGCAGGGCTGCGGCGACAGCGGCGAGCTCGGCCCGCGTGTTCACGCCGAGGCATTCGTCGGCGCTCTCGAGCTGGATTGCCTCGACGCGCCCACCGCGCGCGCACGCAAAGGAGACCACGTCCGTGAGGTAGAGCTCGCCCTGTGTGTTGTCGGTGTCGAGGGTCGCCAGCCCCTCGCGCAACAGCTCGGCCCCCATCAGGTAGACCCCGGAGTTGCCCTCGCGGATCGTCGCCTCTTCGGGCGTCGCGTCGACCAGCTCGACGATGCGCTGCACGCGACCCTGCTCGTCTCGCACGACGACACCGGGAAGCGGCTCGGGCGACGTCAACATCACCAGGTCTGCGTCCGTCTCGGCGCGCCGCCGCCGCATGGCCTCGAGCGACACGGGCCGAATCAGCGGCGTGTCGGCGTACAAGATCAGCACGTCGCCGCGGTAGTCGCCCAGCTTCGGCAGCACCTGCTGGACCGCGTGGCCGGTTCCGTTCTGCTCGGCCTGCACCACGAACTCGGCGCGGCCGGCGAAGGTCTGCTCGACCTCCTCGGCATCGCGGCCCACCACCACGAACAGCGGCTCTGCGCCGATCTGCTCTGCGCTGGCGAGCACGTGACCGAGCAGCGGCCGCCCCGCGATCTCGTGGAGCACCTTGGCGCGGCGCGACTTCATGCGCGTGCCCCGACCGGCGGCGAGCACGATCACGCAGAGCGGCGGCGAAGCCTTCGATCGGTCGGACATCCTGCTCCTACTCTTCGGAAGCTCTGACGCTAGCCATGAAGCTCCGGTTGCAGTCCCGGAGAGCGGGCGCGGGTCGAAAATGTACACCCATGGCGCGACTCCAGGCTCGACCCCCGCGGGGATCCGATTTGTCTGCTGATCGGGACGACGGCGGACCGACGCTGCTCGGTATGCTTGGGCCCACGCTCGAGCCGCCACCCGGGCGGGGGGCCCGCGCCTGACGCCGCGAGACGGGGAGACCACCCATCCAGATCTACGGGAACACGCACGGCCTGAAGGCCGGGCAAGCCAAGCGACTCGACCGATTGTTCCGGCGGCGATTGCCGGCGGATCGGCTTCTGAACAACGAACTCGCACGCGAGCTCAGCGAGCTGAGTCACGAGATCCGTCGCCAGGTCGGCGTGCTGGTCGACCGCCGCGGGCAGGTGACCCACGTCATGGTCGGTGGCCCGCACGGCATCGAGCTGCCCGACTGGGGCCGCCTGCGCGCCGGTCGCGGGCGGCTGCGCGGCATCCGATGCATCCACACCCATCTCGCCGGCGAGGGCCTGACGCGTGACGACCTGACGGACCTCGCGCTGCTGCGACTCGACGCGATGGTCACGATCGCCGTCGGCCAGAACGGCCTGCCGGGGCTCACGCACACGGCCACGCTGCGCGCCACACGCAGTGACGGCGAAGACCCGACCGAGCGACTGGATCCGGCTCCGCCAGCGGAGCTCGCCGTCGACTTCCAGGCGTTGATGCGAGACCTCGAGGCGGACCTCGCCCGCCTCGACACCGGGCGCGAGGTGGGCGACGGCGAGCGCGCGATCCTGGTCGCGGTGACCGCCGGGCGGCGGCGCGAGGAGCTCGAGACCGATATGGACGAGCTGTGCGAGCTGGCGCGTTCCGCGGGCGTCGAGGTCGTCGACACCGTGACTCAGTTCAAACCTCGTCCGGATCCGAAGACCGTCATCGGACGCGGCAAGCTCGACGATCTCGCGATCCGCAGCTTCCAGCAGGACGCCGATCTCGTGATCTTCGATCAGAACCTCACGCCCACTCAGGCGCGCAACCTGGCCGACCGCATGGAGCTGTGCGTAATCGACCGCACGCAGCTGATTCTCGACATCTTCGCTCAGCACGCCAAGACGCGGGACGGCAAGCTTCAGGTCGAACTCGCGCAGCTGCAATATCGGCTGCCCCGGCTGGCGCAGCGCGCCGATCTCTCGCTGTCGCGGCTCGCGGGCGGGATCGGCGGGCGCGGTCCCGGTGAAACGAAGCTCGAGATGGATCGCCGGCGCACGCGAGATCGCATCACACGCCTGCAGCGCGATCTCGCCAAGCTCGCGGGCCAGCGCAGCAACCGCCGGCGTCGGCGCGATCGCCGCGGCGTGCCGGTCTTGTCGATCGTCGGCTACACGAACGCGGGCAAGAGCACACTGCTTCGCGCGCTCACGAAGACCGAGGTGCTCGTCGAGGACAAGATGTTCGCGACGCTCGATCCGGTGTCGCGACGCCTGCGCTTTCCGCGCGATCGCGAGGTCATCATCACCGACACGGTGGGCTTCATCCGCGACCTCCCGGCCGAGCTGGTCGAGGCCTTCCGGGCGACGCTCGAAGAGCTCGAGGACGCGAGCCTGCTGCTGCATGTCGTCGACGCATCGGCCGAGGACTTCGAACGCCGCATCGAGGTGGTGCGCGGGGTGATCGGAGAGATCGGGCTGGAAGAGCTGCCCGAGCTGCTCGTGTTCAACCAGGTCGACAAGCTGCCACCGGGCATGGGCGAGACTCTGGCCGGGCGCTACGACGCGGTCGCCGTGTCGGCGCTCGAGCGGACCGGCTTCGCGGAGCTGCTCGAGAAGGCGGAGACAATGCTCTGGAGCGACGGACTGACGGACTTCGAAAAGCGACGGCTCGAGGGCCTGGCCGCTCGAGGCGGGTGAGGGGAACCGAAGCATGGCTCGAGAGATCACGCGCAGCCGGATCAGCGGCACGGGGATGTACGTGCCGAGCAAGGTCGTCACCAACGAGGATCTGGCCAAACTGATGGACACCTCGGACGAGTGGATCCAGCAGCGCACGGGCATCCGCGAGCGGCGCTGGATCGAGGAGGGGCAGACGCCCGCCGATCTCGCCCAGGCCGCCTCGCTGGCGGCGCTCGAGGACGCCGGGCTCGAGGCCGACGATCTCGACTGCATCCTGCTCGCGACGCTCTCGCCCGAGCATCACTTCCCGGGGACGTCGTTCTTCTTGCAGGAGCGTCTGGGCCTGTCCGAGACGCCGTGCATCGATCTGCACGCGCAGTGCACGGGCTTCCTCTACGCGCTCTCGTTCGCCGACAGCCTGGTCCAGGCCGGGCGCTACGAGCGGGTGCTGGTGGTGGGCGCCGAAGTGCACTCGACGGGCCTCGACTTGTCGACGCAGGGCCGCGACGTGAGCGTAATCTTCGGCGACGGCGCCGGTGCCGTCGTGGTCGAGGCGAACCGGGACCCGAGCGACCCGGGCGAGATCCTGGGCGTACGACTGGGCGCGCAAGGCGAGCACGCCATGCGGCTGTGCGTCGAGGCGCCGGCCTCGGGCGTCACACCCCGCATCACCCACGAGATGCTCGACGCCGGCCAGCACTGGCCGCACATGGAGGGTCGCTTCGTGTTCAAGCACGCGGTGCGGCGCATGCCCGAGGTGCTGCAGCAGGTGCTCTCGGAGGCGGGGGTCAAGCTCGAGGACGTCGACCTGTTCCTCTTCCACCAGGCCAACCTGCGGATCAACGAGTACGTGGCCGGCGCGCTCCAGATCCCCGAGCAGCGGACCTTCAACAACATCCAGCGCTACGGCAACTGCTCGGCGGCTTCGATCCCCGCGCTGCTGGCCGAGGCGACGCGGGGCGGGCGGCTGGCGCGCGGCCAGCTGGTCTCCCTGACCGGCTTTGGCTCGGGCTTCTCCTGGGGCAGCGCCGTGGTGCGCTGGTAGGCGCGGTACGACGCAGGGCGGCACGCCCACCGCCGACGCAACGCGTTATATTGACCGGCAACTCATCTAATAACTCATTAAAAACTATAGATAAAATCTATTTTGACGCTTCGCGTTGACATTATAACGCGAGGCGTTAAGATTGCTCGCGACCGAATCGAACCGCCCGGAGCCCGCGGAGCAGTCCGCCCGCGAGGAGGAAGCCAGCATGGCCGAGCAGACCAACATCATCGAAGAGAGCTACGACCGTCTGCAGGAGACGTTCGAGTCGATGCGCGACGAGATCGAGTCCTTTCAGAAGCGCCTCGCCAAGCAGCGCAAGTCGTTCGAGAAGGACGCGCGCGAGCGGGTGGGCAAGCTCCAGAAGGATCTTCGCCGCAGCGATCTGGTGAAGCGCGCCGAGAAGTTCCAGAACGATCTCGAGCGCGACATCCAGGACAGCGAATTCGTCAAGCGCGCCCGCAAGCTGCGCCAGGACACGACCAAGCGAATGGAGAGCCGGATCGACGAGGTGCTGGGAACCTTCCAGATCGCCACCGCCGCCGACGTAAAGAAGCTCCAGCGCAAGCTCAACCAGCTCAACAAGAAGCTGAAGGCACTCGAAGAGGCTCACGACGCCCGACCCGAGCCGCCGAGCCCGACGACTCTCCAGTAGACGCCGGGGTAGAAGACGCAGCGAGAGGCCCGATGGCGCTGCCATCGGGCCTCTCGCTGCCACGGGTCCTTCCCAGTCTCGACTCGTTCCGGTCTCGGAGGGCTACCCTGCGCAGGCTCGTCCCTTCGCCCTGGAGCGCACATGCCCGACTTCACCGCTCCTGATTTCCTGCAGCTCGACGCCACGAGCTTCAGCGACGAGGAGCAGCTCGTCCGCAAGTCGACGCGCGACTGGGTGACCGGCGAGTTCCTGCCGCGCATCCAGGAG
Source organism: Myxococcota bacterium (assembly GCA_036336835.1). Taxonomy (GTDB): domain Bacteria; phylum Myxococcota_A; class UBA9160; order UBA9160; family UBA4427; genus JAYZFK01. The sequence continues at coordinate 25,224 of JAYZFK010000093.1, read as the reverse complement.
CACGTCCGCCAGGACGGCTCGTTTCCGCTGGAGCTCGTCCCGCAGATGGCCGCGCTCGGCATGTTCGGCGCGAACCTCGAGGGCTACGGCTGCGCCGGTATGAACAACGTCGCCTACGGACTGATGATGCAGGAGCTCGAGCGCGGCGACTCGGGACTGCGGTCATTCGCCTCCGTACAGGGATCGCTCTGCATGTTCCCGATCCGCACCTACGGCTCGCAGGAGCAGCGAGAGCGCTGGCTCCCGGCCATGGCGACCGGCGAGCTGATCGGCTGCTTCGGCCTGACCGAGCCCGACTTCGGCAGCTTCGTGACCGGCATGCGCACGAGCGCCGAGAAGCGCGGCGACAGCTGGCTACTCAACGGCACGAAACGCTGGATCACCAACGGCAGCCTCGCGCAGCTCGCGATCATCTGGGCGAAGACCGACGAAGGCGTGAACGGGTTCGTGGTCGAGCCCGACCGCCCGGGATTCGAGGCGCGCGACATCAAGGGCAAGTTCTCGCTGCGCGGCTCGGTCACCAGCGAGCTGTTCCTGCGCGACGTCGAGGTGCCCGAGACGAACCGACTGCCCGGTGCGACGGGCGTGGGCGCGCCACTGTCGTGTCTCAACCAGGCGCGGTACGGGATCGCCTGGGGCGCGCTCGGTGCCGCCATGGCCTGCTACGACGAGGCACTGCAGTACTCGAAGGAGCGCATCGTCCAGAATGGGCCACTCGCGGGCAAGCAGCTGACGCAGGCGAAGCTCGTCGACATGCTGACGGAGATCACCAAGGGCCAGCTGCTCGCGCTCCACGTCGGCCGCATCAAGGACGCGGGCGACCTGCACCACACGATGGTCTCGATGATCAAGCGCAACAACGTGGATATCGCGCTTGGCGTCGCGCGCGAGGCCCGCGACCTGCTCGGCGCCAACGGGATCGTCGACGACTACCAGTCGATGCGACACATGCTGAACCTGGAGACGGTCCGAACGTACGAGGGAACGCACGACGTCCACACCCTGATCCTCGGCGAACACATCACGGGCGAGCGGGCGATCTGACGCTAGAGTCGAGCGGCGCGGTTCGAGTATCATCCGCCCCACCCCAAGGAGAACACCCGTGTCCCTGCTGTCCGACCAGAAGATCATTTCCGCCGACGACCACATGGATCTCTACGTGCTGCCGCGCGAGCTGTGGGAGACGCGGCTGCCCGCAGGGCTGCGCGAGCGCGGGCCGCGCGTGGTCGATACCGACGACGGCGAGTACTGGCAGGCAGAGGGTCGAACCTTCACGCCCTACGGTCGCAAGAGCGCGGGGCTGCTGTCCGCGGGCGACTTCGGCTTCCGGCCGAGCCAACCGGAGGAACGGCTCAAGGACATGGACCGCGACGGGGTCTACTCGCACGTGATCTACTCGCCGACCACGACCGCGCTCACCATCGACGACGCCGAGCTCAAGAACGCCTGCTTGAAGGCGTACAACGACTGGGCAGCGGACTTCAATCAGCACGACCGCAACCGCTTGATCGCGCTGCCGGATATCCCGTCGCAGGATCCGCAGGCGGCCAGCGAAGAGCTGCTGCGCTGTATCGAACTCGGGCACCGCGGCGCGATCATCAGCGGGACTGCGGACACCAAGGCTCGCGGGGTCGACGCCATCTTCGAGGACAGCTGGCTGCGCTTCTGGGACATCGCCGAAGAGACCGCGACGCCCATCCACGTCCACCTCGGAGGCGGCCTGCACAGCCTCCAAGCGCGGCCCAACTCGTGGCGCTTCCCAGCGATGGTCGCGGTGATCCCGATGCAGCTCGACGAGCTGCTTGCGGGCATGATCTTCTCCGGCATCCTCGAGAAACGGCCCAACGTCAAGTTCGTACTGGGCGAAGCCGGCCTCGGTTGGATCCCTTACGTGCTCGAACGCCTAGACCACGAGCTTCACAAGTACGGCGACAAGTGTCTGGACCATCGCCTCGAGATGCTTCCGAGCGAGATCTTCCGCAGGCAGGTGCTCGTCACCTACGAAGACGAGGAGTTCGGCGTCGAGTGTCTGCCCCGAATCGGCTTCGACAGCGTGATGTGGGCATCCGACTATCCGCACGGCGACAGTACCTGGCCCGAGTCCCGCAAGGCGATCGAGGAGAGCCCGCTGATCCAACTGGGCGAGGAAGCGGTACGCAAGATCACCTACGAAAACGCCGCCCGCGTCTACGGCATCGAGTAGCCGATCAGCAGCTACGACCGGTGCGTTCGGTCATCCGGCCCCGGATCCTCCCGACGGACCCTGCGGGTCGCCCTTGCGCACCTCGGCGAGGGCGGCAGCGAGATCACCGTCGTGATGTGCGAGCAGGAGCCGGGCGGCTTCGAGCGGTAGGCTCGAGAGAGTCATCAGGATTCGCAGGGAGCGGTTTCGGAGCTTCCGCGACACCGGGGAGATGTGGGTCATCAGGCTCCCCTCGACCCGGCCGAGCTGAACCATGACAGCGGTCGAGAGCATGTGCAGGATCATCTTCTGGGCGATACCCGCCTTCATGCGGGTCGAACCCGTCACCACCTCGGGACCGGTGAGCGGGACGATGGCGATCTCGGCCGACTCGGCGAGCGGAGACTCGGGCACACAGGTGATTGCGATCGAGCGTGCACCCACCTCGTGGGCCGCTTCGATCCCGGCGATCGCGAACGGCGTCGTTCCACTGGCGGAGATCCCGATCACGGCATCGCCTAGCGTCAGACCACGTCTCTGGAGTTCGTGCTTGGCGGCCTCGCCGTCGTCCTCGGCTCCCTCGATCGCGCTGCGCAGGGCCGGCTCGCCACCGGCGATCACACCCTGCACGACGTGAGGCGACATGCCGAAGGTGGGCGGAATCTCGGAGGCGTCGAGCACACCGAGCCGGCCGCTGGTTCCCGCGCCGACGTTGAACCAACGACCGCCGCCGCCAACGCTGCAGACCAGAACGTCGACCGCCTCCGCGATGCGCGGGATCTGCTGGCCGACGGCCTTCCAGGCCTCGCCGTCCTCGCGGTGAATCAGACCTAGCGAGTCGCCTACACTGAGCTGATCGAGATGGCGCGCAGACTCGAGGATCTCCTCTGTGAGCGACTGTCCCGGCATCGATTCGGCCGATCGAAGAGCTCGACGCGACATATTACGAGCTTCGCCCGAACGGATTCGTTAGTCAATCGCAGAAGGTGCGCACGAGAGAGGCAAGGAAGTCGCAAGTGAGATTCTCGGTCGAGCAAAAGACACTGGAACGTCTGGAATGGCCACAGCTCCAGGCACTGTGGGCCGATCAGTGCCGAACACCGCAGGCGCGCGCACAGCTGATCGCATCCGACGGAAACCTTGCGATCTTCGGGCAGAGCGCGAGCGCCGTGCGCGAGCGACTAACGGAAACGACCGAAGCTCGCAGCCTGATCGACGCCGGCAAGGCACCGGGCCTCGGCGGAATCGACCGCGAGCTGGAGACCGCCTTCGTGCGCGCCGCGACGGGCGGCGCGCTGACTGGCGACCAGCTGCGCGACGTAGGCTCGGTTCTCGCGGCCCTCGACGCCGCGGGCGCACAGCTGTCAGGTACCGCGGGCGAGGCGCCCAGACTGGCTGATCTCGCGGACGCGATCGGCGACCACGGCGAGCTCGCGCGCGGGATCGAGCGCTGCATCGACCCGTCGGGAGAGGTTCGCGACCAGGCCTCGCCGTCGCTGGGCGAGGCGCGCGCGCTGTCGACCCGGCTCGCGAGCGAGCTACGGCAGCGACTCGAGCGCATGCTGCGCAATGACGACGTGCGCGAGGCCCTGTCCGACGAGTTCGTGACGGTGCGCAACGACCGCTACGTCTTGCCAGTACGATCGGACCGGCGCGGGCGCGTACGAGGCATCATCCACGACGCCTCGAACTCAGGCAGCACCGTCTTCATCGAGCCCGAGGGCGTAGTCGGCCTCAACAACCGACTGAAGCAGGCGGAGCTCGACGTCGCCCGCGAGACCGAGCGCGTGCTTCGCTCGCTGACGCACGAGCTTGCGCTCGTACTACCCAGCGTGCGCGCCTCGCTCGCAGTGCTGATCCGGATCGATCTCGCGTTCGCGCGCGGCCACCTGTCGCAGGCGATGGACGCGACGCCGCCCGAGATCGACGAGAGCGGTCGCTTCGAGCTCCGCGCGCTGCGCCACCCGCTGATCCCCGTGGCCGAGGCCGTCCCCAGCGACGTCGAGCTCGGGCGTGACTTCAACGTGCTGGTGATCTCGGGCCCGAATGCCGGCGGCAAGACGGTGGCCCTGAAGGCACTCGCCCTCGCCGCGTTGTGCGTGAGGGCCGGGCTCCACGTGTCGGCAGCGGCGGGGGCGCGAGTCGGGCTGATCGACGCTCTGCTTGCCGATATCGGCGACGAGCAGGATATCCGTCAGAACCTCTCGACCTTCTCCGCCCATCTCGCAAATCTCGCCACCGTGGTGCGCGAGGCGACGCCGCGCTCGCTGGTCGTGCTCGACGAGATCGGGGTCGGAACCGATCCGAGCGAGGGCGCAGCAATCGCGCAATCCGTGCTGGAGAGGCTGGCCGACGCCGGCGCCCGCGTCGTCACCACCACCCACTACAACCTGCTCAAGGAGATGGCCGAGGTCGATTCGCGCTTCCGCAACGCCAGTGTCGAGTTCGAGGCGGAGACGCTGGCACCCACCTACCGACTGCGGCTCGGCGCGGCCGGCGCGTCCTCGGCAACTGCTGTCGCCGCGCGCATGGGCATGCCGGCCGCGGTCCTCGAGCGAGCGAACGCCCTGCTCGACCGCGAGGATCGCCAGCTCGATCGCATGCTGTCGGAGCTTGCCGCCAATCGCTCGGCACTCGAGCGCGAGCAGCGCGAGACCGTGCGACTGCGCGCCCAGAGCGAGGCCACGCGCGACGAGTACCGCGCCAAGCTCGAGCGCCTGCAACACCGACGCGACGAGCTCTTCCGCGCGATGCGCGACGACCTCGACCGCGCCTTCCACGACGCCCACACACAGGTGGCCGCCGTGATCCGCGACTTGCAGCGGAGCGGAAGCGCCCAGGGCGCCGCGCACGCCCGCGAGCGGCTCCAGTCGCTGGAGCAGCGCGCGCAGACCGCCGCGAGCGATCTTGGGATCGCGACCCCTCCCGAGCCCTCTCCGAGCCCGGGAAGCGAGGTCGACTGGAGACGTGCACGCCCCGGTGACGCGGTGCTCGTACGCGGCTCCCAGCCCGCCACACTCGAGATGCTGCCGGACCGGCGCGGCAAGGTCGTCGTGAGCGCCGGCAGTGCGCGGCTCGTGCTGGCGGCGGATCAGGTCCGCGCGGTCCCGTCTCCGGCTGCAGCCGAGCCCACCTCGCCTCGCGTCCAGCTCCTGCGCGCCGAGGACGCCCCCGGTTGCGACGACGCGGCACTCGGTGGTTGGCTCGAGTGCGACCTGCGCGGCATGCGCGTGCACGAGGCCCTCGATCGTCTGAGTGAGCTGCTCGATCGCGCTGCCGCCGAATCGCGCGACGCCATTCGCGTCGTGCACGGCATCGGCACGGGCGCGCTGCGCAGCGCAGTGCGCGAGCACCTGGCGAGCTCGCCACTCGTAAAGGACGTCCGCTCGGGCGATCCCGCGCAGGGCGGCGAAGGACTGACCGAAGCGGAGCTGGTGTGAGCGCGGCCAGGCCTCCGGCCCAAGACCCACGCGCCGCGCGCGAGTTCCCGGACAGGCTCCTAACCTGTCGGATCCAGGTCGGCGAGGGCGTCGCGCGCGGCCCGGAAGCCGCTTCCGACCACCTGATCCGCAGACAGGCCCGCCAGGTAGTCGCCCGCGAAGTACAGGCGCCGTCCCAGCGAGCGCCGGTCGTCGTGCACCCGCCGGAACCGCTCGAGCGCGCGATAGGCACCGACCTCGAAGCGCGGAATCGCGGCCTTGCGCCGGTACAGCGCGCTGAAGCGGATCGTGCCGACCACCGTCGGGTAGAGTCGCTCGAGCGCGCTCGCAAGCTCCTTGCCGACGACCTCGTCGGAGGCACTGCGGCTCGACTCGCAGAAGGCCTGGTTGCCGGTGAGCGTGGCCAGACCGTAGCCGAGCGGTGCGCGCCCATCGGCGACACCGGGCTCGACCAGGATCGTTTCGACGATCTCGCCCTCGGCCGCCGGCACGCGGACAAAGTGCGGCGTGCCCGTCGGCGGCCGATCGAGCGCTGCGACCAGCACCGCGTCCGCACCGACCCGAATCGAGGCAAAGAAATCGCGTTCGGCACCCGAGAGCTGGCTGGCAGCAAGGCGCCGGGCCTCGCCCGCCGAGGTCGCGACGACGACGAGATCCGCCTCGAGCCGCGACCCATCCTCGCAGCGAACGATGTGACCCCCCGCGCGGGCCTCGGCGATTTCCGCCACGCCCGTGCGCAGTCGAACGCCGAGCGCCTCGCCAGCTTGCAGCGGTAGCTCCGCGAGCCCGCGGCGCGCGACACCAAAGCGGCCGTGCTCCTCGACGAGCCACTCGAGCAGGAAGGCAACGCGCGAGAGCTCGTTCGCGTCACCGCAGGACGCGCTGGTCGCGATCGGGCCTGCGAAGCAGTCCAGAACGCTGTCGCCAAAGTAGAGTCGCGCGAAGTCCGCGACGCTGCGGAAGTCCCAGCGCGCCGCGCGCTCCGGGGCGTCGCGGTCGAGCGTCGCCCGGTAGCGACGCATCAGCCGCGGCAGACGCGCCAGCCGCGCCGCTTCGCGGAGGCGCACGCCCGTCGTCCGGGCAATCCGCAAGACACTGCTCGAATCCGTCGTCCGCACGGAGCCGCGGTGCAGCATCGCCGGCGTCACGGGTCGCAGCGGCAACAGCTCGTCCGCCAGGCCGACCTCGCGGATCCAGCCGGGGAGATGGCGATCATTGCTGCGCAGCACCTGCAACGAGCCGTCCACGTCGAATCCCTCGACGCGCTCGCCGCGCAGCCGTCCACCGGGCCGCCCACGGCGCTCGAGCAGGGTGACCTGGCAGCCGGCTGATCGAAGCCTCCAGGCCGCGGCCAGACCGGCCAGGCCCGCGCCCACGACGATCGCGCGGGCGCCCGAACCGCTTCTCAGGGATGCCAAGGCGAGGCCTCCGGTCCGAGCCTGGAAGGTGGAAACGTAGCACCGACCCCGCGTTCCGAGCAGGCTCCGGGTAGCCAGCCGCGGGGATCGGTCAGCCGAGCGAGGAGTAGCGGGCCTCGAGCTCGGCGACGACGTCGTTCAGGTCGTCGTAGCGCTCGAAGGCGACGCCGCGGCCCTCGAGCTCCTCGGCGAGTGTCTCCTTTGCGAAGGCCAGGTTGGCTGCGATCGCACCGCATGTGTCGGAGACACGTCCGTTGCCGATGTGGACGCAGTACGCGCCCGGGTGCCCTGCCCGCCAGGACGCAATCACCGATTGCTTGCACGTGCCGGTGCCACAGCCGCACTCCGGATCGGGCTGACCCGCCTCGATCTGCCAGCGCCCCTGCACGTAGCGCAGATGGTTCGACGTATGGGCGAAGCAAACGCCGTGAATGTCCTGCAGGCGGTCGAGGTTGTAGTCGAAGCCATCCGACAGGATCCGGAAGGGGACGCCGCGCTCGGTGCACCATGCGACGAGCGCGTGCGCCCCGGCATCGAGCTCGATCGTCTCGAGGAAGCGCTGCAGCTCGGCCTCGGGCAGGCTGAAGCCTTCGAACAGCCGCCTCGTGTACTGCCAGGCTGTCTGGCCCCCCGCCTCGTACTCGGCCCACAGCTTCGCGCGCAGCGCGCCCAGATGCCGCTTGGCGAGCGTCGAGCCGACGTCCTGGACCGAGAACGTTCCATCGAAGTCACAGAAGACCGCGAGCGTGTCAAACTCGCCACGGGTAGGAGACATGGCGCGCGATTATACCGACGAGCCCGAGCGCAGCCCCGCCGCTCTCGCGCGGCGCCTCGCCGCGCGCCCATTCGTGCTCGACGGTGCGACTGGCACCGAGCTCGAACGCCGCGGGCTTGCCTGCACGCTCCCGCTGTGGTCGACGCAGGCACTGCTCGAAGCGCCGAACCTGCTCGAACACGTCCACAGCGACTATGCACGAGCCGGTGTCGACTGTTTGACGGCCGCGACCTTCCGCACCCAACGCCACGTGCTTCGACGAGCCGGGCTCGGCGGGCGCGCGAGCGAGCTCACTGGGCGCGCGCTCTCCCTCGCACGCGCCGCAGCGCGCGAAGGCCGCGAGATCTGGGTCGCGGGCTCGTCACCGCCGCTCGAGGACTGCTACCGCCCGGACCTCACTCCCGACGACAGCACGCTCGAGCGCGAGCACGCCCACCACTGCGAGGCGCTCGCCGAGGGCGGGGCAGAGCTGATCCTGGTGGAGACCATGGGGACGGTGCGCGAAGCCCGCGCCGCAACGGCCGCTGCGGTCGCCACCGGACTGCCGGTCGTCACGAGCTTCATCGGGGACGAGCGAGGTAGCCGGCTCCTGTCGGGCGAGCCGCTCGAGGCCGCGGTCGAGGCGGTCAGCCCCTTCTCGCCGGTCGCGCTCGCCGTCAACTGCATCCCCACGTCGCGCGTCGAGGTCTGCTGGCGAGCACTGGAGGCGAGCGGCAGCCCGTTCGGAATCTACCCCAATCTCGGAATGCCGGGCGCCACACCGCAGCAGGCCTACAGCGAGGAATGTACGCCCGGGGCCTTCGCCGAGCGCGCGCTCCGCTGGGTCGAGGCGGGCGCAAGCATTGTCGGAGGCTGCTGCGGTACGCGTCCCGACCACTTGCGCGCTGTGTGCCACGCACTTCGGAAACGCTGACCAAGCGGCGCCAGGCGACGCGGCGACACAAATTGTGTCACTGGCCGTCCCCGAGATGCCGGTCGGCTGCCACATCACCGGCCCTGCCGAACTGGTCGGAAGTGTGACAAGAGCTAGCAACGACAAGTACTTGTCGTGTTGCCTGCAGACTGCGCCAAGGATGGCATGCAGCTTGCTCTAGTCATCCCACGTACGAAGCAGCGAAGTTCCTCGCCCGGATCGGCTACCCCTCCCTCGGCGCGCCTGCGCAGAGAGCCGGTCCGGGCGTCTGCGCTTCGAGCATTCGCCCGCATCGAGCCTCAACCCCGCGCCCGGTGGCGCGGCTCGTCGACGTAGGCGGCGACGATCCCAATCGCAGCGAGCTGGAACACGACCGAGCAGACGAACACGGCGTCGTAGGACACCAGGGCGGCGAGCCCGCCAGCCAGCAGCGGACCGAGCGCGCCGATCAGCTCGGATGCGGAGTTGGCGATTCCGATGCGCATCGGCAGGTCATCGCGCTCCCCGAACTCGAGCACGAGGTTCTGGGCCGAGAGCTGGAATCCACCCATCCCGGCACCGACGACCGCGAACACGGCAGCAAAGTGCGCGAGATCGGTCGAAGCGAACACGCCGAGCGTCGCGACGACCCAGACGACGAGCGACGCCAGGAACACGATGCGGAAGCCCACGCGATCTGCCAGCCAACCCCACGCGAGGTTGGTTCCCGTCTGCGACAGCAGGAAGGACACGCTGAGCACAGAGAGCATCTCACCCGAGAGACCGATCAGGTCCTTCGCGTAGAGCGCGTAGAACGGCAGCGACATCCGCCCCATCGTTGCGAGGGCGCGCGCCACGAAGTAGCGGGTGAAGCCGAGATCTGAGCGCAGCAGCACCGGGACCGCCCGGATCCGGTCTCGAAGCGGCTGCGGCTCGCGCACATTGGGCGTCTCGGGCTCGCGCACGAAGCCGAGCATCAGCAACCCGACCGAGGTCAGGACGAAGGCCAATGCGAACGCCGTCGCATAGCCGTTGCCGAACGTCTGCTCGGCGACGAACCAGCCGCCGAGGCCGGCGACGCCGGCGGAGACCAGGCTGCCGCTGAAGACGCGCAGCCCGATCAGCACCCCGCGGCGCTCTACTGGAATCAGCTTCGACACCATGAAGCTGAAGATCACGCCCTGCATTCCGAGAAAGGCGCCAAACAGCGCCAGGAAGGCGCAGATCGCGACCAGCCGCCAGGGATCGGGCAGAAAGAAGCCGGCAAGCGCGATCCCGGCCACCTGCAGGCGCATCGCGGCCCCGACCGCGAAGCTGAGCGGCAGCACGCGGCGGCGCGACTCGACGATCTTCGCCCCGATCAGCGGCGTCAGACACATCCCCAGGTACTGCAGGGAGCGGGCCAGGCCGACCACGAAGTCCGAGCCCGACAGCAGGTGCACGTAGGCCGGGATGAAGGTCGGCATGTTGATCAGGCGCATCCCGGTCTGGCCGAGCACGCCGTGGAACAGATAGGCGAGGTAGTTGCGACGCAGGTTGTCCCGAACAGCCGCCTGGAACGCCTGTTCGGAGTGCTTCACGCGCGCGGGCCCGCCACGGGGCTCGGACCGTGCGGCGCAGTGGCGGAGAGGTCGCGAATCACCTGCCGAGCAAGACCCGCCAGATAGACCGAGCCCGCGATAACGACTGCGCTCTCGCGTGGGGCCGCCCCGAGCGCGCTGCGAATCGCCTCCCGCGGGTCTTCAACGACGCGCAGCGAGAGCTCCGGCGCGACGTCGCGGACCGCCTGCGCGAGCTCGTCGGCAGCAAGCGAACGATCGGGATCGGCCTGCGTGAGCGTCATGCTCGCGGCACACGGAGCCAGCGCGGCCAGGATCTCGGGGAGCGCCTTGCCCCTGGATACCGAGAGCACGAGCTCCGCATCGCGGATCGCGAGCGTTGCCAGCGCCTCGGCGAGCGCGCGCGCCGAGGCCGCGGTGTGGGCCGAGTCGATCACGACGCGGGGCTCCCGGCCAGCGAGCTCCACACGGCCGGGAAGTCGCAGCGTGCGCAGTCCCTGCTGCGCAGCGCGCTCGAACGAGCGCTCGTCGTGCTCGCGCAGACAGCGGATGCAGGCGAGCGCGAGACCCGCGTTGCGCGCAAGGTGCCGGCCCGCGATCGGCAACTCCACCACGAGGGCAAGCCCCGAACGGTCGGCGTAGCGAAGCCGGGTCGCGCCAGACCCGCGGGGCAAGGGCTCGACCGCCAGCTCGAAATGTTCTCCCTCGGCGAACAGCTCGACCCCGAGCTCGCGTGCGCGGTCGCGCACCACCGCTTCGGCCCTGCCCGCGAGCGCGCCGAGCACACAGGGCACGCCGGGCTTCAGGATTCCCGCCTTCTCGGCCGCGATCTCGGCCAGCGTGCTGCCAAGGATCTGCGTGTGCTCGAGCTCGATCTGTGTGACGCACGTGACTCGGGACTCGACCGCGTTGGTCGAGTCGAGACGGCCTCCGAGCCCGACTTCGAGCAGCACGCGGTCGGTCCGGGCCTCCGAGAACAGCAGCAACGCCGCCGCCGTCGTCGTGTCAAAAAAGCTGGGCGCAGCCTCCGGGCCCTGCGCTCGCAGCCGCTCCACATGGGGCCGGAGGTGCGTGACGACCCGCGCCAGCTCCTCGCCCTCGACCTCTGCGCCGTCGATCCGAAAGCGCTCGCTCCAGTGCTCCAGATGCGGGGATGTGAACACGCCGACGCACTCGCCGAGCGAGCGCAGCACCGGCTCGGCCGACAGGCAGACCGAGCCCTTCCCCTTCGAGCCGGCCACGTGAATGATCGAGAGCCCACGCTGCGGATTGCCCACGGCATCGAGCAGCGCGCGAATCGGCCCGAGGTCGAAGCGCGCGCTCGCGCGCGCGGCGTCCGGCGTGCGCTCGCGATCGATCAGTCCGTCGAGATAGCGCGCCGCGTCATCGGCGTTTCGAATCGGGTCCAAGGCGGCTCCCCAATCAGGTCGGCGGCTGAGCAGCCGGGTGTCCAGAAACGAGAGCGGCCTCGCGGCCGCCCCCGCGGGCGACGGCGCGAGGCCGCTCGAACGTTCGCGGCCAGGTGACGGACCGCGACGTGGCGCAGAGTGCCGCTAGCGCACCATGTACCGCTTGGTCGAGCGGTATTCCTGCACCGCCTTGCTCGTCGACTCGACGGCAGGGAAGTAGTACTTCACAGCGTGCCCGCACTTGCGGCAGATCTTGTACTGGAACTTGAAGCCCTCGATGTCCTTGGGCTGTCCAACGGCATCGCGATTCTGCTCCGTGCAGCACTGCGAGCGGACCGGGGGCGACACGATCTTCTTCGGATAGTCGTTCTTCGGCTTCTGGCTCTCCGAATACGTGATGATGTTCTTGATGATGCGGTGCGCCTTGTCCATCGAGTTCTGCTTGCGGATGTTGCTACCGATTCGCCTCAAGTCCCTGTCCTCGCTTGAAGCTCGTCCCGTCCGCAGCTGCCCGTCTGGGTCAGCTCGGCGAGAAGAGCGGTGAAATCGTCGTATTCGGCCCGGCACGGCGGACCGTCGGCGTACCGCAGCCGGTCGGCGTCTTCGCCTCCCGCGTCCAGCGTCAACAGCAACGAGCTTCGCGTGCCGTACTCGTCGAGATGAACGCAGGGATCGCCCAGCGAGCCCCACGAGCTGTCCGGGGCAGCGCAGTCGTGCTGACGACAGACCGAGCTCAGCGCGTCGAGCGCCTCCCCCACGGGGAGCTCCTGCGCGCGCTGCGCCTGGTCGAGCACGTGAGAGATCTTCGGGTTGCTTCGGTCGTCGGGGTCCGCGTTGCCGATCACGTGCGCGCCCGGCTCGAGCTCGCGGAGCTCGCCCTTCTCCTGGTACACCAGTGCAAAGGCGCGCTCACCGTCGGATACGAAGGCGTTGAAGGGATTGTGGCTCCCCGCTGGGATCGAGCCCAGGATCCGCGCCGAATCGACTGCGCTCGCGCCTGCGAGAGCGTCCACCACGACGTGCCCCCGCGAGGGCAGCGCCGGATCCCGTGCCTCGGTCGGGCGGTTCGTCAGCGCGACGACCACACGATGCGGATTCACCCCGAGCCAGGTTCCGCCCGCACGGACGTCGAGCGGAGCCAAGATCTTGCCGAACGGGGTGGTTCGCAGCGCAGGTCCCTCCGAGGGCCGGTCGTAGTATTCATCGCGGTTCGCGGCCATCACGAGGCCTGCGCCGTCGACACAGCGGTGGAGTGCAATGAGCGTACACATACAGGTGTCGTCCGGAGCGCTCAGGCCCCTCTGATCGTGACTCGCGGGCGACGAGAGAGCAGAACACCTTACCAGGAAGTAAGGTGTTTTGCAAGACCCAACACCAGGAGTTCCGCAGTGACGGCAGCGAGATCCGGCGCTTGTCGCCCATGAATTGCGGTCCCGCTGCGACTGCGCGGGAACCGGCCAGACCGCGAAAAAGGGGCCACAACCCTACGCTTTCTGAACTCGCACGCCCGTTCGAGCATCCGATCTCGATGCCGAGAGCAGTCGGGTGGAGCGGTCGGCGACGACAGCCGGCGACTGAATCGGTCCGGTGGTAGCTTCGTCGCTCCCGCTCCAAGCGAGCGGGCAGGAGCCTCGATGACCCTGGATGCGTCGCACCGCCCGGCCATAGCACGCTCGACCGTCGCGCTGTTGGCCGCGCTGTCGGCCGCGGCCGTCTCGGCGCAGCAGCCGGGCGAAGCCACCCTGAGAGTGGAGATCGAGCGCCAGCAAGCGCTGCTCGAGCGCCTGCAGCGTGGGGAGAACGAAGCGGAGCGAGGCGAGGCAGCTGCCGCAGCTCAGAGCGGGGTCGATCCGCGCTCGGCCCCCGCAGCACCGCAGCTTCGCGAGCTGCCGATCGCAATCTTCGACGAGGATCGCAGGACGATCCCCGCGGGCAGCTGGAACAACCGCGAGCGACTCTCGGTCATCGAGCTGTCTCTCGATGCCGACGGCGACGGCAAACCCGAGCTGATTCGCTACCTCGACGCCGAGTCGAGCCTCCTGCTGCGCCAGGAGGAAGATCGCAACTACGACGGCCGACTCGATGCGACGAGCATCTTCGAGTGGGGTGATCTCACGCGGCGAACCCTCGACGACGACGATGACGGAGAGCCGGACGGCTGGGAGGAGTACCGCGACGGGCGGCTCCGCCGCCGCGAAGTCGACCGCGACCGGGACGGCGTGCGCGACGCATTCTACGACTACGAGGGCGACTCGCTGGTCCTCGAGCAACACGACGCGGACAACGACGGCCGAATCGACCGCGAGATCCGCTACCAGGATCGGCGCCGCACGACCGCCAACGAGGACCTCGACCGCGACGGTCGGCCCGACGTCTGGTATCGCTACTCGGTCACGGACGGGGTCGAACTCGTCACGCGGATCGAACGCGACAAGCAGGGCCGCGGCCGCCCCGACGTCTTCGAGACCTTCGTGCCACACGGCGACGAGGCGCAGCTGGCGCGGCGGGAGGAAGACGTGGACGGCGACGGCGAGGCCGACATCGTCTCGATCTACCGGGATGGCAAGCTCGTGCGGCGCGAGCTGGCATCGCCCGACCTGCGGCCGCTCTGAGGTGGTCGCCACGGACGGCCGCGCCGAAGCCCTCGCCGAGTGGCACTCCGTCGGCCTCCCGGGTCTGTTCCGACTCGCGCTCGACTACCAGCGCGACCCCGTGCTCGGCTTCATGCGGGTGCGCGAGCGCTACGGGACCACCGCCGTGTTCGCGCGACCCAGCAAGAGCCTGAGCCTGCTGCGCCCGATCGTCGTCACGACCGATCCGGCTCTGCTACGGCTCCTGCTGACCGACCCTCGCTTTCGCAACTCGTCGCTCACGCTCTCGGGGCCCCGCGGCTCGGCGCACCGGCGGCTGCGACACAGCATCTTCCGCATGCACGGTGAGGAGCACCGACGCAACCGCCGACTGATCACGCCGGCCATGCAGAAAAAGAACGTCGAAGGTCTGCACGGCTCGATGGTCGCAGTCGTCGACGACGTACTCGCCGGCTTTCGCACTGGACAGACCCGCGACCTGGCCGCCGACATGAAGGCGGTCGCACGCCAGATCGCTGCCGCGTCGCTGTTCGGGCTCGACGATCTGGAAGAGTCCTCCCGCATCGGACGCATGGTCGAGGACTGGCTGGGGGACAGCTTCAAACTGGCCCCGAGAATGCTGCCCTACGACCTGCCGCGCAGTGCCTTCCGCCGGATGTTGCGCAAGGCCGAGCAGCTCGAACGAGTGGGGCTCCAGCTCATCGAGCGCAAACGCCAGCAAGGCTACGCGGGGAGCGACCTGTTGACCCACCTCGTAAAGCGCCATGATCGCGTGGGGGATCTCTCGAAATCGGAGCTCCTTGGCAACATTCACATCCTCTTCCTGGCGGCGCACGAAACCACCTCCCACGCACTCAGCTGGACACTGCTGCTACTCGCCCAGCATCCAGAGATCTTCGAGCGCGTCTGCGAGGAGGTTCGTTCTCAGCTCAGCGGCGACAGCCCGCACCCCAGCGAGCTCAGCAAGCTGCCGCTGCTCGAGCGCTCGATCGACGAGAGTCTGCGGCTGTTTCCGATCGTTCCGTTCGGAGCGCGCATCGCGTCCGCGGACGTCGAGATCGGCAGATATCGGCTGGCGCGCAAGACGCGCGTCTTGATCCCGTTCGCAACACTGCACCACGATCCCGCGGTCTTCCCGGAGCCGCGCCGCTTCGAGCCGACTCGCTGGCTCGCCAGCGAGCCGCCGCCGTACACCTACCTGCCGTTCAGCGCCGGACTGCACATGTGCATCGGCGTGCCTTTCGCCAAACAGAGCATGCTGATCACGCTCGCAATGCTGCTGCGACGGTATTCGCTACAGCTGCCGAACGAGCTGCGCGTGGACCGCCACACCACGATCACGATGTCGCCAAGACCCGGCGTGCCAGCCCAGCTGCTGCCTCCCGAGCGAATGCCACAGCGCGTGCGGATCAGCGGTAGCGCCTGCGACCTCGTCGACTTCGGCGCCTGAGGGTCAACTTTCCTCGGCCGCGTCGATCACGACCTCGCGATGCCGATCGCGGAAGCGCTGGATGCGATCGCGCTCGAGGATGCGCAGCAGCGCCTTGTTGCGCTTCTTGATGCGTTCGAGCTCACGCGCGAGCTCGCGCTCGCTGAGCCCGGCCTCCTCGAACTCGAACTCGAGGCGCACACTCGCCTCGCTTCCATCACTCGCCAGGGCCGTCACCTGGATCTCGTTCGATCCCGGCCGTGCCGGCACGAAACCGGAGAAGCTGCCGTCGGGAGCGAGCGAGACGTCGTAGGAGACCTCACGCAAGGTCAGGTTCGTGATCACCACGTCGTCGACGTTGGCGAACGAGATTCCCTGCAGGAAGTGGACGATGTCGCCCGGATTGCGCACGGGCGTGTAGAGACCGACTGTCAGCCGGGCCATCTCCGTCGCCGCCACCGGCTTGGAAAGCGCCTGTTTGCCGAGGGCGTAGGTGTTGATCATGACACCCGCCTTGTGCGCAAGCCGCGCTGCGCTGATCGCTGCCTCGGTGTCCTCGGGATCCGAGATGCTGGCGCGGCCGTACGGAAAGCTCGGCTCGCCGTCGGTCAGGAAGAGCACGACGTGCTTGGCATCGGGGCGCGCAACGCTGCGCGCGCCGGAGAGCCCGATCAGCTCGGTCACCGACAAGCGAATCGCGGCCGCAAAGTTGGTGGCGTACTGCGGCCCCGCCGCGAGGATCCGGTCGAGCGCTTCCCCCACGACCGCGAAGTCGTCGGTCAGCGCCGCCTCGACCCAGGCGTCGCGTTGATCGTGCCGCAGACGCCGACCCGTTTTGGGATCCGACTCGCCGGAGAACGCGATCACCCCCACTCGGGTGTGCTCTGGATCGAGCTCGAGGAGCAACTGCCGCGCTGCATGGACCTCCGCGGCCAGGATCGTGTCGTCGGGATCAGAGCAGACCAGGCCCTCGGGATAAGTCCCCGGTGCCACGAGCTCGTTGGCTGGATCGAAGCCGATCTCGCCGTCCTCGTCGACGTCGATGCCACTCGGGTTGCGGGTCGAGTAGGAGACATCGAGCACCAGCATGACGTCGAAGACGCGCCACCCGTCGTCGCCGGCGCGCGCATGTCCGCGAACCGGGGCCAGGTGGACGTCACTCTGGACGGTCGTACCCGGCGCCGGAGAGTCGATGCGAACCTCGACCGAGCCGAGCTCGGGCGAAGCCGCCGCGA
The DNA here is from genome assembly GCA_036336835.1 of Myxococcota bacterium. GTDB lineage: Bacteria > Myxococcota_A > UBA9160 > UBA9160 > UBA4427 > JAYZFK01. The sequence goes on along the minus strand of JAYZFK010000093.1, from coordinate 8,294 downwards.
GCGAGGTCGCGCTCGCAGCCAGCAGCCACAGCGACCGGATCGTTCGGCCGCGACGCCTGCCACGGCACCGATCGAACCCGCGCCCCGGCAACGTCACTGCGACCCTCCAGTACCGGCCGACGCGGGTGCGAGCCCGACACCAGGCGCGCCGCTGGAGGCAGGCTCGAGATCGTTTTCGCTCGAGACCGCCGCGTCCGCGGGCGCAGACGAATAACGATCGATCTGCTCGAGCCGCGTCTCGATCGTGCGTAGCGCGTCGAGTGCAACCGTGCCGACGATTCCCAGACTCTCGGGCGCGCAGTGTGCCAGGTCATCGACCTGCCGGCGCGCACGCCAGCCCGACAGAGTGTCGCGATCGTGGCCCGAATCGATCAACGCGACGATCTGGCGAAACCCCGCCTCGCTCAACGCACGATGCCCGCCCTCCGGCGCGTCGAACCCGTCCGTTGCGAACACGCTGGCGTAGCCCTGGTCGCGAGCGCTCTGCCAGACGATCGCCCGATACGGCCCGCTCGAGTGGAGATCGCGCGCAAGGAGCAGCTCGGCGTCACCCACGCGATCCAGGAACAGCCCGGCGCGGGCACTCTCGAGCAGTCCGCGGCGGACGAGCTCCCGTGCAAGCTCGCGGCTGCCCGCGACGGGGTCGTTGTCCACACCGTCGCCCGCGACGAAGGCGAACAGGTAGCTGTAGGCACGATCGCCCTCGGCGAGCGCGCGCGCCAGTTCCAGAATGATGGCCGCGCCCGATCCCCCCTCGTTCGCACCGGGCAGGGCCGCACCCTCGCGCTCGGGGCTCGTATAGGGGGCGGCAACCAGCAGCCAGTCCTTGGAGCGACCATCGAGCCGGGCGAGCAGCGACGCGACGCGGCGGCGGCGGTCCGAGCCCGCGGGCGGCTCCAGATCGAGCTCGATCTCTTCGATCTGCAGCCCCGAGGCGACCAGGCGATTTGTCAGATAAATCCGGGCAGCGGCGGCAGCAGGGCCATCCGCAGGGCGCGGCCCGAGCGCCACGATCGACTCGAGGTTTGCCCAGGCTCGCTCGGCCGAGAAATCACTTGGCGCCACCGGGATCGGGGGTACCGGACGCGACCGAACCGCACTTCGGGTCCCGGAGCCCTGGCGCATCTCTGCCTGCTCGGAGTCGGGCGCCGGGCCGGGCGCACAGGCGACACCAGCGAGAACCATCGCCAGCAATCCATCCTTCGACCAGCTCCGCTCGAACCATCGCAACGCCCGGATCCCCCGCGGGAGGCCCCTCTGGCCCTCTGGACACCTGCGTGCGCATGCGCGCGCAGATTTCTTCGCCCTGTGAGGCCAGGTTCTGACACATTCCGCACGCTTGGACCACTTTCTGCTGTACGGAGTCCCTTCCTCGAGGGGCTTTATCAGGAGCAGAAGGCAGGGCTCTTTCTCTGGGGGCCCTGCCTTCGTTCGTCCGGCCCCCCTCCTCGCCCCACACTCCCCGGTCCCGAGAAGGCCTGGGATTCGTGTCCAGCGTGCTCAGTGCGACCCTGCTCGGTGTCGATGGCTTCGCCGTCGAGGTCGAGGTGCGTCTCAGCTCCCAGCTTCCGCGCATCGACATCGTCGGGCTGCCCGAGAAGGCCGTACGCGAGAGCGCAGCGCGTGTACGGGCCGCCATTGCCTCGACCGGGCACCGCTTCCCGGACCGCCGCACCACGGTGAGCCTCGCTCCCGCGGGGCTGCGCAAGGCGGGCTCCGGCCTCGATCTGCCCATCGCGGTGGGCATTCTCGCCGCGAGCTCCGCCATCGAGCCCGGGCCCCTGGCGGGTGTCGCGTTCGCCGGCGAGCTCGCGCTCGACGGGCGGCTGCGCCCGATCCGGGGCGCACTGGCACTGTCGCTGGCCGCCCGCTCGGCCGGCGCGCGCGAGATGGTGCTGCCGCGGGAGTGCGCGGCACAGGCCGCGCTCGCACCCGGGATCGCAATCCATCCGGCCGAGGACCTCGGCTCGGTCCTGGCGCACCTGCTCGACGTCGAGCGTCTCCCGATCGCGAGTGCGCCGGCGTTCGACGCGCTGGGCGAGCAGACGGGGCCCTGCCTGTCGGACGTTCGCGGCCAGGCGACGGCGAAGCGCGCCCTGACCGTCGCCGCAGCGGGCGGCCACGGCTTGCTGATGTCCGGACCGCCCGGCTCGGGCAAGACGATGCTGGCGCGGCGGCTGCCCGGGCTGCTGCCGGGCCTCGACTTCGACGAGGCCCTCGAGGCAACCCGTATCCACGGCGCCGCGGGGCTACTCGAGCCCGATTCGCCAGTAGTGACGAGCCGTCCGTTCCGCGCCCCTCACCACACGGCCAGCGCGGCCGGCCTGCTCGGTGGCGGGACACCTCCGCGGCCCGGAGAGGTCTCGCTCGCCCACTGTGGCGTGCTGTTCCTCGACGAGCTGCCCGAGTTCGATCGCCGCGTGCTCGAGGCGCTGCGCGAAGTCACCGAGGAGCGGAGGATCCGCCTCTCGCGGGCGGCCTACAGCTGCGTCTTCCCGGCCCGCTTCCAGCTGGTGGGCGCCTGCAACCCCTGCCCCTGCGGCTGGCATCGCAGCGGGGTCCGCGACTGCCGCTGCGACGAGGCGGCGCTCGCGCGCTACCGGCGCCGGCTGTCGGGCCCGTTGCTCGACCGGATCGATCTCCAGGTAACGCTGCAGCCGGTGGCGTGGGCGGATCTCGCGGCCGGCAGCGCGGGCCCGACGAGCGCCGAGCTCCGGCAGCAGATCGGTCAGACGCGGCGGGCGGCAACGGGCCGTGGCGTCTCGTGCAACGCCGAGATCCGGGACCGAGATCTCGAGCACGAAATCAGTGCAAGCCCCGAGGCTCGTGGCCTGCTCGGACGCGCGGTCGAGCGTCTCGGCTTGTCGGCACGCGGGGCGAGGCGCGCGCTGCGCGTCGCCCGAACCTGCGCCGACCTGGCGGGCGAACCGCGCGTCGAGGCGCACTCGATGGCGGAGGCGCTGTCGTACCGCAGCGACGCGACGGATGTCTGAGAACACCCCGCCGGGACGACGCGAGTGACGAACCCCCCCCGCGAGGCTCCCCGGGAGCCAGCTACCGCGGCATCGATCATCGACGGGTGCGGTCCCCCTAAAGGTCGGGGGCCGACACACCGCTCTCTGCAGCAGGAGGCGCGCAAACATGGGAGTCCCGGCGACCCGACCGGAGCCGGTTGCCGGCGGCGACGTGACTCTGCTCGAGCTCGTGCAGGCGGTCGCCGCCGTCACGAGCGACGAGCGAGAGATCGTCGCGACCGTGCTGTCCATGCTGCGCTCGGGCCACGCGCGCCTGATCGGGACCTTCCGCGACGACCCGATCGAGGAAGCGTGATCCACCCGCTGGCTTGACCGCGCCCTCGGAGCCAGGAACCATCCCGGCGTTCGACGGCGAGGGTGGAATTTCGATGCCCAGGAAGGCTGCAAGACGTGGCGCCGCGAAGAGCGGTGCCAGGCGCCGCGCCACACCGGCGCGCGGCGCCCGGAAGCGGGTCGCGAAGAAGCCCGCCCGCGCGAAGGCGACGCCCGCGAAGCGGGCCGGTGCGAAGCCGACTCGCCGCAAGCCAGCCGCCGCCCGGACGAGGAGCACGACCTCGGCTGTGGAGATGGCGCGCAAGCAGCGCGACATCTCGGTCTCCGAGTTCTTTGCCAAGAATCGCCACCTGCTCGGCTTCGACAATCCCTCGAAGGCCCTGCTGACGACGATCAAGGAGGGTGTGGACAACTCGCTCGATGCCTGCGAGGAGGCCGGCATCGTTCCCGAGATCCACATCGAGATCACTCAGCTCGACGAAACACGTTTCCGAGTTGCAGTCGAGGACAACGGACCCGGTATCGTGCGCAGCCAGGTGCCGAAGATCTTCGGCCGGCTGCTCTACGGCTCGAAGTTCCACCGTCTGCGCCAGAGCCGCGGGCAACAGGGCATCGGCATCAGCGCGGCCGGGATGTACGGGCTGCTGACGACGGGCAGGCCGCTGAAGATCCGGACGCGCACCGGCAAGAACCGGGAAGCGCACCGCTTCGAGCTGGTAATCGATACCAAGAAGAACGAGCCGCGTGTCAAGTCCGACCGGGTCGTCAGCTGGAAGAAGGATCACGGCACGCGGGTCGAGATCGAGCTCGAGGGCGGCTACCGGGGTGGGCAGCACTCGGTCGACGCCTACATCCGCCAGATCTCGCTCGCCAATCCGCACGCCACGCTCCACTACCACCCGCCGGTTGCGCCAGCGAAGAACGGCGCCAAGCCGGATACGACACCACCGGCGGCGGCCAAGACCTACGCACGCGTGACGAAGGAGCTTCCCGCCGAAACGGCCGAGATCAAGCCGCACCCCTACGGCGTCGAGCTCGGGGTGTTGATGCAGATGTTCCGCGACACCCGGGCGCGCAACCTGAAGACCTGTCTGCAGGGGGATTTCGCGCGCGTGTCTGCCAGGGTGGCGGCCGACATATGCCAACGCGCCGGTGTGCCCCCGACGCGACGCCCCTCCGAGACGACGCGCGATGAGGCGGAGCGGGTCCACAAGACGATCCAGAAGACGAAGCTGATGAGCCCGCCGACGAGCTGCATTGCGCCGATCGGCGAGGATCTGCTGCTGCGCGCGCTCAAGTCCGAGGTCACTGCCGATTTTTTCGCGACCGTGACGCGCCGGCCCACGGTCTACCGCGGCAATCCGTTTCTGATCGAGGTCGGGCTCGCCTACGGCGGCGAGATGGCCGCCGACGACACGATCTCGCTGTATCGCTACGCGAATCGCGTCCCGTTGCAGTACCAACAGGGTGCGTGCGCCATCACCAGAGCGGTGACGAGCACCGACTGGAGGTCGTACAGACTGCAGCAGCCGCGCGGGGCCCTGCCGGTGGGACCGGTGCTGCTCCTCGTGCACATCGCGAGCGTCTGGGTTCCGTTCACCTCCGAGAGCAAGGAGGCGATCGCAAACTATCCCGAAATCATCAAGGAGATCCGGCTCGGGCTCCAGGATTGCGGGCGCCGCATGGCCACGCACGTTCGCAAGCGACGCCGCCAGGCCGACGAGCTCAAGAAGCGCGCCTACATCGAGAAGTACATTCCCCAGGTCGCAATCGGGCTGCAGGAGATCCTCGGCTTCGACGAACGTGAGCGCGGTCGCGTCATCCACCGCCTCACCGACGTGCTCGAGCGCAGCCGGAAGCTGTGAGCGGGGGGGAGCATGGCCGCACGCAAGAAGACTGCTGCGAGGAAGAAGGCGCCCGCGCGCAAGAAGACCGCGCGCAAGCAGCCGCGCCGCAAGCGAGCGACGAGCGGGGCGAAGCGCAAGCGCGACACCAAGACCGTCGAACTGATCTCTCGCGCTGCCGAGGGCGTACACAAGGAGATCGTCAAGAAGAAGAAGCCCGACCTGCTGTTCCCGGTGCGCTCGCTCGGCAATGTCAGCTACTCGCCGAAGAAGGGCTATTTCGAGATTGGGAAGCAGAAGAAGGTGCGAACGCTCACCGTCAACACCGTCAAGAGCTTTGCACAGACACTGCGGATGATGGGCCTCTCGAAGGAGCTCGTCGAAACCAACGATTTCGCGACCAAGCGCGACGCCTACTATCAGAGCAAGAACTGGGAGGAGGCAAAGTTCGACGAGCAGACCGAGTCGGATACCGTGATGGACGACATCGAGGCCATGTTCTCGATGTCGGGCCTCTCACGCGAAGAGCTGCGTTTCGTGCCAGACGAGCACGGCGGTGCTGTGGCCGGCCGGCTGATCGTGCTCGACCCGGACATCGAGACCGGCGACGTGGAGCGGATCGACTGCACGCGCTTCGGCTCGGGCGCCTATTCGATCCCGAGCTCCGTCGAACAGCTGTCATTCGAGACGCGGGCCAAGTTCATTCTCGCCATCGAAACCGGCGGAATCTTTCAGCGGCTGCAGAGTCACAAGTTCTGGCAGACCGCGAACTGCATCCTGGTCTCGATGGCCGGTGTTCCGACGCGGGCGACTCGGCGGTTCATTCGCAAGCTGTCGGACGAATGCAAGATTCCCGTCTACGCCTTCGTCGACTGCGACCCCTACGGCATCTCGAACATCTACCGGACGCTCAAGGTTGGATCGGGCAATGCCGCTCACCTGTCGCAGTTCTTCTGCGTCCCGCAGGCGCGCTTCCTCGGCGTGACGCCGCAGGACATCGTCGATTACGAGCTGCCGACGCACCCGCTGCAGGACGTCGACATCAAGCGCGCCAAGGACGCTCTCAAGAACGATCCCTTCTTCAAGACGCACCTGCCGTGGCGGAAGGCCATCGAGCAGCTGCTGAAGATGGGCGTTCGTGCGGAGCAGCAGGCACTGGCCAAGTGGGGGCTCAACTACGTGATCGACGAGTATCTACCGAACAAGCTGCGCAACACCGGCGCGTTTCTGCCCTAGGAGTCTCTCGATGAAGGGAATCGTCCTCGCAGGCGGTTCGGGAACCCGGCTGTACCCGATCACACGGGGCATCAGCAAACAGCTGCTCCCGATCTACGACAAGCCCATGATCTACTACCCGCTGTCGACCCTGATGTTGGCCGGGATGCGCGAGATCCTGGTGATTACCACGCCGCACGATCGGCCGTACTTCGAGCTCATGCTCGGCGACGGTGCCGAGTTCGGTCTCGCGCTGCAGTACGCCGTGCAGCCCGAACCGAAGGGCATCGCCCAGGCCTTCCTGATCGCCGAGTCGTTCATCGGCGACGGCGACTGCGCACTCGCGCTCGGCGACAACATCTTCTACGGCCACGGCTTCACCGAGTCGCTCGAACGGGCGGCCGAGCGGACCGACGGCGCGACCGTGTTCGGCTACTGGGTCAGCGATCCGGAGCGCTACGGCGTCGTCGATTTCGACGCGGACGGTCGAGTGGTCGGCATCGAGGAGAAGCCCGAGGAACCGCGCTCCAACTACGCCGTTACGGGGCTCTACTTCTACGACGCGAGCGTGGTCGACGTGGCGAAATCGATCACCCCGTCGGGCCGCGGCGAGCTCGAGATCACGGACGTGAACGTCGAGTACCTGCGGCGCGGCGACCTGCACGTCGAGCTGCTCGGGCGCGGCATTGCCTGGCTCGACACCGGAACGCACGAGTCGCTGCTACAGGCCGCAAACTTCATCCAGACGATCCAGGAGCGGCAGGGCCTCAAGGTCGCGTGCCTCGAGGAGATCGCGTATCGCAAGGGCTACCTGTCGGCTTCCACCGTAGAGCGGCTCGCCCACGGCATGCGCAAGAACAGCTACGGCGAATACCTGCTGGGCATGATCCGAGATGCCCACGGCACCGGCGGGCGCGCATGAACTTCACCAGGCTCGAGATCCCCGATGTCGTGCTGATCGAGCCGGACGTGCACCGCGACGATCGCGGCTTCTTCCTGGAGACCTACCACCAGCGCAAGTACGCAGCGGGCGGAATCGACGCCGAGTTCGTGCAGGACAACCACTCTCGCTCGACCCGCGGCACCCTGCGCGGGCTCCACGCCCAGCTCGCCCATCCCCAGGGCAAGCTCGTGCGGGTGGTCGAGGGCGAGGTCTTCGATGCCGCGGTCGACATCCGGCTCGGCTCGCCGACCTTCGGGCGCTGGGTGGGCGAGCGGCTCTCGGCTGGCAACTTCCTGCAGCTGTGGATCCCGCCCGGCTTCGCACACGGCTTCTGCGTCACCAGCGAAGTCGCCGAGTTCGAGTACAAGTGCACGGACTTCTACCACCCCGAAGGCGAGATCGTCATCGCCTGGAACGATCCGGCCATCGGCATCGCGTGGCCCATCGAGCAGCCGCTGCTGGGGTCGCGCGATGCCGACGCTCCCCCGCTCGAAGCACTGAGCGACCGGCTCCCCCGCTTCGAGGGCTGAGCTCGCCTGGTCGTCCCACGCGAGGCGGGGCTTCGAGGGTCCGAATGGTTCGCGGCAGCTAGCGGCGGCGGCGCTTCAGTCCCAGGAGAGTCGCCAGGGCCACCGCGCCCAGCACCGCTGCAGCGGGCTCGGGCGTCACCGATGCGCCAACGAAGTCGCAGCCGGTGGGGTTTGTAGCTAGGCAGTACACGGTAGTCCCCAGGCTCAATGAATCGATGCCCGGGTTCTGCACGCTGGCAATCACGCCGGAGTCCATGGCGACATCGGGCCCATTCACGACCTGGAACGTGACCGAGCCCAGCGTGCGAACATTTCCACCGACCAGACCCGTCGCGAGGGTTGCCTCGTCGAACAGGGTGACCAGGCCAGCCCCGTTGTCGATCGTCGTGCCGGCCGAGATCGGGGAGAAAAAGTTGGTCATGCCCGGCAGGCCGACCACAGCGAGCTCCGTTGC
>JAYZFK010000092.1:0-37003 GCA_036336835.1 Myxococcota bacterium | reverse complement strand
GTCCGGGCGCTGCGCAGCGGCGGCAGCCTGATGCCGGCGCTCGAGGTGCTGCTGCGCCTACGGCAAGCCGCCTGCCACGCGTCGCTGGTGCCCGGCGGGCCCCAGGACGTGGAGTCGTCGAAGCTCGAGCTACTGATCATGCGGCTCGAAGAGGCGCGCGACGACGGACACCGGGCGCTGGTGTTCTCGCAGTGGACCCAGCTGCTCGATCGGATCGAGCCCGAGCTCGAGCGGAGCGCGATCGGCTTCGAGCGGCTCGACGGATCGACGCGCGACCGGGGCGCGGTGGTCCAGCGCTTCCAGTCGGGCTCGGAGCCGGTGATGCTGGTCTCGCTGCGCGCCGGCGGGGTCGGTCTCAACCTGACGGCGGCCGACCACGTGTTCCTGATGGACCCGTGGTGGAACCCGGCAGTCGAGGATCAGGCCGCAGACCGCGCGCACCGCATCGGCCAGACCCGGCCCGTGGTGGTACATCGCCTGATCGCAGAGAACACGGTCGAGGAGCGCATCCTCGCGCTGCACGCGAGCAAGCGGGCGCTCGCGCAGGCTGCGCTCGGCGACACGATCGCCCAGGGCGGCGCCAGTGGGCTCACCCGCGACGACCTGCTGACCCTGCTCGACTGAGCCGAGCGGGCGGCGCGCTACAGCTCGTCGGTGCCAAACAGCGTGCGCTCGAACTGGTCGGCGGTCTCTGCGAGATAGAGCACGACCGACTCGATCTCATCGGCATCGGGGTCGTCCGCCATCAGCGTGTCGACCACCACCAGCTGCTCCCCGCGCAGCGCGAGCGCACCGTGCGGCAGCCCGTAGTTGAGCCGCAGGGCGCTGATCAGGCGCAACGTCTCGATGTGCTCGGTGTCGCCGATGCCCGAGACGACTCGCACCAACGCCTGTCCTTCGAAGTCGAAGGGCTCGAACTCGACGCGTTGCTTGCGGCCCTGCTCGAGCGGAACCTCGATCGTGTCCCGGTCCCGCGTCCAGCCCTGCTTCGCGCACACAGCGTCGACGGCTGCCTCGAACTCGCGCTCCACCACGACATCTCCCCGCGACGATGCGACCGCCGGCGAGCGGCAGACTACCAGCCGGGCCGTGCCCGGTCAGGAGAGCGACTGGACCAGCTCGTAGAAGCCCTCCGGCGCCGAGGTGATCTCGAGCCCGAAGCCACCGTCGGCGATGCTCGCGAGCTCGCGGCGCACCCGCTTCGCGCGCGCCAGGCGCGTCATCAGCTCGAGCGGCTCGCGCCCGACGGCCTTCACCACCACGCGCACCTCCATGCCGGGCTCCCGCGGAAGCGTCGCGCTGCTGGTGCGAACGAACAGCCCGCGGGCAGACACGTCGAGGATCAGGCCGGAGGTCTTGTGCCGGCCGTGGTACAGCTCGCAGGCGAGGCGGTACTTGAGACGCGCGAACTGGCGTCGGCTCCGGGTCGGCATCCCTCACCGATCGGCGAGCTTCCGCTGGCTGTTGAGCCCCCCCGGCGGTGGACCGCCTGAGCGCCCCGACAGCGGGTAGACTGCTGCGCCCGGCCGACCGGGGCCGGCTGAAGCCACAGGAGGAAAACGTGACGATTCGAATCGGGGTGATCGGCGCCGGGGTGATGGGCAGCGGAATCGCCCAGAGCACGGCCACCGCGGGCTTCGAGACCGTGTGCTGCGACGTCTCGGCCGAGGCGCTCGACAAGGCGCGCGCCGCCGTCGTGAGCGGAAGATTCGGCTTCGAGCGCGCGGTCGAGCGCGGCAAGCTCAGCCGGGAGGCCGCCGAGGCGGCCCACGCGCGCCTCGCGTTCACTTCCGAGTTCGGCGCCGCGGCCGCCGCGGACCTGGTCGTCGAGTGCGTCCCGGAAAAGCTCGACCTGAAGGTAAGACTTATCCGCCAACTCGATGATGTTGCACCAGAATCGACCGTACTGGCCTCGAACACATCCGGCTTTCCGATCGCCGCGCTGGCCGCCGCGACGGGCCGGCCCGCGCAGGTGATCGGCTGGCACTGGGCCTCGCCGCCGGTGGTGATGAAGCTCGCCGAGATCATCGTGACCGACGAGACCAGCGACGCGACGACCCGGCTCGTGAGCGAGACCGCCGAGGCCTGCGGCAAGCATCCCGTGGTGGTGAAGGACAACCCGATGGTCTGGGGCTTCGTGGCCAACCGGGTCTACGGCGCGATGCTGCGCGAGGCGGCGCGCGTGGTCGAGGAGGGCGTGGCCAGCCGCGAGCAGGTCAACCAGCTGATGGTGGACTGCTTCAACTGGCCGGTGGGCCCATTTGCCAGGGGCGGGGGCGCGGGAAGCGGCTGGAAGTGAGCCCCACCGCCCACTGCGCGCCTGCGCTTGCCGGCGCGCAGTGCCCATGCGGTAATGCAGCCATGGACGACGAACGGACCGGCGACCTCGAGAACGCGATCGCAACCGTGCGCCAGTGGATCGACGCCGCGCAGCGCATCGTGGTGCTGACCGGCGCGGGCATCTCGACCGAATCGGGCATCCCGGACTTCCGCGGCCCGGACGGCGTGTGGACCAAGAATCCCGAGGCCGAGAAGCAGGCGACGATCCAGAACTTCATGTCCGACCGCGAGGTGCGCCAGCGCAGCTGGCAGCACCGGCTGGCCCCGAACAACTGGCGCGCCGAGCCGAACGCAGGCCACGCGGCACTCGTCGAGCTCGAGCGCCGCGGCAAGCTCCACACGCTGGTCACGCAGAACGTCGATGGCCTGCACCAGAAGGCGGGGACGAGCGGCGATCTCATGGTCGAGATCCACGGCACCATGCAGCACTCCATCTGCATGCGCTGCGAGCAACGCGGGCCGATCGAGCGCGTGCTCGAACGCGTGCGCGCGGGGGACCTCGATCCGGCCTGCCTCGACTGCGGCGGCATCCTGAAGACGGCGACCATCTCGTTCGGCCAGTCGCTGGTGACCCACGACCTGGAGCGCGCCTTCGATGCGGCCGGCGGCTGCGACCTGATGCTCGCAGTCGGCTCGACACTGTCCGTCTACCCGATCGCGGGCATCGTCCCCGAAGCCCACAAGAATGGCGCGCGCATCGTGATCCTGAACGCGCAGCCGACCGAGATGGACGACATCGCCGACGCCTGCCTGCGCGGTCAGATCGGCGAGGTCCTGCCGCAGCTGGTGACGCCTGCCGCGGCCGGCGTCGCGTGATCGACCGCTGCGCCTCCCGCCGCTCCGCTACTCCGCCGCGGACCCGCTAGCGGTCGCGCTGGAGGGTGCCGGGAGCCAGGCAAAGGCGCTGCGCAGCGCTTCCCGCGCTCCCGTCTCGACCACGTCGCCGTGGGTGACCACGGCGCGATCGAAGTCCCACTCGAGGATGCGGTCGACGGAGGCGCGCAGGGCGGCCTTGTCCTTGATCATCGAGCGGGCCAGCCGGCTGGGGCCGAAGTGGCCGTAGGCGTCCGCGATGTGGAGGAAGACGCGTGTGAGCCAGTTGGCCGCTCGGCGCATGTTGAAGCACAGATCGACCAGCAGCAGCGTGCGACTCGCGCGATGGAAGAACACCACCTCTTCGAGCCGCGGTGCACCGTCGATCACGATCTGCTCGAGTGCGCCGCGCCAGACCGGGGCCGGCGTCTCGCCGAGCGGCTGGGCGCAAAGGGCCGGGTAGCGGGCCTGGACGCGCGGGACCGCGTGCAGACTCGCCTCTGGGAAAGCGCGCAGTGCGTCCTCCAGGAACAGGTGGTGGAAAGCGTTGGGCGCGACGAGCGTGCTCACCCTCCCCTTCCCGAGCGCGTGCACCTGCTCGCGCTGCGACTCACTCATCGGTCCGGGCGAGTGGAGGAGCAGGCTGTCGTCGGGCAGTCGCACGAGCGTGCTGCGGGTGCCGATCTCGATGCCGCCCGGCATGCGCAGTGGATGGTCCATCAACCAGATCCCGTCGGCGACCGATCGCAGCATGCTCGTCCCCGCTTTAGCCCGCGGCTCGGGCGGCGGCCACTCGGCGCGGGGTTCCGATCAAATAGGTCGCCTGCAGCGGACCCGGTGGCAACCCGATCCGGCCGATCTCCCACTCGAAGCGCTCAGCCCCCTCGAGCCCCGCGAGCAGCTCGTGCAGCTCGCCTGGCGAGTAGACGCGCAGACACGACACCAGACCGTCCCACATCACGAACAGCGGGATCACCGGGATCACGTAGGTGAGCAGGAGCCAGCTCCAGCGAAAGGGACGCAGGAACGGAACACAGAGCATCACCGGCAGCGCGACGAACAGCATGCCGAACAGCTGCAGCGGATGGCGGCCGACGATCTCGAACACGCCAATCGGCTGCCCATCGTCGACCGCGCTCTGCAGGATCGAGCGCGCCGCCGCCGGGCGGAAGTGGTGCAGCGCGTTGAACAGCGTACGCAGACCGGACAGCGACTTCGGAACGTCGCAGGCGTCGACCGGCTCGCGAACGAAATTGAACCGCCCCTCCGAGCCCGCGCAGGCCCGCTCCAAGCTGGCGAGGTTCGGGTAGACGTCGGTCAGCGTGGCGGTCACCTCGAGGCCCTGGGCCGTCAGCTCCTCGAGCACGCCCGGAAGCGGACCGGCGCTGCCGGAGCACAGGTCGACGATGTGGCACTCGCCGCTGCGCTCGAGCGCCTCGCGCAGCTTCGGCACGAGTGGACGCGCCTGCCCCATGAGCCGCACCACCAGCCCCAGATAGGCAGTGCCGGCGTCGCGGATGAGCGCTGGAAACCAGGCCTGGTCCTCGAGCTCGAAGAGATGCATCCGGGGCACGGGGCCATTGTGCCCGACGCCGCGGCTCATCGGGTGCAACGGATCGCTGCTCGCCGGCTGGCTAACCGACCAGCGCCACCAGCAGCGAACGAGGCCCGTGGGCGCCGACCACCAGAGCCTGCTCGATATCGGCAGTCTTCGAGGGGCCCGCGATGAAGCCGCGCCACGGGCGCGCGCCGATTGGCTCGGGCGCGCGCTCGATCCGGGCGTACGCCGCGTGGAGATCGCCGACGATCTCGCTGGCCTCGACCACGAGCACGAGGTGCTGCGCCAAGAAATACAGCGAGCGGTGTGGCACCTCGGCGTCGCTCAGCCAGATCGCGCCGTTCTCGGCCACCGCGAACTCACCGCGCGCGATCGCGAGATCGACGTCCGCACAAGCGTGCGGATCGCCGACCGCGGCAGTCGCGTGCTCCGCCCCCGGGATGCCCGGAAGCGTCGACACGATGCGGCGCGCCGACGCGAACGGCGGGTAGTCCGCCAGCCACGGGCCGAGCGCGCGCTCGTCGGGCAGCCGCTCCAGCTGCGCGCCCGCGACCTCGAGCCAGTGGCGCAGCTGGTCTACGCCGCCGGTGGGTTCGCCCGCAGTCACTTCGGGCAGCGGCACGGGCACGGGCGCGCTGCGCCGCAGCGCGGAGAGCACGCGACGCCGACTGCCGCCTCTAGTCCTCGGCATCGCGGGCCCTCCACTGCTCGCGGAAGGATCGTGCCGCGAGCTCGGGGAGCTCGCGCTGCCCGGCGATCGAATCGTCGGCGAGCCAGCGGCTCGCCAGGCGTGGCAGCCAGCGGCGGCCCAGACGCACCGCGAGCGCCAGCATCCGCGGCCGGCGCAACAGCTGGCTCCCCAGCCGCGCCGCCCAGCGCATGCCGGGCTCGATCGCCCCGGCCGCCACTGCATCGACCCGCAGCGTCCGCAGCATGCCGGGGAGCTCGATCTTGACCGGGCAGACCGCAGCGCACGAGCCACACAAGCTGCAGGCGCTCGGCAGGCTGGCGTGCGCCTCGATGTCGCGCGCGGCCGACAGCACGGAGCCGATCGGGCCCGCGACCGGTGTCGCGTAGCTGTGGCCGCCGCTGCGGCGATACACCGGGCAGGTGTTGAGACACGCGCCGCAGCGGATACACGCAAGCGACGGACGCAGCGACTCGCGACCCAACAGCCGGCTGCGCCCGTTGTCGACCATCACCAGGTGCAGCGCCCCGCCCGGGCGGGGCCCGTGGAAGTGGGACGTGTAGCTCGAGATCGGCTGCCCGGTGGCCGAGCGCGCCAGCAGACGCAGGAAGACCCCGAGGTCGCGCGTGCGCGGGATCACCTTCTCGACCCCCATACAGGCGATGTGGAGCGGCGGCAGCGCGGTGCCGAGGTCGGCGTTGCCCTCGTTGGTCACGACGACGAGCCCGCCGGTCTCGGCGACCGCGAAGTTCACGCCCGTGATCCCGGCCTGCGCCTCGAGGAACTGGGCACGCAGACGCTCGCGCGCGATCTCGACCAGCGGCTCCGGCGCGCTGAGACCGGCGGGCGCGCCGAGGCGCTGGTGGAACAGCTCGCCGACCTCTTCGCGCCGAAGGTGAATCGCGGGCATCACGATGTGACTCGGCGGCTCGCCCCTCAGCTGGACGATGCGCTCGCCGAGATCGGTATCGACGACCTCGATCCCGTGCGCCTCGAGGTGCGGATTGAGCTCGCACTCCTCGGTGAGCATCGACTTGCTCTTGACGACGCGTGTGACACCGTGGTCGTACAGGATCCCGTGCACGATCTCGTTGTGCTCGGCCGCATCCGCCGCCCAGTGAACCGTCACGCCGACCAGGCTGGCGCGGTCCTCGAGCTGCTCGAGGTAGTCCGGCAGCCGCGACAGCGTGTGTGCCCGGATGCGAGCTGCCGTCTCGCGCAGCGCCTCCCAGTCCGCCACCCCGGCCGCTGCGGCATCGCGTCGGGTGCGCACCGACCACACGGCCCCGTCGTGCCAGGCCACGCGCTCCGGGTCGCGCGCGAACTCGCGTGCGCGCTCCGGATGACTCATCGGGTCGCCAGCGCTTTGCGCGCTTCGTTCATCAGCTCGGCCACGTGCAGCAGGCGCGTGGTGTTGCCGGCGCTTCGAGCGACGCTCGCGAGGTGCAGCGAGCAGGAGACGTCGGTCGAGACGATCACCTCGGCTCCGCCGCGGGCGTGGTCCGCCAGCCGATCGCGGCCCATGCGCAGCGAGACTGCTTCCTCGGAGACGGCGAAGCTGCCGCCGAAGCCGCAGCACTCGTCGCGCCGCTCGAGCTCGATCAGCTCGAGCCCGTCGATCGACTCGAGCAGACGTCCGACCTTGTCGGGCGGCGACGGCGCCCACTCGCTCGGGCCGCCCAGCCCGAGCTCGCGCAGCCCGTGGCAGCCGTGGTGCAGGCCCACCCGGTGTGGATAGCGGCCGTCGATCGCTTCCACTTCGAGCACGTCCACCAGGAACTCGCACAGCTCGCGGGTGCGACGGCCGACCTCGATGAGCGCTTCGCGTTCGCGCGCGCCCCGCGCCAGCTCGCCGTAGTGGTGGCGCACCATCGCGACGCAGCTTCCCGACGGCGCGACCACGTGGTCGTAGCGCTCGGCGTCGAACACCTTCGCGAAGCGCAGCGCCAGCGGGCGGGCATCCGCATGACATCCGAGGTTCGCCATCGGCTGCCCGCAGCAGGCCTGCGCTTCCGGAAAGTCGACCTCGCAGCCGTAGGCCTCGAGCAGCTCAGCGGTGGCGAGCCCGACCTGCGGAGCCAGGTAGTCGACATAGCAAGGCACGAACAGGGCGACTCGCGGCATCCGATCTCAAGCCTCGCACGCCGCGAGCGGCGGGCATCCAGGAGCGAGATGCCGGACAGCCGCTGCCCGTCCGTCCGGCATCCCGAGAGACTATCGGGCGCCGGGCACGCCCGAAACGGCTCACCCGCGCCGTCGGCCGGGAGCACGAACGGATCGACCCCCCAGCCGGTGGTCGCGCCCTCGATGGCTTCGACCGCGCGGTCCACGCCGGCCGCGCGACGGCTGCCGCTCTACCTTCGGGGCGCGTGCGTATCTCCATCCAGAGCACCTGGGACGGCGGCGCGGCGCGCCCCGAAGAGCGCGCCGTGCTCGATCTCGTGCGCGAGCCGGGCCACTGGGTGCTCGAGCTCGAAGCTGCGTTCCATGACGATCCGGCGCCGCCCGGTCCAGCCGGACCGACGCCGGAACTGTGGCAGTACGAGGTGGTCGAGCTGTTCCTGCTGGCACCGCCCGACCACTACCTGGAGGTCGAGCTCGGCCCGCACGGCCACCACCTGGTGCTCGAGCTGCGCGGCGTCCGCCAGGTGGTGCGAGACGAACTGTCCATCGACTTCCGGGCCGAGATCGACGGCGCTCGCTGGCGCGGCCGCGCGCGGATCCCCGATGCGCTGGTGCCGCCGGACATTGCCCGACTGAACGCCTTCGCGATCCACGGCCAGCGCGAGCGGCGTCGCCATCTCGCCTTCGTCCCCGTGCCCGGCCCTGCCCCGGACTTCCACCGGCTCGAGCGGTACCCCGAGCTGGCGCCAGAACTGTTGAAGCACCACTTTGCCAGGCAAGGGTAGACCGCTGTTTTTGCAGCGAGACTTCGCCCCTGACGCGGCTACCCACGAGGCTCGCCTCGGGGCGGCGTGCGGCGCCATCCGGTCCGGTCGGCGCGAGCCGATCGCTCGCGGCCGGGATACGCTGCGCGACGCGCGCGACCAGCGCCGGGGGGTGGATGCGGATTCTCGTGACAGGTGGGACGGGCATGGTGGGAAGCCACGCGGCTGCGGCGCTGGCGCGCGCCGGACACCGGCTGCGCCTGCTGGCCCGCACGCCGGCCCGGGTCGGGCCGATCCTGACGACGCTGGGCGTGCGCGATCCCGAGATCGTCCCCGGCGATATCACGGACCGCGCCGCCGTCGCGAAGGCTCTCGAGGGCTGTGACGCAGTGCTGCACGCCGCTGCCCTGCTGACCTTCGACCGCAGGCGCGTCGACGACATGCTGCACAGCAACATCGAGGGCACCCGCAACGTGCTCGAGCAGGCGCACGAGCGCGCGCTCGACCCGATCGTGATGGTCTCGAGCACGCAGGCGCTGTGGATGCCCGGCGTCGGCGAGCTCACCGCGGCGCTGCCCGTCGCGACACCGCGGGACCCGTACGGGCGCAGCAAGGCCGCGGCCGAGCGCATCGCGCGGGACCTCCAGGCCCGGGGTGCACCGGTCGTGACGTTGTATCCGGGCGCCGTCTGGGGACCGCACAATCCCACCCTCGGCGACCAGATCACCACCATCTTCGCGATGGTCAAGAGCGGCTACTTCCTCTCGGTCGAGGGCGGCATCCCGATCGTCGACGTGCGCGACGTTGCGCAGGCGATCAGCCGGGCGATGGAGCCCAGGCGCGGCCCGCGCCGCTACATGCTCGCGGGCCACTACCGCTCGCACGACGAGCTGCGCGAGCTGATCTCGCGGCTCCGCGGCAAGCGACTGCTCAAGGCGCCCGTCCCCTCCGGGCTGCTGCGCTGGGTGGGCCGGGTGTGCGACGTGCTGCGCGAGCACTTCGGCTTCGACCCGGGCGCGGTATCGGGCGAGGCGATGCTGATCGCAACCTCCTGCCTGCGCGGCGATTCATCTCACACACTGGCCGAGCTCGGGCTGGCCCTGCGCCCGCTGGAGGAAACGGTCGAGGCGCAGATGCTCTGGATGTACCGACACGACCACCTGAGCGCACACCACGTCGGCGCACTCGCCCAACCCGTGAGCTCGGCTCGGTCGGCAGCCGGCAGCGGAGGAGCTGCCAGTAGCGCGGAGTCGTGAGCCACGGGTCGAGCACCTCGCGCGCCACCAGCCGGTAGTCGATCGAGTGCAACCGGAAGTTCGAGCCCGAGAGCAGGAGCAGCACGACGCGAAAGCAGACAGTCCCGATGCGCCCGATGCGCCTCCGTCGGCCACGTCGACCCGGAAGTCCGGCACCGCGGTGGACACGGCTAGTCGCCCGAATCAGATTCCTGGGATTCCTGGAAGTGCTCGCGGTAGGCGGTCTCCGCTTCGTCGTAGTCGTCGATCGCGCCGATGTCGAGCCAGTACTCGTTCATCAGGTAGCGCCCGACGGGCTCTCCTTCCGCGAGCATCTGCTGGATCAGCTTGTCGATCCCGAAGTAGGTGTCGTCCGGCACATGCCGCAGCAGCTCGGGCCGGATGAAGTAGATCCCGGCGACGATCTCGCTCAACAGCTCCGGCTTCTCCTCGAGACCGATGATTCGCGATCCCTCGGACGCGACGCTGCCGAAATTGAACGGGGTGTGGATGCGCTTGGTCACGACCGTCAGCTCGGCGGGATCCGCAGATGCGGTCTCGCAGAAGCGTCCAAAATCCAGGTTCGTGAGGATGTCGCCGTTCATCATCACGAAGGGCGCATCGAGCTGACGGCGCAGCAGGCTGAGCGGCCCGCACGTGCCAAGAGGCTTTTCCTCCTGGCTGTAGTAGATGGAAGCGCCGAGATCGGAACCGTCGCCGATGAAATTCTCGATGTAGTGCGACTTGTAGTTGGTCGCGATCAGCACCTCTCGGATGCCATGCTTCGACAGGTTGATGATCTGGATCTCGAGCAGGCTCTGTTCGCCGATCGGCAGCAAGGGCTTCGGAATTGCCTGCGTGAGCGGACGGAGACGTTCTCCCAAGCCTCCAGCGAGAATGACGGCTTTCATGGCCCGCTTATCGTACTCGGCAAGTCGAGCAAACGGAACCCGTCGCCGCGGATGCGCGGGAAAACGCCGATAGCCGAGTCCTGAGATGGAGTACTCTCGAAGCGGCCTTCGCGCATGCCTCTCGTCTCGAACACGCAGGAAACCGGCCGATGATCCCGCTCGCGATGCCCAACCTCGGCGGAAATGAGTCCCGCTCCCTGCAGGAATGCACCGAACCCTTGATCGACGCGGTGCGGGCGATCCTCGCGCATCGATGAATTCCACTCACAGACGCGGCCTCGCGTTCCTGGCCATCGCCCTCTATGGCTCGTTGCTCTGGTGGCTGCGCCTCATGCCCGAACCAGCCGTAGCAGGGCTCGGGCTGGGCAACGCCGACCAGCACATCGACCACCTGCCGATGGCCCGCTACGGCTTCGCCGCCGTGCGAGCCGGCCACTGGCCGCTGTGGAACCCGTACCAGCTCGCCGGCATGCCGTTCTTCGCGGTTCCGCATACGGCCCTGCTCTACCCGGGGAACATCTTCTACTGGGTACTCGACGTACCCCGGGCCATCGAAGCAACCACTGTGCTCCATCTCGTTTTCGGAGGCCTCTGCACATACGCGCTCGGACGCCAACTCGCAATGCGCACTTCCGGTGCGACTCTCGCGGCGTGCGTGCTCATCGGCTCCGGCGTCTGGATGGCGATGAGCGGCTCGCTGACTTTGCACCGGGCCCTGACGTGGCTGCCCGCGACGGCGCTCGCGATCGAACGGACACTTCGAGGCGGTCGCTGGGGCCCGCTCGGCATCGCCGCCGCCATGGCATCCCAGGCGCTGCTCGGAGCGACTGAGTTCTCCGTCTACAACAGCTATGGGGCGATCCTGTACGGCGCGGTTCGCGCCTTCGCGCTCCGCCCCGAAACGGGGCTCCGTATCGTGTCGCTGCGCGTCGCTGCCGCCGTCCTCGCCGCTGCAGCGGGGATCGGGCTTGCCGCCATCCAGCTCGTTCCGAGCTTCGAGCTTGCCGGACTCAGTGCTCGCCGCGCAGGCAACGTCGATCTCGCGCTTGCGCGCTTCCCCTACTACTCCTTGCGGCAGATCCTCGGAGAGATCCTCGCCGTCGAGAACCGGCCCGCGCTCGGGCTGCTCGCCGTGGTGGGCCTGCTGATCGGCCCCGGTCCCCGCGGCGCACGGTCCGGCTGGGTCTACGCGGTCGCGGTCTCGGTCCTGGGCGTCACCATGGCGCTCGGCGGACTCCTCTACGAGCTGCACTTCCAGACGCCGATCGGCGCGCTCTTCCGCTTCACGCACAAGTGGCTGCTGCTCTACGCGTTCGGTGGCGCCCTGCTCGCGGGATTCGCCGTTACGCGGCTCGAAACGTGGTCCGGAGGGATCGGACGCGTCGCGCTCGCGGGCGTCGCGCTGGCCGGAGCCGCGGTCGTGCTGGGACTATCCGGAGGAACGACACTCCCGCTCCTCGTTTCGGCAGCCGCCCTCGCCGCGTTCGCGTTGGTACCGATTCGCGGTGTCCGTATCGCACTGGTCGCAAGCCTTGCGCTGTTCGATCTCGGATTGCTGCTCGCAAACCCGTTGCCGCTCACGCTGCGACCGATCCACCGCCCAGATCTGGCCGATCGGCGCGCCGACTTTTGGCGCGATGTCGCCGAGCACGTCGGCAACCAGCGGGTCTACGTATCGCCCGCTCTGATGACGCGCCCCGACCTCACGTTCAAGCAGGGCATGCTGCGGGGCGTGCGCGTCTCGGAAGACTACGAACCGCTCGCGTCAGCGCGCTACGACCACTACTTCGGCGCGGCCTCGGGAAAGAGCTCGCGCAAAACCCGCCGTCAGGCCTCGCACACGGTCCACACGTATTCGGGATTCCACCGACTCACCGCCGGGGCTCGGCTCGACTGGCTCGACTGGACGGCCACCCGGCTGTACATCGTGTCGCGTAATCCGAAGGAGGACGCCTTCTTCCAGCGGGCCGCTGCCAGGGGGGATATGTCCGTCTGGCGAACGGAGCCGGGGTTCATCGTGTTCGAGCGTCCATCGGCATTGCCGCGCGCCTGGGTCGTTTCCCGAGCCCATGCAGTCGCGGACGAGAGCGAGGCGCTCCGCACACTCGCGTCCCCCGATTTCGACGCGCGCGCCGAGGTCGTGGTCGAAGGACTCGACACGCGCACCCCCCCGGACCCGGCGACCGCCGCTCTCCCGACGGCGCGCGTCGAGTTCGACCGCGACGAACCCGAGCACATCGAGCTGCGCATCGCATCGGATCGCAGCGCTTGGCTGGTCCTGGCGGACGCCTGGTATCCCGGATGGGAAGCGCGCATCGACGGCCGCGAGGTGCCTGTGCTGCGAGCGAACTCGCTGTTTCGCACCGTTCGGATCGAGGCCGGAGAATCGGTCGTGCGCTTCGACTTCCGACCGCGCAGCCTGCGCATCGGCGCCGCTCTCTCGGCAGGGAGCGCACTCGGCCTGGCCGCGCTGATCGCGCTGTGGCAGCGCAGCGGGGGCTCTCTGCCCGCCACGAAAGGCACAGCCCGAGCGACCTAGCGCAAGCACCCCCTCGAGGGTCGCGCTGCCCCGCGGTCGTTCCAGCAGGGGGGCTGCCCTACTTGAAGTCGATCACCGACCGAATCACCTCGCCCGCCTGCATGGCTCGAAAGGCGTCGTTGACGTCCTCGAGCTGGATTCGCCGCGTGATCATGCTCTCGAGGTCGAGCTTGCCCGTCTTCCACAGCCGGAGCAGCTTCGGCATGAAGGTGCGCACATTGGCGCTGCCGTACATCGAGCCGCGCAGGGTCTTGTCAGCGAAGAAGAACTCGAAGGCGCTGAACTGGACCATCTGGTCCATGCGGCCGACGCCGACGATGCAGGCCACGCCGCCGCGGCGGGCGGCGTCGTAGGTCGCGCGGATCGTCACCGGATTTCCGATGCACTCGAGCGCGAAGTCGAAGCCCTCACCGCCGGTGATCTCGGTCTTGAGGCCCTCGACATCGTCGGGCTTGCACACGTGGGTGGCGCCGAACTTCTTGGCCTGCTCGAGCTTCGAGTCGACCAGGTCGACGGCCAGGATCTCGGCGGCTCCCGCGATGCGCGCGCCCTGGATCGCCGAGATGCCGACCCCGCCAGCGCCGAACACGACCACCGACGAGCCCGGAGTCACGCCGGCCGAGTTGATCGCGGCGCCGACCCCCGTCGTGACGCCGCAGCCGATCAGCGACACCACGTCGAGCGGGATGTCGTCATCGACCTTCACCAGCGCCGACTCGGGCAGGATCATCTCCTCGGCGAAGGTTCCGCAGCCGGCCATCCCGTTGAGCGGACCGCCGTCCATGATGAACTTCGGCGTCATCATCGCTCCCATCGCCTCGCACAGGTAGGACTGGTTGCGCAAGCAGGCCCGGCACAGCCGGCAGGCGGGCGTGAAGGAGACGATGACGGGGTCGCCCGCATTCAGATCCTCGACGCCTGGCCCCACCTCGAGCACCCTGCCCGCCCCCTCGTGGCCCAGCACGCACGGCGGGGGTTGCGGGATCGTGCCGTTCTGGACCGAGACATCCGAGTGACAGACACCGCTCGAGACGATCTTGATCTGGACTTCGCCACGCTGGAGGTCGGCCAGCGACACGTCGTCGCGGATGATCAGGTCCTCGTTCAGTGCGGGGAGAATGGCAGCCTTCATGGGTGGGTCCCTCTCTGCGGTGCGGGGTTGTGGGGCGCAACGTGGCCCCGGTGGTCCAAAGCTCTCAGGCCGCCACCTTCGGAGACGGCGTGAACGTGACCGGCATGTGCTCGATGCCGACGATGAAGTTGTTGCAGCGCCTCGGCAGCTCGGCGTCCGGCTCGATCGCCAGATCGGGCAGCCGCGCGAGCAGCTCCTGGAACATGATCTCGAGCTCCAGCCGCGCGAGGCTCGCGCCCAGGCAGAAGTGGGTGCCGTAGCCGCCGAAGGCGACGTGGTTGTTCGGATCCCGCTCGACACGAAACTCGTCGGGCGCGTCGAACACCGCGGAGTCGAAGTTGCCCGACTGGTAGAGCAGCAGGAGCCGGTCGCCCTCGGAGATCTTCTCTCCCGCGAACTCGGTGTCCTGCGTCGCCGTCCGGTTCATGTTCTTGATCGGCGACACCCAGCGCAGCATCTCCTCGACCGCGAGCGTGATCTTCGACGGATCGTCGATCAGCAGCCGCCGCTGGGCGGGGTGGCGGACCAGCGCCTCCATCCCCTGCACGATCACGTGGCGCGTCGTCTCGTCGCCGCCGACCAGGATCAGCAGACTCTCCTGGATGATCTCCTCGTCGTCTAGGCGCTCGCCGTCGATTTCGGAGTGGCACAAAATGCTGATCAGATCATCGCGCATCGGCCGGTTGCGGCGATCGCGCACGACCTCCGCTGCGTACTCCCGCCATTCGAGGCCGGACTGCATGGCCCGCTGCGCAGCCACCGGATCTTCGTTGCCGCTGGCGGTCACCATGTCGTCGGACCATTGGAGCAGCCGATCCCGATCCTCGGCTGCCACGCCCAGCATGTCTCCAATGATCGCCATCGGCAGCGGCGCAGCGATCTCGCGCACGAACTCGCACGAGCCCTTCTCGCACACGGTGTCGATCAGCTCCGTGCAGATCTTGCGGATGCTCCCGGCGTGGTCGCTCACGCGCCGCGGCGTGAATCCCCGGTTCACCAGGTTGCGCCGGCGCTTGTGTTGCGGATCGTCGAAGTTGATCATCGACGGGATCCACGAGTTCGGATCCGGCCGCGAGCTCTTGCCGGAGCAGAACAGGCTCGGGGTCTTCGACAGGTGCATGATGTCGGCGTGCCGCGACACGCCCCACACGCCGCCCACCTCGTCGAAGTAGAGCGGCGCGTTCTCACGCATCCAGGCGTAGTCTTCGAAGGGCTCGTCCTGGTACCAGCGGCCGTCCATCAGACGGATCGAGTCCTTCGTCGGGTGGTTCGGCATCAGCGAGCGCCGACCTCCACCGTGGCTGTGTCACGCCCCGAGCGCAGCACGGTGCCGGGAAAGGCGCCGGTATGCTCGCGCCCGCGGACGATCTCGACGCCGTTGACGAACACGTGCTCGATGCCCTCGGCGTCCGCGTAGAGCCGCGCGGCGCCGGTTGGCAAATCCTCGCGCGCATAGGTCGGCCCGGTCTCGACAGTGTTCGCGTCGAACACGACCACATCGGCGTACCAGCCCTCGCGCAGCTCACCGCGCTGCTTCAGGCCGTAGAGCGACGCCGGAACCTGGGTCAGCTGGCGAATCGCCTCCTCGAGCTCGATCACGCCGTGCTTGCGCACGCCGTTGCCGAGCACCTGTGTCGTCTGCGCGAACGTGTCGATCATGTCGAGGTGGGCACCGGCATCCGACGCGCCGATCACAGTGCGGTCGTCCCGCCAGGCTTCGCCGCGCAGGCGCCAGCTCTCCTCGTCGTCGCCGCCGACGCCCTGCGGCATGAACGAGGTCTTGAGTCCGTCTGCGATCGCGATGTCGCAGAACGCGTCGAAGGGCTGCTTCCCCTCTTCGTCCGCGATCTCGCCGATCGTGCGGCCGACGTAACGTTGGTTCGCATCGCAGTCGACCTGGTCGACCTTCATCGCCTCCCAGCGAGACATCGAGCGGAGAAAGCCGGATTCGGGCGAGCGCGCGCGTTCGTCGAGCCAGCTTCGGTACTCGGGATCGCGCAGCTTCTCGATCCGCTCCTCGACCGACAGCCGGAAGAACTGATCCCAGTCCGCCAGCGCGTCGAACACGAAGCCCGAATGGAGGTTGAGGCGCACGGTCATCGTCTGCGGGACGGTGAGCGCCAGGATCTCGGCGCCGCGCTCCCGCGCGTAGTCGGTCGTCGCGAGCTGCTGACTCTGCACCTCCTCGTTGCCCGCGCTCACCGCCATCACGTTCCAGTTCACCGGGCGGTTCGCCGCGAGCGAGACATCGACCATCAGGTCGCGCCCCTCGTCGCTGTGCGGACCGACGCCGGGCAGGAACTCGACCGTGGTCCCGGGATGGTCGCGGCACACCCCGGCAAGGTCCACCAGCTCCTCGCGGCTCGCGTGGCGCGACGGGACCGGCAGGCCCTCGCCGTCGTTGTGGGTCGGCGAGATGGTCGTCGAGAAGCCCATCCCGCCTTCTTCGAGCGAGCGGGCGAGCAGCTGCTTCATCGCCTCGAGCTCTTCGGACGTCGCCTCGTTGCCGACGGCACGTTCGCCCATCACGACGCGGCGCACGGCCGAGTGCCCGACCATGAAGCCGGCGTTGACGGCGATCTTGCCCTCGAGCTTGTCGAGGTACTCGCCGAAGCTCTCCCAGTCCCACGGAACGCCGGCCTCGAGACTCGCGAGCGGCATGCCCTCGACGCGGGCGAGCATCCTCATCAAGTAGGGACCGGCCTCCCGGGAGAGCGGCGCGATGCTGAAGCCGCAGTTGCCGCCGAACACGGTCGTCACCCCGTGGAACGACGAGGGCGACAGGGTCCCATCCCAGAAGACCTGCGCGTCGTAGTGCGTGTGCACGTCCACGAAGCCCGGACATACGACCTTGCCGGTCGCGTCGATCTCGCTTCGCGCGGCCTCGCTGATCTCGCCGATCGCGACGAGGCGGTCGCCGCGAATGCCGACATCGGCGCGGCGGCCGACCGAGCCGGTCCCATCGATCACGGTGCCACCACGAATCAAGATATCGAGCATCGTCGGCCTCCTCGCGCCCGCCGCAAACGGAGGATCCTGGGCCCCACTCTCGGCTTCCAGCCGTGAGCCGAGTGGAAGTCAGACAGGAACGGGCAGGGGCTGGCGAGCCTCCCGGGTATACGCGCCCCGCGGGCGTCAGTCAATCGAAGCCTGTACCGCGAGGGCCGGGGACTGGCCGCGGGCTGACCGCCTAGAAGCGCATCCGCAGGCCGGTCATCCCGCTGAAGCCGTCGAGACCGCCGATGCCCATCTGGACCGAGGCTCGGTCGATCACGTCGAAGACCGCGCCGGCGCGCGCCTCGGTGAACAGCGAGACCTCGCGAGAGATGGGCATCTGGATGCCAACGAAGCCGACGCCGCCGATCGAGATGCCGAAGTTGTCGATCTTCATGCTGCTGATCACGCTCTCGATCGAGTCCTCGTCGAGCCGCAGCACGTTGATGCCGATGGCGCCCCCAAAGTATGGCGACAGCTGGTTGGGCCACGCGACGATCTGGAGAACGCCGCGCAGGCTGTACGACTTCACCTGGATGGCGGGCAAGCCCGCGAGCATCGTCTCGTACTTGCTGAGCTCGAGCTCGCCGCCGAGCCGCACGTGATCCGAGTAGCCCGTACCCAGCAGCTGGATGAATTGATAGCGATGGCCGCGATCGTCGTCGGCTTGTGAGATGAGGCCCGCGCCACCGGAGACGAACGTCTCGGCGTCGACACTCATCGGCAGGGTTGCCGAGGCCATCGCGATCGCGATTGTCGCGACGAGCGCACGTCGCATTCCAAGTCTCCCAGTCCGAGAGCAGGGCCCCGCCACCCTGGCTGGGTTCTCTATCTTGAACCTTCGGTAGATAGTAGCTTGAGTGTGTGTAATTAGTCACACTATCTCGCGTCACACTGCGCAATAAATCGTTTGTTAGGCAGTGCCTGCGCGTTGGACACGCAGCCGAGATGCAACTCTTGCGCAGCAGGCACCGACACACCGTGCGGAGCGTCACTCCGCTTTCCAGCAACAACAGGTCATCTCGGATCGTCGAGTTGCCGGCAGCGGACTAGCATCCGGCGCGACCTTCCCTAGAAGGGGGCGACTGCGACCTGACGGCGCTCGGTCGAGCGCACGAGCTCGCTCCAGATGGCTGTCTCGAAATCGGCCAGCTCGCCGCCAGCCTCCTCCACACGAACGTGGAGATCGATCAGTAGCGCGCGCAGCCCGTCGTTGACCGTCTTCAGCGCGCTGATGCGCAACGTTTCGTCGCGGCCGGCCGCGGCGCGCTCGAGACGATCGGCGAGTGTGCCGCCAACGCTCGGCGCCGCGCGACCAAACAGCTCGCGCAGGGCCGCGTTTTCATCGCAGAGGTTCTCGACCGCGCGGTCGAGCTGCTCGCCGAGCATCATCAGCGTCATCCCGAAGGCCGCCGCGCTCGCTGCCTGATAGCCCTCGAGCGGACCCAGCAGGCTGGAGTCGATCATCCCGTTCGCGCCCGAGCCGAGCATCTCCAGCAGATCGAGGTTCATGCGAGCTTCCCCAGCAGCTCGAGCGCTGCGCGGTCCTGGCTGTTGGCCATGATCAGACCGGGGATGGCGAGCACCGGGTCGCGGTTGTCGCCGGCGATGAACTCCTTGCCCGCTGCGAGCCAGATGGCCTGGCCCTTGACGGTGTTGAACAGCTCCCACCAGCGCAACGCTGCCGGATCGGCCTTGCGGCCGGCGCTGCGCTCCCAGATGGCGATCGCCTCGGCACGCGGCAACAGCCCCCCTGCCCGCTCGTCGCGCGCCCAGTGGAAGACGCGGTTGAGACTCCAGGCGAGATCTTCGAGCGGGTCGCCGAGGTGGACCATCTCCCAGTCGAGAACCGCGTGAACGGCGCCTTCGCTGTCGTAGAGGAAGTTGCCGGTGCGGTAGTCACCGTGCACGACGCCCAGCCGCCCGGGCGGCGGTGGCGGGTTGCGGCGCAGCCGGCGGATCACCGCCTGCATGATCGGCTGCGGACTGCCCGCGTCGCGATCGAGCTTGGCCACCCAGTAGTCGAGCTCGCGCCGCCAGCAGTCGGCGGGCTCGACAGGCTCGAGCGCGCGGTCGAGGCCGAGCTCGAAGGGATCCGCCAGCGCGATCTCACCGAGGATCGTCCATTTGTGCTCGCCCAGCTTCGACGCGTGGTCGCTGTAGGGCGGCTGTGTGACCAGCTGCGGACTGGCCTCGAAGCCCTCGATCTCCTGCATCACGAAGAAGGCGCCGCCGAGCCACTTCGAATCGTTCTCGAGCCAGAGCGCCTCCGGCACGGGCACCCGGGTACGGCGGAACGCACGGTAGGCGGCGAACTCGACTTCGCGGTCGGTGTCGATCAGGCTCGCGGGCGGATCCTTGCGCACGATCAAGGGCCGATCGACTCGCTCATCCCCACGAGCGTACGAGAGTCGCAGCCGGTAGGTCTCGCGCGAGGCACCGCCGTGGATGCGACTCACGGCAGCCACCTCGATGCCCGACGCATCGGGCAGCTTGTGCGCGACATACTCCGCGAAGGCCTGGGCGTCGAGGGCCATGGACAGCGCAGTCTATCAGCGGGCACCCGCCGTGGACCAGACGGGGGAGCTCCAGGCGCGCTGCTGCAGCATCTTGGGAGAGCGCTCGCCTCGGCAACCTTCGCGACCGGGCTCGATGCTCGACGCGTCGTCACGGTCGACTGCGGAATCACGCAGCGCCGACACCCCGAAGCGCGAGCTCATCGGCGCGCTCAGATCAACTGGCCTCGCCCACCCAGTCGACGAAGATCGGGGAAGACCACGCCTTCGGCTCTGCCAGCCCGAGACACTCCGCGGTCCGGTCTCCGTCGAGGCCGCAGATGTCGATCTCGCTGCATTGCCCATCCGCGCCGTTCTGGCAACGCAGACCGTCCGCGTTGATCGTCTCCACAGGGGCCTCGAACGCGCGCACGTAGTACACGGCATCGCGACCATCTCGTTGATAGTCGGGGTCGCTGAACACGACCGAGCAGCCCGCGGGATCCGGCTCGCACTGGTGGACCTGCCATGGGTCCTGGATCAGCGGCGCCACCGGCTCATCGGGCCTCGCCTGGGGCTGGATCCGCACGACCTCGATCCGCGTGATCGGCCGTCGCCGGTCGCTCGGGTGGTAGCACTCATTGGCGCAGACGCGGTCGACGCCGGCATCCCCGAGCGCATCGAAGGCACTGGCGGGACAGCCCGGCTGCTGCTCGAACGAGCCGACGGCGCGCGCGCGAAAGATCGGCGACGGGTGCATTGCCACCGCACTGCCCATTGCGAGCTCCTGCCCGAGCGAGCCCGGTGCGTTCAGCAGGTCGAACCACAGCAACATGCGGGGACCACTCGTCCCGTAGACCTCCCTTCGCTGCAGAGCCTGCCAGATGGCCTCGCGATCGCGGCCAGCCGAGTGGACGGCGACCAACCCCCCGGTCATGAAGAACGACGCCTGACGCTCCATTTCGAAGAGCTGGAAGCCGACGAGCTCGGTGGTCTCGCTGTCGAAGCGAACGGGCTCGGAGGCGCGTGCCGTCTCGGGACGGCGAAACACTCGGGCGAGCGCGCCCGACAGGTCGGACTGCGCCCGCGACTCGGTGAAGGCCTCGCGACCCACCTCCTTGTAGCCGGTTCCCGGCCTCGCCTTGTGGTTGTCGCTCGAGGAGATGAAGCCCATCTGCGCGCGCAACGGCTCGTCCGGCCCGTCGAAGTCGCGCAGCGCCAGGATGTACTGCGCGGAACCCGCCGGTCGATAGTTGAACGCGGGCTCCGCGCAGTCGCGGCACTGACCGGCGTCGAGCCACTCGCTGGGGTCGTAGCCCGGAACGGTGAAATGGGCCTGCCCGCCCGCCTCGGCGGCGAGCTGGCGGGTGCGGACCGCGCGCTGCTCGCAGTCGTCGGGCCCAGCACCCTCTGCCAGACAGCGCTCGCGGATCAGCTCGCCTGCCTGCCAGCAGCGCGGCAGGTACTCGGGCCGGGGCGCGGGGCACGAGACGCTTCCATCGGCAGCGAGGTCCACCTCGCGCCAGTCCCGGTACTCGTCCGAGTTGCCGTGACCCGAGTAGACCTCGATCAGCGTCTGACGCGCCGGGTCGTGCTGAGCCCGCGTGATCTGCTGCTTCCAGTCGGAGGCCGAGGGCGTGTACATCCCCCAGGTCGTCCCGTGCGGGATCACGATCGACTCGACGCCACGCTCCTCCCATTCGTCGAGCCGCGCGAACAGCTCCCCCGGATCCTCGGCCACGTCGAGACAGCCTTCGGGCAGCTCGCCGAGGGGCGTCCCCGGTGCGCACAACGTGAGGTCGCTCCGCTCCGCGAAGAAGGTCGCCAGATCGTCGTAGCGATCGTGGCCTCCCAGCAGCGAGACGAGCGCAGTCTGGACCAGACCGGGCCGCAGTACCTGGTTGAGCCGCGCGACGTTGGCAGCGGCAACGGGGCGCGACGGAATCTCGTCGTCCGCGAGCCCCCGGATCACCACATTCTTGTGGCCCCAGTGGTTCTCCCGCGTTGTCCCGACGTTGGTCCACTCCCAGCCGAGGAAGGCGACCGTATCGGGGTTCGTCGGGTCGCCCCCGATCGCGTTGCACTCGCGCAGCGAAGCGACGCTGTCGTCCCAGTTGCGCTGGGTCATCGCCTCGGCGTGGTCGTTCAGCGACCAGAAATCGAGCGCCGAGCAGTGTCGGGCGAAGTCACAGGCATCGGCCTGCGGACGCGAGCCCTCGCCGCCCAGCATCGGCATGCTGGTCATGAAGGCATCGAACGACACCGTGGTGTGGACGTGCAGGTCGCCGAACAGGATCTGCTTGGACTGCGACAGCCCGATCCCTCGCGCAGCATCGGCCTGTGCGGCGGCCCGGGCAGTGATCGCAGCGTCGCTCTGCCGCGGCCCGCGGATCGTTCCGGGGCCCTCGAGGGAGCCGAAACAGCCGCGCCCCGCCAGCACCACCACCACCAATGCGCCGATCGCGATTGCGAGCGCACCTCGCCAGACGAACCCCATGCCACTGCCCTCCGCGCGCGGACTCTATCACCGGGCGCTGGGACGCTGGGATTCCCCGCGGCGCGGACGCGAGCTCGAGGTCAGCGCGGCAGGTCGAGGAGCTTCGGCAGATCGTCCGGACGCGCGACGGGCCGCCCGACCTGCTCGCAGACCGCCACCGCCTCGCGGACCAGCTCGACGTTGCTCTTTCGCACCGGGCCCGCATAGTCCTCGAGGCCAACGCGCAGGTGACCGCCGCGCTCGAGCGCCCGGTGGGCCACGCCATTGTCGACCGTGCTGCCCGAAACCACCGCCACCGACCAGGGCAGCGCGACGGACTCCGCCTCCAGCATGTCGACGTAGGTATCGACACTCGCCGGCGTAGGCGGCAGCCCGAACAACAGATCCACCCGACCATCGCCGCGATAGCTGCTCGCTCCGCCCAGGTAGAGCCGGACGAGTGCTCCACGCGGCATCCGGCCGGCCTTGTACCAGGCGATCGCCGTGCGCAGGAAGCCGGGCTCGAAGATCGCCATGCCGGGCGCCAGACCGAGCCAATCACACAGCTCGAACTTGTAGGCGATGTCGGCGTGTGAGTTCGCGTACACGATGCCGTCCGCCAGCGGAACCCCCGTGTCGTCGGTGGGCGCGAGATTCAGCGAGCCGGGATCGACGAAGCCCATGCGCAACCCCTCCTCGGCGAGGTACGGGATGTGGCTGGTCTTCTCCTCGACCGTCGGAGCGAACACGAGCGTCGGATACATCACCACATTGGGGTGCTGCTCGAGCACCGGGCGGAAGTGCGCGAGGTAGAGCTCGGCCCCCTCGCGGCCGCCCACCGAGATGTCGGGCGCGTGCGTGTGGATCACCGTCGCCCCCACCTCGATGCAGGCGAGCGCATCTTCGACCAGGCGCTCCTGCCCCTGCGGAACGTGTGGGTTGCTCTCCGGGCGGGTCGCGCCATTGAGCGCGACTTCGATCACGACCGGTGTATTGGACGACATGGTGGCTCCTCGCGCGCGCGGCGTCAGCAAGGCGTCCAGCATTGTATCAGCCAAAGGCCCCCGCTGTCGCAGTGACGAGGGTGCAAAGCCGGTCGTCCTGGCCCGCGTCCCGCAGCTCGACCCGCACGACCGCCGAATCACCGTCAGCCCGCACGATCACGGCTTCGGAGCGCAGTGGCCCCACGCGGGCCAGGGCCAGGTAGCGCGCCGTCAGATCGCGGGTCACCACCGGCACCCCGAGCACCGAACGCACGACCGCCTCCGCGGCCTTCGTCGCGAGTGCGACCACGACTCCCCCCTGCATGGCACCAACGCTATTTCGTTGATAGTCGACCAGCTCGAGCTCGAGGCGACCGGTCGCAGCGTCGAGCGTGCGCAGACCGAGTGAGTCGTAGAACGGCGCGTCGAAGCCACTCCCCGGCAGCGCGAAGGTGGTGCGCGACGGCGGCTCTGCGGGACCCGGGTGCGGCGTGTCGTCGCGCCGCGCAATCCGCGTGAAGCCGAGCTGCCCGAGCACCGCCGGCGACGGATCCTCGTCGGCGCAGAGCTCGACTTCGAGCACCACGTTGTGCTTGCCGGCTCGCAGTACGCGCGAACGTCCGACGAGCGTGCCACGACGCACTGGCCGCGCCATGTGGAGCGTCATGTCAGAGGTGACCATCCAGTCGGGCTGCACGTGCTCGAGGGCAGCGCCTCCGCCCTGGATGTCGACCAGCACCGCGGCGACGCCTACATCGAGCGCACCGTGCTCAGTCAGGATCTCTGGCACCAGCGCGATGGCCAGCTCGCGCCGGTCGCGCTTGCGCTCGAACACCACGTTCAGATCGCGCAGCAGGTGCTCGGGCGGCGGATACTCTCCGGTCGGCCGATCGGCCTCGGCCACGCCTACTCTCCGAACACGTCGTGCGCGACTTCCATCGCTCGCACCGCCGCGGGGAAGCCGGCGTACATCGCGCAGTGGAGAATCAGCTCACAGATCTCCTGCTGTGTCAGGCCATTGGTCAGGCCGATTTCGATGTGCTCGCGCAGCTCGTCCGGGCGGCACAGCGCGACCAGCACCGCGATCGTCGCGATGCTGCGCTGTGCCGACGCGAGGCCCGGGCGCGTCCAGATGGCACCGCCCGTCTGCAGGATCAGCTGCGTGAAGTCCTTGCGGATCGTCGCGGGGGCCTTGAATCGCTCGACGATCTCGCTGCCGTCGGGGGTGTCGTCCGCCATCGTCTTCCTCACCGGCCCCGAAAAACCGGGGGCCGCTTCTCGACGAAGGAGGCCACGCCCTCCTTCGCATCATCGGTCCGCGCCAGGGCTGCCTGCGTGGAGCCGAGCGCGGCAACGCAAGCGGCCTCGCCCTCCGCGGCGTACAGCCGAGACGACGCCTTGGTCGCCTGGATCGCGAGCGGTGCGAGCTCGGCGATCTTCTCGGCCAGCTCGATCGCGCGCTCGAGCTGCCGGCCGGCGGGCACCACCTCCTGTACCAGGCCGCAGCGCAGGGCCTCGTGGGCGTCGAACTCGTCGTTGATCAGCAGGTGGTACATCC
Source organism: Myxococcota bacterium (assembly GCA_036336835.1). GTDB lineage: Bacteria > Myxococcota_A > UBA9160 > UBA9160 > UBA4427 > JAYZFK01. The sequence goes on along the minus strand of JAYZFK010000092.1, from coordinate 12,393 downwards.
CGTTTCCCCAGCCGCCTCGCTCGACGAAGCGCAGGGTGGCTCCGCCGGTCGCCATGATGCCCCGCCGCGGCTCGAGCTGGTTGAAGCGACAGTCGTCGGCGGCGACCACGATGTCCCCGGCGAGCATCAGCTCGATCCCGATCGTGAACGTAATGCCGTGCACCGCCGTCACGATCGGCTTGCGACAGCGCCGTCCGAGTGCCACCGGATCGACGCGCTTCGTGCCGCGCCCACCCGGCGTGTTCTCGTCGGGCTTGGCAAAGCGAGCGCTCCACTTGGGCAGGTCGAGTCCCGCGGTGGTGTGATCTCCGTGCCCGAACAGCACGCCGACTCGCAGGGCCGAATCTTCGTCGAGCCGGGTCAGCGCATCCGCCAGCTCGTCGTACATCTTCGGCGTGAACCCGTTCAACTTCGCGACCCGCTCGATGCCGACGAGCAGCAGGGTTCCGCGCACCTCGCTCGTGATGCGACCTTCCGGGTCGCGAGGCATTTCGGTCATCGGGCTCCTCCGTGCAGAGGCGAGACGCTAGCCCGTTCGACGGGTGGGACCTGCTCTGCTTCCATGCCGCGATGCCCGCCGCCGCTTCGCCCGATCTCGACACGCTGCTCTCCCGCCTGCGCGCTCTCGCCCCGCTGGTCGAGGGCGAGGCGGCCGCGAGCGAGCGAGCGCGGACCCTCACACCCAAGCTGGTCGAAGCGATCGTCGAGTCGGATCTGATGCTCGCCGCGCTGCCCCACGAAGTCGCGGGCGCCGAGCTGTCGGCGCCCGAGCTGATGGCGCTGGTCGAGGAGCTCGCCCGCCAGGACGGATCGACCGGCTGGTGCTTCGGGATGAACGGCATCGTCACGGGCATTGCCGCCGCGATGCTGCCCGAGGCGGGGCGCGCGCAAATCTTCGACGCGCGAGCGCCGGGCCGCACACTGCTGGCGGGCGGCTTCCCGCCGCAGGGTCGCGCGGAGCGCACCGGCGATGCCTGGACGGTGCGCGGTCACTTCCGCTTCGGCAGCGGCTGCCGACACGCGCACGCCATGGTCTGCACCTGTGTCGAGATCGTCGACGGCGCCGTGCGCACACAGGACGGAGTGCTGGCGATGCGTTCCTTCGTGCTCTTGCCGGACCAGATCCGCATCGAGGACAACTGGCAGGCCGCCGGGCTCGAGGGCACCGCGAGCTGCGACTATCACGCTGACGAGGTCCGCGTGCCGGACGAGCTCTCGTTCGCCTCGGGCACGACCTTCGCACCGCATCGGGGCCGCGGGCTCTACCGCCTGCCGCTGCTCTCGCTGGCCGGGGCACCCCACGCGGGCTTTGCGCTCGGGGTCGGGCGACGCGCGCTCGAGGAGATCGCCGAGCACGCGAGCTGGCGCCAAAGGCTGGGCAGCCGGTCGCTGCTCGCCGAACGTCCCGCCTTCCAGCAGGGCTTCGGCCGCGCGAACGCGCGGCTGCGCGCGGCGCGCGCACTCGTGCTCGAAACCCTGCAGGCACTGCACGAGGCCGTGCGCCGCGGCGAAGCCGTGCCGCTCCGCGCGCGGGCCGATGCCGCCGCGGCCACCACCAACGCCTACGAGGCCGCCGTCGAGGCGGCCAGCTTTGCCTTTCGCGCGGGCGGCGGCGCGGTGCTGTTTCGCAGCGGCCGCCTGCAGCGCTGCTTCCGCGACATCCAGGCCGGTGCGCAGCACATCGTGGTCAGCGACGAGAGCTACGAGCGCGCCGCACAGGTCTGGCTCGGCGTGGGCGAGCCGCAGATGCTCTAGCCAGTCGCGCCGGGCTCTTCGCGCGTGCGATACTGCCGCCTGCGACCCGCGGCAACCAACGGAGGAGCTCGATGGCCGGTCCCCCTGCAGCACGCACGCTGCGTCCGGGCCAGCGCCTCGGCGTTCTGGCCTGGCGCACGATGATGGGAATCGCTGCCTCGCTGACGCGGCTTCGCAAGCAGTCGCCTCCCGGCGAGATCTCTCATCACGCATACGGACCACATCCCGCAGAGCGGCTCGAGTGGATCGAGCCTCGGGCGGGCTCGCCCGCTCGCTTGCCCGTCGTCTACGTGCACGGCGGTGGATGGATCTGCGGCAAGAAGGAGCTCTATACCGACGAGCTCTTGTTCCTCGCCGAGGCGGGCCATCCCGTATTCAACCTCGAGTACCCGCTCGCGCCCGAGCATCCCCATCCTCAGATGCTGCTCTCGCTGCTCGAGGCACTCGCCTGGATCGGCGAGCAGCATCCCGGCTACGAAGCGGTCCACTTGATGGGCGACTCGGCCGGCGGAAACCTCGCGCTGATGCTGGGAATCCTGAGCGCGAACCCCGCGCTCACCAAGCTGCTCGATCCCGCTCCGTGCCGACCCACGCCCCGGCCGCAGAGTGTGATCTCGCTGTACGGAGTGCTCGATCGCTTGAGCTGGATCGACCGGCGGTTCCCGAGCGCCGCCCTGATGCTCGAGTGCTATGCCGGCCCGGGCGCACTGGAACGCGAGGTGGGCCCGGAGTACGCGGTCACACCGATGGACCTGTCCTTCGAGTCGTTGCCACCCACGTTGATTGCCGTCGGCTCGAAGGATCCGCTCGCCGAGTCATCCCGGCTCTGCGCGGAACGCCTCCAGGCGGGCTTCGATCGCGTCGAGTACCAGGTCTATCCGGGCGAGGCACACGGCTTCTTCAACCGCCGGGGCCGCCCGGCCAGCCAGCAGCTGCGCAGGGACATCCTCGACTTCCTGTCGAGGCACTGAGCGACGGTCGCCGAGACCGAGCATCCGCCGGACCGGTCTCTCGGGTGCCGGCGCGAGGTTCGAGTCGTGACACTCAAGGTCTTGACGCTCAACATCTGCCACGACCAGAAGCCGTGGCCCGAGCGGGCCCGGCTCCTTCGGAGCTGGATCGATCGCCTCGAGCCCGACCTGATCGGCTTCCAGGAGGTTCTCGTCGGCGAAGGCACCGACCAGACTCACGAGCTCGTCGGCGACCGCGCCTACCACACCGACTACGGACCCGCGATGATGGTCCTGGATCGCAAGCATCTCCAGTTCGGCAACGCGATCGCGAGCCGTTGGCCGATCGTCGATCGGGAGGAGATTCGCCTACCCGACCGAGACGACTGGGAGAAGCGCGCGGCGCTCTCGGTGACCGTCGACAGCCCCTATGGCGCGATCGGGTTCACCTGTACCCACCTCCACTGGCGGTTCCATCACGGCTCGGTCCGAGAGGCCCAGGTCGCCATGCTGACGGCGAGGAGCTGGGCGCGAAGACCCGACGGCGGCTTTCCACCGATCATCGTCGGCGACTTCAACGCCGAGCCCGAGTCGGACGAGATCCGCTACGTCAAGGGCCTGCACTCGATGCGCGGCAAGAGCATCGCGTTCCTCGACGCCTGGGAGGTGGCCGGGGACCACTCGCTGCCCGGTGAGGAAGGCTGCGGCGTCACCTGGTCGAACCGGAATGCGTACGCCCGGACGGAGCACGAGCCCCGACGCCGCATCGACTACATCTTCGCCGGACTCCCGGGACGCAGCGGCATCGGCGAGATCGAGTCGTGCCGCGTCGTCTGCAACGAAGCCGCGGACGGCGTCTGGCCGACGGATCACTTCGGTGTCTTCGCGCAGCTCCGCACCGGCGAAGCAGGCGGATCCGATCAGTAGGCGACGTCGAGCTTGGTGTGATCCCAGCTCACGATCCGGCTGGGCTCGACGATCGCCGCGATCCGCTTCTTCGCGCCCTGCTCGGCGGCCAACTCGACCATCTTCTCGTCCATCTCGTGGTTGCGACGCAGCACGTGCTTCATGGCCTCGACGACCTCGGCGGGATCGGTCACGAGCTTCGCGGTGCCGTTGATCTGAACGCCCCTGAGCTCGTTGTACTCGGTGCCCGACTCGAGCAGGCACGCGATCCGCGGGTCGCGCTTCAGGTTCACGGCCTTCTGCGATTTCTCGAACGTCTCGATCACGATCTTGCCGTCGACCAGCCCGTACCACATGGCGACGAGGTGCGGAGTGCCGTCCTTGTTGATGGTCGCGAGCTGCAGGCTCTTGCCGGCGTCGAGGAAGGCCGCGATCTCTTCGTCGGTCATCCGGATCATGTCGCGTCGACTGGGCATTGGAGTCTCCCGTGATTGGAAATGAGAGCGCGCTCAGCGCGGCGAGGCCTCGAACCGATGGCCCCCCTGGCCATCCGCGACCAGTCGGCCCGAGCACGGCTCGGCGTAGTGGGTGCCGATCAGCAGCAGGTCGCCGTCGGCGTGCTCCGCCAGCAGGCGGCGGCGCGTAGCGGCGGCCTGCGCGGAGTCGCTGTCGGCGCTCATCTTCCAGTCGAGTTCGGCCCACTGCACCGGATGATGGGTCAGATCGCCGGTGATCAGCGCCCGGGCGCCCTGCGACTCGAGGCGGACCGCCACGTGACCGGGGGTGTGACCCGGGGTCGCCTCGAGCCACACCTCGTCGGTGATGCGGTGGTTGGTCTCGACCCGGTCGGCGAGCCCGGCCTCGACGATCGGCGTCACAGCGTCGTCGAACGTCGGGGCGAAGGGCCGTTCGCTCTGGCCCTTCCAGTGCTCGTACTCCACGCGCGCAAACAAGTACCGGGCGTTCGGGAAGCTCGGCACCCAGCGATCGCCCTCGCGGCGCGTATTCCAGCCGACGTGGTCGAAATGCAGGTGCGTACACAGCACGACGTCGATCGACTCCGCAGGGAACCCCGCGGCTTCGAGATCCGAGAGGAAGTTGCTGTCGGCGCCGAGACCCTCGAACCCGGGAATCGGCTTGTCGCCCACACAGGTGTCGACCAGGATGCGCTTGCCGGACGCCTCGACGACGAGCCCGTGAATCGAGAGCAGCAGGTTGCCGTCGCCGTCCACGAAATGGGGCTTCAGCCAGCTCTCGTGGCGCACGAGGGCCGCCGCCGTGGCATCGGGAAACAGTCCGACCGGCGGAACTGGTGACACGCTCTCGACGATGCGAGTGATCCGCACGTCGCCGATCGACCAGCTGAGATTCGCCACCCCGAGCCTCCGTTTGCGAGTCCCCGCGCCGCTCGCGGGGCGCGCGATCCTATCACGCCGCTGTGGTACGCTTGCGTTCCGCGCCGGAGGAATCTGCCATGAGCGGACTTCGTGGGTTTGCGGTTCTACTCGCGTTGGCTCTCGCCTGCGGTGGTAAGACACCAGGCCCGCTGACCAGAGGCGAGAAGAAGACGCCGGATGGGCTGGTGCTCGTCGAGCATCACCGCAAGGGCGCGCTGTTCATCAAGCCGGCTCACGGCATCACCCCGCACCACCGCTACTACCTGACCCAGGTTCTCGTGACCTACGAGCGCGACTCGAACCACTTCACGCCGCTCCAGGAAAAGCGGATCCGGGAGTATGTCGAGGATACGACGATCGGTGGCATGACCTCGGAAGGCTCGAGCATGGTCACCGGCCCGGGCGCCTGCATCCTGTCGATGGGGATCGGGCTGGTCGACGTCGAGCTCACCGAGCCCGACGGCAGCGGCTCGTCCACCAGCCTGCTCTCGACCTGGGGTGGAGTGACGCTGGTGGTCGACCTGCGCGATTCGGTCACGGAGGAGCCCCTGCTGCGCTACGGACGTCGCGTCCAGTTCCCGGGCGGCATCCAGTGGCAGGACGATCAGCCCCCGTGGGCCCACGTGCGCCTCACGCTCGACAAGCTGCTGCTCGACCAGCGAACGACCCTGCTGCAGGACCTGCCGAAGAGCACCGTTGCCAGCACGCACTGCATCCCGCCGGACCCGAACGAAGCGACCACCGCCCGAGCCCATTGACGTGCTTCGGCCTGGTCACGAACGGAAGGCGGGATGAGCCGCGGGATCACCCGTCGAAGGCTGCTTCGTTCGAGCCTCCGCGGCACGCTGGGCGGCGCCGCGATCGCGGTCGGGCTGCCCTATCTGGATATCTTCCTCAACGACAACGGCAATGCGCTCGCCGCCACCGGTGCACCGCTGCCGCGCCGTTTCGGCACCTGGTTCTTCGGTTGCGGCATGAATCCCCCCCGCTGGAACCCGACCGAGGAGGGGCGCGACTTCGATCTGCCGGCCGAGCTGGCGCCGATCGAGTCGGTTCGCGAGCACGTCAGCGTGCTCTCCGGCTTCAGCGTGATCCTCAACGGCCAGACCAACCACGTCCACCGGACGGGGGTGATCGGCACGCTCTGCGGCGGAGCGCCGCCCTCGACGACGGACAACCAGGGTCCGACCCTCGACATCCTGATCTCGGATGTGCTCGGCGGGGCGACGCGCTTCCGGTCGCTCGAGATGGCGGCAACGGGCGTCGCCAAGGACAGCTACAGCCGGCGCAGCGAGGATGCGAAGAATCCGAGCGAGACCACTCCCTTGTCGCTCTACGCGCGGGTCTTCGGTCCCGGATTTGCCGACCCGAACGCTGCCGAGTTCACACCGGACCCGCAGATGATGCTGCGCGGGAGTGTGCTCTCGATCGTCGCGGACGATCGCAAGCGCGTCGAGTCCCAGCTCGGCGCCCGCGACCGGGCGCGGCTCGACGAGTACTTCACGTCGTTGCGCCAGCTGGAGCGGCAGCTCGAGCTCCAGCTGTCGGCGCCCCCGCCGCTCGAAGCCTGCCGCACCCCGGATCGGCCGGAGGAGGCACCGGTCTCGCGCGACGTGGCGCACGTCAAGGCAAATCACGAGGCGATGGCCAAGGTGCTCGCGTTGGCGCTGGCCTGCGATCAGACGCGCATCTTCAACATGGTCTTCTCGGAGGGCGCCTCGCAGCTGCACATGCCCGGTAGCAGCGACACCCATCACACGCTGACCCACGAAGAGGCGCGCAACGAAGAGCTCGGCTACCAGGAGGAGGCGACGAAGTTCGTGATCCACAGCATGGACGCGTGGAAGACCTTCGTCGAGATCCTGGCCTCGGTACCCGAGGGCGACGGCAGGCTGCTCGACCAGTGCGCCGTCCTGGCCCACTCGGAGACTTCGGACGCGAACAGCCACAGCGTGACCGGACTGCCGATCATGATCGCCGGGCGCGGCGGCGGGCGGCTCGCGCCGGGCGTACACGTGCGCGGCGTCGGTGAGCCCACGACCCGGGTCGGCCTGACATTGCAGCAGGTGATGGGACTCAACGTGGCGAGCTGGGGCCTGGGAGCGAACCAGACGTCCCGCCCGGTCTCGGAGATCCTGGCCTGAGGACGGCGGCCGGTGCGCGCATCGGCCGCGAGGAGGACACGTGCGAAGCCCGACCCTCGCGGCTCTCGAGCCGACTCGCCAGACCGTCGTCCGGCGGGCTCCTCCGGCGCTCGCGCTGGCCCTGGCACTCGCGTTGTTCGGCTCGCTCGCGATCGGCTGCGGCTCCGCCGCGACCCAGCAGAGCGAGACGAGTGCGACGACAGCGGCTGCGCCGCCTCCCGTACGCGGCTACGTCATGGCGCGCTGGCACGACGAGATCCCGGACAAGCAGGACGCGGGCGCGTGTCCCGCCGGCCTGAACCTCACGGAGGAGCAGTACTTCCCGGAGCAGTGGAAGACCTGGCTGACCGAGCGCCTCCGGCTGCGTGACCAGGGAGGCTATCTGCCGTGGGACGACGCGCGGCTGCCACCCGACGCCTGTCAGGACCCGCTCGTACAGCCGGATCCGGGCTTCCTCACCCTCGACGGGCCGGCGGTCGTCCACGGTCTCGACCTCGACGGCCTCGACTCTCGCAGTGCCGATGGCGCGGGCGCGAGCTGTGCGCACGACGACTTCGCGGGCCACGGCGGAGCGACGGGCGTCGACAACCAGCTCTGGCGGCTGATGGGATGCGTCCGCGGATATCGCCCCAACGATCTGATGGATCGGCTCTACCAATCGAATACCAGCATCAAGGAGGGCGGCTTCGCGCTGCTGCTCGAGATCTCTGGCATGGACGATCCGATGAACGACGACGAGATCACGGTGCAGTTCGTCTCGGCCAACCATCCCGTGAGCGTCAACGCGGTCGGCGACATCGCGCAGAACGTGAGCTACACGGCGCACGAGAGCGCGCGCTACCACAACCAGCCTGCCCGGGGAAGGATCGTCGACGGGGTCCTCACGACCGAGCCGGTCGACATCCGGATCAAGGTCAAGCAGCAGACGATGGACAACGAGTTCTGGTTCCGGGAGGCGCGCATCCGCGGCGAGGTCCAGCCCGACGGACGGATCGTGGGGATCGTCGGCGCCTACTGGCCGATCGACAACATCTTCTCGACGCTGAACGAGCAGTGGATCGGCGATCACCACCAGGGGCGCAACGCGGCCCGCAGCCGCGGCTTCATGTGCGCGGGCATCTACCACGCCATGCCGCGCGTCGCCGATGGGCACCGCGATCCCGAGACCGGCCGCTGCGCCTCGATCTCGACGGCTCTCCACTTCGAGGCCGTCCCCGCCTTCGTGATTCGACCCCAGCTGGCGATGGCCGACTGAGCCAGGCCGCCGCGGCCCGGACAAAGCCACGAGCACGAGTCCTCGACTCGAAATCGCCCCCGCAGGATGGCAGGTCCGTTGAAACCGTGCGGTGTCGATCCCCCAGGACAACGCGGCTCCACGCTCGCTATCCCGCAGACGAGCACCCGTGTTGCGACAGCCCCCGCGGGACCAGACCTAACATCGATGTGTTCCTCGGAAGTGAAACGACAGTTTGCATTTCTCGTCGGGTACTGGTTCACTACACAGACGCCACGAACCTCAGAGCGGGGGTGCGCGGGTGGTGAAGCGATGCAGCCGAACGGCGAAGCTCGCAGCGGGCGTGGCTGGCTTCCTCCTCGCGGCCAGCGGCGCCCAGGCGATCCCTTCGATCGACATGATCTGGCGAAGCACGGGGACCGCCTCGCTCTTTTCACCGGCGGTCTCGAGCACCCAGGTCGCCGACATCGTTCTCCGGACCGACACAGAGACCGTCAACGGCGTATTCATCTCGATCGAGTTCGACGCCGCCGAGCTTCAGGCGACGGCCGCAAGAGAGCTCGCCCACATCAACCTGCCGGGCATGTTCAACGCGTTCTCCCCGATCATCGTTGGCACGACAATCGACAACGCCGCGGGCCTGATCACGCTGTTCGACGAGGCGACCCTCTCGGTGGGTCTGCCCGGTGGGAATACCCGCACGCTCGGCTCGGTCGCGTTCCATATCCTGAGCGCGATTGGTGACTCCACCGACATCGATGTGATCGTCAGCGTGCAGAACCCGGGCATCGACGCGATTACCAGTCCGGCCGGCGGCGTGATCTGCGAAGCGAGTAGCCCCTCAGGCTGCAATTTCGGGGGTGCCTCGGTGAGAGGAGTCCCGGCGAGTGACCAGGACGGGGATGGGGTCTCCGACCACGAAGACAACTGCCCTGCGACAGCCAACCCCTCTCAGTCCGACACGGATAGCAACGGCACGGGTGATGCGTGCAATGACTTCGAGGACACAGACGGAGACGACTGGGCGAACAGTCTGGACAATTGCCCGAGTACCGCGAATCCATCGCAAACCAACCTCGACGGCGACGCGTTGGGCGACGCCTGCGATGATGACCGGGACGGCGACGGCGTCGTCGATGCTGCGGACAACTGCCCGGGCACAGCGAACTCCGATCAGGCGGATCTCGACGGCGATCTGGTGGGAGATGTCTGCGACGACGATCGCGATGGCGACGGCGTCGTCGATGCTGCCGACAACTGCCCGAGCGTTGCGAATCCCAGCCAGCTCGATCAGGACTCCGACGGGCTTGGAGACGCCTGCGATTCGACTCCGCTGCCGCAGCCGCCGCCGGAGCCGCCCTCGATCGACATGATCTGGCGGAGCAGTGGCGCCGCCACGCTCCCATTGCCGCCGGGCCCGAGCACCGAGATCGCGGACATCGTCCTCAGAACCAACGAGCAGACGGTCACCGGCGTGTTCATCTCGATCGAGTTCGACAACGGCGAGCTGCAGGCGACGGCCGCACGCGAGCTCGCGGTCGTCAACCTGCCGGGCATGGGCAACCAGTTCGGCCCGGTCATTGCGGGCACGACGATCGACAACAGCGCGGGTCTGGTCACGATGTTCGACGAGGCGACCATCGCGACGGGGCTGGTCGGTGGAAACTCTCGCACGCTGGGCTCCGTCACGTTCCACGTCGTGAACGCGTCGAGCGGCTCCTTTGACATCGACGTGATCGCCAGCCTGCAGAACACTTTGTTTGACGCGATTCTCGGCCCGTCGGGCGTCCCAATCGCTGCCACCTTCGTGGGCGCGTCGGTGACGGGATCGGGGGAGCCGCCGCCGAGTGACCAGGACGGGGATGGGATCGCCGACCTGAACGACAACTGCCCGCTCACGCCGAATCCCGATCAGATGAACCTCGACGGCGACTCGTTCGGGGATGTCTGTGATGCGGATCGCGACGGCGACGGGGTGGTGAACGAGTTCGACGCGTTCCCGGACGATCCCTCCGAATCGGGCGATGTGGATGGGGACGGCATCGTCGGCAGCCAGGACAACTGCCCGGGCGCTGCGAACCCGAGCCAGCTCGACCAGGACTTCGACGGGGTTGGCGACGCCTGCGATCCGGATCCCGTGCCGCCGCTGCCGCCCGGGGCCGATCCGGCGGATTTCGGGATCGAGTCGATTCCGGGCGTCGTGCCGCTCGACCACCAGTTCGGGAGCTACCTCACCGGTGCGGAGGGCTCGGGCGACTGGAGCGGCGTGGGCTACGGCTCGGAGACGCCGAGTGGGATCTTCCTGGCCGCGGCGAACCAGCTGGACGACGCGGCCGCCGGGGGCCCGCGCGACGGCGGCTGGGTGAGCGAGTCGGGCAACCAGGGCGGCTCCTGGGACGGCAACGGAACCATCTGGGATCTGGGCCTTCGCTCGGAGTTCGTCGATGTGTTCCCGTTCACGGACCAGGCGGGCGCGGCAGCCGGGGTGTTCTTGTCGGCGACGAGCCTGCGGGTGTGGGGCTCGAACGACCTGCTGACCTGGGAGGAAGCGGATCTCGACACGGTCTGGCAGCAGGGGTACCGGGCCGACGCGGTGTACGACGACTACACGTCGCGCTGGTCGTGGCCCTCGGCATACCGTTATGTGGGGATCGTGGCGGGCAATCCGCAGACGGGGGTGCTGGCACCGGAGGCGAAGATCGATGCGCTGGGCGCTCCGCTGGGCGTGGCGCCGGTCAACGACTTCGAGCTCGATGCGAGCACCAACGTCCCATACAACTTGTTCGGCAGCGTGACGTCGGCGATCTCGAACGCGCAGTCGATCGAGATTCCGGTGGATGCGTCGAACGTGGTGCTCGGGCGCACCGAGCCGTTCCAGATGGTGTTGAGCCTGAGCGGGGGCCTGCTGGCCGAGCCGTTGCCGACGGTGGGACCCTCGGGCTCGGGAGCGGACATCGAGCTGGGCAGCGCCTTCGGAGCCGGGACCCCTTCGGAGTGGACGATCGAGCACACGGAGGGCGGCGTCGGCGGGGCGGAGCTGTTCTACACGATCCGCCCGACGGCGATCTCGCTGCCGGTTGCGCAGGGGACGGCGTTCCGGGTGGCCGCGCAGGCGATCGGCGTGGAGGTGCTCGACAGCTGGCTCGGGGAGCCGGGCCGCGCGCTGCGGCTGAACGTCGAGTACGAGCAGCTGCTGAGCCGCCTCCCGCTGGGCTTCCGGGCAGCGGTCAAGATCGTGCAGACGGTGCAGGGGGTGCTGACGCAGGGCAGTCACAGCGTGACCGACACGGCTGGCAACACCGGTCCGCCGGGGCGTCTGTTCTATGCGTCCAACCCGATCCAGCTCTCGGTCGAGGCGGCTTGCTCGCAGTTCCCGGATGGGATCGGCGTTCTGCCGAGCCGCAACTGCGACGCTTCGGACAACTTCCAGCTCGACCCACAGGAGGATCAGATCCACGTCGTCCTCGAAGGACCGAGTCTGCAGAGCTTCCTGGCGCAGCCCGGCAGCGGCATCGCGATCCACACGGAGGCGAGCTGCGACCCGAGCAGCGAGCTGGCCTTCACGAACACGCCGATCCAGGTGGGCTACTCGACACAGGCGGCGCTCGACTTCCCGGTGCAGGATGCGGCGGGGACGGAGTTCATCGTCTGCCTGCAGAGCGGGGATCTGACGATGCTTCCGCCGCAGGACATCGCGATCGTGTCGCACGTGGAGTTCGGTTCGATCCGGATGCTGCCGAGCGAGGAGGTGGCGGCGCGCTTCAGCATCATTCCGCGCTGCTTCGGCGATCTGAACGGGGACTACCGGGTCAACAACGCCGACGCGCTGCTGTTGCGGGCCTGCTTCCCGTGTGCGGGTCCGGATTGCGACCATGGTTGCGACTACAACTTCGACGGTCTGGTGAACAACTCGGACGTGCTGGCGTTCCGGTCGAACTTCGGTGAGACGTGCGAGGGGCCGTCGGAGTCGAACTTCCCGTACCTGGCGGGGCACCTGATGCTGTTCG
>JAYZFK010000091.1:0-45619 GCA_036336835.1 Myxococcota bacterium | reverse complement strand
TGCTGATCGATGTCGGGATGGATCGGCCGGGGGCGGTGGCGTTTGGCAAGCCGATGGAGTGGCTGCTGGGGGCCGATCCCACGCAGCCGCTCGGGTCGGTGGGCGAGCAGATGGGCGAGGACGCGCGGCGGATCGCGGGGGTCGCGTTCACGCACCTGCACCACGACCACACGGGCGGGATTGGCGAGCTGTGCGACGCGGCAGGGCGGCAGATTGCGGTCTATCAGACGCCCTGGCAGGCCGAGTACACGAACTTCGGCAGCGAGCTGGGGGCCGAGGATCTGCGGGCGGTCGACTGCGTCGTGCCAGAGCGGCTGGCGATCGCGACGGGCGGGCGCCACTACGCGATTCCGGGGTTCGCTGGGCTCTTCGCCGTCGCCGGCGGCGGCCACACGCCGGGCAGCACGATCTATCTGGCGCGGGTGGGCTCGACCTTCTGGATCCTGGCGGGCGATGTCAGCAACACGAAGTCGAACCTGCTGGCCGATGTCGCCAAGCCGCTGCTCTACAGCTGGCTGATCGTGCCCGAGGACCGCGAGCGGCTGGGCGTGCTGCGCCGCTGGCTCGCGGGTCTCGATGCCGAGCCCGCGACCCGGGTGATCGTCTCGCACGACGGCGGCGCGCTGCGCGATAGCGGGATGGCTGCCTACTGAGGCGTGGCGCCGAGCTCGTGGCCCAGCCAGCCCTCGAGCTGGAAGTTGCCGCGGCCGCGCGTCTCGAGGATCTGCTGGAGGGCGCGGCGCTGCGCCGTAATGGCCGGCACGTGCGCGGGGTCGCCGGCCAGCGCGATCTCCGCCAGGTGGAGCGCCTCGAGCGGCTCGCCGGCGGTCAGGTGCTCGCGAGCCCGGGCGACGAGCGCGTCGACCCCGGCGAGCTCGGCCAGCTCGCCGTACACGGCGCTCGGCGGCACCTCGAACAGCTCGGTCGTCGATTGGTAGCGGAACCAGCCGGTGTAGCGCTCCCAGATCGCGCGCACGCCCCACGGCACGCGGCCGTACTGCTCCGAGACGGCGAGCTCGTCGGGCAGCTCGATCTCGCGCATCAGCGTCCACAGGTCCTTGCCCTGGTTCATTCCGGCGACCGTGGCGTCGTGGACGTAGCGCACCGCGTCGCGCGTTCGCGTCAGGTTGTCGCGGATCGTCTGTGCGCCCTGCATCGGCTCGAAGTGGCCCGCCAGCAGCCACTCGGGCCGGGGCTCGAGCGCGAGCACGGCGTCGATCGTCTCGGTCATCGTAAACGCGTCGCGCAGGTTCTCGCCGCGCAGCGTGAACAGGTTGGGGAACGTCGCGAAGGTCGGTCCGAGCGCATCGCCCACGAACAGCAGCTTGCGCGCCGGGATCCAGACGGCCAGGCCGTCGGGACCCTCGCCGCCGGGCACGGCGATCAGCTCGATCCGGTCGCCCGGCTGGTCGCCCAGCGTGATGGTTCGGGTGTCGTCGACCACCTCGTCCGGCTCGACCACCGGCACCGGCGGCGCGTCGCCAGGCATGACGTCCGCCCACAGCACGCGCGCGCGGCGATTGCGGAACGCCTCGAGCCGGTGGTGATCCAGGTTGCGCTCGCGGAAGGCGCGGTGGGCGATCACGCGGACGCCGTCTGCGACCCAGAGCGGGACCCCGCCGATGTGGTCGGGGTGCGAGTGCGTGAGCACCAGCAGCTCGACGGGCCGCTCCGAGGCGGCGAGCAGCAGCTCGCGCGTCCGCGCGGCCTGCGGCGAGATGCCGGTGTCGATCAGCAGGCTGCCGCCCGAGGTCTCGACCAGGTAGGCGTTCGAGTTGCCCGACACGAGGTAGACGCCGGGCAGCAGCTCCTGCAGCTCGAGCTGCCGGCCGCGGGTCAGCAGCTCCGAGACGCGCTGGCCCGCAGGCGAGGCCTGCTCGGCCGCGGCGCCCCAGGCCAGTAGCAGGGCGGGCCACATCAGGGCGGGCCACAGCAGCGCGGCGCGTCGCAAGCACGGCCCCTGGAGCCGGAGCACCGGATCCCCCAGCGGTCAGGAGCCGACGACGAGCGAGGCGTTCACGCGCAGCTTCTGGTCGGCCTCGAGTCGTCGTTGCTCGGCGTCGAGCCAGCTCTGGACGATCTGGCTGCGCTTCTGGGTCTGCATGGTTTCTCGCGCCCCGGCAATCTGGGCGTCGATTGCGAGCTCGTCCGGCGATTGCCTGTCGGTCAGCTGGATCAGCACCAGCCGATTGCCGAGCTCGAAGATGCGCGGCGAGCTCTCGCCCGGTTCCAGGGCAAACGCCAGTGCGAGCAGCTCGGGAGCAGCGCCGAGATCCGGGATGAAGCCGTCCGCGCGGTGGCGCAGGCTGCCGGTGCGCACCAACGCCAGGTCGCGGAGCCGCGCGGCATCTTCGAGCGATGTGCCTTCCCGGATCGCCTCGGCCAGCTCCTCTGCGATGCCGCTCGCACGCGTCTTCGAGGCTTCGAGCACGATCCCCTCGCGCGCGAGATCCGGCGCCACCTCCTCGTAGCTGCGGGTGCGGCCGGCGATCTTCTCGTCGATCAGCACCACGTGATAGCCGCGGAGCCCGCGTACCACCTGGGAGACGCTGCCGACCTCGAGGTCGAAGGCCGCCTGGGCAATTGCCTTGGCCATCTCCGACCGCGAGACGAGCCCGAGCTCACCCCCGGATTCGCGCGTGCCGCGATCGTCGCTGACCTCGCTCGCCACGTCGGCAAAGGGCACGCCGTCCATGATGCGCTGGCGCGCCGCCTCCGCCTCTTCTCGCGCCGTGGTGTCCGCGGCGGCGTCCGCCCCGGGTGGGACCTCGAGCAGCAGGTGGCGGGCGCGGATCTGCTCGGGGGTCGTGTAGGTCGCGATCTGGTCCTGGTAGCGCTCGCGCAGGGCGTCCTGGTTGGCCGCGAGGAAGGTCTCGACCTCGACGTCCTCCTCCTCCCCGTTTTCGCTCTCGTCCGGGGGGAGGGCGGTGGTGTCGAGCTGGACATAGGCGATTTGAACGTTGTCCGCGGCGAAGTGGGCGATCTCTCTCAGCTCGACATCGCTGACGCGTGCCTGGGAGGTCAGCAGCCGGATCATCTTGGTCGCGAGCAGCTCGCGCTCGATCGTCTCGAGGAACAGGCGCTGGGTGCCGTACTCGCGCTCGATCACGTCGACGATCAGCTCCTGATCGAAGCTGCCATCCGCGTTGCGCCAGTTGTCGCGCAAGAACGTCTGGATCTCCTGGCGAGTCACGCGGATTCCGAGATCGCGAGCGCTGTGGGCGAGAACAGCCTGCTGGACCAACCCTCGCAGCGTCTGCTGATCGATGAAGGCGCTGGCGGCCTTCTCGTCGAAGTCGTCACCGAGCTGCTCGCGCAGCTGGCGCGTTTGCATGTCGCGCCGCCGATAGAAGTCGCTGGCATCGATGACGAGACCGTCGAGCTCCACGATGGGGTCGGCGGGCGTGGTCGGGGCTTGCTGCCCGGCCCAGGGGCCGAAGAAGACGATGAAGACGAAGGCGATCGCCCCAACCAGCACGGCGGTCAGCCAACGTTGTTTGCGGCGGATGCTTTCGAGCATGTCTGTGCTCTCCCGGTTCGCTTCACGAGGGCCTCGTGCAGCGTGCGGGCTGCAAGGTAAGGAGCACCTTCGGGTCGGGCAACGCGCCGGCCGAGTCAGGGCGCGCGAATCGCTGCCAAAGCGCTGATTTCAGCGGGCGGGGGCATTGCTCTACGGCGCCGCGGCTGGTACTCTGCGTGCTCGTGGCCGGGTGGGAAAAGACTTCGTCAATTCGGGCAGTTACCCGCTCTGAAACAGCGTTGTCGAGTGCTCGAGATAGCACTCGGAGATGCCCCGGATCGGCTGCGAGATTCCTCCGCGCCAGCCCGCGCAGTACTTCCTGGAAAAGGGGCTGCCAGTGATTCTCGACACCGTCCTCGGCTGGTTCTCGAGTGATCTCGCGATCGATCTCGGCACCGCCAACACCCTCATCTACGTCAGCGGGCGTGGCATCGTGGTCTCGGAGCCGAGCGTCGTCGCGCTCTCCAAGGACGGTCGCGGCCCGGACAAGGTGCGCGCGATCGGCAGGCAGGCCAAGGAGATGCTCGGACGCACTCCGGGCAACATCGTTGCCACGCGGCCGCTGAAGGACGGCGTGATCGCGGACTTCGAGGTCACGGCGGCGATGATCTCGTACTTCATCAAGCGCGTTCACGATCGCACACGCATGGTGCGGCCGCGCGTGGTGATCGCAGTGCCGTCGGGCATTACCGAGGTCGAGAAGCGCGCGGTTCGCGAGAGCGCGATGCTCGCGGGTGCGCGCGAAGTCTTCCTGATCGAGGAGCCGATGGCGGCCGCGCTCGGCGCGGGCCTGCCGGTGACCGAGCCTTCGGGCAACATGATCATCGACATCGGTGGCGGCACCACCGAGGTCGCCGTGATCTCGCTGGCCGGCATCGTCTACTCGAATTCGACGCGCGTCGGCGGCGACAAGATGGACGAGGCGATCATCCAGTACATCAAGCGTGTCCACAACCTGCAGATCGGCGAGCAAACGGCCGAGCGCATCAAGATCGAGATCGGAACCGCTTATCCCACCGACGAGCCCCAGACGATGGAGGTCAAGGGCCGCGACATCATTGCCGGCATTCCGAAGACCCTCGAGATCAAATCCGAGGAGGTCCTCGACGCGCTCGCTGAGCCGATCAGCGCGATCGTCGAGAGCGTCAAGGCCGCCCTCGAACGCACTCCCCCCGAGCTCTCGGCGGACATCGTCGACAAGGGCATCGTTCTGGTAGGTGGCGGCTCGCTGCTGCGCAACATGGACGTCCTGCTGCGCGAGACCACGGGCCTGCCCGTGATGCTCGCCGAGGATCCGCTCACGGCCGTCGTCCTGGGGACCGGCCGCTGTCTGGACGAACTCCACCTGCTCAAGGAGGTGACGGTCCGCTCTCAGTAGCGGTCGTCGCGAGTCCCGCCGTCCGGTGTTCGGAGCCGGGGGCTGCGGGCACGGGGAGCCATGCCGGATTTCTGGCGCCGTCTCGGCGCCCCGATCGCCTTCGGGGTGCTGGCCTTGCTGACCACCATCACGATGGTCTCGGATCGCCGCGCCATCCGCGAGGATGCGGCCGATTTGCCCTGGTGGCAGGGCGTCGTACTCGAGATCGCCATCCCGGTCCAGAAGGTGTTGCTCGCACCGGTCGATGCGGTGCGCGGCGCCTGGTCTCGCTACGTCGACCTGGTCTCGGTCGGCGAGCACAACGACGCGCTCGAGCGGCGCATTGCCGAGCTCGAGGAAGCCAACCTGCAGTACCGCGAGGCGCTCGTCGCGAGCGGCAACCTGCAGCGGATTGCCGCGATGCGCGACGATTTCGAGGTCGCGATGCTGCCGAGCGAGGTCGTCGGGCTCGACGTGTCGCCGTGGTTTCGCAGCGTGCTCGTCGATCGCGGCCGGGACCACGGCGTGCGCTCCGGCAGTCCGGTGATCACCGATCAGGGCGTCGTGGGTCTCGTCACGGCGACCTCGCAGCACGCGGCCAGGACGATGTTGCTGCTCGACCGCCAGAGCGCCATCGACGGCATCGTTCAGCGCAGCCGTGCGCGGGGCATCGTTCGCGGTCGTGGCACCGGCGAGCTCGAGTTCGAGTTCGTCGTGCGTGGCAGCGACGTGCGCCAGGGCGACATCGTGATCACGTCCGGGATGGGTGGGGTGTATCCGAAGGGCCTGCGCATCGGCGTCGTGCGCAGCATCTCGGATCCGGGCGGGATGCTGCTCCAGACGGCGGTGCTGGCGTCGGCAGTCGACTTCGGCCGGCTCGAGCAGGTATTCGTGATGCTCCACCGCGGTCCGACCATGGAGCTGCTCTACGGATCGGCTGGCGACGCCGGGCGAGACCCCGAGCCCGAGCCGCCGGCGGGCGAGCCGCAACCCGGGAGCCAGCGAGAGATACCGACAGGCCCGACCGAGACGGCCTCTGCTCCCACGGAGTCGCCGGCGTCGTGAAGCAGGCGGTGATCCTGTTTGCGGCCGGGCTGGTCGCGCTGATCGCGCAGAGCGCGCTCGCGGTCCTGGTGCCACACCCGTTCTGTCCCGATCTCGGGCTGCTGGTGGTGGTTGCGATCGGTCTGTTCTGGGAGCCGCTGCCGAGCGGCTTTGCGCTGGCGGCGGGGCTCGGCTACGCGACCGACGTGTTGTCGGGCTCGCTGCTCGGGCAGCACGGGCTGCTGCGGCTGCTGTCGTTTGCGGCGGCGCGGCTCGGCGGGCGCCAGCTCAACCTGCGCGGTCCGCTGCCGCTGGCGGTGTTCGCCGCCGGGCTCAGCGTGATCTACGCGGTCGCGCTGCAGGGGGGGCTCGGCTCGTTCACCGGCTCGGCCAGCGAGGTGGCCGCCAGCATCGGTCGCGTGGGGGGGCACGCGCTGGTGAACGCGATCGCCGCGCCCTTCGTCGCGCTCGGAGTCGAGCGGCTGTGCAGCTGGTCGAGCGACGATGATGCGGCTCGCCGCGCGCTTCGGCTCGACGCGAGGTCGGCGCGTTGATCGGCGGCGGCCACGACGGCCGACTGGGCGGCGGCGACGAGGCCTTCCTCGCGCGTCGCGTCGTTGTGCTCGGCGGGCTGATCGCGCTCGTCTTCGCGATCTTCGCGGCCCGGCTGTTCCAGCTCCAGGTGATCGAGGGAGCCGACCTGAGCAACCGCTCGGAGCGCAACCGGGTGCGGACGGTGCGGCTCGAGGCGCAGCGCGGCTGGATCGTCGATCGCGAGGGGCGCGCGCTGGCGGCCTCGCGCCCCGCCTTCGGTGTGGCAGTGATTCCGCACGAGCTGAGCGAGCGCGAGCGGACCCTGCGGGCGATGGCGGCACTGCTCGAGCGCGAAGTGAGTGGGCTCGACCAGCGCATCGGCAAGCGACGCGGCCGAGAGCGCTTCAAGTCCGTGGTGCTCGACCCGGACCTCGACCCGGACGCGCTCGCGCGTGTGCGGGCGCACCAGTATGCGTTGCCGGGGGTTCACGTCGACTTCCGTCCCAGGCGCCACTACCTGAACGGCCCGCAGGCCGCGCACCTGCTCGGGACGATCGGCGAGATCGGCGCCCGTCAGCTCGAGCGGAGCGAGTTCGCCGGCTATCGCGCGGGCGACGTGATCGGTCAGTCCGGGCTCGAGCAACGTCTCGAGCGCCATCTGCGGGGTCGCTCGGGCGGGCGCAACCTCGTCGTCGACGTGCAGGGCCGCGAGGTCGCTCGACTCGATGAGGTGCTGCCGGTGCCCGGGGGCCGAGTCGTGCTGACGCTCGATCTCGATCTGCAACGCGTCGCGGAGGAGGCATTCCGCTCGGACGACCCCGGCGAGCCCGACAAGATGGGTGCGCTCGTGGCCGTCGATCCTCGCAACGGGGACGTGCTCGCCCTCGTTTCGAAGCCGTCCTACGACCCGAACGATTTCGCCGGGGGGGTCGAGGGCGCGGTCTGGAGCCAGCTGACGACCGATCGCTGGGAGCCACTGCAGAACCGCGCCGTCTCGGGTCAGTACGCACCGGGGTCGACCTACAAGGCGATCGTTGCGCTCGCGGGCCTCCAGACCGGAGTGATCGATCCAGCGCGCACCGTGTACTGCCCGGGCTCGTTCCGCCTGGGGCGTCGCACGTATCGTTGCTGGATGCGCGAAGGCCACGGCGACGTCGATCTGGCCAAGGCGCTCGAGCAGTCGTGCGACGTCTATTTCTACACGGTTGGCCTGGAGCTCGGCATCGATCGGCTCGCAAAGTTTGCCCGCGGCTTCGGGCTCGGGCGGCGCACCGGGATTGGCATCTCGGGCGAGAGCGTCGGCATCGTTCCGGACAAGGCGTGGAAGAAGCAGACGCGCAAGCAGGAGTGGATCAAGGGCGAGACGGTGTCGGCCGTGATCGGCCAGGGTTTCAATCTCGTCACCCCGCTGCAGCTGGCGCTGGCCTACGCGGCGATCGCCAATGGCGGCCTGGTCTACTCGCCGCGCATCGTCGAGCGGCTCGAGACCTGGGACGGTCGCCTGGTCGAGCGGCCGCCGCGCGTCGAGCCGACGCGAGTCGGCATCGCGGCGGCAAACCTCGCGCTCGTGCGCGCGGCGCTGACCGGCGTGGTCGAGGCGCCGGGCGGAACGGGTTGGCGCGCCCGGGTTGGTGGCATGGAGGTCGCCGGCAAGACCGGGACGACGCAGGTCGTGAGCCTCTCCGTGCTCGAGCAGTACGAGGACGACGAGGACATCCCGATCAAGTATCGCGACCACGCCTGGTTCGCTGCGTTCGCGCCGGCCGATGCGCCCGAGATCGCGCTGGCCGTGCTGGTCGAGCACGGTGGCGGCGGCGGCCGCGTCGCCGCGCCGATCGCGGGCAAGGTGCTGCAGGCGTACTACGACAAGCATTTCCGCCCGCCCGAGCCAGAGCTCGAGGCGCCGGCCGAGCCGCTTGAAATCGACACCGCGCGAGGCGGCCTCGAGGCGAGATCGCTGCCCGCTGGCTCGGCCGGGCGCGCGGGCTAGGGGAGGGGAGACGCGGTGCTCGGCATCGATCGTCGCTCGATCCAGAACTTCGACTGGGCGCTGCTCGGCCTGAGCGCCGTGCTGGTGGTCTGCGGCATCGTCAACCTGGTCTCGGCATCGCACGCTGGCGACGACACCCTGCTCACGGACACGGTCCGGCGACAGCTCGCGGCGCTGGGCCTCGGCGGGCTCGTGATCGCGATCGTGGTCGCCATCGACTACCGCCACTTCGAGCGATTTGCCCCGGTGATCTACGTCCTCGTGGTCGCGCTGCTGATCGCGACGCTGGCGCTCGCGCCCGAGCTGCGCGGAGCGCGTGCCTGGCTGTTCGACGGCCGCTTCCAGCCGTCGGAGCTCGCGAAGATCGCAATGGTGATCTCGATTGCCCGCTGGTTCCATCGCAACCCGCCCAGTGAGGTGACACGCCTGGCTCAGCTCTGGCCCCCCGCGCTGCTCGCGGCACTGCCGGTTGGGCTGATCCTGCTCCAGAAGGACATGGGGGTCGCGGTCCTCACCACGCTGGTCGCGCTGACCTACGTGCCGCTGGTACGCGTGCGCCCGCGGTCGTGGCTGGGAGTCGCTGCCGTCGGGGTGGTGGGACTGGTCGCGCTGTGGAACTTCGGACTGAAGGACTACCAGCAGGAGCGCGTCCTCGACTTTCTCGATCCCTCGCGCGATCCGTTGTCCTCCGGGTATCAGGCGATGCAGTCGCGCATCGCGATCGGCTCGGGGGGCATGCTCGGAAAGGGCTGGCTCAACGGCACGCAGACGCAGCTGCGCTTCCTGCCGACCCAGCACACGGACTTCGCCTATTCGGTCCTGGCCGAGGAGTGGGGCTTCGTTGGCAGCGTGTTCGTGCTGGTGACCTATCTCGCGATGCTGCTGTGGGGGCTGTGGATTGCGCGCAACTCGCGCGACGGATTCGGTGCGATGCTCGCGATCGGACTGGTCGGGGTGCTCTTCTGGCCCGCTGTGATCAACGTCGCGATGGTGCTGGGGTTGGCACCGGTCATCGGTGTCCCCTTGCCGCTGTTCAGCTACGGCGGCTCGGCGCTCGTCACGAGCTGCCTGTGTCTGGGGCTGCTGCTGTCGATCTCGATGCGCCGCTACGTGTTCTGACGCGATCGCGATGGAGTCGCCCACGCCGCCGGCGGGACGAGTTTCGGGATGGTGTGCCCGGGCTGGGGCGCCTCGCCTACCCTTCCCCCCATGACGTCGTCGGCCGTACACCTCGAGCCGGGCCGCCGCGCGGTCTCGCGCGTCGCTGCCTTCTTCGACATGGACAAGACCCTGATCGCCGAGAACTCGGGCTCGATCTACCTGAAGGTCCGCTACCAGCGCGGCGAGGTCGACACACGCGAGCTGCTGCGCGGGCTCGGTGACTATCTGCGTTACAAGGCGGGCGTCCTCGATCTGCAGAGCTGGGCGCGCGCGGCGATGCTGGAGTTCGCCGGGCGTACCGAAGAGGATCTGGCAGCGGAGGCCGAGCAGATCTTCGAGCAGCAGATCGAGCAGCTGATCTATCCCGAGGCGGCCGCGCTGGTGCAGGATCATCTCGCGAGCGGGCACGTCGTGGCGATCGTCTCGGGGGCGACCCGCTATGCGGTCGAGCCGATCGCCAGGCACCTCGGTGTCGAGCACATGCTATTCACGGCGCTCGAAGTCGAGCAGGGCCGCCTCACCGGACGAGTGATCGAGCCGATCTGCTTCGAAGAGGGCAAGGTCTACTGGCTGCGTCACTTCATCGACCACCATCGGATCGATCTCGCGCGCAGCTACTTCTACACCGACTCGGTGACCGACCTTCCGCTGCTCGACCTCGTCGGCCACCCGGTCGTGGTCAACCCCGACCCGCGCCTGTATCGCACGGCCGTGCGGCGCCGCTGGCCGGTGCGCATCTTTCGCAAGCCGGGAGCTGCGCCCGCGGCAACCGCCGGTTGAACCGGAGACGAACCGGAGACAAACCGGCAGGCGGATCGAATGAACCCCTCGAAGACCACACCCCACTGGTCGCTCGTCGCGACCCTCTTCACCACGCAGGCGATCGCGGTCGGCGGTGTCTTTGGGGCGTTCCCGGTGTTCGTCGCGCCCGTCATCGAGACGTTCGATGCCTCGCTCACCCAGGTCAGTGCGGGAGTCGGCCTGATTGCGCTGGCGCTCGGCCTGATGGGGCCGATCTGGGGGCGCTGGATCGACGGCGGCGAGTTCCGCCGGATCATGCTCTGCGGCAGCCTGGCGATGACCGCCTGCTTCACGGTGGCGTCGCTGACCCCAGCCCTCCCGCTGCTCGGGATCGTCTGCCTCGTGGTCGGAGCCACCTTGCCGCTGCTCGGCCCGCTCACGTGCTCGTCGCTGATCGGCAAGGTCTTCGTCGAGTCGCGCGGGCGCGCGATGGGCATCGCGAGCATGGGGCCGCCGGCGGGATCGGCGTTGTTCGCGCTGCTCGCGGGCGAGATCATCTCGCGCTGGGACTGGCGGCTGGCGCTCCAGATCTTCGCCGGCCTCTCGCTGCTCCTGGCTCCGCTGATCGCGTGGGCGATTCCGCGCCGGGTCGAAGCGGTTGCGACGCCCGAGCAGACCGCAGACGGCGTGTGGACGCGTACGCGGCTGCTGCGCACGCGCGACTTCTGGGGCACCGCGCTCGCGCTGGGCATCGCGGCCGGCATCGGGACGGGATGGGGTGCGCAGCTCGTGAACTTCGTGCTCGATCTCGGCTACGACCTCGTCCAGGGCGCCCGCATCGCCGCGATTGGCGGCGGAGTCGGCATCGTCGGGACGCTCGGCTTCGGGATCCTCGCCGATCGCTGGAGCCCGAAGTGGCTGCTGTTCATAGCGCTGTTGCTGCAAGTCGTGGCGTTGGGGATCTATCTCAGCGAGCCGCCCTACGCGGGGCTGATCGCGGCCGCGGTGCTCTTCGGCACCTGCGGCGGCAGCGTGATCACGCTCACCGCGCTGATCCTGACCCAGCGCTTCGGGTCCGCGAGCCTCGGTCAGGCGCTCGGGCTGACCAACCTGTTCATCCTGCCCCTCGGCGTGTTCGCGTCGCCGCTGGCCGGCGCGCTGCGCGAAGCGTCGGGAAGCTACGCCCTGGCGATCATCGCGGCTGCCGGCGCCCTGTCGGTCGGCGCGGGCTCCCTCCTGCTGGTCGGGCGCCCGCCCGTCAAGCGTCCACCGGTGCCGGGCTCAGTCCCGCAGCGCGGGTAGCACCTGCTTGCCCACCAGCTGGATCGACTCGATCACCAGATCGTGGGGGTCGTGCCAGCCCGCGCCCGGCGTGGTGACGACCTGATCGAGCCCGATCGCCTGGTAGAGCTTCAGGGTCTCGAGCACTTCTTCGGGGCTGCCGACCGCCATGCCGTTCTCGTGGAAGAACTGGGCAGTGGGCTTGCCGATCGCCATCGGGCCGCGCAGCTCCGGGTCCGTGCCGGCCTGGTGCACCAGCTCGCGGAGACGGCTCTGCGAGACGGGTCGCGGCTCGTCGGCGAACTTTTCGAAGTTGTGCGGGATGGTGTCGAAGTAGACGGTGAAGTGCGGGGCGATCAGGCCCATGCTCTTGGCGTAGGTCTCGCGCGCGAGCTCGCCGTCCTCGAGACACATCAGCGGACAGATCGCCATGATCTTGTTATTCACGACTTCGCTGATCGGCTCGCACCGGGTTGCGATCGTCTCCTTGTAGATCTCGACCAACGGACGCAGGACCTCGGGCGCGCTGAAGCTGAACATCGCGACACCGATGCCCATCTTCGCCGCCGTCTCGACGGTCGAGGGGTTCGACGCGGTCACCCAGAGCGGCGGGTGGGGTCGGGTGACCGGTTTCGGGAGGATGCAGCGCTCGGGGACCGAGAAGTACTTGCCCTCGTACGAGTAGAGATCGTTCGTCCACATCTTCGGGATCTCTCGGATCGATTCCTCCCACATCGCCCTGGTCTCGCTGGCGTCGATGCCGAAGGTGTTGACCTCGGTCGAGCCGCTGCCGCGGCCGGTCCCGAGCTCGATCCGGCCGTTGGTGAGCACGTCGATGTAGGCGATCTGTTCGGCGACGCGCACGGGATGGTTGATCGTCGGGCACAGATTGAAGATGCCCGTCACCAGCTTGATGCGCTCGGTCTTCATGCCGACCGCGAGGCACGACAAGTGGGAAGCCGAATTGTGTGAGTACTCCTCGAGACAGTGGTGCTCGGGGGCCCAGAAGTAGTCGAAGCCCGCCTGGTCGGCGGCGATGCCGACCTCGAGATCGCGGCGCAGACGCCGCGGCTCGGATTCGTCCCACGGCCGCTTGCCGACCGACGCTCCCTGGAATACGCCTAGCTCCACCGGTTACTCCTCCTCAGTTGGCGACACGCCGGGGGCGGCCGCCGGTCGGAACATCACGAATGCGCGCTCGTCGTCGATCGGCTCGAAGTCCACGACGAGCGGCATGTCGACGACATACTGCTCGGGCTCGATACCCACGAGCTGGGTCGCCATGCGCACGCCTTCTTCGAGCTCGACCGCCGCGACCGCCCAGGGCGCACGCTCTGCGAAGTAGGGCAGCAGGGGCGGGTGGCAGAGCGTCCAGGTGTAGAGGCGGGCGCGCCCGCTCGCCTCGATCCACGCCGTCTCGCTAGCGCCGCAATGTGTGCAGTTGATCTCGGGCGGAAACTGTACGCACTGGCAGCGGGTGCACTGCTGCAGGATCAGCCGCCGCTCGCGCGCCGCGCGCCAGTACGGCGCGGTGTGCGGCTCGAGTGCCGGGAGCGGTCGCTGCCCGACCATTCCGGGGTGGTCCAAGGTGGCCTCCTACTTGCCCAGCACGACGGCCGAGGTCGGCACGACCGGTGCCGCCGCGACGAGCGAGATCTCGGCGTCGGCGACCTGGTTGCTGGACGTGCCGCGAATCTGCCGCACCGCCTCGAGGATCAAGTTGAAGCCGTGGATGTAGGCCTCCGAGAGGCTGCCGCCAGCTGTGTTCGTCGGCAGCTTCGCGTCGACGTCATCGATGTGCCCGTCGCAGACGAAATCGCCCGCTTCGCCGCGCCCGCAGAAGCCGTAGGCCTCGAGCCCGTAGAGCACGACTGGCGCAAACATGTCGTACATCTGCAGGACGTCGACGTCGCCGGGCCCGATGCCCGCCATGGCGTAGAGATCTGCCGCGGCAACGTGTCCCGGCCAGATCCACGGATCGTCGCGGTACATGTTGGTCATCGGCACGTGTCGCGAACACATTCCCTGCGCGACGCCGAGGATGTTGGCGGGCACTTGCGCACAATCGCGTGCCCGCTCTGTCGTGGTGACGACGACCGCGCAGGCGCCGTCGTTCTCGGGGCAGCACTCGAGCAGGTGGAGCGGATCGGCGATCATGCGCGAGGCGAGCACATCGTCGACGCTGATCGGGTCGCGGAAATACGCTGCTGGATTCTTGCTGGCGTAGCGACGCTGCGCGACCGAGACACGCGCAAAGCAATCGGACGGCGCTGCGAACTCGTGCAGGTAGCGCCGGGCGGTGAAGGCGATCATCTGCACCGGGTTGACCAGGCCGTAGGGCACCTGGAAGGCGCCCCAGCCGGCGACCGCCTCCGCGGTCTGTGCCCACGGGCGGCCGCCGACCGCGCCGCGGTTGCGCGCGCGGTAGGCCACTGCGACTTCGCACAGCCCGCTCGCGATGGCCGTCGCCGCCAGCACCACCGGACCGCAGGCGGCACCGCCGCCGCCCGAGGTCGCCGACCAGGCGCGCAGGCGATCGACGCCGAGTCGCCGTGCGAGATCGGTGGCTTCGCCCTCCTGGCCCTCGACGTAGAAGATGCCGTCGACGTCGCGTGCCGCGAGCCCGGCATCGGCGAGCGCGCCGAGCGCGACCTCACGGGCCGTCTCGCGCTCGCTGCGCCCGATCGAGCGCACGTACTCGGTGTGGGCGATGCCGACGATCGCCGATCGGTTCCGGATCATCGCGACGCATCCTACCAGCGGAGCCCCGGGACGGAGGAGGGATTCTCGCCGCTCAGCTGTAGGCGTCGTCCAGGCCGTGCAGCTCGAACTTCCCGAGTACCTCGCACAGCGCCTCGGGTGTCCACGGCTCGTTGCGGTCGACATCCTGGGTGACCGTGAGGGGCTGGAACAAGCCAATCCGCGTGTGCTCGACCAGGAAGATCTGCCCCGTGATGTTCGCGGCGGCCGGCAGACACAGGCTCGCGATCATCACGGCGACGTGCTCGGGCGTCTGCATCTGCGCGCGCAGGCTGGCGCTTCGCTTGCGTCCCTCCTCGCCCATCTCGTCGAGCGACGCCATGGCGGCCGCGACCATCGGAGTGCTCGTCGATGCGGGATTGACCGCATTGACGGTGATGCCAGTGCCGTCGAGATCGCGTGACAGCGCGTTGGTCAGGCCGAGCACACCACCCTTGCCGACCGCGTAGGGGAGCGTGTTCGGCATTCCGGTGAGACCCGCGCGCGACACCAGGCTCACGATGCGACCCCAGCGCTGTTCGCGCATCGGCGCGATGGCGTGGCGCGAGCAGTGGAAGGAGCCCTGGACGTGGGTCGCGACGACGCGGTCGAAGGTCTCGGAGTCGATCTCCCAGGGGACGCCCGACCACGCGATGCCCGCGTTGTTGACGAGGATGTCGACGCTTCCGAACTCGCGCTGTGCGGTGGCGACGATGTTGCCGGCGCCGCTCCACTCGGTCACGGAGTCGGTGTTGGCGGTTGCGCGCGCGCCGTCGTTGCGGATTTCGTCTGTGACGATCTCCGCCGTGGCGGTGCCGTCCGCCCGCCGGCCGATGTCGTTCACGACGACCGCGGCTCCGAGCCTCGCCAGCGCATGGGCGGTGGCCCGCCCGATCCCGCCTCCCGCACCCGTGACGATCGCTGTTCTGCCCGTGAGGTCCGTATGCATGGCCTGTCCTCCCTGCCTCGGGGCATCCTACAATGCGGGAACCAAGGGAGGTCAGCCAGATGAACAAGGCGATCGTCTTCGCGAACTGTGCCGAGGGCAAGGACGAGGAGTTCAACCGCTGGTACGACGAAGTTCACGCTCCGGAGGTGGTCCGCGAGACGCCGATCGTCGCCTGCCACCGCTTCCGTCGCTCCGACACGCAGATGATGGACGGCGGGAAGTTCCGCTACCTGGCGATCTACGAGTTCGAGGGAGACGCCAAGGAGATCGCAGAGGCGTTCGCCGGCTCGAGCTTCGCGATGAGCGATACCCTCGCGGAGGCCGAGCTCGTGTTCTTCGACGCGCTGTAGCGAGCCCGTGCTCGGGCGTCGCGGTCTCAGCCGAGGGGCTCGGGCCGGAATCGGTCGAGGCGTGCGAGCGCGCGGCGTGCGGCGTGCTCGCCACACATTCCGTGGACACCGCCTCCCGGCGGCGTCGCAGCCGAGCAGATCAGGATGCGCGGGTTGGGCGTGCTGTACGGATCGAGCCTTGCCACCGGCCGTGTGAACAGCTGGTACAGGTCCGCGACGCCGCCCGTGATCGCGCCACCGACGAAGTTCGGGTTGTAGCGGGCGAAGTCGGCGGTTCGCATCGCATGGCGAGCCAGGATCCGATCGCGGAAGCCCGGCGCAAAGCGTTCGACCTGGGACTCGATCGCTTCGGTCATGTCCACCTCGGAGCCCCCGGGTACGTGACAGTAGGCGTAGCCGGTGTGTTTGCCGGCAGGCGCCCGGCTGGGATCGAACTGGCTCTGCTGGCACAGGATCAGGTAGGGCCGCTCCGGGTGTGCGCCGCGAAACATGGCGGCCTCGCTGGCGGCGATCTCCTCGAGCGTCCCGCCCAGGTGCACCGTCGACGCTTCCAGGCACTCGGCGTCGCGCCAGGGGATCGGTCCGTCGAGCGCCCAGTCGAGCTTGAACACGCCCGGCCCGTAGCGATAGCGGCGCAGCCGGCGCAGGTAGCGGTCCGGCAGTGCCGGCTCGCAGATCGAGGCGAGCTGGTCGGGGCTGGTGTCGAACAGGAACACGCGCGCGCTGGGAAGCTCGGCGGCGGAGCGGACGCGAACCCCGGTGCGGATCACCCCGCCGAGCTCTCCCAGCAGACTTGCGAGCGCGCGCGTGATCGCAGCCGAGCCCCCCGCTGCCACCGGCCACTCCTCGACGTGGCCCGCGAGCAGGAAGATCAGACCCAGGGCTGCGGTGAACATCTTGTCGAGCGGGAGCGTGCTGTGCGCCGCGCAGCCGGCAAACAGCGCGCGGGCGCGTTCGCCGCGGAAGCACGCCTTCGCCAGCCAGCTCGCGGGCCACAGCGCGCGCAGCCCGAAGTGTGCGAAGGCCATCGGGTGCCGGGGCGCTGCCAGCGGCCCGAGCAGATCGGCCAGCAAGTCGTGAGGCTCCTTCAGCAGGGGCTCGAGCATCCGGCGGTACGCGCGGGCGTCGTCGCCGAGCCCGGCGCAGGTCCGCTCGAGCGAGCGCCACAACATCACGGGTGGCCCCGTGTCGAGCGGGTGCGCCAGCGACGCGGGAGGCCGGATCCACTCGAGCCCGTGTCGCTCGAGCGGCAGGCCGCGGAAGCAGGGCGACAGGATCCCCATCGTGTGGACTGCGGAGCACACGTCGTGGGCGAACCCGGGCAGCGTGAGCTCGGCGGTTCGCGTGCCGCCGCCGATCTCGTCGGCGGCTTCGAGAACGAGGACCGAGGCTCCCCGCTGCGCGAGCGAGACCGCCGCGGCCAGGCCGTTGGGCCCCGAACCCACTACCACCGCGTCGAAGCTCTCCCGCTGCAGGCTCGGCATCCGGACCGACCCATACCACAAGGACGGGCGCGGCGAGTCCGCCGCGATCGGCCGAGTTGGCGCGCCCAGCCGTGCGCGCCGGGGGGACGCGGCTTCAGCCGCGCCGTGCGCGCTCGTAGCGTGCCAGCTCTGCGCGCACGTCGGGCGCCAGCCAGTACAGCCCGATGATGTTCGGGATGCAGATCACGAATACCAGCGCGTCCGAGAACTCGAGCACCGCGTCGAGCTGGATCGTGCAGCCGAGCGCCACGAAGACGCAGAACGCCAGCATGAAGCCGCGCTTGGCCCGCTCGCTCTCCCCCACCAGATAGCTGAAGCCCTTCAGCCCGTAGTAGGACCACGAGAGCATGGTCGAGAGCGCAAACAGCGTGGCCGACAGGGCGAGCGGGTAGGGCGCCCAGCTGACGTTGCGCTCGAAGGCGGCCGAGGTGATCGCGATGCCGTCGAGTCCCTCGGCGAAGTTCGGGTCGTAGTAGAAGGTCGTGATCACCACGAGCGCGGTCGCGCTGCAGATCACCACGGTGTCGATGAACGGCTCGAGCAGCGCGACGTAGCCCTCGGTTGCGGGGTGATCGGTGCGCACCGCGGCGTGGGCGATCGTGGCCGAGCCGATGCCCGCCTCGTTCGAGAACACCGCGCGCTGGAAGCCCACGATCATGGCGCCGAGCGCACCGCCCGCCGCTCCCTTCGTGGTGAAGGCACCGCTGGCGATCGCAGAGAGCGCGAACGGGATCGCCTCGGCGTTGATCACCAGCATCACGCCGGCGCTGGCCAGGTACAGCACGGCCATGAAGGGCACGACCTTCTCGGTGACTCGCGCGATGCTGCGGATGCCGCCGACGATGACCGCGCCCACCAGGCCCGCGAGCGCCAGGCCGACCAGCCAGCCGCGCTCTGCAAACCAGCTGGCTTCGCCGCCGGTGACGCCGACCAGCTGCACGAACGCCTGGTTCGACTGGAACATGTTGCCGATGCCGAGGCAGCCGATCACGATGCCGATTGCGTAGAAGCGGGCGAGTCCGCGGCCGAGCCGGGGCCAGCCCCGTGCTCCCAGCCCGCGCTCGAGGTAGTACATCGGGCCGCCAGAGACGCTGCCGTCCGCGTGCTCGACGCGGTACTTCACGCCGAGCGTGCACTCGGCAAACTTCGACGACATGCCGAGTACGCCGGCTACGAGCATCCAGAAAGCGGCCCCGGGACCTCCGACCGAGATCGCGACCGCCACCCCGCCGATGTTGCCGATGCCGACCGTTCCCGAGATCGCCGTCGCCAGCGCCTGGAAGTGGGAGAGCTCGCCTTCGCCGCTCGCGCTCGAGTCCGAGCCCCGCACCAGCCGGAGGGCGTGCGCGAAGCCGGTCAGACACACGAAGCGGAAGTACACGGTGCAGAACACGGCGGCCGCCGCCAGCCAGAGCACGACCAGCGGCAGCTCGCTGCCGAAGATCGGCACCTTGTAGAAGACGGCGCTGGACAGCGCGTCGGCGAGCGGCCGCAGCGCGGCGTCGATGCGGGCGTCGATTCCGTCCACGGCGTCTAGCCCGCGTCCCTGGCGGGTGCCGCGCGGCTCGCGGCCCTCCGCTCCGCCTGGTCGACGAAGATCGGCGACGACCAGGCGCGCTCGCTGACCGCGGCGGGGCAACCGCCCGCGTCGATGCGCTCCAGCGTGCAGGGTCGGATCGAGACCGGGTTGCCGGCCGCGTCGAATTGCGTCTCGAGCGGGCGGCCGTTGAGCGCCGCCGACGGCGCCTCGAGCGCCCGCGCGTAGTAGAGCGCGTCGCGGCCCGAGGCAACGAACTCTTCGTCGCTGAACTCGATGCGACAGCCCGCCGGGTCGGGCGCGCACTCGAAGCGGCGCCAGGGATCCTCGACCAGGCCGGCTGGAGCTTCGCCCCCGTGCTGCTGGGGGCGGATGCGGATGATCTCGATCGCGACGATCGGCCGGCGCTGGTCGCTCGGGTGGTAGCACTCGCCGCGGCACAGGTACTCGAGCCGCTCGCGCGACAGCGCCTGGCGACTGCTGTCCGGGCAGCCGGGTTTAGGCTCGAACGAGCCGACCGCACGCACCTCGAAGCGGGGGTTGGTCGCGAGCACGTGCTCGGAGCCCATCGGCGCGCGGCCGCCGACGCCGCCCAGCAGATCGAACCACAGCAGGATGCGCGGGCCGCTGGTGCCGTACACCTCCTTGCGTCCGATCGCGTCCCAGATCGCCTCGCGACTGCGGTCGGCGGCGTGCACCGCGGCCAGTCCCGCCGGGAACAGGAACGACGCGACGCGCATGTCCTGGCCGCTGGCGACGCCGATCTCGCTGCCGCCCGGGTCCTCGGGCATCCGCGGATCGTCCATCGGTTGGCCGCCCAGGAGCGTCTGGAACAGGGAGTACGGGAAGCTTGGCGTGCCGCGCACGTCGCTGACCAGAGCGGGATCGACCTGCGTGTAGCTGTTGCCGGGGCGGCCGGTGTGGCCGTCGCTCGAGGCGACGAAGCCGAAGCGGAAGCGACGCGGATCCTCGCTCTCCGCATCTTGTGTCAGCGTCATGGCGTATTGCACGCTCTCGCGCGGGCGATAGCCGAAAGAGGGCTTGAAGCAGTCGCGGCACTGATCGCAGTCGAGCCAGGCCTCGGAGGGCGCGTCGGGGAACACGCGGAAGGGGTTCACCCAGGTCCGCGCAGCCAGCGTCCGCGCCAGCTCGACGCGCTGCTCGCACTCGTTGGCGGGCAGGTCGCCGCAGCGCCCCCGCATGATCTCGCCCGCCTGCCAGCAGCAGGTCAGGTGTCCGTCGACGGGCTCGGGGCAGCGGTTGCCGTCGTCGGCGACCTCGGTGGCCGCCCAGTCGCGGAACTCCTCGGAGTTGCCGTGGCCCGACATGATCTCGACCAGCGGCATCCGGCCGGTGTCGTACTGCTCCGCCGCGAGATGTTTGTCGATCGTCGTCGACGCCGGTGTGTAGACGCCCCAGGCGGTGCCGTGCGGGATGGTGAACGCCGGGAAGCCCCACTCGTCGAGCTTGCGGTGCAGATCCCGCGGCTCGGGGGCGATCTCGAGACACGCCGCGCCCTCGATCTCGGGCGAGACGACGTCCTCGCGGCAGACCGCGCGTTCGCTCATCGCCTCCATCTGGAGGGCGAAGCGCTCGTGAACCGGCCAGTCGAGCAGGCCCACCCAGCGCGTGCGGCGCGCGAGCTTTGCGAGCCCGGCCGCACCGGCGGCGGTGTTCTTGGACGCGATCGGTCGGGCGGGCAGCTGCGCGTCGGCGGTGCCGGGGAACAGGACGCAGCGGTGGCCCCAGTGCGCCTCGGGCGTCAGCCCGGCCTGCGTCCACTCGAAGCCGGTGAAGGCGACCAGATCGGGGTCCGCGGCATCGCCCGCGCGCGCGTTGCACTCGCGCACGCTCTGCTTGCTCTGCTCCCAGTAGTCCGGCGCGAGCGACTCGGCGTGGTCGGTGAGGGCGTAGAAGTCGAGGTTCGCGCAGTGACGTGCGAAGTCGCAGGCGTCGTTCGGCGGGTGCGCGCCGTCGCCGCCGAGCAGCGGCAGCGAGAACAGGAAGCCGTCCTGCGAGTACGAGGTGTGGACGTGCAGATCGCCGAACAGGATGCTGCGGCCGTCGTCGCCGCCGCCGAGCGTGCGCTCGGCCAGGTCCTGGGCTGCCTGCTTGGCGGCGATCACCTCGGCGCCGATCGCCGGTCCCTCGATGGCTGTGTCCCACTGGTGCGCCTTGTCGTCGCACGCGGCGGCGGCAATCAGCCAGGCGCCAGCCACGATCCAGCTCGAGCGACTCATCTGACGGTCCTTATGGCGCGGCCGTCGCCCGGACCGGCGAGGCTTGCGAGGTGATCGGTGTGATTGAAGGCGGCGAGGCTCCAGACGGCGCCGCTGCCCAGCTGCGCAGTGTGCAGGCGGGCGATCCCGGTCCATGCGATCGTGAAGCGAAGCGCGGTCCACGGGTTGGGCTCGATGCCCAGCAGGTGCGAGGTCATGACCGCGATCGTCCCCTCGTGGGCGACGACCACGATGTGTGCATCCCAGTCCGGTACCTGCCACAGCTGGTGGCCGGAGTCCTCGTGCACGTGCATCGCGTGATCGCCGGTGAGCAGTGCGTCCGTTCCTCCGGCGACCCGCTCGTAGAAGTGGCGAAAGCTCTCGCCGCCCGGGTAGCCGTCCCACCAGCGGTCGGGCTCGCGCAGGCGCCCGTCGCGAAAGAAGGCGTGAACCTGCTCGGCCGTCTGGCCCTCGAGCGACGGCAGCTCGAGCTCGCGGAGCCACGACTGCACCTGCGGCTCGAGGCCCAGCCGCTCGGCGATCGGCTGGGCCGTCTCTCTGGCGCGTCGCAGCGGGCTCACGTAGAGCGCATCGAACTGCTCGCTCGCCAGCGCCTCGGCGGTGGCGCGGCTCTGCGCAAAGCCGTGCGCCGTGAGCGTGGGCTCGTCGACGGCGGTGTCGGCTGGCTCCCAGTCGGGCTGCGCGTGCCGGATCAAGGTGATCTCCAAGCCATCTCCTTCGGCGGGCCAAGGCTACCCGTTTCGCGCGACGAGGCGAACGGCGACCGCGCTGCGCAACAGTTTTTCGAGCAAAACCCACTGAGGATCGGCGTGCAGCGTGACAGATCCGGTCATCCGGCGTCGCCCCGCGCGGCCCGCCCGAACGCTCGCCGCTTGCTAGCCTGAGGTGTGGTATGAGCGCACTCGAAGCCTTCCATCCCGCGGTGCGCACCTGGTTCGAGCGCCGCTTCCCCGATGGCCCGACGGAGCCGCAGCAGCGCGGCTGGCCGACCATCGCCTGCGGGCGCGACACGCTGATCGCGGCGCCCACGGGCACCGGCAAGACATTGTCGGCGTTCCTGGTGTGCATCGATCGGCTGTTTCGCGCCGCCGAGCGCTTCGAGCTGCGCGGCGACGACGAGCCCGACCCCGCGCTGACTACCGAGGTCGTCTACGTCTCACCGCTCAAGGCGCTCGCCGCCGACATCCACACCAATCTCGCGCAGCCGCTGGCCGAGATCCGCGAGGTCGCGCGCGAGCTCGGACTGTCGGCGCCCGATATCCGCGTCGCGCTGCGCAGCGGCGATACGAGCGCATCGGCGCGCGCCGCCATGCTCCGGAAGCCGCCCCATCTGCTGGTGACCACGCCCGAGTCGCTCTATCTGATGGTGACGGCCGAGCGCAGTCGCGAGCTGCTGCGCGGCGTGCGGACGGTGATCGTCGATGAGATCCACGCGCTCGCGCGCGACAAGCGCGGCGCACATCTGGCGATCACGCTCGAGCGGCTCGATGCACTGTGCTCGGCTCCGCAGCGCCCGGTGCGGATCGGCCTGTCCGCGACCCAGCGGCCGATCGAGACCGTGGCGCGGCTGCTGGTGGGCGCCGGCGACCAGCGCAGCCGGCCCGACGGCAGCCCGCGCTGCGAGATCGTCGACGCCGGTCACCGGCGGGAGCTCGATCTCGGACTGCTGCTGCCCGACGCGGAGCTCGAGGCGGTGATGGCGCTCGAGCAGCTCTCCGACGTGCTCGACCAGATCGCGCGCATGGTCGCAGAGCACCAGACGACGCTCGTGTTCGTGAACACGCGTCGGATGGCGGAGCGCATCGCACACCTGCTGGCCGAGCGGCTCGGCGAGGACGCCGTGGCGGCGCACCACGGGAGTCTCTCGAAGGATCGCCGCCTGCGTGTCGAGAAGCGGCTGCGCGCCGGCGACCTGCGCGCGCTGGTGGCGACTGCCTCGCTCGAGCTCGGGATCGACATCGGCCCGGTCGAGCTGGTCTGCCAGATCGGCTCGCCGCGCAGCATCGCGACGTTCCTCCAGCGCGTCGGCCGCTCGGGGCACCAGCGCTTCGCCACGCCGAAGGGGCGGCTGTTCCCGCTGACGCGCGACGAGCTCGTCGAGTGCGCGGGGTTGCTGCGCGGGGTCCGCGCCGGTCGGCTCGATGCGCTGTGTCCGTCGCGACAACCGCTCGACATCCTGGCGCAGCAGATCGTGGCCGCCTGCGCGGCCGAGGAGTGGCAGGAAGACGAGCTGTTCGCCTTGCTGCGGCGTGCGGCGCACTTCCGCGAGCTCTCGCGCGAGGATTTCGACGCGGTGGTCGAGATGCTGGCCGAGGGCATCCAGACCGGTCGCGGTCGCCGCGCAGCGCATCTGCACCGCGATCGCGTCAACGGCGTTTTGCGCGGCCGGCGCGGGGCGCGCCTCGCCGCGCTCACCTCGGGCGGTGCGATCCCGGATCGCGCCGACTACCGCGTGGTGCTCGACCCGGACGAGACCTTCGTCGGCACGGTGGACGAGGACTGGGCGATCGAGAGCATGGCCGGCGACGTCTTCCTGCTCGGGAGTACGTCCTGGCGTATCCGCCGGGTGGAGGCGGGGGTCGTTCGCGTCGTCGATGCCGGGGGTGCGCCGCCGACGATTCCCTTCTGGTTAGGCGAGGCGCCGGCGCGCAGCGAGGAGCTCTCGACCGAAGTCTCGGAGCTGCGCAAGCAGCTCGCGCCGTTGCTCGAGGCCGGGCAGGCTCGCGAGGCGCGCGACTGGCTCGAAGAGCAGTGCGGGCTCGCGGCAGCGGCGCAGGACCAGATCGTGCGGTATCTCGGCGCCGCGCAGGCGGCGCTGGGCGCGCTGCCGACGCAGGACGAGATCGTGTTCGAGCGCTTCTTCGACGAGTCCGGAGGCATGCAGCTCGTCGTCCATGCGCCGTTCGGCGGGCGCACCAACCGCGCGTTCGGCCTCGCGCTGCGCAAGCGGTTCTGCAGGACGTTCGACTTCGAGCTGCAGGCGGCGGCCAACGACGACGCCATCGTGCTGTCGCTCGGGCCGCAGCACAGCTTTCCACTGAGCGAGGTCGCGCACTACCTGAAGCGCGACACGGCGCGCGAGGCGCTGCGCCAGGCCGTGCTCGCGTCGCCGATGTTCACGGCGCGCTGGCGCTGGAACCTGAACCGCTCGCTCGCCGTGCTGCGCATGCGGGGCGGCAAGCGCAATCCGCCGCCGATCCAGCGCATGGAGGCGGACGATCTGATGGCCGCGATCTTCCCGGGCCTCGCGCAGTGCCAGGAGAACGCGAGCGGTCCAATCGAGATCCCCGACCATCCGATCGTGCGCCAGACGATCGACGATTGTCTCCACGAGGCGATGGACGTCGAGCGGCTCGAGCAGTTGCTCGGCGATCTTGCGAGCGGTGCCGTAGCGGCCCGTTGCGTGGACGCGACCGAGCCCTCGCCGCTGGCCCACGAGATCCTGAACGGGCGTCCCTACACCTTCCTCGACGACGCTCCGCTCGAGGAGCGGCGCACGCGGGCGGTCAAGCTGCGGCGCGGGCTGCCCGGCGAGGCGCGCGCGCTCGCGCGCCTCGATCCCGAGGCGATCGCGCGTGTACGCGAGGAGGTGCGGCCCGATCCGCGCGACGCCGACGAGCTGCACGATCTGTTGCTCCAGACGGTGGTGCTGCGTCCGGAGCTGGCCTGGAGCCGCGCCTTCCAGCTGCTGGTCGACGCGGGCCGCGCGGCGATCGCGACCACTGGCGACCAGAGCCTGTGGGTCGCCACCGAGCGACGCAAGGCGGTCGAGGCGCTGTGGCCCGACGCCCGGTTCACGCCCGATCGTCCGCTGCCCGCGGCGCTCGCCAGCGTGCCCGCGCCCGAGGCCGACGAGGTCGCGGCGGAGGCCGTTCGCGGGCACCTCGAGCTCGTCGGTCCCATCGACCTTGCGCGACTGGCGCGACGGCTGGTGCTTCCCGAGGCGCGTATCGAGCTCGGCCTGGTGCGCCTCGAAGGCGAGGGCTTCGCGCTGCGCGGCCAGTTCGAGGACGAGCGAGCGCAGCAGTGGTGCGCGCGGCGGCTGCTCAGCCGCATCCATCTCTACACCCAGGAGCGGCTGCGCAAGGAGATCGAGCCTGTCTCGGCGCAGGACTTCCTGCGCTTCCTGCTCCGCTGGCAGTACGTGGCGCCCGGCACGCGGCGCGAGGGCCGGGCAGGAACGCTGGCCGCGATCGAGCAGCTGCAGGGGTTCGAGGTCGCGGCCGGCAGCTGGGAGAGCGACGTGCTGCCGGCGCGGATCGACGGCTATCGGCCCGATTTCCTGGATGCCCTGTGTCTGTCGGGCGAGGTCGCGTGGGGCCGGCTCTCGGTGCGAACGCCCGCACCGGACGACGCAGCGGACCGGGGCAAGCGCGGCGGGATCGCGCCGTCGCGCTCGACGCCCGTGGCGCTGCTCGCGCGATCCGATGTGCCCTGGCTACTGCGCGCGCAGCGCGGCGACGCTGTGCCCGCGGATCCGGCACCCGGCCCGGCGCTCGACGTGCTCGAGGCGCTGCGCCAGCGCGGCGCCCTGTTCCACAGCGAGCTGGCGACGCTCACCGGTCGGCTGCCCGTCGAGGTCGAGCAGGGACTCTGGGAGGGGGTGACACGCGGGCTGGTCGCCGCCGACGGCTTCCAGGCCGTGCGGAGCCTGCTCGGCTCGCGCGACCGCTGGGCGCGGCGCAGTACGCAGCGGCGGATGCGGCGGGGCCTGCGGCGCGGTGCCCGGAGCGCTGCCAGCGCCGAGGGACGCTGGGCGCCGTTCCCGGCGAGCGCAGGCGGCGAGCCCGAGGCCTACGATCCCGACGAGCTCGCCGAGGCGGTGGCCGAGCAGCTGCTGGCGCGCTGGGGGGTGGTGTTCCGCGATCTGCTGGTGCGCGAGAGCCTCGCGGTTCCGTGGCGCGAGCTGCTCTGGGCCCTTCGGCGCATGGAGGCGCGCGGAACGATCCGCGGCGGCCGCTTCGTGACCGGCTTC
Organism: Myxococcota bacterium; assembly: GCA_036336835.1. Taxonomy (GTDB): domain Bacteria; phylum Myxococcota_A; class UBA9160; order UBA9160; family UBA4427; genus JAYZFK01. The sequence continues at coordinate 19,717 of JAYZFK010000091.1, read as the reverse complement.
GTCGGCGAGCAGTACGCGCTGCCCGGGGCCGTCGAGTCGCTGCGCCGCACCCGTCGCGCTGCGCGCAGTGGCGAGCTGGTGCGGGTAGCGGCGGCCGATCCGCTCAACCTGGTGGGCATCCTGACGCCGGGGCCACGGGTCGCTTCGCAGCGCAACGCGTACGTGTTGTATCGCGACGGGGCCGTGGTCTTCGAGAGCGAGCGCGCTGCGCTCGCTCCGGCCGCACTGCGCACGCTGCGGCCCCGCTGAGTTCCGTCCGCAGCGGAACCCTCTCGATCGAGTGCTCCCGTCCGGCGACAGGTTCTCGAGCCGGTGTGTCGATAGGTCCAGCCAGCGATGCGCGAGAACGGCGCGTCGCACGGTTGCGAGGACCAGGTGCATCCGCAGCTCTACGAAACATTGCTCGCCTTCGGGGCCACCGCACTGCTGGCGGGCTATGTCGGTACGCGGCAAGAACGGGGTCAGATCCACGGGCTCGTGCTGGGTCTGATGCTGGCCGTGATGGCGTGGACAGGCACGCTGGCCGTTGCGTGGGCCGGCCATTCGCCTGCGCTCTCGACCTCGGCCGCGCTGGCGGCGTTTGCCGGCCTGTTCTTCGTCCCGCCGCTCTGGCTGCTGCTGGCGGCTCACGTGTTCGGGCTGCGCCGGCTCAGCGATTCGACGCGCGGACGACTGCTGGTTGGATTGCCGTCGTTGCTCGCGCTGGTTGCGCTGGCGACGAACGAGAGCCACCGGTTGTTCGTGCGCAATCCGGAGAGAGTGGTCGACGGCGCGATCGAGCAGTGGGCCGGGCCGCTGTACTGGGTCTGGGCTGGCTGGGGCCTCGCGCTGGTGATGGTCGGGGTCGGGCTCTATGTCGCGCGCTCGATCCAGCTGATCTCGCGGTGCGAGCGGCGCCGCGGCGTGCTGCTGGCGGTGGCAGCGCTCGCGCCGGTCCTGGCGAGCCTCGCTCACGAGCTCGGCGTCGCCGCCGGGGGCCACGACCGCACGCCGCTGTTCGTGGGTGCGGGCGTCACGCTGCTGTTCCTGGCGGACTGGCGTCACCGCGTGCTCGCGACCGTTCCGGTCGCTCGTCGCGACGTGATCGAGCACCTGGCCGACGGTGTCATCGTGACCGATGCCAGCGCCGAGATCCTCGACATGAATCCGGCCGCCGAGCAGATGACGGGCGCGTCGCTGCGCGAGGTGCAGGGTCGACACCTCGCCGACGTCGTCGTCGAGCAGGCCGACGATCGCTCGGATGTCGACGCCGGCGCCGTCCACCAGCTGGTCGAGCGGCTGATCTCGACTGGTGGCAAGTTCGCGACACGCTTCGAGAGCTTCGCGGGGCAGGTATTCGAGATCCGGATGGCCGCCGTCCGGCCCGAAGAGGCCGGCGCTTCGGGCCTGTACGTGATCATTCGCGAGATCACCAAGCAGACTCGCTTCGAGGCGCTGATGCGGCAGAGTCAGCGGCTCGAGACGGTTGCGGGGCTCGCGGCCGGCATTGCGCACGAGGTCAACAACCCGCTGGCCTATGTCCGCTCCAACCTGAGTCACGTCCATCGCATGACGGCCGAGCTCGAGGTCGCCGCAAGCCAGAAGGCAGATCGCGACGAACTCCGCCTGGTGATCGAGGAGGCCATCGAGGGCGTCGACCGGATCGGCCGGATCATCGATCGCGTGCGGCGCTTCTCGCGCATCGGCTCCGAGGAGCTGGCGCCGGCCAGCGTGAATGACATCGTCCGCGATGCCGTGCGCGTGGCGCGCCTGAGTCGCTTCGGATCGGTCGAGCTCCACGTGTCGCTGCCCGACAGCGTGCCGAGTGTCGAGGCCTCCGCCGAGGCGCTGACACAAGCGGTCACGAACCTGGTCGTCAACGCGGCGCAGTCGGTCGCCGAACGCGGTGGGTCGGTCTCGGTCTCGACGCGCGCCGTCGACGACCAGGTCGAGATCTGCGTGGCCGACGACGGTCCGGGCGTCCCGCCCGACGTGCGCGAGCGGATGTTCGACCCGTTCTTCACCACCAAGAAGACCGGCGAGGGCACCGGGCTCGGCCTGGCCGTGGCCTTTGGCATCGCCCGCGAGCACGGTGGAGTGCTGCTCTACGACCCGCCCGCCGCAGGGGGGGCAGTCTTCCTGATCCGCCTCCCCGTCGCGCAGGGGCGCGCAAGCGAGCAGCCCGCGTCGCCCCCCGCCGGCCTCTCCGACTAGCGCGCCGGGCGCCGGCCGCTCGGCCCCGGCCCGTGGTAGAGGCCGAGCTGGGCGAGCGAGACGTCCAGGATGTCGACCCGGCCGTCGCCGTTGAGGTCGTGGTTCGGGTCGTAGTGGCCGTTGCGCGCCGTCACCCCGATCCACTCGACGTCGCCGCGCTCGCCGAGCGGAAAGATCGATCGCCACGAGGTGGTCACGGTGCCGTCGTTGTCGATGTCCGCGTCGCACGCATTCCCGTAGCCGTCGCTGTCGGTGTCGCGCTGCGCCGCGTTGGGAATCCGGCTGCAGTTGTCCTCCGCGTCGCGGATCCCGTCGCCGTCGCGGTCCTCGCTCGGGGTGGCGGGGGCGGGTTCGAGGCGCATCAGCGGATCGCCCACCCAGGTGTGCATCCAGCCGAGCGTCGGGACGCTCGACCAGTAGGCTTCGACGGCCGGTGCCCCCTGCGCATCGCGTGCGAACAGCAGGTGGGGGCGGTGGACCGTGGTCAGCGTCGGCTCGTAGACGTGGCCGCCCGCGCCCGCTGCTCCCAGGGCGAGCAGGTCCGAGGTCAACGACTGTCCGTAGCTGGGTGGACTCGTGAAGGTGCGCGCGCTCGTGCTCACGAAGTCGATCGCGACGCTTCGCGCGGTGAAGCGGCCCGGAAACACGCGCTCGCCGATGCGCCCGTAGTAGGGCGGTCCGGGGTGGTTGCGGTCGTTGCTGCCCCAGGAGACGTAGCCGAGCAGGCTCTTCCGCTCGCCATCGAGCGCGGCAAAGCTCGGCTTGCGGTCGTGCACCACGTCGACCGCCAGCGCGCGTAGCGCGGCGTCCGCCGCGCCGAGCAGCACGCGATTGGCTGCGGCGAACGGACCCTCTCTCTCGCTGTCGGCGTCGATCAGCCAGGTCGACGCGGGGGCCGGCTCGCCGGTCGCCGCGTCCAGCAGGCGCTCGACGCTGGCCGGCACGCCGCCCTGCGGATCCCCGGCGCTGAGTGTTCCCGTCAGGCGCGCGACCAGGTAGCGCGGTGCCGCCTCGCCATTGAGCTGGCGAAACTCGCGAAAGGGCAGCTCGGAGCCGAAGTACGGATTGGGCGCAGCGCCGGGTGCGCCGTCTGTGCCTGTGAACAGCAGCATCAGCTCCGAGTCGACCGAGGCGCGGGTCGCGTCGCGCAGCCGGCCATCGGAGCCCTCGCCGGGAGTGCCGTCGACGCGCAGGGGCACCCCCTTGGTCGTTACGATGAAGTCGATTCGGTGGCTGAGCTCGCGCTGACGCAGCTGCGTCTCGATCGGATCGCGCACCAGGGCTCGGTAGTGGTCGCGCGAGATCGTCTCGTGCTCGTCGGTCGCAAGCGTCGGGTCGGAAGTCTCGAGGGACAGCCGGACCAGGTTGCGTTCGGGAACGCCGCGAAGCTCGGCGTAGCGCGCGCCGATCGCGAGCGAGACCGGGCTGTCCTCGTTGACCACGATGAGCACCCGCTCGCCCTCGCGCGAGCAGGCGGAGCCAGCCAGCAGCAGCCCGAGGAGCAGTGCCACCATCGGGCTGCTGCGCGCTCGCGGGCCAAAGGGTCGGCCTCGCCTTCCCATCCCACTCACACCCCCCGTTGCGCGCGGCAGTCTATCGGAGGCACTACAGGGCGCGCAGGACTCGCGCGCAAGGCACGAGCCGGTAGACTCCCACCCCTTCCCAGTCACTCGAGATACTCGGCGCCCAGGGGTGCCGACTCTGCAGAGGATGCGGCGTGGCGCACGAATTCGTCTTCACGATGCAGGATCTCAACCGCGTAGTCGGCGAGGGACGTGTGATCCTCGACGGGATCACGCTCGCCTTCCTGCCGGGCGCGAAGATCGGGGTGCTCGGTCACAACGGCGCCGGCAAGAGCACGCTGCTGCGCATCATGGCCGGGCTCGACGAGGATTTCACCGGCGAGGCGAAGCCCGCGCCGGGCATCCGCGTCGGCTTCCTGCCGCAGGAGCCCGAGCTCGATCCGTCGAAGGATGTGATGGGCAATGTCGAGGAGGGGGCGGGCGAGGTGCGCGACCTGTTGCGCCGCTTCGAGGAGGTCTCGAACAAGTTCGCCGAGCCGCTGGAAGACGACGAGATGAATGCGCTGCTCGAGGAGCAGGCGAAGCTGCAGGACGCGATCGATGCGGCGGCCGGCTGGGAGCTCGAGCGCACGCTCGAGGTCGCGATGGACGCCCTGCGCTGCCCGCCGGGCGACGCCGAGGTGACGAAGCTCTCGGGCGGTGAACGGCGCCGCGTTGCGCTGTGCCGGCTGCTGCTGTCGAAGCCCGACGTCCTGCTGCTCGACGAGCCCACCAACCACCTCGACGCCGAGTCCGTGGCCTGGCTCGAGCGATTCCTGAAGGAGTACCCGGGGACGGTGATCGCGGTGACCCACGACCGCTATTTCCTCGACAACGTCGCGGGCTGGATCCTCGAGCTCGACAACGGCCGCGGCATCCCGTGGAAGGGCAACTACACCTCGTGGCTCGAGCAGAAGCGCCAGCGTCTCGAGGTCGAGGAGAAGCAGGCCAGCTCGCGCGCCCGCACGCTCGAGCGCGAGCTCGAGTGGATCCAGATGAGCCCGCGTGCTCGCCAGGCCAAGGGCAAGGCGCGGATCAACGCCTACGAGAAGCTGCTATCGGAGGGCCAGCAGCGCGGAGCCGAGCGCGTCGAGATCGCGATCCCGGTTCCGCCGCGGCTCGGCGACGTGGTGATCGAGGCCAGGGGACTTGGCAAGGCCTACGGCGAGCAACTGCTGATCGACGATCTCGATCTCACGATCCCGCCCGGTGCGATCGTCGGTGTGATCGGCGCAAACGGTGCCGGCAAGACGACGCTCTTTCGCATGCTCGCGGGCGAGGAGAAGCCGGATACAGGCTCGATCGCGCTGGGCGAGACCGCGCAGCTCGCCTACGTCGACCAGCTGCGCGATCACCTGGACCCCGACCACAGCGTGTTCGACGCGATCAGCGGCGGCGAGGAGGTGATCCGCGTCGGTCGCCGCGACGTGCCCTCGCGCGCCTACGTCGCCTCGTTCAATTTCAAGGGCGCGGATCAGCAGAAGCTCGTCGGCTCGCTCTCGGGCGGCGAGCGCAACCGCGTCCACCTCGCGATCCTGCTCAAGAGCGGCGGCAATGTCCTGCTACTCGACGAGCCGACCAACGATCTCGACGTCGACACCCTGCGCGCCCTGGAGGATGCCCTGGTCGAGTTCCCCGGCTGCGCGATCGTGATCTCCCACGACCGCTGGTTCCTCGACCGCATCGCCACCCACATCCTGGCCTTCGAGGGCGACTCCCACGTCGAGTGGTTCGAGGGCAACTACCAGGACTACGAGAAGGACCGCAAGAAGCGTCTCGGGGCGGATGCGGATCAGCCGCATCGGATCAAGTATCGGCGGATCGACGGTTAGCCGGTCGGCGGTCGATCGCTTCGAGTCGTCTCGTCCAGCGGGTGTCGCCCGTTGACGAGCGGCTCGGCGTCGCTGCGCCGCCCCTGGCGCTGCCGCATCAGCGCAGCCGCGCGACGCGGATCGAGCTGGTGCTGCCGGCTTCGTGTGAGATTCCAGCCGTGACGACGACGATGTCGCCGGTCGACACGATCCCCTGCTTGCGCGCCCAGGCCAGACCGTGCTCGAGCATTCCGTCGTCGTCGGCGGCATCCGAGACGGTCGGTGTGACGCCCCAGTTCAGCGAGAGCCGGCGGGCTACGACGGGCGAGCTGGTGACCGCGAGGATCGGGCACTGCGGGCGATACTTCGACATCTGCCGAGACGTGAATCCGCTCTCGGTGAGCGTGACGATCGCGCCGGCGTTCAGATGGCTGGCCATCGAGCTCGCGGCCTGGCTCACGGCCTCCACCACGGCGGCCCTCGGGTGCGGCACGATCTGCTGCAGGTAGCCGTACTCGCGCAGCGAGGCCTCGGCTCCGAGCGCGAGCTCGGACATCGTTCGAACCGTCTCGACCGGATGGAGGCCGCGCGCCGTCTCGCCCGACAGCATCACGGCCGAGCTGCCGTCGAGGATCGCGTTGGCGACATCCGAGGCCTCGGCACGCGTTGGCTGGTCGTTGCGTTCCATCGAGTCGAGCATCTCGGTCGCGGTAATGGTCGGCTTTCCATTGCCGACGGTCCTGCGGATGATGCGCTTCTGCTCGACGGGAACCGCCGCGGCGCCGATCTCCACCGCGAGATCGCCGCGCGCCACCATCGTGCCGTCGGCGGCATCGATGATCGCTTCGAGGTTCCGCAGGCCCTCGCGATTCTCGATCTTCGCGATGATCGGGATCTGCCCGCCACCGCGTTCGGTCAGGAAGGCGCGGACTGCCTCGACGTCTTCCGCGGTCTTCATGAACGAGGCGGCGATGTAGTCGATTTCGTGATCGAGCGCGAACTGCAGATCCGCCTGGTTTGCCTCGTTCAGCCCATCGAGCGGCAGCGTTGTGCCCGGCACGTTGATGCCCTTGTGGTTCGCGAGCACCCCGCCTCGGACGACGCGACATTCGACCGCCGCTTCGACCGTCCGCTCCACCACCAGCTCGATGCGTCCGTCGTCGATCAGGACCGGGCTGCCCGGCTTCAACTCGCCGACGAGGTCGGGGTACGAGATCGAGACCCCGGTCGCGTCGCCCAGCAGATCGTCCGCCAGCAGACGGAACGGCGCGCCCTTCTCGAGCACCACGTCCGCCAGCACGCTTCCCGTGCGCACCTCGGCGCCCTTGGTGTCGAGCATGGTCGCCACGCGGATCGAGGCCGCTTCCGAGGCCTTGCGCAGCCGCTCCAGCCGTCGTGCGTGCCGCTCGTGGTCCTCGTGGGAGAAATTGAGGCGGGCCACGTTCATGCCGGCCTCGATCATGCGGGTGAGCGTGCCGACGTCGTCGCACGCGGGTCCCACCGTTGCGACGATCTTCGTCTTGCGGAGCAGCTGGCGTTCGGTGCTGGGAATGGGGACGTTCCTCGACGGGGCAGGCAGCCAGTATATCCAGCTCTCGGTCGAACGGGTGTGTCGCGGCGTTCGGGGCTCAGCCGCCGCTCGATTCGCTTGCGTCCGGTCTGGCTCTCTCCGGTTCGTCCCTCGACTAGCTCTGCCTCGGGACGTGCCCGCGATTGCTGAATCCGGATGACGGGGTGGCTGGCCTCTGGGAGCTTGCGGGTCCACTCTTCTCGTACCGCGTGAGGTGCCACTGCAGCGTGAGCGAGACGATGGTGTGTGCGGCCGGCGTGAGATGGGATGCGTCGAAGAACACCTCGTCGGGTGACGAAGCGACGAGCTGCAGCAGGGTCCTGGGCTCGACCAGCGGAATGCCCGCTTCCCGCACGGCCCGGCGCAGTAGCTGGTAGTTCGTCGACAGCGCGTCCCAGTCCCGGCGTGAGGGCAGGAGCACCGCGTGGAGCGTGCCACCGCGCCCGCGGACCTCGTCGCGCATTGCGGCGAGCAGGGCGCCGACGACCTCGTTGGCCTCCTCGGGTTCGACCCGCAGATCGCCCAGACGCGCGAGTGTGGCGGCCTCGAGGCGCGGTGCGCGGGCCAGCAGGCCGCGCATCGCGCCGCTGTCGGTGTACCAGTGACGCAGGCTGTAGCGCGCGATCGGCGTGCCTTCGAGGCGGAGCTGGCCGTCGCGCATCCGGTAGACTGGCTTGCGCCGCCCGTAGCGGGAGTTCGCCGCCGTATCGTCGATGTCGTTGTCCGCACAGATCGCGAGCACGGCGTGGCGCAGGGCGGGCAGGCTCTGGCGCTGGGTCACGAGCCACAGGTAACTCTGTCCGAGTCCGTAGCCCGAGACGGCGAGGTTCGAGACCTGCCATCCGAGCTCTCGGACGGCGCGGTCGAGTCGGCCAGCGAACGTCTGGTTCGCAGCGACGCCCCAACCCCAGGCCACCGAGTCGCCGAGCACGGCGACCGCCTCCGCATCCCGGCGCAGCGGGTCCGAGCGGAAGCCCTGCTCGTTGGTGCGGATCTCACCCCACGGGAGCCGAACGCGACGCGACGGGATCGGTCGCCAGCCGAGTTCGGAGTCGAAGCGCGTGTTGGGATCGTGCCACTCGGTCGCGACTCGCTCGAAGTGCGACACGTCCTGGCGCAGTGCGTTCCACTCGAGGGCGGCGAGGCCGAGCGCAGCGACGACGGCACCGACGGCACAGCCGAAAGCGACCAGCGCAAGACGCCCGACCCAGCGTCCCCGTGAGTTCGAACGCGCGCGCGCCATGAACCTCGACTATACCCGATGCTCCCGCGGCCCCGGTCGCCGAAAGTCAGCCGAAGACGCGCTGGATGCGCGCGATCGCCTCATTCACGTTCTCGCGCGAGTTGAATGCCGAGATCCGGAAGTAGCCCTCGCCCGAAGCGCCGAACCCGGCGCCGGGCGTGCCGACGATGTGCGCGCGCTCGAGCAGCTGGTCGAAGAACTCCCAGCTCGTCGTGCCTTCGGGTGTCCGCAGCCAGATGTAGGGCGCGTGCTCGCCGGCGTAGGCGGTGAAGTTCGCGGCCTGGAGCCCCTCGCGCATCAGGCGCGCGTTCTCCATGTAGTACGCGATCTGCTCGGCCGTCTGCTTGCGTCCTGCATCCGAGAAGACCGCGGCCGCGGCGCGCTGCACGATGTACGGGACACCGTTGAACTTGGTCGCTACGCGGCGAGACCACAGATCGCGGAGTGCCACCTTCTCCCCGGCGGCATTGCTCGCCGTCAGCGTCTTCGGCAGTACCGTGTACGCGCAGCGCAGGCCCGTGAAGCCGGCTCGTTTCGAGAAGCTCCGCATCTCGATCGCGCACTCCCGGGCCCCTTCGATCTCGTAGATCGAGCGCGGCAGTGAGGCATCCTGGATGAACGCATCGTAGGCGGCATCGAACAGGATCACGGCGTCGCTGGCGCGTGCCCACTCGACCCACTTCGCCAGGTTTTCGTGGGTCGCCGCTGCGCCCGTCGGGTTGTTGGGCGAGCACAGATAGGCGAGGTCGCTGCGCTCGGCCGGCGGGTCCGGCTGGAAGTCGTTCTCGGCCGTCGCCGGCAGGTAGGTGATCCCCGCGTAGCGGCCGTCCGGGTCGGCCGATCCGGTTCGGCCCGCCATCACGTTGGTGTCGACGTAGACGGGATAGACCGGATCGGTCACGACCAGCGTCGAGGCCTGATCGAAGATCTCCTGGATGTTGCCCGAATCCTGCTTGCTGCCGTCCGAGACAAAGATCTCGTCCGCGTCGAGCTCGATGCCGCGGGCGCGGAAATCGTGCTCGAGGATGCCGTCGATCAGGAAGTCATAGCCGTTCGTGGGCGGATAGCCCTGAAAGGTCGCTGCGTCGGCCATCTCGTCGACGGCTGCGTGCAGCGCTTCGACCACCGCCGGCGCGAGCGGCAGCGTGACGTCTCCGATGCCGAGCCGGATCAGCTGCGCATCGGGGTTCGCCGCGGAGAAGGCGCGCGTGCGGCGGCCGATCTCGGGAAACAGATACCCCGCCGCGAGCTTGGGGTAGTGGTCGTTGATGCGTGCCACGGAGAACCTCGCCTCTTGCCCTCACGACGATCGGGGGGCGTCGATTAGCACACCGGGATTCAGGACGCCTCGCGGGTCGAGCTCCCGCTTGGCGGCAGCGAGCGCCCGCGCGAACAGCTCGGGGCGCTGCGCATCGTAGCCCGGCCGGTGATCGCGTCCGACGGCGTGATGGTGCGTGATCGAGCCGCCGCCGCTCACGATTGCTTCCGAGGCGGCGGCCTTGATCTCGTCCCACTGCTCGAGCTCGCTGCCGCGCGTGCCCGCAGTCATCACGGTGAAGTAGGGCGCCGGGCCGTCGGGATAGACGTGGGTGAAGCGGCAGGTCACCGTGGCGCGACCGCCGATGCGGCGGACCGCGTCGTGGACGGACGCCCGGACCGAAGCCTCGAATTCGCCGAAGCGGTGCCAGGTGCAGGCGGTCTCGAACGTCTCGCTGATCACCGCCATGCGCGCCAGCACGTCCCGGACGTACGGCATATGCAGGAAGGCCCGCCGCCAGGCGCTGCTCGCGTCGTCGCGAGCTGTCTCGGCGCCGCTGGTCGCGTCCTGGATCCGCGGTGTCCCGGGCTTCCCGCCGGCATCCGCGCAGCACTCCAGCGCGCGCGCGAGCTTTGCGTCCTGGGCGTGGTCCGCCGATTCGAAGCCGAGCACCAGCACCGCCGCGCCGCCGTCACCCGCGCCGCTCGTCTGGGCCTCGCCGGGATCGAGCAGCCGACAGTTGGCCGGAAACAGGCCCGACTGCGAGAGCGCGCGCACCGCCTCCGCGCCGCGCGCGAAGCCCGGGTCGCCCTCGAAGCGCACCGAGGCCGATGCCCGGAAGCGCGGCCGATCCTGCAGGCGCATCCAGGCCTCGGTGATCACTCCGAGTGTGCCCTCGGAGCCGATGAAGAGCCGGTCGGGGCTCGGCCCTGCACCCGAGCCCGGCAGGCGCCGGCTCTCACAGACACCCGCCGGCGTCACCACCCGCAGGCTCTCGACGAAGTCGTCGATGTGGGTGTAGAGCGTGGCGTAGTGTCCGCCCGAGCGCGTCGCGATCCAGCCGCCGAGTGTCGAGAACTCGAAGCTCTGGGGGAAGTGGCGCAGCGTGAGGCCGTGCGGACGCAGCGCATCCTCGAGCGCCGGGCCGAACACGCCCGCCTCGATTCGCGCGGCGCGCGACGTGCGGTCGATCTCGATTACCCGATCGAGCGCCGACGTATCGAGGCTGACCGCTCCCGCATAGCGATCGCCGAGCTCGCCGCGCCCGCCGGGCACTCCGATCCGGGCCTCGACGCCTCCTACCACGCTCGAGCCTCCGCCGTACGGGATGGCGGCAATGTCGCCCGCACCGCACCAGTCGAGCACAGCCGCCACCTCGGCCTCGTTGCGCGGGATGGCGACGAAATCCGGCGCGGCGGCGAAGTCTCCGCGCAGTGCGCGGACCACGTCGCGGTAGCTCTTGCCATAGGTGTGGCCGGCGCGCGCGAGCGGATCGCTGTGGCAGAACGCGGCCAGGGCTTGCGGCGGTGTGACCCGCGGCTCCGGCAACACGACGTCTTCGATGCGCGGCTCGGCCGCTAGCTCGGCGTCGGCGCCGAAGCGCTCGGCAATCGTCTGCGCAATGGCGCGCTGCTGGGTCGCGTCGGGTCCCGCGCCCTCGGCACCCCAGCCCCAGAAGCGGCGTGCGCCGCTCACTCGGCTGCGTTCTTGGCCGGGGCGTAGGCCTCGAGCAGTCGCAGGTCGGGGCCGGCCCCGTCGCTGCGGAGGGGCTGGATGCACACGTGGTCTGCACCTGCGTCGTAGTGGGCCTGCACGCGGTCCCAGATCGTCTTCTCGTCGCCCCACGCGACGATTGCATCGACCAGCTTGTCGCTGCCGCCATCGGCGAAATCGTCTTCGCCAAAGCCGAGCTGCATCAGGTTGTTCCGGTAGTTGGGCAGCCGGGTGTAGGTCTTCATGCTCTCGCGGGCGATGGTGCGCGCTACCGTGGCGTCGGTCTCGAGCAGCACCATCTGTTCAGGGCACAGCCAGGCGTCCGCTCCCATGACCTCGCGTGCGTGCGCCGTATGATCGGGAGGCACGAAGTATGGGTGAGCACCGCGTGTCTTCTCGGCGGCGAGTCCGAGCATCTTGTCGCGCAGTGCGGCGAGCACGATCGGTGCCCGGACCTCGCCCTGCTTGCCCATGTACAGCGCCGACTCGATGCCCTCGAGGTAGGCGCGCATCGTCGACAGCGGCTTCTTGTACTCGTGGCCGCGCACGCCGGCAACCAGATGGCCGTGTGAGACACCGAGCCCGAGCACGAAGCGGCCCGGCGCGAACTCGCCGCACGTCTCGAGGATGGCCCGGGTCGTCATCGGATCGCGGGCGTAGATGTTTGCGATGCCGGTGGCCAATACCAGGCGGCTCGTCTTCGCTGCGAGATAGCCGATCAACGCGAACGGGTCGCGACCGACGGCCTCAGGAATCCAAAGCGCCGAATAGCCCCATTCTTCGATCTGGCCGGCGAAGTCGGCAGCCTCCGGGGCGGAGAAGCCATCGAGCCATGTCCAGACGCCCAGCTTGCCGATGTCGGTGCTCACGCGGGCCAGCCTACCGCAACTGGAAACCCGAGCGGCCGGGTGCCACAATGCCGCGCACCCCCGGGGTTGCGAGATGGTAGCGAGATGGCTCGTCGCGACGACGCTGGTGGTTGCTGGAGGTGCGGTGGGAGCCGGTGGCTGGTTCGGGACGGACTATCTCGAGCAGGACAACGATTTTTGCAACGCTTGTCACCTCGATGGCTGGCTCTCGGGTACGCCGCTGCACCGCGAGCATCGGCGCGAGATGGATGCGCGGCCGGCGCCGTCCCTGGCGGCGGCGCACGCCTCGGCCGGGAATCGCGAGCGCCCGAGGGCGCCGGACTTCCGCTGCATCGACTGCCACGGCGGCGTGGGCCTGCTCGGCCGCGCGCGCGTCAAGGCGCTCGCCGCGAAGGATTTGTTCTGGTGGCTGACGGGAGACTTCGAGGAGCCCGAGGGCATGCACTGGCCGCTGCTCGACGACGACTGCCGGCAGTGTCACAGCGGCTTCGTCGCCAAGGCCGCCGCCTTCGAGGACCCCGCCTTTCACGATCTGGCGGTCCACAACCGCCGGCTCGGGGTCGACTGCGTCGAGTGTCATACGGTCCACGAGTCCGCCGTGGATCGGGATCGTTGGTATCTGGACTCCGCGCTCGTGCGCGAGCAGTGCGCTCGTTGTCATCGCGAGTTCGCGGGGTCGTAGACTGGGGAGCCACTGACCATGTTCCGTCACTGTCCTGCCATCGCGCTCGTGATTCTGGTGCTGCCGCTGGCGGTGAGCGCCTACCCCGGCGGGACGCCCAGCTACCAGACCGACGTGTCGCCGTACTGCGCAAGCTGCCACTCCTCGATCGACGAGGCAGCGTTGGCCGGCGCCGGTGAGCGCGCGATCAAGGAGATCGTCGAGAACAAGCACCTGGCCGCGATCGCGGCCGGCGAGGGCGGCTACGGCGAGCTGTCGGAGGCGGACCGCGCCACGCTGATCGAGCACATTCGCGCGCTCGACGCGAACTCGAGCATCGACGTGCAGTTTCCGGCTCAGGTCACAGCGGGCGAGAGCTTCAGTGTCACCGTCGTGCTGACGGGTGGTGCCGGTCCCGTCGTTGGCGTGGCGCTGCTCGACCGGGCGCATCGCTGGTACGCGCGCCCCGCCGCAGCCGCCGGCTGGCGCATCGTGGGAGCCCCGACGGTGATCGGTCAGGACGGCGCGCCGCAGAGCGAGTGGATCGAGCGCCGCCCCGAGGCCGCGGGCCGTGGCATCAGCTACGTCAACGTCACCGGAATCTCGTCCGATCCAACGGCTGAGTCCTGGGGTGGTGCGAAGGTGATCTTCACGCTCAAGGCACCCGAGAAGCCAGGCAACTATCCGCTGGTAGGGGCCTACTTCTACGGCACCGAGAAGGCGAGCCCGCACGGCTTCAAGCTGACGACCGTGGGCTGGAAGATGCCCCGGGGCACGGTCAGCGGCGGCTCAGGGCGCGTGCGATTCTCGGACGAGCACACCATCACCGTGAACGCGCCGGCAGCGACGGAATAGCGCGATGCAGGCGCTGCAGATCCATCCCGAGAAGTGCACCGGTTGCAAGCAGTGCGAGCTCGCCTGCTCGTACGTTCAGATCGGCGCGTTCCAGCCATCGCGCTCGGTGATCAAGGTCCACGTCTTCGACGAGCAGGCGAGCTTCGCGCCCTACGCCTGCTTCCAGTGCGACGAGGCGTGGTGCATGCACGCGTGCCCGGTCAACGCGATCGACATCGACGAGAACACCGGTGCCAAGATCGTGATCGACGAGGTGTGCGTCGGTTGCAAGCTGTGCGTCATCGCCTGCCCCTTCGGCACGATCTTCTTCGACAAGACGGACGACATCGCGGCGAAGTGCGATCTGTGCGCCGGCGATCCGGCCTGCGCGCACGCCTGTCCGACCGCGGCGATCGAGGTGCTGGAGGTCGATCCGGGGGGCTGGATCGCGGGCTTCGGAGACAAGGTGGACGGCGCCTATCGCGCCGCCGTCGAGGAGGACTAGGCGATGCTCGGTGGCTGGACGGGTACGGTCCTTCGCGTCGATCTCACGAGCGGCCAGATCAGCAAGGAGCCGCTCAACGAGCAGTGGGCCCGCGAGTACGTGGGAGGCCGCGGGGTGGCGGCCCGCTACCTGTACGAGGAGTGCGACCCCGGGGTTGATCCACTCGCGCCCGAGAATCCGCTGATCTTCGCGACGGGACCGCTGACGGCGACCAACGCCTCCTGTGGCGCCCGCTACATGGTCGTCACCAAGGGCCCGCTCACCGGGGCGATGACGACCTCCAACTCGGGCGGCAAGTGGGGCCCCGAGCTCAAGTACGCCGGCTACGACCTGCTGATCCTCGAGGGCGAGAGCCCCGAGCCCGTCTATCTGTGGATCCAGGACGATCAGGTCGAGCTGCGCAGTGCCGCGCATCTGTGGGGCCAGGGCGTCTTCAAGACGGAGGACCTGTTGAAGACCGAGACGGGCGTGCCGGACGCCTCGGTCGCGGCGATCGGTCCGGCCGGCGAGAACAAGGTGCTGTTCGCGGCGATCGTGAACGAGAAGTTCCGCGCCGCTGGGCGCTCAGGCGTGGGCGCAGTGATGGGCGCCAAGAAGCTCAAGGCGATCGTGGTGCGCGGCACCGGCGCGGTGTCGGTTGCGCGACCTCAGGAGATGATGCAGGCGCAGTGGGCGATGAGGGAGGAGCTCGCTGCCGCGCCGCTCACGGCCGAAGGCCTGCCCACCTACGGGACGCTCTCGTTGATGAACGTGATCAACGAACACGGCGCGCTGCCGACCAACAACTACCAGGCGGCGCAGTTCGACGGCGCCGAGCAGATCTCGGGCGAAGAGCTCGCCGCGACGCGGCTCCAGACCAACAAGGCCTGCTTCGCCTGCACGATCGCCTGCGGGCGCGTGTCGCGCATCTCGGACGAGGGTGTCGGCCGCTACGCGGTGAAGACGAGCCCGCGAAACTGGAACTGGAAGCACTCGACCGAGGGGCCGGAGTACGAGAACGCCTGGTCGCTGGGAGCGGACTGCGGCATCGACGATCTCGACGCCATTCTCAAGTCGAACACGATCTGCAACGACCTTGGCATGGATCCGATCTCGCTCGGTGCCACCATCGCTGCCGCGATGGAGCTGTACGAGAAGGGTGTGCTCAGTGAGGAGCAGGTCGGTATGCCGCTGCCGTTCGGCAGCGGCGCGGCGATGGTGGCGTTGACCGAGGCCACGGCACTGCGCGAGGGCTTTGGCAACGAGCTCGCCGAAGGCAGCAAGCGAATGTGCGACAAGTTCGGCGAGCCCGATGCTTTCATGGGCGTGAAGGGCCAGGAGTTTCCCGCCTACGATCCCCGCGCGATCCAGGGCATGGGTCTCGGCTACGCGACCAGCAACCGCGGCGCGTGCCACCTGCGGGCCTACACCGTGGCGGCCGAGGTGCTCGCGCCCGAGCCGGAGGATCCGCGGGCGACCGAGGGCAAGGCCGAGCTGGTCACCGCGTTCCAGAACGTCTCGACCGTGGTCGACGCCACCGGCCTGTGCATCTTCCTGACCTTCGGGACGACTCTCGAGTCGATCCGGCCGATCCTGGTGGCGGCGACCGGCCACGATTTGACCGATGACGAGCTGTTGCAGGTGGGCGAGCGAATCTGGAACCTCGAGCGCGTCTGGAACAACCGCGCCGGGCTCAGCGCCGCCGACGACACGCTGCCCAGGCGCATGCTCGAGCAGGCAATTCCGGCGGGCCCGGCCGCGGGCGAGGTGAGCAAGCTCGGCGAGATGCTGCCCGAGTACTACCGGGTGCGGGGCTGGAACGAGCGGGGCGAGCCCACGCCGGAGAAGCTGGCGGAACTCGGCCTGGCCTGACGGCCGATGGTGCAGGTCAATCTGATGTCGCCCAGGCTGCGCGAGCAGCACGGCGTGCGGCACATCGAGATGGAGGAAGTCGACGTCGAAGCGGTGCTGACCCGGCTGGGCGTCGAGGAGAGCGAGGATCTGCGCGTGCTCGTCAACGGCCGCGCGATCCAGTTCCTGGAGGGGCGCGCGACAGCGCTCGGCCCAGACGATGCGGTCACCATCTTCTACGTCGGCATCCGGGGCTGGCCCGGCGGATAGCGGCACCGGCGAGGCGAGAACGAGGACAGGAGCGGGACATGCGACACGTGATCATCGGAGCCGGCCCGGCTGGTATGGCCGCGCTGCAAACGATTCGGGCGCTGGACACCGCGGCCGAGATCACGCTCGTGTGCGACGAGCCCGCATGCGCGCGCATGGTGCTGCCGTACTACCTGGCCGGCCGGATCGAGGAGCAGGCGGTGCGGACCGCGGATGCTGCCTGGCTCGCCGAGCTGCGCGTCGAGTCGCAGATCGGCCGGCGCGCCCGCTCGCTCGACAGGGCCGCGAGGCAGGTGACGCTCGACGACGGCAGCACGCTGCCCTACGACCGGCTGCTGATCGCCACGGGCTCGCGGGCCACGCGCCCGCCGATCGACGGCGCGGACGGCGAGGGCATCGTCAACATGTGGAAGCTCGCCGATGCGAACGCCTATCTCGGGGCCGCCCGCGACGAGACGGTGATCGTGGGGGCGGGATTCATCGCCTTCACCATCCTCGACGCTCTGGTCGAGCGCAGCAAACGCGTGTCATTCGTCGAGACCCTGCCGCAGATCCTGCCGCGCATGCTCGACCGCGAGGCGGCCGATTGCTTCGAGGGCGCGCTCGCCAGCCGCGGTATCGGGTTCCACACGGGCGCCGCAGTCGAACGGATCGAGCAGGTGGGTGGGCGGCGGCGCGTCCATCTGACGGGCGGGCCCGCCCTCGAGGCCGATGCCGTGGTGATGGCGAGCGGGGTCCAGCCGGACCTCGAGTGGCTCGACGGCTCGGGCATCGAGATCGATCACGGCGTGCTGGTCGACGAGACGCTCCAGTCGAGCGCGGAGGGCGTCTATGCCGCGGGGGACGCGGCCCAGGGGCTCGATCTCAGCACGGGTGAGCGCCGCGTCCACGCGATCCAGCCGACGGCGACCGATCACGGTCGGATCGCCGGCGCCAACATGGCGGGCGAGAGCGTTCGTTATGCGGGCAGTCTCACCATGAACATCCTGTCCGCTCAGGGTGTCGAAGCCTGCAGCTTCGGGCTGTGGGACGGCGCGGGAAAGCAGTGCACGGTGGTGTCGAACGCGAGCGGTGGCATCTATCGCAAATACGTCTGGGGCGGCGACACCGGCGATGCCCTGATCGGGGGGGCGCTGGTCGGGCCGACGCTTGCGGTGTCGGGGACCAACGACGTCGGCATGCTCAAGGGGCTGGTCCAGACCGGCGTCGAACTCGGCCCCTGGAAGGCATATCTGGAGGAGAACCCGCTCGATCTGCGGCGCGTGTTCGTGGCCAGCGGCGCCGCCCAGCGGCTGCTCGAGTCGACGCTGCTCACCGGGCGCGTCTCGACTCCGCGTGGCTTCCGCTTCCCGAAGCTCGCACCTGTACGGTCGCGCACCCCGCACCACGCGGAGCTCGTTACCGGAGCGCCGCGCTGAGCGCGTGGAGCAGCCGTGAAGGTCCAGGTTCGGCTGTTCGCAGGTCTGCGTGACCGCTTCCCGCGCGAGCAGCGCGGCCGTACCAACGTCGAACTGCTGCCGGGGAGTACGGTCGGTGATCTGCTGGAGATCCTCGCCATTCCGCCGAAGCAGGCGCAGATGGTGCTCCACAACGGCGAGCAGGTGGCGCGTACGCCCGGGGTGCGTGAGCGCCGCGAGCTCGCCGAGGGAGATGTCGTCGCGATCTTCCCGCCGGTGGCGGGCGGCTAGCCGCTCGCTCGCCCTGCGCTTCGTGCCAATCCGCCGGCGGCTTCGGGATCGCGGCAGGCAGCGTACTCTGTGGGGATGTCGCTCTGGAGGCAGCTCGCCGAGGCCCCGCCGCGATCGCGGGTCGGATTCGCGGCCGCGCTGGTCGCGTTCGCTCTATTGAGCGCGGCCGGGGTGGCGCGTAGTTGGCTGCTCGATCGCACTCTCCCGAGCATCGTCATCGATCCGCTGCGCGTCGGACAGCGGAGCCTCGACGCGCAAGAAGCCGCGCAGGCGGTCCCGGAGTTCGCCGCGGCAGCGGCGATCGAGCGCATGAACGGCCCGCGCCAGCGCGATCTCGGTGCCGCGCTGGCGCAAGCGGGTCGGCTCGCCGAGGCAACGACGGCGCTCGAGCGCGCCGTCCGGCTGGCTCCTGGCGACGCCGATGCCTGGGCCAACCTGGGGATCGTGCTGCTGTTCCGCAATCGAGTACCTGAGGCGATCCCCTACCTCGAGCGCGCGGTCGAGCTCGAGCCCGAGCACGCCGAGGCGAGCCGCGCCCTGGCGAACGCTCGCCGCCGAGCGGACGGCACCGCGCCATGAGCCAGGCGGCCGCGATGGTCGGGGCGAGTCGCTGGGGGCGCTGCTTCGTCGGCCCGCTCTTCGACGTCGCGTTGATCGGCGGCGGGCTGAGCGTCGTGGCGATCCCGCTCCTCTCCTCGGCCCCGGCGATGTCGGTGATCGACCTCGGGCTCCTGTCGGCGGCTCTCCTGGCGGCCAACAGCGCGCACTTCGCCGCATCCACTGTGCGCCTCTACACCAAGCCGGGCGCGCTGCGCGACTGGCCCTTCGTCACCTGCGGGCTACCGCTCGCCGTGCTCGCCACGCTCACCCTCTGCATCGCATTCAGCGATCGGTTGGGTCCGCACCTCTACGCGCTCGCGTTCACCTGGTCGCCGTTCCACTACGCAGCGCAAGCCTACGGTCTCTCGACCATGTACTGCAGCCGTTCGGGCTATCGGCTGGAACCCCGCGATCGGCACCTGCTGTACGCGGCCTGTCTGCTGCCCTTCGCGTACTCGTTCAGCAGTGCAGCGGGAGTCGGGCTCGAGTGGTTCGTTTCGGCCGATTGGCTCGCGTCGCCGGCCGTCGCCCCGATCCGTGGCGCGTGGGTCGCCGCGCTCGGCGTCCTGACGCTCGCTGCCCCGGCTGCGCTGTTCACGCGTCTCCGATCGTCGAACGGTGCGGCACCCCCCTGGATCGTCTCGGTGCTGATCCTCTCGAACGGGCTGTGGTGGGTCATCTTCCCCTACTTCAGCGCCTTCGCCTGGGCCACCGTCTTCCACGGTGTGCAGTACCTCGCGATCGTTTTCGTCTTCCACGCACGCGAGCGGCGGGCGGCGGGCAGCGTCGCGAGCGGCCCGCTCCTGGCCCTGCGCTTCTACGCCAGCTGTCTCGCTCTCGCCTACGCGCTGTTCCACGCGCTCCCGATCGGTTACACCGCGCTCGGCTTCGGCTACAGCGAATCGGTGCTGCTCGTCGTCGCGATGATCAACATCCACCACTTCATCGTCGATCGGTACATATGGCGCGTGCGCAACGACCCGCGCAACGCGGCAGTCGTCGGAAGCTAGGACGTCAGTCCGGGCAGTAACCCTACGCCTCAGAACGCGACGTTCTGTCCTCCATCGATGAGAATCGCTTCACCGGTGACCCAGCTCGCGAGGTCCGATG
>JAYZFK010000090.1:0-22803 GCA_036336835.1 Myxococcota bacterium | reverse complement strand
GCGAACGCTTCGCGACATGCGCGCCGCGAGCCAGCACATGCTGGTGAGCGAGGTCAATTACGAGAGCTTCGGCAAGGCGATCGTCGACGCCGCGCGCGCCGACTGAAGCACCGGCTCAGCGCGGTGTGTAGTACCAGTTCGCAATATCGTGCTCGGCGTATTGTTCGATGCGCACGTAGCCGTGCTCGGCCATGTAGGCGATGACCTTCTCGCGAACCGAGGCCAGGCCCATCTCGATCGCCACCAGCTCCGGCCGAAAGCGCTCGATGTCGAAGCCCGCCAGCGCTGCTGGCTCGCCCTGCTCGATGTCCATCGACAGGAAGTCGATCCGTGTCACACCGTTGCGTCCCAGCAGATCGTCGAGCGTGATCGTCGGCACACGTCGATGCTGGGGCTCCTGCGTCTTCGTCTCGGGCGCGAGCGTGCCGAACAGCTCCAGGTGATCCTCGACCGTGGAGGACAGCGCGCCGAACGCGTAGAAGTCCGCCATGCCGCCCGAAGAGTCCCCCACGATGTAGGTGAACAGTCGCGTGCCCGGGCGATTCTTCCGGTACTCGGGCACCAGCTCACGCAGCGCGTCGACCGCGATGCCCGTCCAGCCGAGGTGGGCTTCCAGGTAGTAGGTCGTGCTGGCCTGCTTCCAGTGCCAGGCCCCGACGTCCAGGAAGAAGCCGTCGCGCCGGTCCCGGAAGAAGTGCCGCACGATCAGCTCTTCGTTTCCCTGGGAGTACAAGGCCTTCCCGGACGTCAGCAGCTCGTCGAACGGGTTTGCGTCGGGCGGCCCGTCGGAGCAGGCGACTGCGACGAGACACGCCGCGAGCGTCGCGCTCGGGCGGCTCGCGCGCAGGCGGGCGCAGTACCGGTTCGTTCGCCTCACGCCGCGTCAGCCCAGGCCGTAGAGCCGCGCGGGGTTGTCCCACATGATCCGCCGCCGGCTCTCGTCCGAGAGGGTCTCGAGGGCCAGGGTCTCGTCGATCGCCTGCAGGTAGCCCCGTCCCTCGGGATGCCCGAAGTCGGTCGCGGTGACGATGCACTCGTCGCCGAGCTGCTCGATCGCGTAGGCGATGTCGGGGTCGTCCGGGTCGGAGGCGACGAAGCACTGGCGACGGAAATACTCCGACGGGTGCATCGTGAGCCCCTGCATGGGGAGGAAGCGCGACGCGGCGCGGTTCGAGCCCTGAATGCCAGACTGCATGCGGTCGAGCATGTACGGCAGCCAGCCGCAGCCGGCCTCGAGAAAGACCAGCCGCAGCTGCGGAAAGCGCTCGAGCACGCCGCCACCGATCATCGCCATCGACGCGAGCATGTAACCGAGCGCGAACGCGGCCACACCGCGGCCGGCGGCCCACTCGTAGAAGTGGCTCACGCCGACGTCGAGCGGCGTACCGGCGCCCGCGTGGAAGCCGATCGGCACGTCGAGCTCCGACAGCGCCTGCCACAGCGGATCGTGAAACTCGTGGTAGAGCGGATACGACGTGACGGGATTGGGGTGGACCGTCAGGCCGCGAAACCCGTAATCGACCACGCAACGCCGGGCCTCGCGAGCGGCCTCGACAGGATCGCGCAGGTCGAGCGATCCGATGCCGACGATGCGATCGTCACACTCGCGACAGAAGTCGTTCAGCCAGCGGTTGTACGCGCGTCGGTAGGCCGCCGCCGTCTCGGCCGAGAGCGTCGGCACGGAGGTCGCGAACAGGCCTACCGTGGGATACACGACCATCTTGTCGATGCCGCTGCGATCGAGCACGCGACGGTACACCTCGGGAGACCACGCCAGCTCCTGGAACTCGCCGTAGGCTTCCTTCAGTCCGGGCATCGGTGCATTGACGCCGTCGAGGAACGTGGGCATCGCGACCCCGTGGACGCGACACTCGAGCGAGTAGGCGTAATCGTCGCCCACGTAGCCGACGTGGCTGGTGGGCATCTCGTCGCGAAACTCGGGATCGAGGTACTTCTCCCAGAGGTCGGACGGCTCGAGGACGTGGCCGTCGCTATCGATGTACCGGTGGCCCCTGTGCATCGGCCGATACTAGCGCGAACGGTTCGGCTCAAGGGGCGTCGTTCGCGCGCGCCTCGACCCCGTCGTGCTCCGCGCCCCGGCGAGCAGCAGCCCCGCAAGACCCGCTAGCTTCGCCGCATGAGCACACTGCCCACACTTCCCATGGAGCCCGCCGGTGTCACACCCGAGTGGCTCGGCGAGGCGCTGCGCGAGCGCTTCCCGAGCGCGAGCGTGGCGTCGGTCGAAGTGCTCGAGATCCACCACGGCACCAACTCGAATGCGCGCCTGCGCGTCACCTACGACACGGCCTGCGAGCTGCCCGAGACCTTCTTCCTGAAGCTCCCGCCGCTCGATCCGGCGCGCCGCGAGGCGATCAATCGCACGGGGATGGGGCGCCGCGAAGCGCTCTTCTACCGGACCCTCGCAGAGCACGTGCCGATGCGCGTCCCGCGTCCCTACGTCGCGCGCTTCGACGAGGCTTCGGGCGGATTCGTCGTGCTGATCGAAGATCTCGCGAGCACCGGGTGTACGTTTCCCGATGTGGTCGCGGCGCTGAGCTTCGAGCAGGCCTCGCAGGCAATGCGCGACTACGCGGCGCTGCACGTTCGCTACGCAGACGAGGCGCGTCGCGAGAGGGACGCGGGCTGGGTCGAGCGCATGCCGGGTGGCAGCGATTTCGGCACGACGATGCTCCAGTACGGGCTCGACCATCACCGCGATCGCCTGACCGATGCCTTCGCCGAGCTCTCCACCCTCTACATCGAGCGCCAGTCCGCGCTCGAAGAGGTCTGGGACCGCGGCAGCCTGACCGTGCTGCAAGGCGACAGCCACATCGGCAACCTGTTCGAGGATGGCGGGCGCCCTGGCTTTCTCGACTGGGGGCTGATCCAGCTCGGAACGCCACTGCGCGACGTCGGCTACTTCCTGATCATGGCGCTCTCGCCGGCGAACCGGCGCAAGCACGAGCGCGAGCTGATCGAGCGCTATCTCGCGGCGCGCCGCGAGGCCGGAGGCGAGCCGATTGCATTCGACGACGCGTGGCAGCTGCACCGCGTGCACGCCGCGTACGCCGTTCCGGCGTCCTGTCCGCTCGTGCTCTTCCCCGAGGACGCGCCGGCCGAGAACGCCCGGCTCGCAGCCGCGTTCCTCGAGCGCGCCGAGTGCGCGATCGAGGATCTCGACGCGCGCGGCGCGCTGCGCGAGGTCGCGGGGATCTAGCGAGACTGCCCAACGAGCAGAGGCCCCGGGCGCGGTATGCTCGGCCGCGGAGGGTTCCCATCGCACGCGCACTGGTGCACTACGGACTGCAGCCGGCACTGCTGATCGGGAGCGTGTGGCTCGTCGTCGCGCTGGGCGATGCAGAGGCAGCCTATCCGATCGCGTTCGTCGGCGTCGTCGCCCTGCTGGGCGGGCTCGAGCACTGGATGCCGGCGCGCCCCGCGTGGCGGCACACCGCGCGCGAGCGCGCGACCAACCTGGGCATCGTGCTCGGGGTCGGCGCGATTGCGGCAGCCCTGGTGTTCGCCTACCAGGCCGAGCTCGGCCCAGTGCTCGACGCGCTCCGCGCGCGTCACGGCCTCGACGTGTGGCCCCGCCACTGGCCGCTCGCACTGCAGATTCCGCTGGCGCTCTGCCTGAGCGAATTCGGCTGGTACTGGCTGCACCGCGCGGAGCACCGCTTCCCGTGGGTGTGGTACTCGACCGGCCACGGCGCCCACCACAGCTTCCAGCACCTGGGCGCGATCCACTTCGGCGCCAACCACCCCTTCGAGCTCGGAGTCCTGCTGCTGCCGATGGCGGTCGTCGAGCTGCTGCTCGGTGCCGGCCCGGCGGCAACCGGCGGAAGCATCCTGCTGCTCGCCAACACGGCGGTCGCGCATTCGAACCTCGACCTCAACACGCGGGGCATCGGCTGGCTGTTCACCACCAACCGCTACCACGTGCATCACCACTCGCGCGTGTTCCAAGAGAGCAACACGAACTACGGCTGCGCCGTCATCCTATGGGACCGGCTCTTCGGCACCTTCTCCGACGCCCCCACCGTTGCCACGGGGATCGGGAACACCGAGCCGAGCCTGATCGGGAAGCTGCGCCTCCCCTTCCACGAGCCGCACGACACCGCCATCGCTCCAAGCTAGGCGCAGACGTCGGCCTCGCCGAGCGAAGCCGCGAAGGAAGAAGCGAAAGCCTACAACGGGTTGGGGAGATCGAGGATCCGCGAGGTCTCCGCGGCATCCGCGATGGGACGGCCGACCTCGTTGGCGAGCTTCGCGGCCTGCTCGACGATCTCCTGGTTGGTGGGCTTGTGCGTGGGGTGGAAGTGCTCTTCGAGACCCACGTGCAGATGGCCGCCGCGCTCGAGCGCCTGGCGCGCCACCGGCGTCTCGAACAGATCCCCGCCCCAGGCCGACACCGACCACGGGAGATCCGTGCCCTCGAGCAGATCGAGATAGGCCGCCAGCGCGTTCTCGGTGGGCGCCAGACCGAAGGAGACGCCGGGCTCCGTGCCGAACAGACCGTACTCCGCGCCGAAGTAGAACTTCACCATGGCGCCCTTGGGTAGACGACCCGCGTTGTAGAAGGCCAGCACGGTGCGCAGCCAGCCGGGCTCGTAGATGGCGAGCGAGGGACCGATGCGCCGGCGCTCGGCCTGCTCGAAGCAGGTCCGCACGTCCTCGTAGGTGTTGCTGTACACCATGCCGACGGGCAGACCGTCCTCGTCGGGGCCGCCGATGTTGGTCGAGCCCGGATCGCAGAGGCCGAGCCGCATGTCGAGCTCGTCGCACAGCACCTCCACGTGCGAGATGCTCTCCTGCATGTCCTTGCCCGCTCCGAGCGTGGGATACCAGAGCGTGTCCGGGCGGTCGGCCATGATGATGCGCCAGGCAGCGAGGTAGCCCTCGGCGGACTCGCGACCCGTGCGCATGATGTCGTCGCTATGCGCGTGGATCACCGAGGCGCCGGCGTCGAGACAGCGGAACACGTCCGCAATGATCTCCTCGGGCTTGCGCGGCGCATTGGGGTTGCGCTCGGGCTTGGTCTCGCCGTTGATCGCGGCTTCGATGATGACGTGCTCGTCCTTCCGGGCCATGGCGTCCTCCGACGGCTCGCGGGCCACCCGCACGCCGGCGAGTCTACACCCGGGCACCAGCCCGATGGGCCGGAACTCCGCCCCCTCCGGCCCGGAGACGCTTCGATTCTTCATCGGAGCCGCCTCAGACCCCCGCCCGACGGGTAGAATCGTCTCGTGGAGACGAGGCGATGATCTACGACCCCTACTCGCGGCCGTTCCAGGAAGACCCGTACCCCCTCTACAAGCACTTCCGGGACGAGGATCCCTGCACCTACAACCCGGAGATGGATTTCTACGCGCTCTTCCGCTTCGAGGATGTTTGGCGGGCGACGCTCGACTGGGAGACGATCAGCTCGTCGCTGGGCCCGGTGCTCGAGAACCGGGGAGAGATGTCGGGCGACTTCTTCTCGATCATCGGCATGGATCCGCCGCGGCATACGCGGCTGCGCAACATCGTGAGCCGCGGTTTCACGCCGCGCCGCATCGCGTCGCTCGCCAAGCAGATTCGTTCGCTCGCGAGCCAGTCGCTCGACCGGCTCGGCGAGCTCGGCGAGTTCGACTTCCAGCAGGAGTTCGCGGTCCGGTTCCCGATGGACGTGATCAGCGTCTTCCTCGGCATCCCGGAAGAAGAGCGCGACGCCTACCGGCTCGGCGTCGACATGGGGCTCGAGCGCGATCCGGAGGGCGGGCTCGACCTCGAGGCCACCGAGCATCTCCGCGCCTCGCGCGACCGGCTGAACGACCTGATCGCCGATCGCCGCAAGAACCCGCGCGAAGACCTGATCACCGTCCTCGCCGAGGCGGAGTACGAGGACGTCGACGGCAAGAGCCACCAGCTCAGCGAAGAAGAGTGCATGAGCTTCGTGAACCTGCTGGCTTCGGCGGGGGCCGAGACCACCGCCAAGCTGCTCGGCCACGCCGTGTACCTGCTGTGGAAGCACCCGGATCAGCGCCAGTGGCTGTGGGACGACTTCGAGCGGCTGCCCAACGCCATCGAGGAGATCCTGCGCTACGAGGCGCCCTCCCAGTACCAGGGCCGGGTCGCGCTCGCGGACTCGACCTGGCACGGCGTCACCATCCCCGCCAATGCGCGGGTGGCGCTCGTCACCGGCTCGGCCTGCCGCGACGAGCGCGAGTACCCGGACGCGGACCGCTTCGACGTCAAGCGCACGCAGGACCGCACGCTCTACTTCGGCCACGGCCACCACGTCTGCATCGGCAAGAGTCTGGCGCGGCTCGAGACGCGGATCGCGCTCGAAGAGATCGCGGCCCGCTTCCCGCGCTACGAGGTGGACGAGTCGGCCATGACGCGCACCTACCTGGCCCACGTGAAGGGCTACGTGAACCTCCCCGTATCGACGGCTCGCTGAGCCCACAGCAAAGGACACCCCGAAATGGAAGGTCGCAAGCACACCGGCGTCATCGTCACCCACGTCACCAATGCAGACGCCTCGCAGGCAAGCGCCTGGGAGGAGACGTGGCGCGCCCAGCCGGTGCCCGCCGCCGTCGAGAACGGAGCAGCGGACCACGGCATCGGGTTCCGCGTCGCGTCGGGCTACGACCTCGGCGGCGCCAGCCACGTCGCGATCTACGAGACCGCCGCGGACGACGTGGCGGCGGCGGCCGCGCGCATTGGCGGGGGCGAGGCCACCGCGAGCTACACCAAGATTGCCGAGTTCGGGCCGTTGTCGGACGGACGGACCGCCGGTGTCGTGCTGGTGTTCACCGACTGCGACGACCCGGCCGCAGAGGACGAGTTCAACGAGTGGTACTCCGGCCATCTGCACCACACGGTGGAGGCGATCGACTTCTACGCGGCGACGCGTTACGTCTCCGACGACCCCTCGCGAACGCCCGCCAAGTACCTGGCGATCTACGAGACACAGAACGTCGACCCCGCCCAGGTGCAGAAGGACGGGGTCGAGTGGTGGGTGCAGGGCGGCTTCGAGGGGCCCGCCGGCATGGTGCTGCGCAACGAGGTGCCGGTCGAACGCGTCGACTGACGCGCTCCGGGCTCAGCGCGGCGGGTCGAACAGACGCCGCACGTCGGGCTGGCACACCTTCATCGAGGGCGTGCGGGGGAGCGCGTCCACGATGCGGTAGCGCGCGGGTCGCTGGTAGCCCGTCAGGTGCTCGCTCGCGAAGCGCTCGAGCGCGGCGGCGTCGATTGCGGGCGCGCCGGGCCGGAGCACGACGGCGGCCACCGGGATCTCGCCCAGCCGCTCGTCGGGGATGCCCACCACCGCGATCTCGGCGACCGACGGGTGCTGCGCGAGGACGTTTTCCACCTGCGCGGGCAGGAGCTTGAAGCCGCCGCGGTTGATCGCGCCGTCGGCGCGGCCCACGATCCAGAGAAAGCCCTCGGCATCGAGCCGCGCGAGATCGGTGGTGCGCACCCAGTCCGGGCTCGCGCTGTGCTGCGTCGTCTTCACTTCGAGCAGCCCGGTCTCGTCGGCCGGAACGGCGGCGCCGCTCTCGGGATCGACCACCTGCAGCTCGACGCCCGCGTTGGCGCGGCCCACGCTGCCGCGCTTGGCCGCGGCAAACTCCCGGTGATCGCGCAGCGTCCAGCCCGCGACGCCTCCGGCGAACTCGGTGGCACCGTAGGTGGTGAGCACGGGCACGCCATAGCGCTGCTCGAAGCGATCGCCGAGATCGGGATCGAGCGGTGCCGTGCCGGCGCTGACGATGCGCAAGCTCGCCAGATCGTCGGGCGGAAGCTCGGCGTCGAGCACCATCTTGAGCGCCGCCGGCACCAGGCTCGCCGCCTTCGGCTGGTGGCGCAGCACGAGCTGGTGCCACTGATCGACCTCGAAGCGCTCCATGATCGAGATGCGACGCCCGCTGTACACCGCGCCGCCGGCGCGGAAGATCCCCCCGACGTGGACCAGCGGGCTCGG
Source organism: Myxococcota bacterium (assembly GCA_036336835.1). Taxonomy (GTDB): domain Bacteria; phylum Myxococcota_A; class UBA9160; order UBA9160; family UBA4427; genus JAYZFK01. The sequence continues at coordinate 14,831 of JAYZFK010000090.1, read as the reverse complement.
CAGCAGCACCACGCCCGAACGCAGCCGGGGCACGTCGCGCTCGTCTGGCTTGCCGCTCGATTCGTAGCGGGCAGCCGACGCCAGCGAGCGCTCGAGCGCGCGCAGCCGGAGCGCGATGCGCTTGGGCGGCCCGGTCGTCCCGCTGGTCAACATCTGAACGGCGACACCGGGCAGCGGCTCGTGGTGCGGCCCCGCGCCCGTGGACTCGAGCCCCGGCAGGACGCGCGCGCGCAGCGCCGGAGCGTCGCCCACCTCGATGCCGACGCAGCCCACCTGCTCGGCCCCCTCGCGCACCCCGGCGACGGCCCAGTCGTCGGCATGCCCCACCAGCGCAGCGGGCTCGAGCGCAGCGATCTCCCGGGCGAGCCCGCCCTCCCCCTGGATGGCGTTGATCGTGAGCACGCAGCGACGCGAGACGATCACCGACAGCATGGCGCCGAGCAGCGACGGACGGTTGCGCAGCATCACCCCGATCGCGGCGTCCTCGCCCAGGCCGGCGGCCGAGAGCGCTGCGTCGATCGTCTGCATCAGCTCGGCGAGCTCGCCCCAGCTGGACCAGCGGTCCTCGAACTCCACGGCCGGCGCCGCGGGATCGAGCGCCAGCACGCAGCGGATTCGCTCGGCGAGATCCACCGCTCAGGCCTCGCGCAGCCGAAGCAGCGCGTCCCCGGTGTCGGGCGTGTTGCGGGGAAACTCGACCAAGCGCCGCTCCTCGTCGTCGCGCGATCATACCAGCGCCGCCGTGCGGCCAGGGCAAACCGGACCCCGGCGCGGTCCGCAGCGGATAGAATCGGCGCGTGCCCGAGCCGCTTCCCCGTCCAGTGGTTGCCACCCCCGTCGTCGCCGATCCGGTCGCCGCCGAGCCCGTCGCCGCCGAGGTGGTGGCCGACGATCTCGAGTTTCCCGAAGGACCCGTCTGGCTCGAGGACGGCTCGATCCTGGTGGTCGAGATCCGCGGGGCACGGCTGACGCGCATTCGGCGCGACGGCACCCGGGAGACCGTGGCGCGCTGGGCGGGACCGGACCGGGCCGGCCCCAACGGCGCCGCAATCGGACCCGACGGCGCCTGCTACATCGCCAACAACGGCGGCTTCGTCTGGGCGCAGCGCGGCGACTACTTCATTCCCGCGGACCTAGCAACCGGCGCGACTCAGCCCGACGCCTACGTGACGGGCTCGATCGACCGCGTCGATCTCGCGACCGGCGAGATCACCACGCTGTATACGCAGTGCGACGGCCAGCGACTGTGCGGGCCCAACGACCTGGTGTTCGACAGCCAGGGAGGCCTGTGGTTCACCGATCACGGCAAGCGCCGCGCCTTCGACGAAGATCGCTGCGGGGTCTACTACGCGAGACCCGACGGCTCGCGCATCGAGCGCGCCCTCTTCCCGCTGCACGCGCCCAACGGGATCGGACTCTCGCCCGGCGAGGACACGCTCTACGTGGCGGAGACACCCACCGGGCGCCTGTGGTCCTATCCGCTGACGGCGCCCGGCCGCGCCGACCCCCGCGGCGCAAAGTGTCTGGTCAACATGCTGGGACGTTTCGATTCGCTCGGCGTCGAGGCCGACGGAACGCTGGTGGTCGCAGCGATCGAGCAGGGCCTGTGCGTCGTGCGCCCTGACGGCGAGGTCTCCTACGTCGAGGTGCCGGGACCCGCGGCGACCAACGTCTGCTGGGGAGGCCCCGAGCTACGCGACGCCTTCGTCACCGAATCGCTCGAAGGCAAGCTCTACCGCTACGCGTGGCCCCGCCCGGGGCTCGCACTGGCGTACTCGGCATGAGCGCAGAGCGCGCACCGCGCCGCGCGCTGATCACCGGGGCCTCGGCCGGCCTGGGCGAGGCCGTGGCCCTCGCGTGCGCCAGCGAGGGCTGGCAGCTCGCGCTGGGTGCGCGGCGCCAGGATCGCCTCGACGACGTCGCGCGCCGCGCGCGCGAGGCGGGAGCAGAGGTGTACGCCGGCCCACTCGACGTCGGCGACGAGGACTCGGTCGAGCGCTTCTTCGAGGCGAGCGAGGCCGCCATCGGCGTCGCCGACGTGATCGTGAACAACGCCGGCCTGTCGAAGCCGGGACTGCTGCACGAGCGCGCGGCCGCCGACATCCGCAGCGAGGTCGAGACCAATCTGCTCGGCCTGCTCTTCGTGACCCGGCGCGGGGTTGCCGCGCTCGTCGAACACGAGATGCGCGGCGACGTCGTCTTCATGGGCAGCGACGCCGCTACGAACCCGCGCCCCGGCCAGGCGACCTACAGCGCGACCAAGGGAGCCCTCGAGGTGCTGTGCACGAGCCTCGCTCGCGAGCTCGAGGGCACCGGCGTGCGCGTGACCCGCCTGCGCCTGGGCCCCACGGTCAGCGAGTTCGCAGCCGAGTGGGATCTCTCGCCCGAGGTGCTCGAGCGCCGCACGGAGTACTTCCGGCGCTTCGGCCTGCGCGATGCGCGCCACTACGGCAGCCTGATGCCGGCCGAGGAGGTGGCGCGGGCGATCCTGTTCGCAGTCGAGCGCCCGCCCGGGGTCGTGATCGACACCATCGACATGTACCCGGAGGCGCCGATGGGCACCGCGATCACGAGGCTGCGCTGAGTGTCGCGCGCCGCCGGCATCGCGCAGCGCTACGTCGAGGCGATGAACGCGGGCGACATCGAGGCGATGATGTCGCTGTTCGCTCCGGGCGCGGTGCTGCGCCACCCGAGCGGGGTCTACGCCGATGTCGGCGCCATCCGCGACTTCTTCGTCGAGATCGCCTTCGGCAACGCCGCTCGACTGCAAAGCGTCGAGCTGCTCGAGCAGGACGACGTCGCCTGGCTCGAGGTCGAGGCCGAATCGAAGGTGACGCCGGGCCGCCAGCGGGTGGTCGATGTGTTCCGGCTCGACGCCCAGGGCCGCATTGCGGACCTCGGTGTGTACTCGGGGAACATCGTCCCCGGATCGGACGACTAGCGCACTGCGCGCGAGGACTTGCGCCGCGCCGGAACAAGATAGGGAGGGAATAATAGAATGGGACTCCTGGACGATCGGGTGGCCGTACTGGCGGGCGTGGGGCCGGACCTCGGTACCGGACTGGCGCGGGTCTTCGCCGCCGAGGGCGCCCACCTCGTGCTCGGCGCCCGCAGCGAGGACACGATCCGCTCGCTGGCCGGCGAGATCGAGGGCATGGGCCGCAAGTGCGTCTGGCAGTCGACGGACATCACGAATGCCGCCGCCTGCGAAGCGCTGGTGGCGCGCGCCGAGGCCGAGCTCGGCGGCGTCGACATCCTGGTCAACAACGCCGTGTGGCCGCCCGGCGAGGGGCCGCTTGCGGATGCGAACCTCGAAGACTGGCGCACCGCCATGGAGGTGAACTTCCTCGGAGCGCTGACGATGACGCAGGCCGCGATCCCCGCGCTGCGCAAGAGCGGCGCCGCGCGCATCATCATGGTCAGCACCATCGGCTCGCGCGACATCCAGCCCGGCGCCGGAGCCTACGCGTCGTCGAAGGCGGCGCTCAACTCGGTCACCCGGACGCTCGCGCGCGAGCTCGGCCCCGACGGCATCCGCGTCAACGCGCTGCTGCCCGGCTGGATCTGGGGTCCCACGGCGGAGGCCGTGCTGCGCCGCTTCGGCGAGGCCGAGGGCGTCTCGCTCGAAGACATGCGCACGCGCTACGAGCAGGGCACCGCGCTCGGCTATCTGCCGGATGCGCAGGAGATCGCGCGCGTGGCGCTGTTCCTCGCCTCCGAGCTCTCGAGCCCGGTGACCGGGCTGATGCTCGACGCCAACGCGGGCCAGTGGATGCAGTAGCCGGCAGCGCGCGACCCGGCCGGGGCGCTAGCGCGCGCGCCCGGCCGCGTGCTTGCCCGCGAGATAGCCCCAGGTGATGGCCCGCAGGTTCGACATACCGCTCTGATAGCCGCCGCCGATGTCGAGCAGCGCCGCCGAGTTGCCCACCACGTAGAAGCCCGGAATGGCGTGCCCGCGCACGTGCACCGCGCGCGCATCGCGGTCGAAGCGCAGGCCGTGGGAGTTGATGCCGACCCCGATCGGCGTGAGCCGTAGCCCGTAGAAGGGCGCCCGGCTCACGGGCGCCAGGTTGGGGTTCGGGTAGCTCGGGTCGCCTGCGAGCCGCCGGGCCCACAGGTACTGGCCGCGCCCGAAGTCGGGGTCCTCGCCCTTCTCCGCGTTCGCGTTGAAGTGCTGCAGGGTGCGCTCGAAGCCCTCGGGGTCGACGCCCAGCTTCGCGGCGAGCTCGCGCGGCGAGTCGGCCTGCTCCACGAAGCCCTCGGGCATTGGCTGGCCGGGCATGAAGCTTCCGACCGGGTAGCGCTCGCGGTAGTTGGTGTCGAAGATCATGAACGCGGGCAGGTTCTTGTACTCCTGCTTGTGTCCGTCCCACAGCCGCTGCCGCGGGTTCGTATCCTTGTAGAAGGACTCATCGCAGAAGCGCTCGCCGTCGCGATTGACGACGATCGAGTGCGGGATGCCGGACTCGAAGGCGGTGCGGTAGAGCGGCTTCCCGAAGTGCTCCTCGCCCGGGATGTTGTAGCCGAAGAACATGGCCAGGTTCGTCGGCGGCACGTTGGCGACGGCGGCGCCGATCTCGCCGCCCAGCACGATGTTGTCCCCGTCCACGCCCGGCGGGCACGCGCTCCCCCACTCGTGGGTGTTCTCGAACTGGGTGGCCATGGCGACGTTGTGGTCGTAGCCGCCGATGCCCATCACCACGCCCTGGCGCGCGCGCACGAAGAAATCGCGGCCCTCGCGCTCGGCGCGCACACCGATCACCGCGCCGTCGTCGTCGGTGAGGAGCTCGCGCGCGGGCGTCTCGACGTAGGCCGGAATCTGGCGATCGACCACAGCGGCCTTGATCAGGTAGCCCATCATCGCGGGTCCGAAGGAGCGCTGATCGTTCTCGATGCGCTCGGCGATCATCTCGTAGTCCCAGTCCTTCACCGTGGCGAGACCGCCGAAGCGCTCGAGGTCCTCGTGGAGGAGGCCCTGCGGATGGTGCGGAGAGATGTGCGTCTTCGTCTGCCACTCGCCGAGCTCGGCCCCGGAGAACAGCTTCATCACCAGGTAGCGACCGCCGGAGTGAGAGCCGGGGGCGCCCGGGTAGTAGTAGTCGGCCAGGTTCGCGCACGACACCCAGTCGATGCCGGTGTTGTCGGTCAGGTAGTCGAGCGCCTCGTGGCGCGACGCCATCAGGCGATCGGTGAGCTCGGGTTCGTTGAAGCCCGCTCCGATGAAGTCGAAGTACGCGCGCGCGTCCTCCTCCGAATCCTCGATCCCGGCGGCGCGCATCTGGCGGTTGTTGGGGTTGAACGTCTCGCCGCCGCTGTAGGCGCACACGCCGCCCAGCTTCGGGCTCTTGTCGAGCACCGCCGCCTCGCGGCCGAGGTCGTGAGCCACGATCGCCGCCGTGATGCCGCCGAGCCCCGAGCCCAGCGAGAGCACGTCCACCTCGAGATCCCAACGTTGCCGCCGTCCGAAACCGAATTTCACAGGTACAGGCCTCCGCGGCTCAGGGGTTCCACCGGGTGCGCAGCGTCACTCCGGGCTCTTCCACATAGGGTCGAATGTACTCGAAGGTACGCTCGTAGCCGGTGTGCTGGATCTTCCACCGGCCGTCGATCTTGACGTACTCGTCGGAGTAGAAGCCCGCGCCCTGCAGGATCGAGCGACCCGGCATCGCGCCGTTGTCCTCGCCCGGGTTCACCACGTAGTCGTGCAGATACCAGGTGGCCTTGGCGGTGGTCGGGCTCGTGAGCTCGATCTCGGGGCAGTGGACCTGGTGCATGCTCGCGACATCCGTGCGCCGCAGCGCGCCCGTGAGAAATTCCATCACGGCATCCACGCCGCTCGCCGAGTAGCGTCCTTTGTCATAGGCGGCGTCGACGTCCTCCGCAAAGACCTCGCGCAGCTCCTGCCAGAGCTTGCAGTCGATGCAGCGCAGGTACTTGTACTTGAGCTGCTTGATGTGGTCGAGTTCTTCGAGCCGGGACATGGGCTCCTCCCCGTGCGTCCTGGACGCGCGCCACACCCTACCCCGAAGCCGGCATCGGCGTGAAGCGAGACTGCCCCGGGAAGGGCCGCGAGGCGTTATTCTGCAGGGCCGTGGATCTCGGCTACGGAACTGAATACGACGCCCACCGCGAGCAGGTGCGGAGCTTCCTCCGCGCGCACTGGCCTCCGCCGGAGGCGAACGGCGACGCGCCCGGCGCGGAGCCGGTGCGCCGCTTCCGGCGCGCCGGCACCGACGCGGGCTACCTGTACCGCAACATCCCCCGCCGCTACGGCGGCTCTGACCAGGCGCCCGACATCCTGGCGGCCCAGATCATCCGCGAGGAGTTCGCCGCGGTGCGCGCACCGATGGAGCTCACCGGCCAGGGCCCCCAGATGCTGGCGCCGACACTGCTCGAGTGCGGCAGCGACTGGCAGAAGGATCTCTTCGTTCGACAGGCCATCGAGGGCGAGCACACCTGGTGCCAGGGCTACAGCGAGCCCGGCGCCGGCAGCGACCTGGCATCGCTCCGCACCACCGGCGAGCTGCGCGACGGCGAGTGGGTGATCAACGGCCAGAAAATCTGGACCTCCCACTGGCGAACCGCCCAGTACATGTTCGCACTGGTGCGCACCGAGCCCGAGGCGCCCAAGCACGCGGGCATCTCCTATCTATTGCTGGAGATGGATCAGCCGGGCGTCGAGGTGCGGCCCCTGAAGCAGATCACCGGCGAGTCCGAGTTCGCCGAGGTGTTCTTCGACGACGCGCGCACGCCGGCGGACTGGATCGTGGGCGAGCGCGGCGAGGGCTGGACGGTGTCGCGCTCGCTGCTGCGACACGAACGCAACATGATCGGAGGGGCCGATCGCTCGGGGGCACTGTTCCGGAGCCTGTTGCGGCTGGCGCGCAAGGCGCGGATCGACGGACGCCCGGCGATCGAGGATCGCCAGGTGCGCGAAGCGCTCGCGGACATCTACGGCTACGTCGAGACCCAGCGCTGCTCGTCCTATGTCCAGCTCACCCGCGAGTTGCAGGGGCGCGATCCCGGCACGCTGCCGATGCTCAACAAAATCAGCGATACCAACATCGTGCAGCAGGTCTCGAAGCTCGCCCATCGCCTGCTGGGCGCCGAGAGCGCGCTCGCTCCGCGCGGGCAGCCCACCGGGAGGACGTCGGGCAGCGAGAAGTGGACCAACCAGTTCATGGGATCTCTCGGCCTGGCGATCGCGGGCGGCACCTCGAACATCCAACGCAACATCATCGCCGAGCGCGGCCTCGGGCTTCCCCGGGATGCAGCCGCCGACCGGGACTCTGCGCCGTGAACTTCGACCTCTCCGACGAACAGCGTCTGCTCGAGGACACGCTCGACAAGTTCCTCGCCACCGAGTGTCCGATGACGCGCGTGCGCGAGCTGTTCGACGGCGAGGCGGACTGCGACGCGGCGGTCTGGAGCGGACTGGGCGCGATCGGCGTGCTGGGCCTGCATCTGCCCGAAGACCTGGGCGGCGCCGGCCTCGAGCTGCTCGATCTGAGCGTGGTGGCCGAGGCCCTGGGACGCCACGCGACACCCGGCCCCTTCCTCGAGCACGTGCTCGCCGCGATGGCGATCGACCGCGCGGGGAGCAGCAGCCAACGAGAGCGCTGGCTCCCGGGGCTCGCCACCGGGGAGCTCCGCGCGAGCTTCGCCATCGCCGAGCAAGGCGACTCGGGCGAGCACTGGCGCCCCGAGCAGTGGCAGCTCGCCGACGCCGGCACCATCACCGGCGAGAAGCGCTTCGTCCCCCACGCGCGCGGCGCCGACCTGCTGGTGGTGGGGCTGCGCGGCGGCGGATTCGGGCTGGTGGAGGCGGGGGCGCCCGGGCTCGCAATCGAACGGCTGGCAGGGCTCGACCGCACACGCCGCCTCGACTGCGTCACGTTCGAGGGGACGCCCTGCGAGCCGCTGCCGCGCGGCGCCGACGTCGCCGACCAGGTGCTCGACGCGGGGCTCGTGCTGCTGGCGGCCGATGCGTACGGTGGCGCGATGGCGTGCGTCGACGCATCGGTGGCCTACGCCAAGACGCGCGAGCAGTTCGGCGTCAAGATCGGGAGCTTCCAGGCACTCAAGCACCAGCTGGCCGACATGGCCGTCGAGATCCATCCGACCCGCGGCCTGGTCTGGTATGCGGCCCACGCCTTCGACCACCTGCCGGAAGGGGCACGCGCCGCGGCCGCCAACGCGAAGGCGCACCTGACGGAGCGCTTCGTCGACATCGCGCGCCGCGCGGTCGAGGCCCACGGAGGCATCGGATACACCTGGGAGTGCGACGTCCAGTTCTGGCTCAAACGCTCGCTGTTCGACTGGGCCATGCTGGGCGACGCAAACCTTCACCGCAGGCGCACGGCCGACCTGCTCGGCTGGTAGCCGCGCGCTGCCGGACTCGAACGAGGAGAGCGAGATGAGCGGGAGCGACGGCGCCGGGCACCGCGAGGGTCGCATCAGCGACGAAGGCATCGCGAAGCTGCGCGCACGCATCGGCGTGCCCAAGCCGCTGCCGCAGCCGCCGCACTACCGCTGCCCCAACGAGGACATCTTCCGCAACCTCGCCTACTCGATCGGCGACGACAACCCGCTCTACTGCGAGCCCGAGTACGCGGAGAAGACGCGCTGGGGCGGGCTGATCCTCCACCCGGCCTTCGTCGGCTGCGACACGCTGATCGGCATCGACGAAGTCGACGCCGTGCCGCCGGACGAGCTCGAGCTGATGCGCGGCGATCCGCTGCGCGGCGTGCACGCCTTCTACTCGAGCGGCGTCCGCGAGTGGTGGCGCCCGCTTCGACCGAACCGGCGGGTGTACCGGCGCAACGCCCTGGTGGGCGTGCTCGACAAGAAGAGCGAGTTCGCGAAGCGATCGGTCCACGAATGGACCGCCAACGTCTTCGGCGACGAGCAGGGCGAGATCCTCTCGACGCAGTATCGGCTGATGATCCGCACCGAGCGCGGCAGCGCGCGCAAGGAAAAGAAGTACCAGGACCTCGCGCCCGAGCCCTACACGAAAGAGCAGCTCGAGGAGATCGACGCCCAGTACGCCGCCGAGCAGCCGCGCGGCGCCGAGCCGCGCTACTGGGAGGACGTGGAAGAGGACGAGCCGATCGGCTCGCTCGTCAAGGGACCGCTCACCGTGACCGACATCGTGTGCTGGCACGTCGGCGTCGGCATGGGGTACTACGGCGTCAAGCCGCTGCGTCTCGGCTTCGCAAACCGCCAGCGCATCCCCCGCTTCTACCAGCCCGATCCGCTGCAGATTCCGGATCAGATGATGCGCGTGCACTGGGACCAGGCCTACGCCCAGCTCGCCGGCGCGCCCACCATGTACGACTACGGCCGCATGCGCGAGTGCTGGCTCGTGCACCTGTGCACGGACTGGATGGGCGACGCGGGCTGGCTCTGGAAGCTCGACTGCGAGTTCCGGCGCTTCAACTTCGTGGGCGACACGCAGTGGATACGCGGCAAAGTCGCGCGCAAGTACCTGGCGGAGGGCGATCGGCCGGCCGTGGATCTCGAGATCTGGGGCGAGAACCAGCGCGGCGAGATCACGACCCCGGGCCACGCGACGGTGCTGCTTCCGAGCCGCGAGCACGGCGACGTGCGCCTGCCGGACCCGCCGGGCGGCGCCTCCGATCTGCAGGGCGCGCTCGACGGGCTGGCCGAGCGCTTCGCCCGAACCGACGACCCAGAGGACTGAAGTCGGTGTGCTGATCCACGATCACTTCGACTACTGGGCGCGGATCGCGCCCGATCGCGAATTCGGCGTGGATGCGTTGCGGCGCCTCTCGTTCGGAGCGGCCGCCGCCGAGGCAACCCGGCTGGCCTCTGCGCTCCGGGGGGCCGGCATCGCGCGCGGCGATCGCGTCGCGATCGTGGCGCGCAACCGCCTCGAGTACCCGATCGTGAGCTTCGCCGCCTCGCGGCTCGGCGCCGTGGTGGTGCCGGTGAACGTGAGGCTCGCGCCGGACGAGCTGCGCTTCGTGCTTTCGGACTGCCAGGCCCGGCACGCCTTCGTCGAGGCTCCGTTTGCCGAGGCGCTGGAGGGCATGCGCGGCGAGCTTCCCGAGCTGGCGCGGCTGGTGGGATTGCGGGAAGCCGGCGGCCCCGCAGCGCTGCCAGGCATCGCGTCGTACGACGACTTCCTCGAGACCGCTTCCGCTTCGCTGCCCGGCGAGCGCAGCGCGCCGGGCGACGACGCCGTGCAGTACTACACCAGCGGCACCACGGGCGAGCCCAAGGGGGTCGTCCACTCGCATGCCTCGCTCGCGGTGGCGGCCTCCTACTGGCGCACCGCCTTCCCGCTCGCGGCCAACGAGCGACAGCTGCTGGTCTCGCCCGCGTTCCACTCGGGCGGCTTCCTGAACTTCCTCCACACCGCGCTGTGCGGCGCGTCGGTCTACATGCTCGCCAAGTTCGACCCGGGCGAGGTGTTGCACCTGATCGCCGAGCAGCAGCTGGTTCGCGCGAGCCTCGTCCCCGCGACACTCGAAGCCTGCCTCGCAGAGGTGAAGGAGACGCGGCCCGATCGCTTCGCAAGCCTTCGCTATCTCAGCTATGGCGCCTCGCCCATCTCGGTCGCCACCATGCGCCGTGCGCTCGAGGTCTTCCCCTGCGAGATCCACCAGCAGTTCGGCCAGACGGAGGCGCCGATCCTCACGCACCTCCTGCCGGACGATCACCTGCGCGGCCTCGAGGAACCGAAGCGGCTGCTCTCCACCGGACGACCCGTCGTGGGCTGCGAGCTCCGGATCGTCGGGCCCGAGGGGCAGCCACTTCCCGTCGGTGAGCCAGGCGAGATCTGTGCGCGCACGCCGCTGGTGATGAAGGGCTACTTCGGCCGACCGGACGCCACGCGCGAGACGCTTCGCGACGGCTGGCTGGCGACGGGCGACATCGGCCTGCTCGACGAGCACGGCTATCTGACCATCGTCGACCGCAAGAAGGACATGATCGTCTCGGGTGCCGAGAACGTGTTCGCGCGCGAGGTGGAGGAGGCGCTGCTCGCCCACCCCGCGGTGCGCGAGGTCGCGGTGATCGGCGTTCCCAGCGAGCGCTGGGGCGAAGAGGTGAAGGCCGTGATCGTGCTCGGAAAGGGCCAGTCCGCCGATGCCGAAGAGCTGATGCGCTTCTGCGGCGAGCGACTGGCGGGCTACAAGCGGCCCCGCTCGGTCGACTTCGTCGCCGACCTGCCCCGCAACGCGAACGGCAAGGTGCTCAAGCGCGTGCTCCGCGAGCCCTACTGGGAGGGGCACTCGCGCCGCGTCTCGTGAGCGCGCATCATTGCGCGCGGGACCCGACCGGACGGCGCGCTTGCCCTTGAGCGCACCGCCAACTCCGACCCGAAGGAATCCGACCATGAGCTACGAGACCGTGCTGTACGACGTGAGCGATCGCATCGCGACCATCACGCTGAATCGCCCCGAGGTGCTGAACGCCGTCTCGAAGCAGATGCAGCGAGAGCTCTACGAAGCCTTCCAAAGCGCAGAGCAGGACCCCGAGGTCTGGACGGTCATCGTGACGGCGGCCGGCCGCGGCTTCTGCCCGGGCGCCGACGTGGGTGCGATCTCGGAGAGCGGCAAGGTCAGCTACGCCGAGCCGTACCTGGGCTCCTACCCGCAGTGGGAGCCGCCGCGCGAGGCCACGCCGCCCTTCCGCGAGATGGCCAAGCCCATCGTCTGCGCCGTCAACGGCGTGTGCTGCGGCGCGGGCCTCGATCTCATCACCACCAGCGACATCGTGATCGCCTCGGAGAAGGCGAGCTTCTTCGATCCGCACGTGAGCATCGGGCTCGTCTCGGCTCGCGAGATGGCGCGGCTCGCCCGGGTGCTGCCGTTCAACATCTGCATGCGCATGGCGCTGATGGGCAAGCACGAGCGCATGGACGCAGAGCGCGCCTACCAGCTCGGACTGGTGAGCGAGGTGGTGGAGCACGAGCGCCTCGGCGAGCGGGCGCGCGAGATCGCGCAGACGATCAACCAGAACGCGCCGCTCGCCGTGCGCGGCACGCGCCTCGCTCTGCGCAAGGGCCAGGGCCTGCCGCTCTACGAGGCGGAGCTCGTCGCCGAGATGTTCCGCGAGCGCGTCACCAAGACCGAAGACGCGCTCGAAGGACCCCGCTCCTTCAAGGAGAAGCGCCCGCCCCGCTGGAAGGCGGAGTAGCCCCGCCGCGGCGTCGCCGCCCGATCACGGGCCGAGGCGATCTTTCACGAAGTAGCCGCCCTTGACGATGGCGAGCAGGTTGTCGGACTGCTGCAGGCAGGCGATGTCGACGATCGGGTCGCCGTCGACGACCAGCAGGTCGGCGAGCTTGCCCGGCTCGATGGTGCCGAGCTGGTCGCCCATGTCCATCAGCTCCGCGCCGTTGCGGGTTCCCCAGCGGATCACATCGAGCGGCGGGATGCCGACGTCCTTGACGTAGAACTCGAGCTCGGCCGCGTACTCGCCCTGCTGGAGCACGGCGGTGCCGTAGTCGTCGCCCAGCACCAGCTTGACACCGGCCGCGTGCGCTTCGGGAACGATGCCGCGCGTGTACTCGAAGTCTTCGCGTACGCCGCGGATCCGTTCGACGACATCGCGCGTCGATTCGATGCTCGGCATGCCGCTCATCACCTGCTCGCCGCTCTCGAGATCGACGCTCTCCATCGCGGCGAGGAAGCGCTCGGGGAAGAGCATGCTCGGCACCACGAAGCTGCCGGCCTCGAGGATGGCATCGATGCACTCGGCATCCATCCGGTCGGCGTGGTCGATCACGTCGAAGCCGGCGCGCGCGCACTCGAGGACGCCGCGCCTGCTGGCGACGTGGGCGCGCACCTTCTTGCCGCGCTCGTGGGCAGCGTCGGCGGCGGCGCGCAGCTCCTCGGGCGAGCACGACATCCGCTCGCTCGCCGGGGCCACGCCGTGGCCGTCGCTCACGTTGAGCTTCACGATGTCCGAGCCCCAGGCGATCTCCTCGCGGACGGCCGTGCGGAACCCCTCCGGGCCGTCCACCTTGCGGGTCGTCCCGGCATTGCCCAGCTCGTACTGCCAGTGGAGGTTCTGGGCGTCGATGATGTCGCCGGAGCTGCACAGCTCGTGACTGGCGGCCCACATCCGCGGCCCGGGAATCAAGCCGAGGGTGATGGCGTCCCGGATCGAGGCGTCGATGCGATGCGGACAGCTGCCGCTCACCACGCTCGTGACGCCACTCGCAAGGGCGAGCTCGACGTGCTTGGCGGCGAGCAGCGCCAAGATGGTAGGCGTGTGCTCGAGCCCGAGCGAAGGCGCCTGCCGCGTGTTGTAGTCGTAGAAGGTCGCGTGGAAGTGGCACAGCACGAGCCCGGGCATCAACGTCTTGCCCGCGAGGTCGATGGTGCGATCGTCCGGCCGGACGTCTTGCAGCGGGCCCTCGTTGACGCTCGCGATGCGCTCGCCCTCGACCACGACCGTGACGCCGGCGCGAGCCGGCCGATCTCCGTCGATCAGGTTCGCACCGGTGAAGATGCAGCGCGCCATTGCTCGCCTCCGTCGCTGCGAGCAGCATACGCGAAACCCCGGCTCGGCGAGGCCGAGCCCCTCTCCGGCGCAACACTGGCGTACTCTGGCAAGCATGTCCTGGAACATCCGCCGGGTGGTGACTGGCCGCAATGCGGCGGGGCGCTCGGTCGTGCTGAGCGACGGTGCACCGCCCGGCGCCGCCTACCGCGGCGGCTATGGTCACGCCGATCTCTGGTCGCTGCCCGCGGGCCCACTCCATCCGGAATCCGGCGGCGAGCGCGCACCGGGCGAAACCGATCTCGAGCCGCCGCGCGGCGCCATGCACTGGCGCCTGCTGCGTCTGCCGCCGTCGGACACGCCCGCCCATCCACCGCAGGAAGAACTGGAGCGCGATCCGCGCTTCGACGCCCGCCGGCCCGGCATGCACCGCACCGACACCATCGACTGGATCACCGTCTTCGAGGGCGAGATCGAGTTGCTGCTCGACGACGGGCGCGTCCGGCTGGGTGCCGGAGACTGCGTGATCCAGCGCGGCACCTGGCACGCCTGGCGCGTCGTCGGGGAGTGCGACTGCGTGTTCGGTGCGCTGCTGCTCCGTTCGGTGGCCGGCGACGATTCCCGCTTCGAGGGGCCGGGACCGAGGACCGGCGCGGCACCGCAGGGCGTGGGGCCGCGTCGCGTGGTCACCCACCTGGGCGGCGATGGCCGATCGCTAGTCGTCCACGACGGCGAGCCCGCCAACGTACTGCGTCTCGAGCAGGCTCCCGGCATGGCCTACTCGGACATCTGGCAGACACTGGGTCCGGTCGTCTCACCGGCCGCGGGAGGCGACGCGCCGCCCGGTCCGTTCGAGTTCTACGCACTCGGGGGCGGTGTCGCCTGGAAGCACATGGTGATCCCGCCCGACGCAGCGCTCGCGGAAGTGGACGCGGGCGCGCTCGCAGCCGAGTACGCCGAGCGGGCGCCGGGCATGGCGAGCGGCGGCGAGCACGACCCGGGGCGCCCCGGGCGCCACCGCAGCGACTCGGTCGACCTGGTGCAGATCCTGTCCGGTCGCATCACGCTGATGCTCGATGAGGACGAGGTCGATCTCGGCCCCGGCGACCTGGTGGTCCAGCGCGGGACCTGGCACGCCTGGAGCAACCGGGGCGACGAGCCCTGCGTAATGCAAGCCATGATGGTCGCCACCGAGCCGCTTGCGGGGGGTGCGAGCCACCCGGCACGAGCGGTGAGCTAACGCGCCTCGAGATGCGCGACGATGCGCTCGGCGAGATCCTCGGCAGTGGCCAGCATCACCGGCTTGATCATGCTGTTGATCATCGGCGCCATCACGCCCCCGGGCGTCAGGCGCA
>JAYZFK010000089.1:0-31949 GCA_036336835.1 Myxococcota bacterium | reverse complement strand
TTCCAGAGGATCTGCTGATCTTCGGCCTGGAGATCGCCGCAGTGTTCCTGGTAGTCGACACCCATCTCCTCGAGCAGATCGCGCACGTCGCCGAGCTCGCCGTCGTGCGCCAACAGGACTCGGGGCATACGCTTTCTCCTTACCCGTTCACGCGTGCACACCCACGGATCCGGCGCGGGTCGCCGCCTCGCTGAAATCGACCACACGCGGCCGCAGCTGGAGTCCAGTCTGGCAACAGTGTTACAACCCTGCGGGAGCGCGGAAGCGCGAGCGGCCCGGAGCCCGGTTCTTCCGCTATCTCGTGACCGACCACTCCGGAACCGAGGAGGCCTTCTACCGATCTCAGAGTGTCGGCCTGTCCTCGGCCGACCGCAGCCGGGCCGACGGAACTCACTTCGGCGGCAGTCTGGATGTCGAAGAGACGCGGGTGCCGTCTACGACGCTCGACGATCTCCTCGCCCGAGAGGGGATCGAGACGATCGACCTTCTGGCCCTGGACATCGAGGGCCATGAGTTCAACGCCCTGCGCGGCATCGATCTCGCGCGCTTCCAGCCACAGCTCGTCGTCTCGGAGGGGCGGCGCCGCGACGTCTCGACCTACCTCCACGAGCAGGGCTACGAGGTGATCGAGCGGTATCTGCGTTTCGACTTCGTGAACACCTACTACCAGCGGCGGGCCGGCCGTGCGGTCGTCCCCTGAGCCGCCGTTGAGCCAGGGCGGCGGTCGGTGCCTCCAGGCGAGTGAAGGGGGGCGCGCGCGATCGACGCTCCGTCCGCGACTCCCGAGTCGCGCTCGCCGGTGGTACGGTTGGCCGAATCGCGCCCCCGTAGCTCAGGTGGATAGAGCACCGGTTTCCTAAACCGGGTGTCGCACGTTCGAGTCGTGCCGGGGGCGCCAGTCGGGGGACGCACCGGAGGCGGGCCGGGCCGCGTTGCACGGCCGGAGGGTGACGCGTGAACGACGATCGCTACGGCTATGGATTCTGGCCGTACATCGCTCCATACGCGGCGTTCGTCGTGCTGGCGCAGTTCAGCGACCGGTTTCCCGACAGCTGGTGGCTCTCGATGCTGGGAATCCGGCCGCTGATCCCGGCTGGCTTGATCGTGTTCTTCTACACGCGCGGGATGTATCCGGAGCTGCGCGGCTTTGCCGCCTACGCCCGGGGTGCGCCGCTCGACATCGCGCTCGGCATCGTCTCCGGGCTGCTGTGGATGGCGCCCTTCGTGGTTGCACCGGCAGCGGTCGGCGAGGCGCTCGGACACATCGGGCTGCCGCTGCTCGGAGGGACTCCGTGGCCCGACACGTCGGATGGATTCGACGCGGCGCAGGCGGGCGCCCAGTTCGCAACGCTCGCGCTGGCGCTGCGCGGCTTCGGCTACGTGATGGTGACGCCGATCTTCGAGGAGCTCTTCATCCGCAGCTTCGTGATGCGCTTTGCCGACGTGTTCGACACGCGCCGGGACTTCCGAGACGTGCCGATCGCGCGCTACACGGCCCGCAGCTTCTGGATCGTCACGCTCTTCTTCACGCTCGGCCACGCATTCTGGGAGTACTGGGTGGCCGTTCCGTGGGTGATGGCTACGAGCTGGTGGTTCTATCGGCGGGGTCACATCGGCGCGGTGATCCTGCTCCACGCCGCTGCCAACGCGACGATCCTGCTCGTAGCGATCTGGGCCGCCGGGCCGCTCTGGTTCTTCGTGTAGACCGGGGACCCGGGTGCTAGGCGCTGCCGCGGGAGCCGCGCCGGACGCGCTGGGCCAGCTCGGTGAGCTCGACGATACCCTTGCGGACGTCGTCGGTCTCGCCGGCCAGGCAGCCGGCAATCGTGGAATCGGACACGTCGACCAGCTGGGGATAGCCAGCGCCGCGGGCCCCGGCCGCCAGGTCCTTGGCCAGCCGTTCCACCTCGGGCAGGTCGCCGCCGAGCTCGGCCTCCTGGAGGTCGTCGATGTGGCTGGCCAGGCCGAAGATGAAGGTCTCGACGCACTGCCGCATTGCGGGGTCGTCGTCCAGCACGGAGTAGATCGGGGGCCCAATGTCCACGCCCCCGCGTATCGGATGGGCGGATGCCGAACTGAACCCGGAGAGGGGCGGAGCGCCGGTTCAGCGAAGCTCGGTCATCACCACGGGCAGGCGCAGGCGGGTGCCGTCGGGCGCCTCGAGCTCGAGCAGCAGCTTGCGCAGGCCTACCAGATCGCCCAGCAGGCGCGCATCGTCGCTGCCGGGCGCGATCCCGTGCAGTCGGACATCCCCGCCGCGGAAGTCCACGGTCCGCGCCTCGGGCGCGCCGACGACCTGGATCCGAAGCTTCCCGCTCGCCACGCGGAACGAGAAGCCCTTGTCGCGCCGCAGCGCGGCCTTCAGGTCGCGCTGGGCGCTATCGGGCCGCGAGCGGCCAAGATGACGGAACTCGAGCTGACCCACGACGTTCGGCTGCTCGCTGCCCAGCTCGTCGAAGCAGCGCGTGGCGCCGGGGACCTCGAGGTCGCTGAACAGGATGCGGCCAAGCGGCGGCGTGGCGTGGCGCGGTCCCGGCGTGATCAGCAGACGCCGTCCGCCGCGTGTCAGCTCATCGCCGGTCTGGCAGATCACGGGCGACAGATAGCGGCCGCGCGCCCAGTCGAGGGCGAGCACGTTGAGATCGATCACACGCGCCTGCGCAGCCGCCGTGCAGGCGACCAGCAGGCTCCCGGCAAGGCCACGGGCGAAGACGCTGACCGCGAGGGTGGGGCGCATGCGGGCGAGCCTATCACCGCCGCGATGCCGCAGTCGCTGCGGTACGCTGCGGTGCATGAACTGCGCCGCCTGCAATTGCGAGATCGCGGTAGCCCCCGGGGAGCGAATTGGCTTTCGGGACGTCTGTGAGGGCTGCGACGCGGACCTGCACAGCTGCGTGAACTGCGCCCACTACGATCCGAGTGCCTACAATGATTGCCGCGAATCGAGTGCCGAGTACGTCGCCGACCGCGACCGGGCAAATCGCTGCGATTGGTTCCAGCCCGGCAGCCGCGCGGGCGGGGACGGCTCGGAGCACGCGCGGGCACTGGGCGACCTCGACTCATTGTTCAAGAAGTAGTGCGCGCCATCCGAGGTTCTGAACGATGATGCCCCGGCTCTCCGTCGTGATCCCCGTCTACAACGAGAAGACGACGCTGCTCGAGCTCGTGAAGCGAGTGGAGTCGGTGGAGATCGACAAGGAGATCGTGCTGATCGACGACTGCTCGACCGACGGTACGCGCGACCTGCTGTCGAGTCTCGAGGGGACGCCCGGCGTGCGTGTCCTCTATCAGGATCGAAACCAGGGCAAGGGAGCCGCACTGCGACGCGGTTTCGCGGAGGCCTGCGGCGAGATGGTGATCATCCAGGACGCCGACCTCGAGTACGATCCCGCGGAGTATCCCAAGCTGCTGCAGCCGATCCTGGACGGGAGAGCGGACGTCGTGTTCGGCTCGCGTTTCGTCGGCTCCGATGCCCACCGCGTGCTCTACTTCTGGCACTCGATCGGCAACCGCGCGCTCACCATGATCTCCAACATGTTCACCAACCTGAACCTCACGGACATGGAGACCTGCTACAAGGTATTCCGGCGCGAGGTGCTGGCCTCGTTCGAGATCGAGGAGCCGCGCTTTGGCGTCGAGCCCGAGATCACGGCCAAGATCTCCAAGGGTCGCTGGCGGGTCTACGAGGTCGGCATCTCCTACAGCGGCCGCACCTACGAAGAGGGCAAGAAGATCGGCTGGCGCGACGGCTTGCGAGCGATCATCTGCATCCTCAAGTACAACCTCTTGCGCTAGGGCCGGCTGCGGCTGGCTTCTGCGTCCGTGCGGACAGTCGGCCAGGCTTCCGCGATGTTGCGGTCTGGTTGTTCGAGTAAATCCTCAGGAACGTGACGACGCAGCAGGGCGGCGGCCTCCTCCCAGCGGGGCCGCTCGCGGCCGACGACCAGCTGCTGGGCGCGGGCCATCGCGCTGCTGGCTGCCGCCGAGCCAGCGGGGCGGCGGGGCTGTCGCGCGCGCCCGCCGGCGAGCAGCTGATCGGCGAGGCGAGGCCAGCTGATCAGCCGGAAGCGCGCCCGCGCTCCGGGGGTGCTCCGCGCGGCCGCGTACTCGAAGACCGGCGCATCGTCGCTGTTGACACGTCCCGAGGTCGCCACGTCGCCAAGCGCCCCCTGATAGAGCATCCACAGACCACGCGGATCCACCAGCCAGGGATCCTCGACTCCGCGCCCGCGCAGCGCGGTCGCCGCGGAGGAGATCCTTTCGGCGTCCGGGATCGCACCGACGACTCCGATCAGCGCCGCGGTCGGAAGCTGGGTGAAGAAGTCGCCCCGCCACAACATCGCGTCGGGGAAGACCTCCAGAAAGGTCGCAGCCAGCAGCTGGAACAGCTCGTCGTCGAGCTGGTAGAGCGGGAGCCAGACGCAGAGCACGCCGCCGGGCGTCAAGCGCTCGCGCGCCGCCGTGAAGCTATCGACGCTGTACATGCTGCCCACCCCGGGCCGCTGCGGCACGAACAGGTCCATCACGATCACGTCGTAGCGGTCGGGGGCGGCGCGGATGTGATTGCGGCCGTCCTCGACCACGACCCGGGTGCGCGGGTCGGCATAGACTCCGCGATTCAGCTCGGCGAAGTACACGGCTGCCAGCGCCTGCACCTCGGGGACCAGCTCGACCAGGGTCATCCGCTCGATCGGATGCAGTACCGCGGCTGAAGCCGTTTCGCCGGTCGCCGTCCCGACGTACAGCACGTGGCGGGGGCGGCCGTGGATTAGCAGCGGCAGGTGACCAAGCCGTTCCTGGTGGACTCGCGCCAGCGCGCCCGACAGCGTGTAGCGGCCGTTCACGCGAAGCCAGCGATCGCGCTCCAGCCGGCGATTGACCAGGTCGACCACGGCCACCACACCGTGCGCTCCCTCCTCGACGGCGACCAGCCGCTGCTCGCGGCGAACGCGTGCGATCGGGAGCGCGCGCGGATCCGCGCTGCTAGAGACGATCGTGGCCGCGACCCGACCAGCGGCCGCGAGCGCGGCCAGCCGCCGCCGCGCCGGCTCGGCGAGCGCGATCCCCGCGGCCGCGTACAGGGCCGCCAGCGCCCCCAGCGAGAGCCAGAGCCCCAGCCCATCGAGCAGCAGGAAGCTCGCGAACAGCGAGCCCGCGATCCCGCCTAGCGTGTTGGCCGCCAGCAACCCGCCGATCCGGGGACCGACTGCGCCGCCCTCGGCCAGGCGAAAGGTCAGCGGCAGCACCAGCCCGCCGATCAGCAGCGGCAGCCCACCCAGCGTCGCAGCGAGTCGGAGTCCATTGCCGAAGGTCGCCGCGGCGTGGCTTGCAAGCCCACCCGTCCAGGCCACGATCGCGGCCGGGAGCGCCAGCAGCAGCAGCCCCTCGGCCAGCAGCGCCGTGGCCAGCAGCCGCGCATGCGGCAGTCGGTCCGGCAGGCTGGAGACGAGGGCCGCACTCGCGGCGAGCGTCAGCAGCACGACGATCAGCACGGCGCCAAACGAGTACACCGAGCTCTCGAGCGCGAGGCCGATCGTCTGGATCAGCAGCACCTCGAAGCCCAGCACGCCGAAGCCGGAGAGGAAGGCGACGGCGATCCAGCGCCGCGGAGCCCGCGCCTCGGACGTCGCGCCAGCGCGGTCGGGCTGCCGCGCGGGCAGTGAGCGCGACAGCCAGCCGGCCAGGGCCGCAATTCCCAGCGAGAGGCCGATCGCGACGCCGTAGCTCGCGCGCACACCCAGCGCGTCCGGCAGCCACAGGCTTCCCGCCGCGCTCCCGAGTGCGGCGCCCAGCGTGTTGACCGCATACAGCAGGCCCGTGCGCCGTCCCATCCGCCGCCCGTCGGCCACCAGCGCGGTCGCCAGCATCGGCAGCGTCCCGCCGAGCAGCGTCGCGGTCGGGATCACCGCGGCCAGGGCCAGCGCGAACTTGATCGTCACGAACAACGTCCGCTGCTCCGCCAGCCGCTCGTACAGCGAGGCGTAAATCGGCTCGTAGGCGGCGACGGCGAGCGGCACGACGAGCGCCGTCAGCGCCGTACCGGCTTCGATCGCCGCATACACGACGAGCGGGCGCCGAGCGCGCGCCGCATAGCGTCCGAAGAGCCAGGCCCCTAATGCCATCCCCGCGAAGAACGCAGACAGCGTCGCCGACGCCGCGTAGGCGGTATTGCCGAACAGCAGCCGGAACCAGCGCAGCCAGATCGCTTCGTAGATCAGGGCGGCGCAGCCCGAGCCGAGCGCCAGGGCGACGAGGATCCTCGTCACGGCCGCGTGTCAGTCGCCCGAGGAGGGAAGCTGCCCGTCCGACAACAGCTCGTCGAAGTAGGCGATCGTGTGCTTCAGCCCCTCCGCGAGCTCGACCCGCGGCTGCCAGCCGAGTGTCTCCCGCGCGTAGCCGATGTCCGGGCAGCGCTGCCGCGGGTCGTCACTCGGCAGCGGCTGGTGCACGATCTCGGACGCGGAGCCGGTCAGATCGATCACGAGTGCCGCGAGCTGGCTCATCGTGAATTCGTGGGGGTTGCCGAGATTCACCGGCCCCGTGACCGCGTCCGGAGCGTTCATCATCGCGATGAAGCCCTCGATCAGGTCGTCGACGTAGCAGAAGGCGCGCGTCTGCGAGCCGTCGCCGTAGAGCGTGATCGGCTGCCGCGTGAGCGCCTGGACGATGAAGTTGCTCACCACGCGGCCGTCGCCAGCGTCCATCCTCGGGCCGTACGTGTTGAAGATCCGTGCGACCTTGATCCGGGTGCCGAACTGCCGGTGGTAGTCGAAGAACAGGGTCTCGGCGCAGCGCTTGCCTTCGTCGTAGCACGAGCGGATCCCGACCGGATTGACGTGCCCCCAGTAATCCTCCGGCTGGGGGTGGACGCTCGGATCCCCGTAGACCTCGCTGGTCGAAGCCTGGAAGATTCGCGCACCAACCCGCTTGGCCAAGCCGAGCATGTTGATGGCGCCGTGGACGCTCGTCTTGGTGGTCTGCACCGGGTTGCGCTGGTAGTGGATCGGCGAGGCGGGGCAGGCGAGATTGAAGATCTCGTCGACCTCGACGAACAACGGGAAGGTCACGTCGTGACGGAGCAGCTCGAAGCGTGGATGCTCCAGCAGTCCGGACGCGTTGCGCTTGCTGCCGGTGTAGAAGTTGTCGACACACAGGACCTCGTGGCCGTCGTCGATCAGCCGCTCGCACAGGTGGGAGCCCAGGAAGCCGGCGCCCCCGGTCACCAGCGTGCGCCGAGCTCGGTAGGGATTCTGATCCATGCGGAAAAGTCTAGCCGTCTCGGCCCGGCGGAGTGCCAGCCAGCGCCTCGGTGGGCCAGTGGACCGCGAGCTGCTCGTCGAGCGCACGCCCGAACGACAGCAGCCGCGCGCGCCCCGATTCGGGACTCTCGCCTTCCAGGGGCGTGCTGAGACGCACGAACGCGCCATCCGCGCGTCCGAGGGTCAGCCGCCCCAGGAAACGGTCCCAGGCGTGCGGCAGCTCTCCCACGACGTGATCGCTGCGCGAGGTCCGGTACCAGAAGTGGACCAGCCGGCGTTCTCCGCCGCGCTCGACCACGATCTCCTGGATCACCGAGCCGGAGCCCACCGGGAGCTTGCGCGAGTGCTCACCGAGCACGTCCCAGCCCGCGCTCGGATAGCAGACCCAGGGCGTGTGCTCCGAGCGGCCGCCGCGCTTGGTGCCGTAGTAGCCCACGTACAGCCAGACGCGCCCGCCGGCCTGATCGAAGTAGCTCCGCTGGACGTGCTGGTCGGCGCGCAGCATCTCCTCGACCGAGCCCTCCATCGGGACGTCGCGCCCCTCCCAGGCCAGCACCTCGTGGGGCAGGGCGACCAGTGCCGCGCTGTCGACCCCGAGCGGCGCGCGCAGCTGGAAGGCCCACGAGACACCGCCCGCAATCAACAGCAGGACGACGAGTCCCGCATTCTGCAGGGAGTTCGCGTTCACCGCGGGGTCCTCCCGCACACCAGGGCGACCGGCAACGGCTGGCGCCCGCACCGCAGAGCCCGCCGCTTCACGGTGCCACGATCCCGACGCGGCGCGCCAGCGACGACGAGATACGCCCATCCGGATCGACCCGGGCCTTCAACGCGCGGAAGCGGTCGAGCTTGGGGTACATGGCCGGCAGCGCGTCCGGCCGCAGACAGGAATCCTTCGCAAGATAGACGCTCCCGCCGTGACGCAGGACAATCTGGTCGAGCTGGTTCACCACCCCTAGTAGATCGGCTCCCGGAGCCGGCAAGTCGAGCGAAATCGTGAGACCCGGCCGCGGGAAGGACAGCAGGCCCGCGTCGGCCTCGCCGAACGGCTTGAGAATCGACAGGAACGAGGGCCAGTTGGCCGCGGTCAAGGTCTCGAGGATCTCGACCATCCCCCGGCGACCGGTCTCCCGCGGGATCAGCGCCTGGTACTGGATCACGCCGCGCGAGCCATAGCCGCGGTTCCAGTGCCGCACACGATCGAGCGGGTAGAAGAAGTGGTTGCAGTCGGTCACGAAGTGACCGTCGCGATGGCTCCGGTAGAACACTTCGTTGAAGACGCGAATCGTGAACGGATTCAGCGTCCCGTTCGGGAGCTGGAACGGAAACGAGAGGCCGCTGCGCGTGCGAACGTCGAAGGGCGCGCTGCGGGCTCGCCGGGGCAGATCCTCGGGCAGCGCGTGGTTGGCGCGCATGATCACCGAGCGGCCGAGCGATGCGCCCCTCGCGAGCGTATCGATCCACGCCACGGAATAGACGTGGTCGTGATCGTGGAGCAGGAAGCTCTCGAGCACCGCGTCGAGATCGCGCGCCTTCTCGTAGTCGACGGCGACGTAGGCATTCTCGACGCGCTTGAGTCGCAGCCGCGCATCGAGCACGTAGCCGGTGAGCCCCATCCCTCCCAGCGTCGCCCAGAATACGTCCGCATTGCGCTCGCGCGAGCAGTCGAGGATTTCGCCCGTCGCAAGCAGCAGCCGGAAGTCCTCGAGCCAGGCCGAGATCGAGCCGTCGCTGTGGTGGTTCTTGCCGTGGACGTTGGCTGCGATGGCACCGCCGAGGGTGATGTACTTGGTACCCGGCGTCACAGGGAAGAAGAAGCCGCGCGGCAGGAAGAGGTCGATGATCTCCGCCAGCGAGAGCCCCGATTCGCACCACAGCACGCCCGTATCGGCATCGAAGTCGAGTACCCGGTCGAGTCCCTCGGCGAGGATCACCCCGGAGCCGGCGTTGAGCGAAGCATCGCCATAGGCGCGCCCGAGACCGCGCGGGATCCAGTGCGGCGCCTCCGCCTCGACGACCAGCGCCTCGAGCTCGGCCCGTCGCTCGGGCCGGTAGACCGAGCACTCCTCGATCGGAAAGTTGCCCCAGCCGGCCAGCCGCTCGCGCTCGGGGCGAAGACTCACCGCAGTGCCGCCACCACCCCAACGAGCGCGATCACGCCGCCGGCGAGATACGACACCCGATCGGTGGCCGCGAACAGCACCGGATCGTCCTGCATGCTGCCGCGGCGCGCGAGGAACCAGATCCGCGTGATCCAGTACAGCATGACCGGACACACCGCCCAGAGCAGCGTTGCATTGTGGTACAGCCCCGTCGCGGCGGCTCCGTTGACGTAGAGAGCCAGCACCAGCACCGACAGATAGCCGGCCGCGGTGCCCATCGTCTCGACCAGCCCGAGGTCGCCGACCTCGTAGCCACGGCGCTCGAGACGGTCGCCCTGCGTCGCCTGCACGCTAAGCAGCTCCGCATAGCGCTTGACGAACGCGAGGCTCAGAAAGAAGAACAGCGAGAAGGCGAGCAGCCAGGGCGACACGGGAACGTCTGCCGCGACGCCGCCGGCCAGTACGCGCAGCGTGTACAGCCCCGCCAGGATCAACACGTCCAGGAACAGCTGCTCCTTGAAGTAGAAGGAGTAGCCGACGGTCAGGGCGAGGTAGCCGCCCAGCATGGCGGTCGACCCAGGCCCGGCGAAGGCGGCCGACACGCCGAAGCCCGCGATCAGCAGGCTCAGCGAGAGCCCGGCGCCGAGCGGGATCGGCAGCGTGCCCGCCGCGAACGGGCGCTTCCGTTTGCGCGGGTGGCGCCGATCGGCCTCGATGTCGAGCAGGTCGTTCAGCAGATAGGTCGCAGAGGCCACGCAGCAGAAGGCGACGAAGGCGAGCCCCACGCGGACCAGACGCTCGGCATCGCCGAACTCCTGGGCCAGCACGAGCGGCGCGAACAGCAGGGCATTCTTCACCCATTGATAGGCGCGCAGCCCACGCACCGCCGGGCCGAGCCGGCCCGGCCGCGCGAGCAGGGTGCGGGTCGGCACGCCGAGCTGCTCGGCTGCGCGAGCCGTCCTGGCAGCGGGCGCCACCAGGGTTGCGGCAGCACTCGCACGCCAGATCGCGAGATCGGCCGCGGAGTCGCCCAGGTACTCGAAGGGCCCGTCGCCCTCTCGGGCGCGGATCGAGCGCAGCTTCGCGTGGCCCTTCGCGTTCTCGGCCCCGTCGCTGCCGAACGCATCATCGAACAGGCCGAGATGGTCGGCGATCTCCCTGGCAAGCGAATCGTCACTGGCCGTCGCCAGCACGACGCGCCGGCCCGAGCGGCGCTGCGCCTCGAGATAGGCGAGCACCTCGGGCCGGTAGGGAAGCGCGCTGACGTCGGGCCGCACCTGCTCGGCGACACGCCGCTTGAGGACCGCACGCCCTCGGGCGAGCCAACCGGGAATGCGCAGCACGGACGCAGGCCGACCGCGCGCCAGCTGGCACAACGATTCCCACAGCATGTCGCTCGAGATCAGCGTGCCATCGAGATCGACATAGAGCGGGGGGGCGCTCTCGTCTTCCCGTTGCCCTTGCGGTTGCGGTTGCGTATGGGTGTCGGCGCGACTGCTCATGCCTCTCGCCTGGGTGAGTGGCCCCAGTAGCGTGCCGGGTATCTCTCGTACGGCCCGACCCTGCGCAGCTGGCCCGGGCGCCCGAGTCTAGCCTCATCAGATCGCACTTCGAGCCGCACGGTTCCCGGCTCTGCCGGAGCCCGTGCGGCCACGCAGGCGCGAAGCCTGGCAGTCCCGGGCAGCGAATGCCTGGTCAAGCCGTGCGGTCGCCGTTCCGATCGGAATCGTGCGGTGGGGCTCCCTCCACGCGTTTCGGCAGCTCCAGACTGACCGGTTCAGCTATCCTGGCTCGCCGGACACTGCGGGGAAAGGTCGGCAGGCGACGATGAACATCCTGGGGATCTCGGCCTACTACCACGACAGCGCCGCCTGCCTGGTGCGCGACGGTCGAATCGTCGCGGCCGCACAGGAAGAGCGCTTCACGCGCAAGAAGCACGACTACAACTTCCCCGAGCAGGCCATTGCGTTCTGCCTGCGCGAGGCCGGTATCGGCGAGGACGAGCTCGACCTCGTCACCTTCTACGACAAGCCTCTGCTCAAGTTCGACCGCCTGCTCGAGACCTACGTCTCCTATTCGCCGAGGGGTTTCAAGCTGTTCCTGATGGGCCTGCCGCTCTGGCTCAAGCAGAAGCTCCACACTCGGCGCGAGCTGCGCGCCGGTCTCCACGAACGCTACGCCGGACGCTTCGTCTTCACCGAGCACCACGAGTCGCACATCGCGAGCGCGTTCTTCCCGTCGCCGTTCGACGAGGCGGCGATCCTGACTCTCGACGGCGTGGGGGAGTGGGCCACCGGCAGTATCGCGGCCGGCCGCGGCAACCAGATCGAGCTGCTCCCGGAGCTTCGCTTCCCGCACACGCTGGGGCTGCTCTACTCGGCCGTCACGTACTTCACGGGCTTCAGGGTCAACAGCGGCGAGTACAAGCTGATGGGGCTCGCCCCATACGGCGAGCCGATCTACGCCGACCGCATCTTCGACGAGATGCTGGATCTCAAGGACGACGGCTCGTTCCGCATGGACATGTCCTACTTCGCCTACTGCTACGACGACGTCATGACGTCGCCCAAGATGGACACGCTGTTCGACGGACCGCCTCGCAAGTCCGAGAGCGACATCACGCAGCGCGAGATGGACATCGCTGCCTCGATCCAGGTCGTGACCGAGGAGATCGTGCTGCGCATCGCACGCCACGCCCACGAGAAGACCGGCATGAAGAATCTGTGCCTGGCCGGCGGCGTTGCGCTCAACTGCGTTGCCAACGGCAGGATCTTGCGCGAGGGGCCATTCGACGAGATCTGGATCCAGCCGGCGGCCGGCGACGCGGGGGGCGCGCTCGGTGCGGCGCTGTTCGTCTGGCATCAGCTGCTCGACAACCCGCGCGACCCGGGCGGCCGCGACGCGATGCAGGGCGCGCTGCTCGGCCCGCAGTACGGTCGCGACGAGATCCGCGCCTTCCTCGACGAGGCCGGTGCGGTGTATCGCGAATACGACGACGAAGACAAGTGCGTTGACCGGATCGCGGAGCTGATCGCCGACGAGCAGGTCGTCGGACACCTGGCCGGCCGGATGGAGTTCGGGCCGCGCGCGCTCGGCGCTCGGTCGATCCTGGGAGATGCCCGGTCGCCGAAGATGCAGGCGACGATGAATCTGAAGATCAAGTTCCGCGAATCGTTCCGGCCGTTTGCGCCAGCGGTGCTTCGCGAAGACGCAGCCGAGTACTTCGAAATGCGCCCGAACGAGGACTCTCCCTACATGCTGCTGGTGGCTCCGGTGCAGCAAGCGAAGCGGCTTCCCGTCGACGACGACGGCAAGCGCGGGCTCGAGAAGCTCCAACAGCACCGCTCTGTCGTACCGGCGATCACCCATGTCGACTTCTCTGCGAGAGTGCAGACGCTCGACATGGAGCGACACCCGCGCTTCTACCGCATCGTCAGCAGCTTCAAGCAGCTCACTGGCAGCCCGGTCGTGATCAACACGAGCTTCAACGTCCGCGGTGAGCCGATCGTCGAGAGCCCGGCCGACGCCTACCGCTGCTTCATGGCGACGAACATGGACGTTCTGGTGCTGGAGAATTTCATCCTGCTCAAGCGGGAGCAGCCCGACGCCAAGGAAGTCGACGTCGAGGCCTACCTGTCGGAGTTCGCGCTCGACTAGCGCGTCCGAGGGACGGAGAGAGACAGCGTGGCCCAGATGATCGACATCAACCGCGACCCGGACGAGCGAATGCTGCGCCAGTTCGGCTTCATCGCCCTGGTGGGCTTCGGCGCGATCGGAGCGCTCGTGTGGTTCGAGCGCGCGATCTTCGCGGGTGGCTGGCTCGGCGAGGCGCGCGACACGGTAACGTTCACTCTGGTCGGCATCGGGCTTCTGGCCGCGCTGGTCTCGCTGGTCCATCCGAAGGCGAACAAGCCGCTGTTCATCGGCCTGTCGATCGCGGCCTATCCGATCGGCTTCGTGCTCTCCCATGTGATCATGGCCACGCTATTCTTCGTCATCATCAGTCCGATCGGCCTGCTGATGCGCATGCTGGGCCGAGATCCGCTCGAGAACCGCCCGGACGCAGACGCAGAGACCTACTGGAGCGAGTGCCGTTCCGCGCGGCCCGCCGAGAGCTATTTCAAGCAGTTCTAGCAGTCGCGTCCCGCGGCCAGGAGACCACAGCAATGTCCGACGACCCGAAGGAAGCGAAGGACTTTGCCGCCCAGGCGGCCGAAGGCGAAAGCCCCAGCCTGGTAGGCGAGTTCGTCGAATTCCTCAAGGACAACAAGAAGTGGTGGCTGGCGCCGATCGTGATCTCGGTGCTGGGCCTCGGACTGCTGGTCCTGCTCGGCGGGAGCGCAGCTGCCCCCTTCATCTACACGCTCTTCTAGCGATCGGGGTGCGCGATTCCGCGAACGCGGAAGCGCAGCTCCTTGACGATGAAGTCGAGCAACAGCAGGTGCACGCACTCGAGCATGCCCATGTTGAAGGACGCCACGCGCAGCTCCTGATCGACCGCGCGTCCCAGCTCGCCCCCGTCGTAGCCCGTTACGCCGAGCGTCGACATGCCGTTCGCGCGGGCCCACTTGGTGGCGCGGAGCACGTTCGGACTGTTGCCGCTGCCGCTGATCGAGAGCAGCACATCGCCCGGCGAGGCATGGACCATCAGCTGCCGCTCGAAGATCTGGTCGTACCCCAGGTCGTTCGCAACCGCGAGAATGAACGGTCCGGCATCGGTCAACCCGACGGTCTTCAGCCGGGTTCCCGCCTCGGCGTCGAGCATGAGGGTCGCCATGTCCTCGGCAAAGTGACTGGCGTTGGCGGCGCTGCCGCCGTTGCCACAGACAAACAACGTGTGGCCCTTGCGACAGGCCGTCTCGATGGCGTCGCACACGGACGTCACCTGGGCGGCCTCGACGCCGTCGATCATCTCGTGGGCTTCGCGCAGATAGTCCGCATAGCCGTATTCGCTCATATTGGTTCTCCTCGCTGCAACACCGCGGGACCGCGCCGCTACTTCGGCCGTTGCGCGAGCCACCAGCGAATGGCCTCGCCCACGTCGCCAAAGACGTGCTCCGCGCCATCATAGCGTGCGTCGCGACCGGCGACGCCAGTGCGCACCAACGCCGTCGCGGCTCCGGCACGGCGTCCTGCCTCGACGTCGGAAGTCGAGTCACCGATCATCAGCGATCTGGCGAGATCGATTCCCAGCTCGGTCGACGCACGCTCGAGCAGGCCCGGCGAGGGCTTGCGACAATCACATTCGACGCGATACGGCGGACGCGCAGCCTCACCTGGGCCCGGCGGCAGGTGTGGGCAGTAGTAGACGCCGGCGAGACGGGCGGGCTGAAGCTTGCGCCGCATCACGGCGTGGATCTCTTCGAGCTCGCCCTCGCTGCACATCCCGCGCGCGACCACCGACTGGTTCGTGACCACGACCGCCGCGACACCCGCCTGGTTCAGTGCCCGGACGGCCGCAGTCGCGGCCGGGATCAGCTCGACGTCGTCGGTTCGACGGAGATAGCGCACGTGCTCGAGCAGCACCCCGTCGCGATCCAGAAAGACCGCGCTGCCGTCCTTCGCGACGCCGAGCCCCGACACGTTCGGCAGGCTACCTCGCTTCGCGACGACGATCCGCCTGCTGGATCGCTCTCGGCAGCATTGCGAGTCCCAACGCTGCCCCCGCGATCCACGGTGCGTTCCAGAGCACCGTGCGCAGGGCGCTGGACTCGAGCGGGAGCCAGCCCAGCGACACGGCTGCGAGTACCACCGCAGCCGCCTGGATCGGGATTCCGAGCGCTCCCCAACGCAGTGCCTGCAGAGCGGCGGCGCGCAGCGAGGCCCCCGCGTACGCACTCGCATGCCAGCCGATGCCCGCCAGCAGCGCGACGACCGCGAGACCACCGTCAGGGGCGAACAGCGGAAGACCCGACGAGTCGATCCACAACACGGAGTCGGCCCAGCGCACCTCGGGGCCCAAGAGTCGCGACGTGGCGGCGCCGATCTGCGCCCAGAACGCAGTGAGGTCGAGCTGTGCGTGTAGGAATGCGGGGATGGGGACGATCCACAACACACAGAGCCGTCGGCTCCAGCCTCCTACCCGATGGATGCCGGTCATCCCGACCAGCGCCACCGCCAGTCCGATGCGTCCCCAGCGATCGAAGCCACCACCGACGGCGAGCACCTCGATCAAGACACCCAGGCCGATGACAGGAGCGCTGATTGGCCGCGCTGCGACACCCGCACCTCGATGGGCGACGAAGAGGGCCAGGGGAACAAAGACCAGGCTGTAGCGGGCCCAGGCGCTGGTCCACCAGTGATCCAGCAGATCGACCAGCACGGCCGACGAGGCCACGATGAGCGCGAGCCACACGAGCGCAGCCGTGGAACGAGCCGGGGGACCGGGGCGCGCTGCGACCGTCACGCGATGTGCGGGACGTTTCCGAGTACGGGGAGCGAGTACAACGACTCGATCTGCTCGGTATCGAGCAGGACGGCGTCGAAGTGCTCGAGCAGCAGCGCGGTCAGCAGGGCAAGTCCAACAGCGGCGGCGAACCCGATCAGCACCAGCTTGCCGCGCGACCCGTCCTGCGACGCCGGTGGCACCGCGCGATCGAGGACGCTGACGCGCACGCCGTGCTGCGCCGACTCGACCGACTCGGAGAGCTCCGCCTGGTCTACCTTGCGGAGCAGCTCGGTGTAGTTGTCGCGCGATACCGTCAGCCGTCGATCCAGTGCTTCCTGCTCTTCCTGACGCCTCGGTGTCCGCGCGACGCGAGCGTCGAGCTCGGTCAGCTCGTGCTCGACCTCGGCGATCCGGTGGCGCAAGTGCCTGCCTTCACTCCCCGCCGCAGCGAGCGACCCCTCGGCGCCGACCTCGCGTTCGATCACCTCGAGCTGACGCTGCAGAGCGACCACGTTGGGATGGTCCTCCGTGTAGAGCGCCAGGCTCTCATTGAGCCGGCTGCGAAGCACGAATCTTCGGGCCGCCGAGCTGTCATTGGCCACCGTGATCGAGCCCATGGTCGACCGCGCCTCGAGCGCCCGGAGCTGCTCCACCAACACCCGACGCGTCTCCTGGAGCCGATCCAGACGGGCGAGATTCGTCCCCAGCTCCCCGGGAAGCTCGCCGCGGAACTCCTGCTTGAACTCGGTGGCCAGCCGCTCCTGGGCGCGGAGCTCTTGCTCGACCTCGATCAGCTCGCGGCGCAGGAAGTCGGTCGTGACCCTGGCCTCGCTGCTCCGCAGTCGCAGGTGGACGTCGATGAAGGATGCCGCCAGCGCGTTCGCCACTGCAGCGGCGCGGTCCGGATCTGCGTCCTTGAACGACAGCGCGTAGACGCGAGAGGATTCTCCGCGCCGCCGGCGCCCGACGTCTGTGCTCTCGGAGGCGACCGTGGTCCGCGCTCGCACCTTCTCGATGGCAACCTCGATCAGCTCGGAATCCCGCAGCCCGCCGAACAGCTCGTAATCGACGACGATCTCGGCGAGATTCTTGCGCGACAGCACCTCGCTGACGATCGCGTTGATCTGGTCGAGGGTTCCGATCTCGACCGTCGTCTGGACGAAGTTCTCCGAGATTCTCGCCCCGAGCACCGAGACCGTGGCGCGCGCCTCGAACAGCGGCTCCATCCCGACCGCCACGACACCGAAGCCGGTCATGACGAGCAAGCCGCTGAGCAGCATCGCCTTCCAGCGCCGGAGCACGACGCCGAACGGATCGCGCAGGGCGGGACCGAGCGTGCCGGCGCTGCTCTCTTCGTCGTACGGAGAAGACACCATCGAGTCCATCAGGACTCCTCCTCCTCGCCGTACGCGCGGTAGTAGGAGGTCGCACCGCCCCGCTCGAGACAGTTGACGAAGACACCGGCAACCCCTGCGTGCTCGAGGTGGCGCAGGGCTTCTTCCAGCGCGCGCGCGCGCGTTGAGCCGGCGCGCACCACAAGCATGCAGGCGTGGGTGTGATCGCTGATCAGCCGGGCATCCGGCACCGGCAGAACGGGCGGGCAATCGAGCACCACCGCGTCGTAGCGCGAGCCGAGGTCGCGCAACACCTCGCCCGTGCGAGCATCCGCCAGCAGCTCGTGGGCATCGCGGCCCCAGCTGTGCGCGGGGTACAGGTCGAGGGCCTCGAACTGCGTCCGAATCCGGGCCTCGAACAGCGAGGCCTCGCCCGAGAGCACCTGCTCGAAGCCGACCTCGAACGCGACCCCGAGCGCCGAGGCGACTCGCGGGCTGCGCAGGTCGACGTCCACCAGGGCAATCGAGCCTCCGGAGGTCATCGAGGCCAGGGCGAGGGCCAGGTTGCACGAGCTGGTAGTCTTGCCCTCCCCGGCATTCGCACTCGAGATGGCGAGCAGCGAGCCCCCGGCCTTCTGCAGCGCGTGACGCACCCGCAGGGCGGCGTGCCGGAAACGCGAGGCCGCATTGCTCGTCGGTGCCGCCAGGACGGCTCGCGCCACCCAGTCGGCAATCAACTCGGTCGAGAGCTCGACCCGGGGCCCTGCGTCGGGCAGGTCGTCCGGCTTCTCGACGTCGTCGGGGTGGAGCATCGCCCCGGGCGGCACCGCCGGGACGAACGGCGCGGGTGACGGAGTCGATACGTCCGGCGCCGGAGGCAATCCAT
The DNA here is from genome assembly GCA_036336835.1 of Myxococcota bacterium. Lineage (GTDB taxonomy): Bacteria > Myxococcota_A > UBA9160 > UBA9160 > UBA4427 > JAYZFK01. Next base: position 13,980 of record JAYZFK010000089.1, on the reverse strand, counting down.
CTGGGGCCGGCTTGCGGGCCTCGTCGGATAGCTCGGCCCGCCGAAGCGCGTCGAAGATTTCACCCATGCAGGGGGTCCCGATCCTCTGGCCTGGCCAGATGGTTGAACTCAGGACCCTCTATCGGCCGACGGCCGCCTCGGCTTGCGCAATTCCGGTCGAGACCGCCCGAAACGGCGAGACCGAGGCCTTCTGCTCGAGCACGGCGCGGTCGACCCGCTTCGAGGACTGCGCAAATGCCGTGAGCATGGAACGATCGGCGAGCAGCGAGAGCAGGCGAGGGCAGCCTCCGGTAGCTCCGTAGAAGACGTCCTCGAGGTCTTCTTCGAAGATCTCGCCATAGCTGCTTCCAGCGACACGCAAACGGTGCGCCAGGTACGGAATCACCTCGGTGGGCCGCAGGGGCTCGACGTGGTGCTCGATCGCGATTCGCTGCCGCAGCTGGCGCAGATTCGGCTGGTCGAGCGTTCCCAGGAACTCGGGCTGCCCGATCAGGACGATCTGCATCAGCTTCTCACTGTCGGTCTCGAGATTCGACAGCATGCGGACTTCTTCCAGCGCATCTGCGCTCAGGTTCTGCGCCTCGTCGATGATCAGGACGGTGTTCTTGCGCAGCCGCATCCGCTCGACGAGCAGGCGGTTGATCGCCACGAGTCGGTCGGCCTTCGAGTCGCCCCTGACGATGTCCTCGAGCCCGAACTCGATCACGATCAGCTTCAGCAGATCGGTCGGCGTGATGCCCCCGGTGTTGAGGATGAGCGCGGTCTCCGTGTCCGGCGGAACCTGTGCAAGCGCGGTGCGCAGCAGCGTCGTCTTGCCGGCGCCGACCTCGCCAGACAGCAGCAAGAAGCCCTTCCGACGGGTAATCCCATACACCAGCATCGCGAGGCCTTCGCGGTGCGTCTCGGAGAGCCAGAGGAAGCGGGGATCCGGCGTCAGTGAGAACGCAGGCTCGCGAAGTCCGAAGAACGACTCGTACATGCAACCTCCTCTTGGCCAGCCGCAGATCAGTGACGGCCCGTCGCGTACCGGCTCAGGGTAAGTGCCCGGTCGGTGAGAAAGGGTTCACCGTTCCGTAATCCTGCACGCCGGCCGCACACTGCTGTGTCGTGCTGCGCAAGCGGCTTCATACCTGGCCGGCGAGTTCCAGAACTGTTCCCATCGGCCCCGTTCGATTCCGCGAGCGACGCAATCGATTCGCCTCATACTGCGGCAGAGCGAGGCACGCGCTTGAGTCCTTGGAATCCGGTCGGCACCTCTCTTGCACCCACTCCGCGGAGTCGACGCGTGCGCGCGCCGGCTGGCGAGGCTAGAGACATGTTGAAGCAACACTGGCGACCGATTCGGGCCTTGTGGGCCTCTGTCGAGGCGCTCGCGGCGATGGCGATCCAGTTCAGCCTGATCGCCCACCCGCCGCACCCTCTCCTGGGCTCTGCCGGGACCAGTGCGACGCCGCTCGAGGTAACGGGGGTCGTCGTGCTCTCGGGGCTCGGCTCGTTGCTGGCGCTCGACTACTCCGGCGCCTACGACTCGCATCGGCGACGCACGATCCGGGAACAGCTGCGGGCGCTCGCCACCGCCAATCTCTTCCTCGGACTGGTCTACTCTGCGGCCGCCTTCACGCTGGGACTCCCGGTCCCCCCGCTGATGCCCGCCGTCTTCGCCAGCTGTCTGTTCGTGACCGAAGTGGCGCTACGGATCCCGAGCTTCCTCGCGCTGCAAGCGCTGCGCAGCGCCGGACACAACTCTCGCAACGTCCTGATCATTGGAACCGGCCCACGCGCCGAGTTCGCACAGATGACCCTCCTGAAGCATCCGGAATGGGGCCTTCGGCTGATCGCCTTCCTCGACAGCGGGGACGGCGACTACGTCCCGTCCGTTCCGGCGGAGAAGATCCACAAGCTGGTCGACCTGCCGAGCCTGCTCTGCGACGAGTCGATCGACGAGGTGCTCGTCGCCTGCCCGCGATCGATGCTCGATGGGCTGGAGATGGCGGTGCAGGAATGCTCTCTGATCGGCGTTCCAGTCACACTGCTCACCGATCTGTTCGGCAGCGAGCTGCCGCCGCCGCGGGCAGGGTACTTCGACGCACTCGGCACCATCAGCTTTGCGCCGGTCCACCACGACGTCTTGAAGCTGATGATCAAGCGGGCGACCGACGTGGCGGGGGCGATCGTTGGGCTGATCCTCTTCGCGCCCGTCATTGCGCTGGCCGTCATCGCGATCAAGCTCGACGACGGAGGAAGGGTCTTCTTCCGCCAGTGGCGCTGCGGGATCAACGGACGTCGCTTCCAGATCGTCAAGCTGCGCACCATGGTGCCCAACGCCGAGCAGCTGAAGCAGGAGTTGCTGCACCTCAACGAGATGGACGGCCCGGTCTTCAAGATCAAGGCAGATCCGCGCACGACCCGGGTCGGACGCGTGCTGCGCACATGGAGCATCGACGAGCTGCCGCAGTTCTGGAACGTGCTGATCGGGCAGATGAGTCTGGTCGGGCCGCGTCCACCGACCCCGGACGAGGTCGGCCGCTACCAGGGCAGCGATCGGCGGCGGCTGTCGATGCGGCCGGGGCTGACCTGTCTCTGGCAGGTGACGGGACGCAACGAAGTCGACTTCGAGCAGTGGATGCAGCTCGATCGCCGATACATCGACACCTGGAGCCTCACGCGCGATTTTGCGATCCTGGCCCGCACCCTGCCGCAGATCCTGCTGCGCCGTGGTGCCAGCTGAAGCCCCGACTTCGAGTGGGGCCCCCGTCTAGAACGCCCCCAGCTGCGACGCCAGGTTGGCGCCCGCCAGTCCCGGCCCCAGGACCTGCTGGTACGGGAACACGATCTGCTGCACGAAGTAGCCGAAGGTCCCGAGCGGGGTCGGCGGCACCACGACGATGTCGCCGCCCTGGAGCAGCATGTTGCTGGCGAAGTCGCCGTTGTGGATCCGTTTCAAGTTCACCCGGTAGACATCGGTCCCGTCTTCGCTGTTGCGGATCACGCGCACCCGCGACTCCCAGGCCAGGAAGGTGGTCCCGCCGCGGCTGGCGATCGCCTGGCTGACCCGCGTCTGCGTCGTCAGCGGCAGCGTTCCCACGGCCCCGACCTCGCCCCAGATCGAGACCACATTGCTGAGCGCCGCCTCGACGCTCACGGTGACGCTCGCGTCCCGCTTGAAACGACGGATCCGCTGCTGGATCTCCTCGGCGATCTGCGTCGTCGTGCGACCGGCGGCCTCGACGTCCCCGATCAGATCGACGGTCACGAAGCCATCGGGCCGCACCGTCACCGCTCGAGCGATCTCGGGGTCCGGCAGCACGTGGATCGCGAGAACGTCGGGCGCACCGACGCGGTAGGTCTCCGACATCGGCATCGACATCGGCATCGGCGGCACCGGATTGGAGGCACAGGCCGCCAGCAGCAGGCCGGCCAGCAGGACCGCCCCTAGCGATGCGGCACGTCTCGAGAAGTGTTCGGGTTGCACGGAAGTCCCTCCCTCTGGGTCTTGGAAGTCTCTGGGTCTTGGAAGTCGTCGCCAAACGATATCAGGAGACCTGATACCGGAAGACAGTGTGACCGATCTGAATCTCGTCGCCGTGGCACAGCGTCGCGGAGCGCACGCGCTTGCCATTGATCTTGGTGCCATTGGTCGATTGCAGGTCCTCGATCGAATGGCTGACATCGTCCTCATCGAACAGAACGACGGCGTGCTCGCGGCTGATGCCTTCGTCGAGCAGCGTAATGTACGTGGTCGGGTTGCGGCCGATCAGCGTCTCACCGCCGACGAGCTGGTAGACCATCCCCTCGAACTCGCCGTTGCGAATCTCGAGACGAGCCTCTGGTTTTTGCCCGGTTTCCATGGCCGATCGCACCCCATTCCACCAATGGGCAGTGGTGCTCGTGTCTTCGGCCCGTCTCGGGATCGACTTGAGCGCGCGTCCTGCCCGAGCGCAGAGTGGCCAGGCGCTTAGAGCCGGCGGTTGCGCAGGGAAGGCACCGCACCCCGGACGCGATCGATCGCTTCGGATGGACAATCGGCCACCAGGACGGTCGGCTCATCCCCGCCCTGGGCGATCACCAGGCCCCAGGGATCGATGATCAGCGATCGGCCGTGACTGGCACGGTCCGAAGCGTGGCGCCCGCATTGCGCTGGAGCGACCACGTAGCACTGGCTCTCGATTGCCCGAGCGCGCAGCAAGACCTCCCAGTGATCCTTGCCCGTCTCCCGGGTGAAGGCGCTGGGCACGCACAGCCAGCGAGCACCGGCTTCGACCTGAGATCGGTAGAGCTCGGGAAAGCGCATGTCGTAACAGATCGACAGCCCCACACCGCCAAACGGTGTCTGCGCCACCACGACTTCGTCCCCCGACGCGTAGGTCTCGGACTCCCGGTAGCGGTCGCCCCCGCCTTCGGCGAGATCCACATCGAACAGATGGATCTTGCGGTAGCGCGCGACCGTGGCACCGGCGGGATCGAGCAGGGGGCTCGTGTTGTGGATGCGGCTCGAGCCGGGGATCGCCTCGGGCAGGCTCCCACCGAGCAGCCAGACCTCGTTCGACCTCGCCCAGCTCGCCAGCTCGTCGCTCACGCGCCGCTCGAGCTCCGCCGCATCGGGAATCGCCGAACCCTCGCGCCGCAGGAACGCAAACGCCTCCGGCAGCGCCACGAACTCGGCCCCGAGCGCGGACGCACGAGCAACGCCGTCACGAGCCTGCTCGAGGTTGCGCTCGATGTCATCCGTCGAGCAGAGCTGAACGATCGCTACACGCATCGCGGTCGCCCGGGGCGAGCCGCGCAGGGGAGGGCGCTAGGAACGGAAGTCCTGCGGGTTCACACCCGTCCGACGGATCACGTCGTAGAAGTCCTTCCGATCCTTCTTGGCCAGTCGCGCCGCGCGGCTGATGTTGCCTGCGCAACGCCGCAGCACGCTCTCGACATAGCGCGTCTCGAACCCCCGCTTTGCATCCTTGAACGATGGGATCTCATCTCCCTCGTTGGACAGCATGAGCGCCTCGATCGAGATCGCTCCACTGCCCGCCAGTTGCAGCGCTTGACGAACCCGTTCGCGCAGCTCGCGCACGTTGCCCGACCACGGCTCGCTGACGAGCCAGCGGCGCGCCTCAGCGGTGAAGCCGACCGGCTGAACCCCGAATTCCTGAGCGAAGCTCGCGAGGAACTCCGCTGCCAGAGCGGGAATGTCCTCACTGCGCTCGCTGAGCGGCGGGATCTCGACACGCGAATGCGGGATGGGCAGCTCGCTGCCGCGGCTCGACAGCAGCAGCCGCGCACGCAGCGGCGTGCTCTCGGCTGCGCCTTCCGCGCGGAAAGAGCCCTCCTCGATCGCACGCGTGAGCGCCGTGCGAACCGAACCTGCAAGCTCCTCGAGACCCTTGACCAGCAGGCTTCCCTCCGCGGCACGCGCCAGCGCGCCCGGATTGCCGACACTGCCGAACAGCACTGCCGACTGGCTCGATGCCGGTGTTCCACCCGCCGAGAACTCGATCAGTGGGCCGCTCGCCCGGGCGCTCCACCCGTGAACCGCCGCGGCGAAGTGCGACTTGCCGACACCCGCCGCACCGACGATGAGAACCGCTCCCGGCGCGCGTGCTGCAGCGGTCGCCCGCTCGATCGCCCTTTGTGTGAGCTCGCTCGAGCCAACGATCCGATCGGTAGGTCTTGCCCCCATTGCTCGATCCCCCCCGCCGCGCGCTGTGACAGAATCAGTCGAATCGGACACCATCATCCCCGAAGTTCGCGATTCGTTCATGGCCTAAAGCCCCCGTAGGCGGTTTGCGGCTGCCGGGAAAAATATTTATAAATCAAGCTGTTGTCAATGCTGACTGCGAGTACGAGAGCAGCCACCCACTGCCTCAAGTTACTAGAGTGTAACCGGATTCGAGGAGCAAGCGTGAGAGAATCCACAGAGCCCGGTCGCCCGCGGGGGCGCGAGAAGGCCGGAATCCAGGTGCTGGCGGATTCGGTGATCGACCAGATCGCCGCCGGAGAGGTGGTCGAGCGCCCTTCCTCGGTCGTGAAGGAGCTGGTCGAAAACGCCCTGGACGCTGCGGCTGGGCGGGTCCGGGTCGGAGTCCGGGAGGGCGGAATCGCCCTGGTCTCGGTGACCGACGACGGAGTCGGGATGTCCCCTTCGGATGCCCACCTGAGTCTTCAACGGCACGCCACCAGCAAGCTGTCGGCGGCCGGCGACCTGCTGCGCATCGCGAGCTTCGGATTCCGGGGTGAGGCGCTCCCCTCGATCGCCTCGGTCTCGCGGCTGCGAATGCGCACACGTCTTCGCGGCGCCGACGAGCGCTCGACGGGCTACGAGATCCGCCTGGACGCCGGCAGGGTCGTGAGCGAGGGAGAAGTCGCAACTGGCGAGGGGACGCGGATCGAGGTGGCCGACCTGTTCGCCAACGTACCCGCCCGTCGCAAGTTCCTGAAGCGCCCTCAGACCGAATGGGGCCACATCGCCGACTGGCTGGGGCGGCTCGCGCTCGCGCTGCCGGGCGTGCACTTCGAGGTCCAGCGCGACGATCGCGCCGCGCTCGTCTGGCCCGCGACCTCGGATCCACTCGACCGCATCGCCGCCGTGTTGAGCGAACGCGACGCGGCCTCGCTCGTCGCCGTGGAATACGAGGAGCCGACCGGGCACGTCCAGGCCTTCGTGTCGGTCCCCGAGCACACGCGCCCCAACACGAACGGACTTCATCTGTTCGTCAACGGTCGACCGGTGCGCGATCGGCTGATGCGCCAGGCGTTGCTGGACGTCTATCGCGACTGGCTGCCGCGCGGTCGCTTTCCCACCGCAGTGCTGTTCTTGACGCTGCCTCGCACCGAGGTCGACGTGAACGTCCATCCCGCGAAGTGGGAGGTTCGCTTCGCCGACCCGCGTGCGATCCACCGGCTGATCCGACGCAGCGTGCGCGACGCGATCTCGAGCCGCAGCTGGCTGGGCGGCCCGGCCGCAGCGAGCGAGCGGCCCGCGCGGGCGGCTGGGCAACATGCGGCGAGCGTCCGCGAGACACCGCCCGCGACGGCGCGGAGCGGCGAGGCCACGGACTGGCTCTTCGCGCGGCACACGAGCGAGCCGGAAACGACCGCCGAGAGGGCAGGGGAGGGCGGCACCGAGCCCCGCGCGCTCCAGCTCGGCGCGCTGCGCAGCCTCGGGCAGCTGCTGGCCAGCTACCTGCTGGTCGAGGGCGAGAGCGGGCTCCTGCTGATCGATCAGCACGCGGCACACGAGCGTGTGCTCTACGAGCGACTCCGCGCACAGTGGCTGGAGCAGGGCGTCTCGTCGCAGGGACTGCTGATGCCGCTCACGGTCTCCCTCGATCCGGCCGCTGTAGCGGCGCTGCGCGAGCACGCCGACGCGGTCGGCCGGATCGGCTTCGAGCTCGAGGCCTTTGGCGAAGACACGCTGCTGCTGCGCGGCGTCCCGGCCCTGCTGGCCGACCGCGATCCGGCCGGACTGGCTCGCGAGCTGGCCCGCGAGCTGGCGGCGGAAGGGGTGCGGGGCGAGCTCGACAGCGACGCGACGCGCTGGCTACCGGCGGTCGACCGCCTGTTTGCCACGCTTGCCTGCCACGCGGCCCGCCGCGCCGGCGACCACCTCGAGCCCGAAGAGCAGCGCGGCCTGCTGCGTGAGCTCGACACCATCCCCTGGGCCCCGACCTGTCCCCACGGCCGCCCGGTCGCCGTCGCGATCGACCTCGCCGAGATCGAGCGACGCTTCGGCCGACGGTAGTCCGCTAGCATCCTCCCGCCATGAGTGATGCGGGCACCACGGCCGGCGGTCGAGTGGTGGTCGTGACTGGCCCGACCGCCGCCGGCAAGACACAGCTGGCCATCGAGATTGCCCTCCGTTTCGGAGGCGAGATCGTGAATGCCGACTCGATGCAGGTCTTCCGACACATGGACATCGGGACGGCCAAGCCCACGCTCGATCAGCGCAGCCGCGTGCCTCATCACCTGTTCGACATCGTGACGCCGGACGTGCCGTACAGCGCCGGCCGTTACGCGCGCGACTCCCGCGAGCGTGCGCGCGCGATCCACGACGCCGGCCACTTGGTAGTCCTGACCGGCGGCACCGGCCTCTACATCCGCAGCTTCCTCGCGGGCCTGATCGACTCCGGCCCGCCCGACCCGGAGCTGCGAACAAGGCTCGAAGCCGAGCACCAGCGCGCCGTCCGGGAGGGCGACCGCCATCGACTGCACGAGCGACTGCGCGGCGCCGACCCCGATGCCGCGGCACGTATCCATCCCAACGACGCACGCCGCACCATCCGGGCCCTCGAAATCCTCGACGGGGCGGGGCGCAGCGCCTCGATCGTACGCGCCGAGCACGCCTTTGCGGATCGTCCCTTCGAGCACCTTCACCTGGCGCTCGACCCGGGCCGCGACATCGTCAACGAGCGGATCGACGCGCGCTGCAGGGCGATGATCGACCAGGGCCTGCTGCGGGAGGTGCGGGAGCTGCGCCGCCGCTACGGGCCCGATCTGCGCCCGATGCAGGCGATCGGGTACCGGCATCTGAACCCGGTCGTCGACGGCAGTGACACGCTGGCGAACGCCGTGGTCGCAATGCAGCACGACACTCGACAGTTCGCGCGGCGGCAGCGCACCTGGCTTCGCGCGATCGACGATGTCACGTGGCTCGACCCGCGCCACGAGAAGGAAGTGCTCGAACGCGTCGAGCGATTCCTCGCGGCGTAGCGGATTGGGGGCTCAGCGGCCTGGCTGCTGACCGCTGCGCTGAAGCCGCTCGTTGGATGGCACCGTCAGTAGGCTGCGATGGTGTAGTTGATGCCGAAGCGCAGCGGGTAGTCCATGTAGTCGATGTCGATCTCGACGAGCGCGTCGGCGTCATCGATCGTCGCGAAGAGCGGATCGATATCGGTCTTGAGCGGCAGCACGATGACCCCCGCCGCCACCTCGAGGAAGCCCGTCGTGAGCCGGATCCAGGAGCAGCCAAGCTGGAGTCCCACTGCATAGAAGTAGGCGGGCAGCGGATAGAACATCCGCACGCCCGGCGAATCTTCGATGTTCTCGAGGTTCTGACGCAGCCCGATGAACGTGCTCACCGGCGCCAGCGCCGCATCGAGTGGGGCGAGCGCAACGTTGCCGATGCCGCGGAGCAGCGTCTGCGGCGTCGCCGCAGCCGGCACTGCCGCGCTGCTCAGCAGCACGACGCCGGCGATCAGGCCGAGCCAGCGCGCGGGGGGGTGCGGACCATGGGTGCTCAAGACAGATCCTCCGACGGCACCAGCGCAGCGCGCGGCCCAGATCGAACCGCGAGCCTACGAGCGGCTCGAAGTGGTTGTCAAGCCGAGTGACCGCCCACAGCGTTCAGCCTGCAGACGGCTAGGATCCTTGCAGCACGAATGCCATGACTCCGAGTACTACTCCCACGCACGCGGCCCGCCGCCCGATCATCGCGATCGTCGGGCGCCCGAACGTCGGCAAGTCGACGCTCTTCAACCGCTACGCGGGCCGCCGCCGAGCGCTGGTCGCCAACATCGCGGGACTGACGCGCGACCGGATCGCGGAAGAGGTGGAGGTCGCGGGCCGCTCGATTCTGATTGTCGATACGGCGGGCCTCGATGCGCAGGCCAGCGACCGGCTCGGCGCGGCGGTGCAGGCGCAAGCGCGCTCGGCCGTCGACGAGGCGGATGCCGTGCTGCTCGTCGTCGACGGCAAGGCCGGGCTGCTGCCCGACGATGCGGCGATCGCGCGCACGCTCCGGCGCAGCGACAAGCCGTTGGCGGTGGCGATCAACAAGATCGACGTACCGGAGCACGGCATCCGCGTTCACGAGTTCCACGCGCTCGGGCTGGAGCCGATGCAGCCGATCTCGGCCGAGCACGGGAAGGGCGCTTTCGACCTGCTCGAAGCCCTGGTCGCGGCCTTGCCCGCAGCGCCACAGCAGGAGCCCGCGGCAGAGGACAGCGCAATCCGGATCGCGATCGTGGGCCGGCCGAACGCCGGCAAGAGCTCGCTCGTCAACAAGCTCGCCGGCCAGGAGCGCGTCGTCGTCTCCGAAGTGCCCGGCACGACGCGAGACTCGATCGACGTGCGAATCGAGCGAAGCGCAGCCGGCCAGCCGAGTCAGGCGTTCGTCCTGGTCGACACCGCCGGGCTGCGCCGCGCCGCCAAGCGAAGCCAGCAGGTCGAGCGGGGCAGCGCGCTGATGACGGTTCGCTCGCTCGAGCGCGCCGAGGTTGCGTTGATCGTGCTCGACGCCCAGGCTGGTGTCGGCGATCAGGACGCGCGCGTGGCCAGCCTGGTGCTCGAGCGCGGCTGTGCCGCCGTGGTGGTGCTGAACAAGTGGGACCGGGTCGATTCCGAGCAGGGCGAGCGGCTGCGCGCGCAGGTCGAACACACCCTGCGCTTCGCCTCCCACTTTCCCGTGGTGGCGTGCTCGGCCCGAACCGGCGCGCGACTGGCCCGGCTGTGGCCGGCCGTCGCACGCGTCCACCAGGCGGCCAATCGCAGGATCTCCACCAGCGAGCTCAACCGCTGGCTCCAGCAGACCGTCGCCAGGCACCAGCCGTCGATGGCACGCACTGGCCCGCGGCGGCGACCGGTCCGCTTCTTCTACGCCACGCAGGCTGCAACCCGCCCCCCGACGTTTGCACTCTTCTGCACCGATCCGCGGGCGGTGTCGCCGTCGTACCGACGCTTTCTCGAGAACCAGCTGCGCGACAGCTTCGACTTCGCGGGGACCCCGATCCGGCTGCGCCTGCGCTCGCGGCGCGGAGATCTCAAGTGAAAGCGCGTTGGCTCTCGAAAGCCTGGTTCGCTCCGATACACTCCGCGCGTCCAATCAACGCAGCGAGGTGAGCGCCGCGTGAGTGCCCGAAAGCATCAGACACCCGATCCGACCGGACTTTCGCTCGACGCCCTGCAGGGCCGCGGCGAGCGCCTCGGCCAGTGGATCGGGGAGAACCCCATGCCAATCCTCGGCGTCCTGGGCGCCATCCTCGCGGTGGCCCTGGGCCTGGGCGTGATCAGCTCGAGCCAGGAGAGCGGCGCGGTCGAGGCCGCGAACGCGCTCGCCGTTGCACAACGCGCCTACCGCGAGGCGATGGGATCCGATCCGGGCAGCATCGACATCATCGAGCCCGCCAATCCCGAGGCGGCCCGCACGGCCCGCGAGACGAGCGCGGCGCAGTTCGAGGCCGTGATCCAAGAGCACGCTGGCAGTCCGACGGCGGCCCTGGCCGCGCTCGATCTGGGCGAGCTGCAGGTCGAGCTTGGACGCCCCGAGCAGGCGATGACGAGCTGGGAGGCGGCGGCCAGCCAGGCGAAGGGACCGCTCGAGGGCCTGCTGCTGCAGCGCATCGCCGCGGAGTCCGAGGCGCTCGGCAATCTCGCGGAAGCCGCCGCGGCCTACGCCCGCGCCAGTGAAATCGAGAGCTTCCCGCTGCGCTATCACGCGCTCGCAGAGTCGGCTCGCCTGCGCGCTGCCGCAGGCGAGCCCGAGGCCGCGGTGGCGCTGCTCCAGCAGCTCGAAGCCGACGCGCCGGCCTACGTGCTTCCGGATCACGTTGCCGCACGGCTGCGCGAGCTGCGCGCTGCGCAGTCGGACTAGCTGCCGGAGCGACGACGTGCTGGCTCGGTCCTGCTCGACGCGTCGTTGTCCGGCCGATTCTTGCCGCCCCGAGAACGTCTGATAAGAAATATTATGTAAAGTAGGATTTGGATCCTGGCTCGGTCTTCATGAAGTCACAATCCCCTCTTCATCAAAATTTCCGTCGCAAAATCAACCAAGTAGCGGTATTTTCCGGCTCTCGTGAGGTCACCTTTTTGCTCGTGCTGGTCCATGAGTTGGCGACCTCGGAAATGCTAACTTGAGTCCCGCTTGCATCCAGAACGCCCTCGGCCTCGCGGCCGGGGGCGTTCGCGTTGGACGCCCCGTGGTGCACACGGTCTGGCGGTTCGGTCTGTTCCTGACCGCCCTCTGCACGGCCTTGGGGCCGGCCCACAGCCAGGATCTGGCACCCTTCGACGGCCGCTGGCATCGGGTGGCCAACCAGAGCAACCAGGCCCGGCTGGAGTCGATCGAAGCGGCCATCGCGGATTTGTCCTGGGTCACCCGCACCATGGCCGGCCCGATCTTGCGCCGCACGACCGTGCCACCGGAGCGCTACGTGTTCCGCGTCGACGAGGACGAGATCGCGCTGGGAGAGCGCGGCCGGGAGCCACGCCCGCTCCTGACCGACGGCAGCGAACGTCGGTTCGACGGTGATCGCGGTACGGTGACGACCAGCTCGAGGCGCCTGGCCGAAGCCATCGAGACGCGCTGGCGCACCTCCCAGGCCCACGGATCGAACACCTTCCGGCTGGAGGACGGCGGCGCCACGCTCGTCGTGGAGAGCGTTCTACAGATCACGGCGCTCTCGGGCATCGAGCCGATCCGTTACGAAACTCGCTTCGAGCGCACGCCGGCCGTCTCGAGCCCATCGCAATAGCCGTCGTGACGCACCCACGACCGTGGGAGACCCACGGAATGGACTTCTGGCTTCCGCCCTGCCTGGCACCGCTCTCGCTCGCCCTGCTCGGAGTGGCCTGCGGACCGGCCTATCTCGAGCCCGCTGACGCCGGCCGCGACTACCTCGTCCAGGGTGAGTACGCCACTCCGGGCTCTGAGCTTGCCGCGCAGGTAATTGCACTCGGTGGTGGCGAGTTCGATCTGGTCATGATCTCCCCGGGTCTACCAGACCGTGGTCGGGAGCCTGAGACGCGGACCGTCTTCCGGGGCGAGCGCCGCGGCGACTCGGTGCGCTTCGCGGGCTCCGGGCTGCTCGCCCACCAGGCCAACGGACGGCTTCACGGGCACGACGCGAGCGGCCTCCGCTTCGACCTCGGCCGAATCGAGCGCACCAGCCCCACCCTCGGTGCCCCACCGCCGGCCGGCGCGGTCGTGCTGTTCGACGGCAACACGAACGCCTTCGACGGCAGCATCGATGAACGTGGCTTCCTCGAGGCCGGTGCCACCAGCAAGGCGAACTTTGGCGATGCCCGGGTCCACCTCGAGTTCCGCACACCCTTCATGCCGAGCTCGCGCGGCCAGGCGCGCGGCAACAGCGGTGTGTACCTGCAGGGCCGCTACGAGGTCCAGGTGCTCGACTCGTTCGGGCTCGAGGGAACCGCGAACGAGTGCGGGGCGATCTACCAGGTCGCCGCCCCCAGCGTGAACATGGCGCTGCCTCCGCTCGTCTGGCAGACCTACGACATCGACTTTCGCGCCGCTCGCTTCGACGACGCAGGAGAGCGCACGGAACCCGCTCGGATCACGGTGCGTCACAACGGAGTCCAGATCCACGACGACCTGGCGCTTCCGGGGCCGACTGGCCAGGGAGCGGACGAGGCGCCGGCCCCCCAGCCGCTCACCCTGCAAGATCACTGGAACCCTGTCGTCTATCGCAACATCTGGCTGGTCGCGCCCACCCGCTGATCCGAGGCGCCACGGGGCGACCAGCCCTCCCCTATTCGACGCCGTGTCGCACACTCCACACCGCACCTGCTACCCCGCGGGCGAGGCGGTAGTGCGCTTCCCGGAGCCAGATCGCTGTGCTATACGCCGCGGCAGCCTCCCCCGAAAGGACGTTCTCGAGTGCTTCCCTACTGCGTGTCGCCCGACTTTCCGGTGCTCGCTACTCGGCTGAGCCACGGGCGCTAAGGCCTCGGATTCCCGCGATGACTGCAAGAAAGACCAGCGCAAAGAAGAAGGCCACAGGCAAAGTCGCCCGCAAGACTTCCGCTAAGCGGCCTGCCGCCGCCAAGAAGACATCCCGAAAGACCGCTCCGGCCAAGAAGACCGGGAGCAAGAAGGCGACCTCCAGGATGGCCGCCGCCAAGAAGGCTGCCGCCAAGAAGACCGCCGCCAAGAAGACCGCCGCCAAGAAGACCGCCGCCAAGAAGACCGCCGCCAAGAAGGCTGCCGCCAAGAAGGTCGCCGCCAAGAAGGCCGCTGCCACGAAGGCCGCT